>JBNKKC010000036.1:0-24123 GCA_050291625.1 Desulfobacteraceae bacterium
TGCTGATTTGCGTGGTTTCATGTGATAAAATTTGCAAGAAAAGTAGAGGGTTAACGTCAAAATCTTGCAAATTCCATATCACATTTTTAACATTTTTTCTAATAATTATTATTGCTTAGGTGCTTTTTCAGCGCCGACTATCTTAAAGTCTATATGTTAGGAACGTGACGCGAAACGGTAGATGCGCAAACGTCCTGGAATCACCCTCGATAAAACCGATATTCAGATACCATTGTTTGAGTTCGGTCTGCTCGGCGATAATGCCGATGCCGACCCGGTCTGCACCGCGAGCTCCGGCCTGCGCCACGACATGCTCCGCCAACGCCCGCCCGTGTCCCTGCCGCCTTTGTTCCGGCAAGACGCACAGGCGTTCGAGATAGCACATTCCCTCCTGAGTCATCTCCAATGCCGCACAGCCAACCGGCGTGTCACCGACGTCGCAAATAAAATAGCTGACATGGCGCTCAAGATCCTGCCGGATCCACTCTGCGGTGCAATTGGAGGGATGTTTGGGGCAGTTTTCAGCGGTCAGCCCGAAACGTCTGGCCACATCCCGATAAGCACGACGGATTAACCCGGCCAGCAACGGAACATCCGATGGCGTGGCCTTTCGAATAGCCCTGACATCGTTTTTCTCTCCGGAACTCACTCGTCAATCGCTTCGAATCGATTTTCGTCGACATTTTTGATCGATGTACGAGGATCAAAAATTTGGCCATTCATGGCAATGTAAACCCCATGGGGCAATGTTTGTGCGGCGATAACGGCACATCCCAGGTTGAATACGGCGTCGCTGTCTCGAAATTGTGCGGGGTACATTGACCCTGTCAGAACAATTGTTTTGCCCGCAATCCCATCCAGCACCTTTGCGGTGGCGATCATTGTATCGGTGCCGTGAGTGATAACGATTCGATCCTCCGGGGCCGCTTCGACCGCCTGGCGCACCAATTGACGATCTGCGTCGGTCATATCGAGGCTGTCCTGCTTCATAATGGACTCGACGTGATAGTCGAAGGTGACATTGGCCCGATCCAGAACCCCTCCAGCCTGTGGGTCGCCCACCTCATACTGACTCTTCTTGTCGAAATAGATTTTGTCGATGGTCCCGCCCGTTGTAAATATCTTTAGTCTCATAACCTTCCCCAGATGATAATATCGTAGAAGTTGCGGCGAGACGCCGCTCCCACAATGACGCACAGCACCTCTGATAGGAAGCCAGTGCCATTAAAAATCGGCCCGGATCCACAACATAAAACTTAGCTCCTTAAACGTAAAACCACTCAAGTGTCCATTCATAAATGGTAGATTGTGGTCCAGATCCCCCGCTAAACGGCAGACGGGGCAAAAAGGCCGCAGCATTTTTGGACCCGCAGACCTAGCAGCGCTACGTCGAGGACTCCAAAAATGTGAGAACGCCGATCTGGGCCGCAAGTCGCAGATCCCGGTTCCCATTCGGGAATGCCGTTTAGGAGTGGACACTAAGCTTTGAAATAGTAAATGTAGCTTACCCGTACAATGGTTAAAAAAACAACGGCTAAAAAAATCGGTCGAATGAAACGCGCACCATTTTTTATCGCCAGACCGGATCCGATTCTGGCTCCGATGATTTGCCCTCCGGCCATGCAAATCCCGGCGGAATATAAGACATTGTGCCCGATCACAAACACCAGCAACGCAACCATATTGCTGATGAAATTCATGATACGCGTCGCCCCCGCCGCCTCGGTCATGTCAAGCCCAAGCAAAACCATGAGGGCCACGGTCCAGAACGATCCGGTTCCCGGGCCGAAAAACCCATCGTAAAATCCCAGACCGATTCCGAAAATAAAGAAAAACAATTGGCGATTCATGACAGCTCGACGTTTGTCTACGCCAAGTTCTTTCGATACGAGCATATAGATGAATACCGCCATTAACAGGATCGGAATAAGGTGCCTGATAAAAGCCGGATCCAGGCACTGGATGGCCCATGCCCCTGATGCGGCGCCGATGAAAGTAAACACCATCCCGGCAGCGGATGACTTGAGGTCGGCTTTGCCTTTGCGGATGTAATTGTAAGAAGCCGAGAACGTGCCGAAACTTCCCTGTAATTTATTGGTTCCCAAAGCAAGCTGCGGCGGCAGACCGACAGACAGCAACACCGGCAGCGATACCAGGCCCCCGCCACCGGCAATGGAATCGACAAATCCGGCACAAAAGCCGCCGAAGAATAAAATGATGAAGATGCTGAAAGTAATTTCAAATTCAGGCATTGCCTCTATGCCTTCTGCGCAATGTCAAATTGAGTTAATGACATTGAATTTAAACGATAACCTGAATCTTCTAATTGACAGCTTAAATTCCAACATTCTTGCTAACTGCGCATTTTCCGTAAAAAGCCCTCGATCCAGTTCGACGCATTGGTGCAATACACCCCGGAGATAACCAAAGCGGCTCCGATCAGCAACGACAAGGTGATGGTTTCGTCAAGTATCGCAACCGAAAGCAAAATGGCGCTGATGGGCACGAAATTGATGAACACGCTGGCCCTCATCGGGCCTAACTGCTCGATGCCCTGGTAGTACCATAAAAATCCCAATACCGTTCCAAAAAAACCCAGATAGAACAGGCTGATCCACTCGATTGCGCCGTATTTTGGAATATCTTCGATCAGTCCGCTGTTCAACGCCGGAATGGTCAGCAAAATGGTGCCGACAATGGCGGAATAGGTAACCGAAACGAGAGGGGAAATACTGCGCATGACGATCTTGCCGATCAGGGAATATGCGACCCAGCACAACACACACCCGATGATCATCAATTCACCGATCCCGAATTGGTATCCGGCGATATTTGTCAGATTTCCGTGTGAAATCACTACCATTGCACCGATGACGGACAGACAGATACCGATACCTTTGATCCAGTTCAATGACTCCTTGAACAAGAGCGCCGACAGGAGGCTGATCAGGACCGGATTGGTCGCAATGATCAATGCTGCGCGACCGGCATGTATGTATTTCAGTCCAGTAAAAAAAAGGATGTTATAGGCGAAAACGCCTGTCAGTCCAAGCAGCACGACTGGGACAACCTGATTCTTTCGCAGCCGCGTCAGCCGTCCCTCCACTCGAATCGTGACGGCAAGCAGGAAAAGAGAGGCGATCCCAAACCGAACAAACGCCGCTGCCCGCGGATCGACCCCCGAAGCCAGAAGCCGACCGGCGATAAACGTCCCACCCCAGAAAAAAGCAGTTAGCAATAGTTTTATATAGATCAATATAAATTTCCTGAATTATCATAATTATATTCTACAAACGATAAAATTGGAGTTCTTCAGATCTGCTGCACTTCAGCTGAAGCTGCGGCATTGTTACTTCGAGCATAAATCGGAAGCTCTCCATTGACCTGAAATCCCCGGAGGGCTCCAGAGTCAAGGCGACCGGGGATGAAGCCGTAGTAACACTACTGCGAATCCCCGGCAACGCTGGATCTGGAGTCCTCCGGGGATTTCAGGTCAATGGAGTATTTGGCTCAGGAACAGCTTCGTACGCTCGTTCTGAGGATGATCAAAGAACTTATCGGGAGAGTTCTGCTCCACGATCTGTCCCTCATCCATAAACAAAACACGGTGGGCGACGCTCTTGGCAAATCCCATTTCATGGGTGACCACGAGCATTGTCATCCCCTCCTGGGCCAGTTCGATCATGACATCCAACACCTCCTTTATCATCTCCGGGTCAAGGGCGGATGTGGGTTCATCGAACAACATGACCTTGGGCGCCATGCACAGGCTGCGCGCGATGGCCACGCGCTGCTGCTGGCCGCCGGACAACTGTCCCGGATATTTGAGTGCCTGCTCGGCGATCCGCACCTTTTCAAGGTAATGCATGGCGGTCTGTTCAGCCTCTTTCTTGGGTGTCTTGCGGACCCAGATCGGGCCTAACGTCAGGTTCTCAAGGATGGATAAATGTGGGAAGAGATTGAAATGCTGGAACACCATCCCGACTTCGGTGCGAATCTTCTCAATATTCTTTAAATCATTGGTCAGTTCCGTTCCATCGACGATGATCTTGCCGCGCTGGTGCTCCTCCAAGCGATTGATGCAGCGAATCAGCGTGGACTTTCCGGATCCCGACGGACCGCAAATCACGATACGTTCCTGCCGCTTCACATCCAGGTTGATATCCTGAAGCACATGAAACTCTCCGTACCATTTGTGCATGCTCTTGATTTCGATGATATTCTCATTTTGCCGGATAGATGCGTTCGTGGCAGTCATTGTATTTTCCGTATTTTAAGTTTAAAGTTTAAAGTTTAAAGTTTAAAGTGGTGGGATTCTGCCTATTGATAATGGCTTCTACTTCAAAGGAATAATATATAGATAGAATTCCTCAACTGTGCACTTTAAACTTAAAACTTTAAACTATTTTAATAACCCGTATCCAATTCTCTCTCTATCTTTCTACTGAAGTTGCTCAGGTAAAAACAGCAGACAAAATAGATAATGGCGACAAAGATATAGGCTTCGGCCGAAAACCCCATCCATCGCGGGTCCTGCAGCGTGCTCTGGGTCGTTTTCAACAGATCGTACAAAGCAATGATGACCACCAGCGAGGTATCCTTGAATGCCGAAATCAAGATGCTCACCGAAGGTGGGATGACAATCTTCAGGGCCTGGGGCAAAATGATCAGACGCATGGTCTGGTAGTAATTGAGCCCCAGTGAATCGGCGGCTTCGTATTGCCCCTTGCTCATTCCCTGCAACCCGCCTCTGACCACCTCAGCGATATAGGCCGCTGTGAAAAGAATGATAGCGACCTGTGCCCGCAGTATACTGTTGATGGTTACTCCCTCGGGCAGAAAAAGCGGAAAGACCACCGATGACATAAAGAGCAAACTGATCAGCGGTACACCGCGGATCAACTCGATATAGAGCACGCATATGGTTTTAATGGCGGGCAATTTAGATTGCCGTCCGAGGGCCAGAACAATACCAAGCGGATAGGCTGCGGTCAGGCCGAAAACCGATAGCAGCAATGTCAGCGGCAAGCCGCCCCACTGAGTGCTCTCGATGGATTGCAGCCCGAAAATCCCCCCTTTAAGCAAAATGCCGATGACAATCAATCCCGCGATCCAGGAGTAGGCCAGCGATTTTTTCCAGAAGCGGCGGTATTGGCTCGTCAGCAGCAGCCCCACCAGCAGGGCGATGGCCAGTCCGGGCCGCCAGTGCTGTTCGTAAGGGTAGAATCCGAAAAGAATAAAGCGGATATTTGACGTTATGACGGACCAGCAGGCGCCTTCGCCGGCCTGGCACTCCTGTCCCGATGAGAACCAGAGGGAATCGACAAATGCCCATTTGACAAACGGCCAGAAAGTTTTATAGATCAAGAGCAGGGCCAAAATCGTCAAAACGGAGTTAAACCAGGAGTTGAATAGATTGGCCCGAATCCATCCCACCACCCCGACACTGGCCACCGGCGGCTTGATCTCGGATTTGTTGCCGTTATCCAACGTTTGCACATCCGACATTATCAACTATCCTAAATAAGAAAATAAAATCGGTAGAATACCTTCACTTTAAACATAAAACTCGTTTGCGAATCCGATTCCATGGTTCGCTCCGGCAGCCGTATTCTCTGTGGCGTTGCAGAATCTAGCGTTCAACTAATTTCATTTTTTTGTTGTACCAATTCATAAAAGCCGACGTAGACAAACTGAAGACCAGATAAACCGCCATAATCAGCATGACGCCTTCAATGGCCTGGCCGGTCTGATTGATGGTAGTGCCTGCCACGGACACGAAATCGGGATAGCCGATGGCCACTGCCAACGAACTGTTTTTTGTCAGATTGAGCATCTGGCTGGTCAGTGGCGGGATGATCACACGCAGCGCCTGGGGAAGAATAACCAGATTGAGCACTTGTCCAGGCCTGAGTCCGATGGCCATGGCAGCCTCGGTTTGCCCTTTGCTGACGGACTGAATTCCAGCACGCACCACTTCAGCCACAAAGGCCGCCGTATACAACACCAGGCCCAGCAGCAGCGCCGTGAACTCCGGACTGACGCTCATACCCCCCTGAAAATTAAAACCTTTGAGAACCGGTACGCTCATCTGGGTTGGGGCGCCGAAGAACAGCCATGTCAGCAGCGGCAACCCCACTACCAGACCGGCACCGAATTTGAATATCGGAAATAGTTTGCCGGTGGCGGCCTGGCGCTGTTTGGCCCAGCGCCGCACAAAAAAAACAATGATTACCGCTGCGAGCAGCGCTATGCCCATGTAGCCATGGGCCGGGTGGGATGCCGGAACGGCAAATATCAGACCACGATTGCACAGAAATACGCCGTCAAACGGTGTCAGTGCTTGACGCGGCGATGGCAGTATTTCGTAGAAGAAAGCATACCAGAAAAACAGCTGAAGCAGTACCGGAATATCCTGAAACACCTCGATGTAGATGGCCGCCATTTTGGAGACCAACCAGTTGGTCGACAGACGCGCCACACCGATCAGGGTTCCCAGCAATAATGTTAAAAAAATTCCGATAAACGACACCAGCAGCGTGTTCAGGGCGCCGACAATGAGCGCCTTGCCATAGGAATCCGCTGCCGAGTAGGATATCAGCGTCTCGCCGATCTCAAAGGAGGCTTCCTTTTGCATGAAGCCGAAACCGGTGGCGATGGACTGACGTTCGAGGTTGGCCAGGGTGTTGGAGATGAGGTAATAGCTTAGAAGTGCGACGCAGCACAAAGTGGCAATTTGGTAGATCAAGGCGCGTTTCTTGGGATCGTACCAGAAAGACACCTGTTCGGAACCGTCAGCAGCCGGTATGCCATTGTCTGCTTGATGCATGGTCCGCTCCAGTCACTTCCAAAGTGCCGTACATGCAAGATGATCCGGCGATATCGCGAACGAAATTGAAAATCCCGGGACGCGGACGATGTGGCGGCCTGATACGGCCCGGGATGATCTCTGATTAACGGTTCTTTGATTACTTGAACGGCGGCGTATACATCAATCCGCCGTTGGTCCACAAGGCATTGAGACCGCGCTCAAGTTTCAGAGGCGTATTCTTGCCGACATTGCGCTCGAACACTTCACCATAGTTGCCAACCATCTTGACGATGTTGTAGGCCCACTTTTCATCCAAGCCCAGCGCCTTTCCGTTACCGGGGCTCGCCCCCAGGAAACGCTTGATCTTGGGATCGTTGCTTTTGAGCATCTCGTCGACATTTTTGGAAGTGATCCCGAGATATTCGGCTTCGATCAGCGCCATGGTGGCAAAATCAACGATGTCCGCCCATTGGTCGTCTCCATGACGGACGGCAGGCCCCAGGGGCTCACGGGAAATAATTTCCGGCAGGATCGTGTGGTCGGCCGGATTGGGAGCGATGGCTCGTGTGCCGGCCAACTGTGACGCATCGGACGTCAGGCAGTCGCAGCGTCCGGCAAAATAGGCTTTGGCCAGCTCCGGTGTACTCTCAATGACCACCGGTTTCATTTTCATGTCATTGGCCCGAAAATAATCAGCTGCATTCAGCTCGGTGGTGGTTCCCGGCAGTACGCATACCGTGGCGCCGTCCAGCTCTTTGGCGCTTTTTACGCCCATTTTTTTGGGCACCAGAAAGCCCTGTCCGTCATAATAGTTGCTGTGGACAAAGGTCAACCCCAAGGCTGTCTCACGGGTCAGAGTACGGGTTGCATTCCGCGTTAAAACATCGATCTCACCGGACTGCAGTGCAGTAAAACGGGTTTTTGCAGTCAGCGGAACCCATTTTATTTTATCGGGCGCCCCAAATACCGCAACAGATATAGCGCGGGCCGTGTCGACATCCAAACCGCGCCACACGCCTTTTTCATCCGGTTTTGAAAAGCCGAACAGACCCTCATTCACACCGACGGAGATGTAGCCTTTGGCTTTCACATCCTGAAGCGTACCGGCTACTGCAGCTGAAGCGCAGAACATCGCAAGAATGATCGTTGCAATCAAACAAAGCTTAAAATTTTTCATACCCCTATTCCTCCTCTTGCACATTGGTTGCCAAGCCGCAGTCTCAGCCATGCCTCTTAGCATACAAAAACCCACGGCGAGATTCCTCCCCTATTCACAAATTGTGAACTGATTCACATAATTGAAGTAACTTAGCAATAGCACGATTATTTTGGAAATCGCAAGTCACAAGTCTATTTTGTACGCCTTCATCTTGCTCAACAGCGAAGGGTGACTGATTTCCAACAATCGTGCGGCATGCGTCCGGTTGCCGTCGGTGGCGATCAGGGCCCGTGAAATCATCTCCTTTTCAAGGGCCTTTTGGGCGTGCTTCAACGAATAGCTTTGCGTTGCCTGTTGCGCCTCGGCGGCCTCGTCCGCGGCTTGATCTGCAAATGAAAAACATTCCGGGGTCAAGGTGTCGCCTTCGGACAGCACCATGGCACGTTCGATGGCGTTTTCCAATTCACGGACATTGCCGGGCCAGTGATGACGCAACAACTGCGCCATGGCCGGCGGCGCAATACCGGTGACAGTACGATCAAAAATCTTGTTGAACCGTTCGATGAAATGCCGGCACAACAGCGGAATGTCATCACTGCGTTCTCTCAGTGGGGGAACCTCTATGGGCAAGACGTTCAAACGGTAATAGAGATCTTCCCGAAATTCATTATGATCCACCATCTTCAACAGCTCCCGCGAGGTTGCGGTAATGACCCGCACATCTATTTTACGCGTCTGGGACGCCCCTACAGGACGAATTTCACTTTCCTGCAGAACGCGCAGCAGCTTGACCTGCAACGGCATGGACAGCTCACCGATCTCATCCAGGAAGATAGTGCCACGATGCGCTTCTTCAAACAATCCCTTTTTGGCGGTATCGGCACCGGTGAAGGCTCCTTTGACATATCCGAACAACTCGCTCTCCAGCAGATTTTCCGGAATCCCGCCACAATTGACCGGTACCAGCGGCTGACGTCGCCTCGGTCCGGTATAATGTATGGCGCGGGCCACCAGCTCTTTGCCGGTGCCGCTCTCTCCGGTGACCAGCACCGTTGTGTTGTATTGGGCGGCTTTTGCGGCCAGGTTGAAAACAGCGTGCATGCCCTCGCTTTTAGCAATCAGATTCCCGAACTGGTGACGCTCCTCTATACGCTGGATCTGGGCTTTCAGCTCGATGTTTTCGCGTTTGAGGCGATCTCTTTCTTCGGCCTTTTTGATGGCCAACCGTACCTCATCGCTTTTAAACGGCTTGGAGATGAAATCATAGGCGCCAAGCTGCATGGCTTTGACCGCCATATCGATGGTGCCGTAAGCCGACATCATGATGACGGTGGCATCTTGCGTCAGATCGCGCGATGCTGTCAAGAAGGATAGCCCGTCCATCTTCGGCATCTTGATATCGCACAGGATATAGTCGAAATTGCTGGAAGCCAGCCTGGCGATCCCCTCTTCCCCATCACCGGCAGTATCCACCTGGTATCCGTCTTTGCCGAGCATCTTCGACAGCATATGCCGCATATTTTCTTCATCATCGATGATCAATACGCTGGCACCGGGTGCCGACTCTTTTTTGGATTCTGCCATGGTACGACCCTTTTCTGCATCGTTTTACAACCGCGTTTTTAAGAGACGTTGACCTCCTGCTGATCGTGGTCGGACGCATCGCTGCAAAGCGGCATCTCAACAGTCAGGGTACTGCCGCGCCCCTCATCGCTGCGGGCGTTGATGCTGCCGCCGATCCGCTCGACAATCATGTAGCTGACCGCCAGACCGAGACCGGTTCCCTTACCCGGTTCCTTTGTGGTGTAAAACGGATCGAAAATATTGTCCATCTGCTGCGGCGACATGCCGACGCCATTGTCTTCGAAACTGACCTGTATATGTCCGGGTTGGAGATCGTCGGAGGCGGCCGCACACCGTGTCCGAATCCGTATGGCCCCGTCGTTGTCATCTTTCCGCGCCGCTATGGCATCGGCGGCGTTGAGCAGCAGGTTCAGAAAGATCTGGCGCAATTGCTCTTCATTGGCCCAGACCCGATCCCGCTCCGCAGCCAAATCGAGTTTGATCCGAATACTTGCCATCAGCGGCTGTGGGCGCAACACATCGGCTATATCTTCCAGCAGTGAATGCGTCGCCACAACCTGCGATTCGGAGTCTCTGGGCCGCGCCAGATCAAGCAACTGACGGATAATGGTATTGATCCGCTGCACTTCGTTCTCGGTTCGCTTGAGAAAATCGGCCTTCTCGTCCGTATCCAGGTCGTCTTGCTTGAGCATTTCGAGATACCCCAACACGATGCCGATGGGATTTCCGATCTCGTGCGCGATGCCAGCCGCCAACCGACCGACAGAAGCCATCTTTTCGGCACGCAAAATATCGTTCTGCGCATTTTTCAGATCTGTATTGGCTTTTTCCAGCGATGCAATGGTCGCCTCCAGCGTTTTCTTGTCGTCCTTGATGCGGTTGAGCATGCGGTTCAGGGACATCGAAAGACGATTCAGCTCATTGTCTTCCTGCCGAAAGGCAAAAAACAGGTCGCCGTCTTCATGATAGTCGTCGGCCTGCCGCACGATACGATCGATGGGGCGCAGGTAGATGCGGAAAATGCGGTAGAGTCCGATCAGAGTCAATATGGAGGTGTTGATGGCGATATAAAACAGAATCGGCTTATTGTACTGGCGCAATTTATCGTAGATGGGCGTCAAGCTCACGATAGCGGACAATTGCAGCCCGGATCCTTGAAAAAAACCGGATGACATCGTGATACTGACGGCCTCAGGCTGCCACCAAAACGCCGTCCAGGTCAATCCAATCTCCTCGACGTGCACCTGTCCGGAGCCGGTATGCAAGTCCAGCAGTCGACGCACCGTCTCCAGGGGATAGTCAGGATCATCGATCCGCAGCACAACATCTCCCCGGCTGTCGACGGCCAGCAGAGTCTCGATATCGCTGTCTTCAACAAGATTTGAGACGGCTGTGTCTGTTTGCTCCTGCCTGCCTGTCTCCTGCACCGCTGCCAGCAGCTGGCCGATGGATGTCAGCATATTGCGGGAGTACGAAACATGTTCTCTGATCCAGAGATTCTGTACCAGCACCACCACCAGCACATCGGTGATCGCGCCGGACAGGAGCACCAACAGCGCCACATTCAGGGCAATCTTGCTTTTTATACCGCGTACGGCCAAGGCATCTCTTCCTGTAGAAAATGTCCCAGAATCTTATAACATCCTGGAACAATAGCACATCCTCACAATGAAATCAAACCTGCATTTGATTGGACAGCACGTCAGCGGTTGTCGAGTCAACGACCGCCTGTCAGGCAGGCATGTTCATCTTCATGCGAGGCGGGAACATCAGAAAGCGGGTCTGCAGGTTGAATATAGTGGGTGTAATCCCACCAAAGACGGGTTATGTCACCCAGTCTGAAAGCAGCCCGCATCAAAAAAAATTGCATCCTGCCGAAAGCCAGTCATTGACAAAAAACGGCCTCAGGCATAAAAAAAATAAATCTGGTTCAAGGCACTGATACTTCGCCGCCATACGGTACTTAATCGCCTTGAATTAAATGGCTTTTTTATAATTTTGAAGTCAATCGATAGCATCATGTGATGATACAGGTATTAACTTTTTTAATACCCGGGAACGACAGGAAATGTTCACGGATCAGCCGCATCCGTTGTTTTGCCTTCTGAATCCATACCCGCAACGGGTTGCGATCGTGGGGTTCAAGCAGCATTTGTCGACGATTAAATATTTAATATCAGTAAGATGAACATTTACGCCATCGTGTCGGCTCTTTCCGAACGATGCTTGCCGGGTACTCCGATGGCTGCAATGGTATGCTTTTTGCTCACTCACCGGACAGTACCTGTCGGATATGAGGAATAACAGTCTACTGAATGAAACGGATATGGAGGTTGCGATGCCCCGTCTTAGGTACAAGCCGAACGGTCCAATTCTCCGGGCCTCGTCACAAGGATTCACGATGGTTGAACTCATGGTCGCCATTGCGATTGTTGCGATCATCGCCGGCATCACTTTTTCCGGCGGTACCCGCAGCTGGCTGGTGGAGCGAGGACTCGGCACGGCTTTGGAACAGCTGAGGGGAGACATGCAGCAGGCCAAGCTGCTGGCGATCAAGCGGCACGCCAACTGCACGATTACGATAACTGCTCCAGCAGATCCAGCCAACCATCGATATACTATCTCATTGAACAATCATACTATCAATCTCAGAGAATACCGCGGTATTGTTCAATTTACGGGGCCGTTATTGGGAGCGGGCGGGGGTACTATCACTTTTACACCCTGGGGCACCTGCACCGCCGGAGAGATTCAACTGACCAACCATGGAAATGGCTCACCGGCAGCAGTCCCTGCCAATAACGATACCCATTTTTACCGCTTGCGCACCTCGGCCTCCGGCGGCATTTCCAAGCAGGTCTGGAACGGTGCAAATTGGGTGATGACGGGAGTATGAGGATGAACATAAAGCATACCAGGCAGAACAAGCCATTTCAATCGTCTCTTTTGCTGCGCCGTCAAGGTGGCTTTACTCTGGTGGAGCTGATGGTGGGAATTGTCGTCGGGACTATTGTCGCCGTTGGCGTGTTTTCCACCTACAGGACCACTACCCAGACCGTGATGACCCAACGCCAGGTGGCCGACATGCAGCAGCAGATGCGCGGCTCGCAGTTCCTGATGGAAAGGGATATCCGTGCCACCGGGTACGATCCCACCGGCATCGGGACGCCTTCCACCCCCCTAGGTGTCCAGGATATCCGCAGATACGACGGTACTATAGCCGAACCGAACCCTGTCGGTGCTGCAGAGCTTGATCCGAATGGCAGCCCAACCTTGACGGTCAACTATGACTTGAATGCCGACGGGATCGCGGAACAAATCACCTATTTGCGGTATGACATCGACAGTGACGGCATCGTCTTTGACTTGGTTCGGCGTACCGGAGCGGCGAATTATGAATTGCTGGCCGAAGGCCTCGAGGCTATCGGTTTCGCCTATGCCTTTGATGCCGACTTCGACGACAAGGTAGACCTCCAGCCTCCCGACCCCGACACCGGCAACATCATCTGGGCCGTGGATTCGGACAACGATAATGATCTTGATAGCGCCCTGGACACAGACTTGGACGGCGACATCGACGGAGATGATGTGGAGGGCGGCGTGCCTCTGATCAATGGCCCTTGGAACCTGGCCGACGTTCCCGTGGACCGCATCCGCATGGTGCGCGTCTGGCTGCTGTGCCGCAGCACCCGGCCGGCAAAAAAGGCCATCATTGATACGGACAGGTACCTGGTGGGTGATCGGTTCGTCGGCCCTTTCAACGACACAATCAGACGCCGGATACTGGAAATGAACATCAGAATCAGAAATCTGTGATCAAAATAGACAGATATACAGGTATTGAGAACATGGGAGGTCGCCGGATGAACAGCAACAGGTCGATAAAACATAGGGAAAAAACCGGACAGGAGGGCTTTGCCATCATCGAGGCGCTGATCGCGACAATGATCTTTGCCATCGGCGTATTCGGCGTGCTCTCCATGCAGACCAACTCCGTCAGGGCCAACGATCTCGCCCGAGGCGTCACCTCTCAGTCGGCCATGGCCGCGGAGAAGGTGGAACAATTGATCTCCCTGCCTTATGGCCATGTTGATTTAGAGGACGGAGTCCACCCTCCTGAGGTTCAAGGGTCCTACACCATCAATTGGACGGTTGCCCAAGATGATATGATCGCCAACACCAAGACCATCACCGCTGCCGTATCTTGGATCGAACGGGGAGTTCAAAAAACCATCAATCTGGTCTATATCAAATCCGATACAATATAATCGAGGTGTCCCATGAAAAGAGTGTTGACCTGTCCTGCAAACAATCAATCCGGAATGGTGCTGGTGGTCGTGATGCTGGTATTGCTGGCCGTGACGGCTCTGGGCATCATGGCCATCCGGACCGGCACGACGGAACTGGATGTGGCGTCCAACGACAAATTCCACAAGGTCGTCTTTTTCGCGGCGGACGGTGCCAGTGATATGGTCACCGAACTGATCGGGCAGAATATCGACATGCGCGGGTTCAATGCCAGCAGCTACGGCAAAGCCAACATCAACACCGGCTCTCTCGACTTCTTCAACAATGTCGAAGACGAGGTGACACCGGCCAACAACATTCCCACGGAGACCAATTACGATGTGGAAGTGCCCAATATAGGGGACTGCAAGGTCTCTCTCAAAGTCTACGGCAAAACCGGGTTCTCCACCGGCAGCGCCCTGCAGATGGCCGCCGGCTATGACGGCGTGGGAAAGAGCCTGGCCGGCGGCGGCGCCCAGATTGTCTATGAGATTCGTTCAAGGGCCACCGGGCCTTACCACAGCGTCGCCAGACTCT
The DNA here is from genome assembly GCA_050291625.1 of Desulfobacteraceae bacterium. GTDB lineage: Bacteria > Desulfobacterota > Desulfobacteria > Desulfobacterales > Desulfosarcinaceae > JARRKU01. Next base: position 14,379 of record JBNKKC010000036.1, read on the forward strand.
GGTGGCGATGGCTGCACCTGATTTAACAACGGTCCGCAATTGAAGGAGAAACATCATGCAGAACCTGATACGCATTGTCTTGATAGGCGCCATTCTGTGGGCGGGAGCGCTCGGGGCCGACAGCTCCGCCGTGGTCGAAGGCCGCATCGATTGGGTCGATCAGGACCATCTCATGATCGGGGCCCAACGCTACGACGTGATCCACACGGCCACTGAAAAAGGAAAAGCCGATGCCGAAACATATGGATTCGAGACCGAGTGCTGGGTGGTGGTGTCGTCCATCGATCGATACCCCATCGATTACATGACCCTGACCAAGGTGGGCTATGTGGACCATGCCAGGCTGACGCTGGACAACGGCAAGGTCCGTACCATCGAGGTCTTGAACCTCCAGCAGTAAAGGTCCCAATCGGTGGTGCCGGAAAAGGCATGCCTGCAACCGGCATCAGGGCGAACCGATGACACCCGACATTCGGAAAACCGCCTGAAGCTATCGCGCGAGTGCAGGACGTTGACGGAGCAACAATAGCGCTGAACCATAAAGGTAGGTCGATATGAAAACGCATCATCAAAAAACTCTCGTACTGGTAATACTGGCAGCCCTTTGGCTGGTCTCTCCCGCAGCGGCCGAACAAATGTCGGACTACACGGCAGTGCCGCCCTTTGCCACCAGCGGAACCCATCCCAATGTGCTGCTCAACCTTTCCGTTGAGACCCCCATGCAGGGGGCCGCGTATAACGACCAACCCTATGATGCCAACAATGACGGCGACACTCTCGACAGCGGAGAGTGCGGCGGCCGGGTCTGGGACGGAAACTGGGTGGGGCGCTGCTACGAAGCGAACCAGGAGTACCTGGGCATCTTTGATCCCAACAAAGCCTATGTCTATTCGGGCGGGCGCTTTGTGCCGTCGGGCTTCACCAATTCCGATCATTCCACCAGCGGCAAGTGGAGCGGCAATTTTCTCAACTGGGCCACCATGACCGCCATCGACGAATTCCGCTGGGCATTGACCGGCGGCAACCGCGTGGTCGATACGACATCGGAGACCGTGATTGAGCGGGCCAATATGGGCCTCGGCAAAGGCCACAGCTGGTATCCGGTCAAGATGATCAAGGACAGCGGAACCAATGCCAACGTGCCGCCCAATACGGTAACCCCCTACGGCGACAGCAAGATCTATATTTACAACCACGGCTACCAGTTCGATATCGGCACCTCCTGGGGCGGCTCCGAACGGGCCGCAAACATGAATGTTCAGGTAAGCGTGTGCGATGCCGGCCAGGGCCTGGAAGATAACTGCACCGACTATAACAGCTACTATAAACCCGAGGGGCTGATCCAGAAAAACGCCGACAGCATGCGTTTTGCCGTCATGTCCTATGCCAATGACAACAGCCAGTCCCGCCACGGCGGCGTTTTGCGGGCCAACATGAAGTATGTGGGCCCCTTTCTGCCCGACGGCAGCCCCAACCCCATCGCGGAGTTCGGCACCGACGGCATCTTGATCCATAATCCTGAAAACAATACGGAATGGAACGGCAACAGCGGCGTTATCAATTATACCAACAAGTTCGGCGCCGGCGGTTATAAATCCTACGATCCGGTGAGCGAGCTTTTCTATGAGTGCCTCAACTACTTCAAAAACCGCGGACCCACAAGCGAATACGTCAGCGGTTTGACGGCTGCGCAAAGAGAGTACTTCCCGGCCCTTACGGCCGCCCAATGGCAGGATCCCATCCAATCGTGGTGCCAGAAAAACTACATTGTGGGCATCAACGATGCCAACCCCTGGCTGGACAAACGACTGCCGGGTACCCACTTTACATCGACTCCCTTTAACGGTCACAATCTGATCGGCAGCGATTATGGCCCGCCGTCCAATGCGGATACGGACTACAGCGTCACCAAGTGGACCAATATCGTGGGCGACCTGCAGGGTTTGACCGGCACCTACCAGTGCGTGGGATGCACCGACCTGGACTGCGATATGAACGCCACGAACAAATTAATTCGCGGTCTGGGCGAAGTCATGGGGACCTGCCCCTGGCCCGGCAAAGAGAATTCCTATTACGTCGCCGGCATGGCCTACTATGCCAACACCCAGGATATTCGGCCGGACATCCCGAACCATCTGGATCATCCCGACAGCAACGGTATCGGCCAGACGGTCAGCACCTTCATGATCGATACCCAGGAGTACTCTTCCAATCCCCTGGTCGGAGAGATGAACATGCTCTGGCTGACCGGCAAGTACGGCGGTTTCGAAGAGAAAAAGACCGATAAGACCGATACCAATGGCGACGGCAATGTGTACGAACCCAATCTGGCCTCAGAATGGGACGCCGACTCGGACGGCGAGCCCGACGCTTACGTGCTGGCCAACCAGCCCAGGAAACTTGTCAGCGGTTTGAACCGGGTGTTCAACGCCATCCAATCCCGGGCCAGTTCCGGAACGGCCGCCTCGGTCATCTCCAACACGCGGTCCGGCGAAGGGGCCGTCTACCAGTCCATCTTCTATCCGAATCGCGACGATCTTCTCTGCGGCAATCCAACCACCAACGAGGTGTCATGGGTGGGCCAGGTTCACGCCCTGTTCGTTGACGAGTACGGCAACATGCGCGAAGACACCAACGGCAATAAACAGCTCGACATCGAGAAAAACGTTCCCTCAGATCCGGACCCGGATCAATTCATCGTTTTCGACGGCACCGATGTTTACAAGTACATAGACACCGATCAAGACAGCATCCTGGACCCCGGTGAGCGCGATCCCTCGGTTACCCCGGTTAGCCTGGATGCCATCAGTTATCTATGGAACTCCAGCGACTGGCTCAACGACAACACGTTGAATGCAACGGCCCAGAGACCGTACGCCAGCGTCGCTAATCAGCGGTATATTTTTACATTTATCGATGACGGCGACATGGTGGCCGAGACCAACGAACAAATACCCTTTGCCACCACCGACATTGCCAAGATCGCTCCCTTTTTGCACCTGTTCGATCCCTTTCAATATTCGGCCGCTTCGCCCCCCCCCGGCGTGGATGGCAGCGATTTTTCAACCTTTCTGGACGAGCAGGCCGAACGGCTGGTGAATTTTATCCGGGGAGAGGACCAGGGAAGCCTGTCCTTCGGCAGCTCGATTCTTCCGGCCATGCGCAGCCGCCAGATCGACCTGGATTGCGACGGCACGACCGAAACATGGCGCCTGGGCGATATCATCTACTCCACCCCCACCATGGTGGGCCGCCCGGCGGAGGACTACGATCTGATCTACAAGGACGACAGCTATACAGAATTTTACAAACAGTACCGGTACCGGCGCAATGTCATCTACGTGGGCGGCAACGACGGCATGCTGCACGCCTTCAACGGCGGCTTCTTCGACGAGACCAGCAATAGCTTTGCTCTCAGCCGCGGCGGTGAATCGCCCCATCCGTTGGGAGCCGAGCTGTGGGCCTATGTGCCCCACAATCTGCTGCCTCATCTGTACTGGCTGACCAAACCCTCCTACTCCGACAACAACCATGTCTACTATGTCGATTTGAAACCCAAAATCTTCGATGCCAGGATCTTTGCAACCGACGCCGACCATCCGGAAGGCTGGGGAACGGTCCTGGTCTGCGGCATGCGTTTCGGCGGCGGCGTCATCAGAACCGACAAAGACCACGACGGTACCTTCGAGGCCGCCGATCAGCAGATGCGCTCCGCCTATATTATTATGGATATCACCAACCCGGAGACCGCTCCCAAGGTTTTGGCCGAAGTGACATTCAGCGATCTGGGATTCACCACGGGCTATCCGACGGCGATTGTCATGGATCCGGCCGATACGGCAAGCGCCAATGATTGGTACCTGGTGCTGGGCTCCGGACCCATCGATGCGGCCGGCGCCTTCACCACCGCCATGAACGACGGCACCAGCAGTCAACAGGCCAGAATTTACATCATCGACCTCAACGCCGTGGGCGCCGGCACGTCACCCTTGCTGGACGCCAAGGGCGGCAGCCTGCCCGCGGCAGGTCCTTTTCAAATCCTGCCGGATGCCGGATCGTTTATTTCAGACCCGATTACGGTCGACTTCAATCTCGATTACAAAGCCAATGCCGTCTATTTCGGCACGATTTCGGGAAGCGCCCCCAACTGGGGCGGCAAGCTCAGGCGGATCCTGCTCCAGGACGACCTCGATCCCAACACCTGGAATGGCGACAGCACCCTGATCGATGTTCAAAAACCGATATCGGCAGCCCCCAGCGTGGCCCTGGACGATGACGGCCGCTTCTGGGTCTATTTCGGCACCGGGCGCTTTTTCAACCGCGACGATATCCTATACACGACCACCCAGACCTATTACGGTGTCAAAGAACCATGGACGGATACCAACACCGACAATATCGTCGAGGTCAGTGAATTGGATTGGACGAACGTGCTGACCAGCAATCTGCTCAATGTCAGCAATGCCGCGGTCTTCGAGGACGGCGAAGACGTCACCGGTGTGACGGCAACCGATGGGGACGGCAACGGCCGTATCAGCTTTGAAGAACTCGTCGATGAGATGGTTTCATTCGACGGCTGGCTGTTGAATTTTCCCGACAGCGGCGAACGCAACCTGGGTCAGGCGGCCATACTGGGTGAGGTTGTCGCCTTTACCACCTATACCCCCAGCAGCGACCTGTGTGAGCCTGAGGGGACCAGCAAGCTGTTTCCGCTCTACTATAAAACCGGAACCGCCTACTTTCAATCCGTGGTCGGCCTGGGCAGCACCATGGTAAACGGCAAGAACGAGGTGCTGAAAGTCCTCGATCTGGGCCAGGGCATGACCACCACGCCCAACATTCACGTGGGCCGCCAGACCGGCTCCAAGGCATTTGTCCAGACCAGCACGGGAGCCATCGAGACCATCGAGCAGGTGAACCCGGGCGTGACCAAATCCAAACGGATCGGCTGGATGGAGGAAATGCCATAAGGCGTCGAGGCTTCCGGTCCGAACCCCTTCCATCAGAACCCAAGCGACAAAAGCCAAGTGCCGTCCGCGGCACTTGGCTTTTTTGTAAGCATACGGATCCCCTCACCTTTGAGGCAAGCTGAACACATTGCTGGGCTTACACATCCGGCCTGTCAACCTTGTCGTCTTCAAGGGGCCTTCAGGCAACTTGCGTTGCGCCGATATCTCGTCTTGGGGCGGGTTTCGCGCTTATCTGGCAAAATCAGGCTTCATTGTCCGCGCTTAACTCTACAATCACGGCGGGTTGGCTGCTTTCACATACATGTTCGATGAGATCGATCCAGGGCGCCTGATCCTCCACATCACCGACCACCCATACGCTGTCCCGATTCGTCAACCCATCCCAATTCGACTTGATGTGTTTGATCAACGCACGTTCGAAAATCTCGATCGGCATGTGGGCGTTTTGCATCGGCAGTAATGCCGAACTGACATCATCGATCACCAACACCTGCGCATCACACCAATGCCAATAATTGATATTCTTAGGTCCCGGAAAGTTTTCCGTACTGCTGGAGAGCTCGATAAACTTGTCAAAAGTGAGGTAGCGCACTTTGCGCTTGCGGAAGGCGAACTCGGTGCCGATCCCGGCAGCAAGACTGGTGCGACCGGTACCGATCGAACCAAAAATAATCACTTGTCTCGGCTCGCCGTCGGGAGGCACCGAACGCTCCACCACCGTTTGCACCTCGGCCGCCGCTTCTGCAGTGATGGTTTTGCGAACATTGGCGAGACGATGCAAAAACGGCAATGCGGCTTTTTGCCAAATCATTTTTTGCCTGATCCAGGGAACTGCGGGAAACAGAGCGACAAACAGCACCAGCAACATCACCCTGATGCTGGGGCCGGTCTCCAGGTGGAATCCATAGCCGATCACTGCCCCGCCCCACATGTATCCGGCGGCGGTTATGGCATTGGCGGCAAGACCTCGCTTGTTGACCGGAAAACGCCCGGTGGTTTTCTTAAGCATATGGTTATAGCTGCTGTACTCCCAATAGGCTGTTGCGATGCATACCAGCAACAAGCCAAACAGGTTGGCGCTGATCCATGAAAGATCGATCCAGTGGGAGAGAACCTGATGAATAATGTGACCAAAGAATTGCAACACTACCGCCAATCCCATGTGCCCGACCTGATCGGCGATCCAAAGGTAAGAGTAAGTCGCAGCGCTCTGTACCTCTTTGTCGTAGATATCCAATTTGAATTGACGGGCCACACCGGCCATTGATACGTCTGGTGCTGAAGGCTTGTCTGCCATGCTTGAACCCCTTGTCCCTGTCACCAACATTGCATTGGCGCTGCTCTTGTTCGCGGACTCGACAGGCGCCCAACCCTCTAAAACCGACGCCGATACGGCCCGTCCCTGACTCTATCGTGAGGCAATTAAAAGTATTGGATAAATCAAGCGGTGCTTTAAAGCAAAGAACTTGCTTTTCTGGATCGAGAGTATGTCAAACCAATGGCTGTGTGTCAATCTCATTGTCATTACAGCATGTTGTATTCATAAAGCGACACACAAGCGTTGCCTTGGCCGTTCGCTTACGAAGCAGGAGCTGTAAGAAGCGTTGATCGATTTGCAAGCATATTCCTTTCATTCGGGCATCAGTCATCAATACTTTCGGTTAAGACTGCCTTGGCAATTTTTCCTTTTTTGAGACTTTAGCGTACATTTTGCGGTCAAAAGTCCTCCCCGGCACGTTGACAGGCACACAAACCAAAAAACCCGGAATCGCTGAGCGATTCCGGGTTTAAATTAATTTCGGCGGCGTCCTACTCTCCCACACAGCTGCCCGTGCAGTACCATCGGCGCAGAAAGGCTTAAGGGCGTAGGCAAGAAATAATTCCACCACCTTGCTTGTCTTTGCGCCCGTCTGCGGCGTTACATCCACCGGCACATATCCCTGATATGCACCGGCGGATGTGCCTTGCAGACGAACCCAAATCCAGCGCAATCTGGTGGAATTATTTCTTGCCTGCGCCCTAACTTCCGTGTTCGGGATGGGAACGGGTGTATCCCCTTCGCCATTACCACCGAAAACTTCATTTCGGTAACGGCCAATCTGGATATGGGTTACAAGCTCTGTGACGGGACTTATGTTTACCCCAACGTTGCAATAGTCGGAGGGCTTCAGAGCCAAGGCGCCGAGGGTGAAGCCATAGTTCGGCTATTGCGATCCCTCGGCAACGCCGGATCTGGAGTCCTCCGGCTTTTGCATCGTTGGGGGCTATTGTTTTGTGGCCAAGCCTCACGACCAATTAGTACCGGTAAGCTGAACACATTGCTGTGCTTACACACCCGGCCTATCAACCTTGTCGTCTTCAAGGGGTCTTCAGGCAACTTACGTTGCGGGATATCTTGTCTTGGGGTGGGCTTCCCGCTTAGATGCTTTCAGCGGTTATCCTTTCCGAATTTAGGGTTCGCACAGAAAGAAATTTGCATTTTTAGGTGTTGAGGCGCCTGTCTGGCAAGGCGCGGAAGCGCAGGAATATCGAGATATTTCTGCGCTTCGGCAACACCGCCAGGCAGGATGCATCGACGCATAAAAATGTGAATTTATTTTTGCGCGAGCCCTAAGCTACCCAGCCATGCCGCTGGCGCGACAACTGGAACACCATTGGTTCGTCCATCCCGGTCCTCTCGTACCAGGGACAGATCATCTGCTTTTATCGTTTCTGCTTTGATGCAACTAGTTCTTCGCAAATATCTATGTTTCTAGTGTATACCAATTTTCTTGCCAAAGCGCTGACACCGCTTGCATTGCGGCAGTAAATATAGCCGGTGTTTTCTACTTTATATTTCAGCCAACTCGATACATAAATGCCTGTAAATATAAAAAAGACAAGAGCAATAATGGCACTAATATTAAAAATCTTCATGTGTTTTTTTATATATGCAGGGAAAAAATATTCTACAATGGCAACCATGTGTCCTATCGGCAAAATTGCAGCCGCTGTAAAAAGACCATCTCTACTGCCAAAATTAATAATATCGATTTGACAATTAATTTCGAATAAAACATTAATTAAGCTATGATATCCGATCCATAATCCCCAAATACAGAGAATATCTCCGATTAAAAGAATTGTGTGTGCCAAAGCTTTATTCATGTATGTCTTTTCGTATGGTATAAATTTTTTAATAATTTGGTATTCTTAAACCCTGTGACCTAAAAAAGCCATCCATTCCCCGATAAATAGTAGTCTTGGCTTCATTTTCCATCCTATCAATCTCATCCCCCATATCTTGAAGGGCAGCGATGAGTTTCTCTGTTAATTGATATTGCCTATCAATCTTTTCCAATACCCAGTTAGCAGAAATACTTACACCTATCGTCACAGCTATCGGCAAAGCTGCTATTGTCGTCACACCGCCTATTGCAAGTCCAAAAATCGCCCCCATAATAGAAGCTATCCCAATTTTCATCAAATCCGAAGCTAAATTACCGGCAAAGGCCGAAAATGAGTAAGGATCTCTGAGAAAGCACTCAAGTACAGTCAGCGGTACGGTAATGCAAACAGTCAGCATACCGCCATTTATGACCATGTTTTTAACGCCCAGCGAGCCGATGGCCATTTTAATGATTTTCCTGTTGTTGGCTAAATAAAGCGTTCCCGGAAACAGGTTTCTCAAACCGGCATAGTTGGTAAAGGCGATATATTGCCTGCCTTTGATCACTTTGGGAATGGCCTGGCCGGTGATGCCAAGGTCTTTGCACACCAGTGTCAGCGTGGCGGTATCCAAGATGGGGGAAATATACGGCGCAATGTTTCGCCTGGCAAAGGAAACGGCGTATAAAGCGTCGAGGTTATCCAGATCGTGTGTTGATATGGACTTTTTCCTTCCGTGACCGTGACAGGCGATGGTGGAATATTCCGGGGCCGGTTTAATGGTCTTATAGACCTGAGATGATTTGCGCCGTAAGGTGACGTGACAGGGTATCAAAGGGACACCGTCATGGGGCGGCGCTGAAAGGCGGTACTCCTGGGACACCCTGGAAAAATCGAAACAGCGGCAATGAGATGTTTTTTCCCTTCTATGGTGCCAAGCGGCTAGCAGGTCATCGGCATCGGTAATGTACATGCTGTATCGATTATTTTTCAACTTGGAATTCAGGTCTTCGGCGATACTCATGAATTATCTCCTTTGCAATATCCGTTTGTATCCGGCAAATCAGCCGGACAGGATTTGAGCGGAACTAAAGGGATAACGGTTTACCGCTGAATGTGCGGTTTTTAGACCAGGAACTTATATCGAAATAATAAATAGAATCGCACGGATTGACATGTGCGGAAGGTTCGTTAGGCGGAATCTATATGGGATGACAATTGGAATGTCAAGGCAAGATCAAACAATACAGCAACTATCGATGGATAGACAATCAAAAAACCCGGAACCGTTTAAAACGATTCCGGGTTTAAATTAATTTCGGCGGCGTCCTACTCTCCCACACAGCTGCCCGTGCAGTACCATCGGCGCAGAAAGGCTTAACTTCCGTGTTCGGGATGGGAACGGGTGTCTCCCTTTCGCCATTGCCACCGAAAACTTCAATTCGGTAACAGTCAATTTGAATATGGGTTACAAGCTCTTCGACGGGACTTATGTCTATTGTTTTGTGGCCAAGCCTCACGACCAATTAGTACCGGTAAGCTGAACACATTGCTGTGCTTACACACCCGGCCTATCAACCTTGTCGTCTTCAAGGGGTCTTCAGGCAACTTACGTTGCGGGATATCTT
>JBNKKC010000037.1:0-14120 GCA_050291625.1 Desulfobacteraceae bacterium
AGACTGGCAAGTCCGGCAGGCGACGGACGCGATTCGATTATACCGGTATTATTTGGACCGCGCTCCTGCGGCCCCCTCTGCTCAGACACCCGATATCGATAAGTTGTGGGCTGATGCCGTGGATCAGATGATCGTATCCATTCGTCTCAAACACCTTTCGCACCGCACGGAGGCCACCTATATCAACTGGATGCGCCAGTTCTATCGTTTTGTGAAAGGAATAAAACTTCTGGATTTGGATTTTAAGCATGTTGCCGATTTTTTAACATATCTGGCCTTAGAGCGCAAGGTTGCCAAATCGACTCAAAGCCAGGCTTTCAATTCTATTCTTCTAGCTCAACAGCTTTGCCACCCATTTATTGGAAAACGGTTACGATATCCGGACGGTTCAGGAATTGCCGGGCCATGCCAGCGTGGAAACCACTATGATCTATACCCACGTGGCGAGGAAAAACCGGTTGGGGGTCCAAAGTCCGTTGGATGCTATTGAAAAGTAGAAAGAGCGTTATGAGGGCTCCTGCACCCCGTTCCGGCGCGATGCCATGACCCGCGGCAGATTTGACTCGATCCAGTCGGCCAGGGCAGCCACCCGTTCGGCCACTTCTTCGCCCATGGGGGTCAGGCTGTATTCCACAAAGGGCGGCACCACCGGGTAGGCGACGCGACGGACAAAGCCGTCCTCGGTCAGCGCCCGAAGACTTTGCGCCAGCATCTTTTCGCTGACACGCTCCATTTTGCGCCGCAACTCGCTGAAGCGGTGCGTGCCGCCGCGCAGTGCGATCAGAATCAGCACTCCCCAGCGGCTGCAGACATGTTTCAGAATATCCCTTGAGGGACAGGGGCCCGCGAATAAATCCCCTTTTTCAAGTCGATGGCTCAGATGATTTTCCATTGTGGGCAACCTTTGTTTTTCAGTTATTTTGCACTTACTTTTTTGTACGTACTTCCTATTAGTTAGTTAATGTATTATAGTGATCCCAGTTTAAATTTCAACCATAAAAAAGGAGAGAGATCATGTACGTCATTACAGGAGCTTCCGGCCAGCTGGGCCGTCTGGTGATCGATGAGCTGTTAAGAGCGGTACCCGCATCCGAGTTGGCAGCCGCCGTGCGCAGCCCGGAAAAAGTGGATGATCTGGCAAAAAAGGGGGTTCACGTGCGCCAGGCCGACTACAACCATCCGGACACATTGGACGCGGCCTTCAGCGGTGCCGATAAAGTGCTGCTGATATCCTCCAGTGAAGTCGGTCAGCGCGCCCCGCAGCACGCCAATGTCATCGCCGCGGCAAAGAAAGCCGGCGTCGGCCTGCTGGCCTATACCAGCATCCTGCACGCCGACACGACGCCGCTGGCGTTGGGATCGGAACACCAACAAACCGAAGCCATGCTGGTCGAATCCAATGTGCCCTACGTGTTGCTGCGCAACGGCTGGTATACGGAAAACTATGCCGCCGGCATCCCGGTGGCGTTGCAGCACGGAGCGGTTTTCGGCTGTGCCGGCGAGGGGCGAATTGCCTCCGCCGCCCGGGCGGATTATGCCGCCGCAGCCGCAGCCGTGCTGCTTGCCGACGATCAGGCGGGCAAAGTGCATGAACTGGCCGGAGACGGCGCCTATACGCTGGCCGAATTTGCCGCCGAAATTGCCAGGCAGACCGGCAAAACCGTCGTCTATCAGGACATGCCGGAGGCTGAATACGCTAACGTTTTGAAAGGCGCAGGTTTTCCGGATGGCATGGCCCAATTGCTGGCCCAATCCGACACGGGTGCTTCCAAAGACGGCCTGTTTGACGACAGCAAAACCCTCAGCCGGTTGATCGGACGGCCGACCACCCCGATGCCGGAGGTCGTGAAGCTGACTCTGGCGACATAATCGCCGACGGCTCGTCAAATCCATTGGAGCGGTTCGGTTCATGCCGTCTGTCATACGCACGGCAGGAAATTGAATGTTCTTGAGAATAATCGACAGGTCCATTATTCTTACGGACTGGAGACACGGGCTGTTTGAATGTGGCGGGCCGTTGCGCCTTCATCTCACCCATGGAGGAAACATGACGCCATGAAAATCAATCGCCTCCTGCTTACCCTCGCTCTGCGCGGCGGCCGATACCGTTTTTTAAAGGCCTCGGGCCGTCCGGGCCGGATCGAGGCGCTGAGCATGGAGGTGACCCGCCGTTGCGTGGCCCGATGCCTGATGTGCAATATCTGGCGGATGCAGCCGGACTTGCCGGAGCTGGAGGCGGCCGACTGGCTCGGATTATTGGAAGATCCGGTCCTTTCCGAATTGAAAGAGCTGGACATCACCGGCGGCGAACCCTTCCTGCGAAGCGATCTGGCCGATCTGCTGCTGGGTATCGGCCGGCTGAAAACCACCCGCCTGGGGCGCCTTTGCTCGGTGGCGATCACCACCAACGGATTGTTGACGGATAAGGTCCTGAAAGATGTTGCAGCCGTGATCGGTCCCCTGGAAGAGGCCGGGCTGGCCCTGGTGTTTGCCTGCGGTTGCGACGCAGCGGGCGCCACCCATGACCGGATTCGCAACTTCCCGGGTGCCTGGCGGCGGCTCAGCGCCACTTTGGAAGGGTTGCTGGCACTGCGGGAAAGGCACCCCAGCCTGATTCTGGGCATCAAGACCACGGTTACCCGCTTCAACATCGACGAACTGGACGCCATTTGGCGCTATGCCGATGAGCGGGGCCTTTTCACAATCATCTCCCCTTTTATTATCACGGCCAACCGTTATAACAATATCGACCGGCGGGAGGACCTGAACTTTTCACCCCGGGATCTGCAAAAGCTCAGGGATTTCTACCTCACCTCCCGTTTCCAGTGGAGTTACTATCGCAATGAACTTCTCCGTTTTCTCGATTCCGGACGCATGGTAAAGCCCTGTTCGGCGGGCTTTAACTATCTGTTCATTCGCAGTACCGGAGAACTTTATGCCTGCCCCATCATCGACAACCTGCTGGGCAATGTCCGGGATACACCCCTGAAGGCCATGATTCGCTCGACTGCGGCATCCCGTTTTCGCCGCAGGATCCTCGCATTTCCCGAATGCCGGGAGTGCACCGAGCCCGGACTGGAGCGCTATGCCCTGCCCTTCGAGGGGTTTCACTATTTGAGACAGTATGTCACGCTCGGTCGGGCCGGATTCCAGCATCTCCACCGCCATATGGGACTGGACAAATATTTCAAACAGTGAAACGTCCCACGATGTCTTTCAACTGCTCTGCCAGCCGCGACAGCTCTTCTGCGCTGGCGTCGACGTGGCTGCTGCTTTTGGTCATGTCATCGGTCAACTGGTTGACCTCTGTCATGTCTTCGGTGATGGTGCTGGCTACCCCGGAGCTTTGTGAAACGTTTTCATTGACTTCACCAATGCCGTGGGAGGCCTGTGTCACATTCTGTGCAATTTCCTGAGTCGTTGCCGATTGTTCGTCCACCGCGGTGTCGATGGTGGAAACGATATGGTCGATCTCGTCAATGACGGAAGAGATCTGTTTGATGGCCTCGACAACGTTGTCCGAGCTGGTTTGAATGCCCTCGACCTGACGCTTGATGTCCTGCGTCGCGTCGGCGGTCTGCTTGGCAAGCTCCTTGATTTCGTTGGCGACCACGGCAAAGCCTTTGCCGGCTTCTCCTGCGCGGGCCGCTTCAATGGTGGCGTTCAGCGCCAGCAGGTTGGTCTGTTCGGAGATCTCGGTAATGGCTTCGGTGACTTTGCCGATCTCCTGTGCCGAGACGCCCAGATCACCGACTGTTCCCGATGCATCCCTGGCCTTAGATACGGCTTCGCTGGTGATGGATCTGGCGCGTTCCGAGTTTTTCGCTATTTCGATGATGGTGCTGCTCATCTCTCCGGAAGAGGAGGCAACCATGGTGAGGTTCGTGCTGGCTTGCTCCATGGCGGCGGCAATCGAGTTCAAATTGCTGCTCATCTCCTCCGAGGAGGCGGAGACCGAATTGGATTTGACGGAGGTCCTGGTGGCGCCGTCGGACATCAAATGAGCGATCTCCGTCAACTCGGCCGAAGAGGCGGTCATGGTCTCGACACCTGAAATCACCTCCTTGAACATGGAACCCACGCTGTGGGTCATGTTGTTGAGGGCCTTGGCCAGAATGCCCACTTCATCCCCCTGGTCGATATCCAGTGTCTGGCTGAAGTCGCCGCCGGCCATTGACTTGGCAAACTCAACCCCACGGACGATGGGCCGTGTGATCGAGCGCGTCATGAACAGGGCCACCGCGACAATGGCGGCGACGCAAAGCAGGGCGACGCTTATCATCAGCAGCTGCATCCTGCTGATGCTGGAGAAGGCCTCGTCAACATCGATGTCGGCGACCAATGCCCACGTCCGTCCGGCAACCTGTACCGGGCTGAAACTGGTCAAGACCTTCTGCCCCAGATAGTTGCGCGTGATCATGGTGTCGGATGCGCCCTGCAGCGCCAGCTTGACCGCTTCGGTCTCCATTTTTCCGGCTTTGGGATCGGCAAAGGATCCGGCGACCGAAAAACGCTTGGGGGCAAACCGTGTATCCGAGCGCATCAAGTGATCCGGGCCCACCAGGTAGCTCTCGCCGGTCTCTCCCATGCCGCTGCGTTCCGCCATAATCTTATTGATCGGATCGGCGGAGATCCGGAAGATGACAACCGCCCGCAGAAACTCCTCCTCTTCAAACAGGGGATAGCCGGCCAAAGCACAGGGAAGATGATTGTCCGGTCCGTAAGGCGCGAAGTCGAGGAAGAATGGTTTGCCGGTTTCCACGACGTTTCGCCATACCCTTGCCAGGTTGCCGTTTTTTAACGGCCCATGAACCAAATTGGCGCTCAAGTCGCTCTTGCGGGTTGCGGACCATTGGACGTGGCCCCATGGGGCACTGATGAAATAGATGTCTGCATAGCCGCCCTCTTTGTTCATTCGGGATAAATTGCGTGCATCAACCGTCGCAATTTCCTCGTATCCTTTATCAAACAATCGACCGGCGGTGCCTCCTTCACCCGATGTCTTGAACTCGCCGGTTTCCGAGATGCTGTTGAGATTGCTGTACATCTCGAATTTTTCATAGAGATAGTATGCGTCCTGGCTCAGGGTCAAGGTCTCCAAATCGCTAAAAACCCGTTGGAAATAATTTTCGATCTGGTCTTTTTTGGTTTGATTGACCGCCTGAAGCTTTTCAAACGCCGCCTGATTCAATGCCTTTTTAGTGGCGCTCGATGAGATGAAGCCTACCACTGCGATGGGCAGCAGTCCCACCAGTACAAAACTGATCAATAATTTGGGGCCGAGTTTGATGTTTTTTAGCATGCGAAATTCCTTCGTCGTTGTCGTTCCGTATGCAGGTAAGGCCGGAGGACCAGAGATCTTTTGATTTGTTGCCCGATGTGAACCGCCCGGCCAGCACACGTGTCCTCGTTGCGAGGTCTCTAAGCCGTTCATCCGGATTGCCAGATATAGATATCGCTCGAAATCGGTTGGACTTTAGAATTCAATGAGGATTTGTCGGGGAGTTGGCACCGGTCGGTGCTGTGGGCCGGCTACAGGTTCCGGTGGCTTTGCAGTGCGTTGAAAAACTGTTCGGATTGATCGGGATCGGCCCAGGCCGACTTTGGAATGACGTAGTGCAGGACGCCATCGAGCAGTATGTAGATATTGTGTTTATCCCGGCCCACGGCTTCCACTTCGCTCCAGTCATATCGGTTTTCCTGGCTGCCGATCCGGACCTGGAATCCGTCGGCATCGATGGTCAGCATCCGGTCCCTGTCAAACGAATGGGTGTCATTTTTGCGCCGTTCGCGTCTGAAATCCTTTTTGAACTGCACGATGACCGACCGCTCGCGAAGCAGCCATGCCAGGCCGGACAGGCCGGCAAAGCAGATCAACACCACCAGCCGGTTGTGGTTGATGGCGAAGACGATACAGATGAATCCCAGGATACACTCCACCATGATGAATCGATGCAGCATCATTTTGCGGCCCAAGGCGGAATTGCGCAGCATAAATTTCTGAAGTGCAACGAGCTGGTTCAGGGTATTTCGATAGCGAATCTGCATGCACAACCTCTGTTTATTTGGCGGCGGCGGCCTGTTCTCCCTCTTTTATGGTCTGAATCACATATTCGATATGCTGCTTGGTGGCGAGATAGGCTCGCATGGGGTCCCGGGCTTTGATGCCCGAAACGATTTGGGCATGCTGCGTCTGGATGGTCTTGAACTGTCGCGATTCACGGTAAAGGGTGAACAGGTTCTCTTTGATGCCGTAAGCCAGAAAATCGTAGAACTGCTTCATCAGAAACACCTGGAGCGGATTATGCGTGGCGTAGGCGATGGCCATATGAAATTGCGTGTCGGCACTGGACCCCAGCCGACCTTCGTTGACCTGTTTTTCGATTTCCGCCAGGCTCTTTTCCAAAAATTCGATATCGTCGTCGCCGGCTCTCTGGGCCGCCAGAGCGGCGGCATTGCATTCCAGCCCCATCCGGACTTCCAACAGGTCCTGCAAGCCGGCGTTTTGAGAAGCCATGACTTTGGCCATGAAGGAGTGGGTTTTGCCGCCGGGCTGGCAAACGAATGTTCCCTGGCCCTGGCGCTGTTCCAGCATGCCCATGACCACCAACTTGTTGATGGCGTCCCGGACGGAGGTGCGGCTGACCTGAAACGCTTCGGACAACTCGCGTTCGGTCATGATCTTTTCACCTGGTTTGAACTCGCCCCGGAATATCAGCTCATACAACTGCTCGAATACCTGGTCGGCAATACGTTTGGGTTTTATCGGTTTCAGTTTCTGGGTCATGTGACCGCACCTTTCATGAATGCGGCGGCGACCTTGACAGCTGCAAAAGTGTGCCGCCCGATGGATCGATCATGGATGTGGTTTTTTATTACACCACAGAGCCATATTGTGTCAAGGTTATACCAAAATGTGGCTGTACGCCAATGCCGTGACAATCGACAATCATTCCCACCGGATATGAACCCGTCCTCACGTGGAAGGTTTCTGGCAAATAACAGCATCGGCAAAGGCGTATGCCATTCAAAGTCGTTTAATTCAAAATAGTTAAGTGCAAATATCGAGCAGGCGGGAAAAGTGGCCGATGATCAACTGATACGCAGCGAAGCGTGTCGATGCGTCATGGAACGAATTGTTTGGAATAGATCTTGCTTATGTGTCGTACTTAAAGGTAATACCAATTTGAACAGGATGGCCGGGAATCAAATATGTAATAATTATATATTATTACTGTAAGTTATGGATGTATTGAGGTCGGAAAGGGTGTCTGGTTGATATTTTGGGTTGACGTTAGCGGGTCGGTCGGTGTAGGTGTCAATAATGGTAATACCAAAAACCAATTTGCGCGCCGGCAGCACTCGGTTCCAGGCGCTACGGGCTGTTGAGCATCACATACGAAAGGGGCGCACGGCAATTGATTCAGATGTGCAGGATGATTGGCAAACACAATAGGATGAGTATGAACGTGGTTGGGGCGCTTGTTGCGCTGGCCTTGATTTTAGCCGCCGGCGTACCCGATGCTTCGGCGGGATGGCGAATAGACGGCAGCCGGTTTTTACAGTCTGTGCATGCCGAGACGACGTGCCTGGATTGCCACAGCGACATAGAGACGGACAATGGGCATCCAAATCCAGCCAATGTGAATAAGACGGTCACCGATTTTTTCAATCGCGACAAGTGCCTGCAGTGCCACGAGGATGTCCAAAGCCAGATCGAAGACGATGCCGAGCACGGCGGCGAAGCCGTCGAGGAGGCCGGGCGCTTTTTCAATTGCATTGAATGCCATGACCCCCATTATGAAGGGGCACCCGGAACGGCCGGTTCCGCCGCTGAATCAAGCTTTTCGGAGGAGGATGAAACGTGCGTCGGCTGTCATTTGGAGATTGCGTCAAATGACGCCCAACGCTCCGCAAAAAATCGCAGCATGTGCTTTACCTGCCACGGCGCCGGAGAGCTGATGCCCGCGTATGTCCCGGCGATTGATACGAACTCGTATCAGACCACGGTGCATGCCGAACTGGATTGCCTCATCTGCCATCCCGGCGCCGATCAATACGGGCATAATCAACAGGCACGGGGCGATTGTCTGCAGTGCCACCAGCGGCACGAGGAGAGCGCCGCCCATGAAGCGCACAGCAACGTCGCCTGTCAGGCCTGCCATATGGGCGGGGTCGTGCCCGTCAGAGATGCGCGGACCAAAACCGTCGCATGGCAATCGGGCACGATGCCCGGAACCTGGTCCGCCGTGCACCATCTGGCCAAGCCCGAAGGCGAAGGGTGCGCGCGCTGCCACTTTGACGGCAATACCGTCGGCGCAGCCGCCATGATCCTGCCCCCCAAAAGCGTGATGTGCATGCCCTGCCATGCCGCTACGATGACCGCCGGCGATACCACCACCATCATTGCCCTGGTGGTGTTCAGTGTCGGTTTGCTGGGTTTTGTCACGCTCTGGTTCTCGGGCACGTTTGCCGGTGCCGCCGGCGGCAATATACTGACCAATATCCAGTGGATTTTCGAGAACACCCTGAGAACCGTCTGTTCGAGCCAATTCAAAACGATTGCAGCGACGCTCTGGTACGACGTCCTGCTGCAGCGCCGTCTCTATCGCCGTTCGGTTCGGCGTTGGGCCATTCATGCCCTGATCTTCTGGCCGTTTGTGATCCGGTTTGTATGGGGTGTCGCTGCGCTGCTGGCGACCAACTGGCTCAAGGATGTCCCGCTGGTCTGGGTGCTGATCGATAAGAATCATCCGGCTGCCGCCATGCTGTTCGACGTGACCGGACTGCTGCTGGCTGCCGGGATCGCTCTCTCTCTGGCCCGCGGGGGCGGAGCAGACAAGACCCGCGCAGATGGACTGCCCGGGCAGGATCGGCTGGCTCTGGCACTGTTGGGGGCCATTGTGGTGGTGGGGTTTGTGCTGGAAGGTGTCCGGATTGCGATGACCGGGGCAGGCGGCGCCGCCGCCTATGCCCCTGTCGGTTTTGGCATCAGCAGACTTTTTTCCCAGATGGCCGGACTGAATGGGCTGTATGGGTACATCTGGTACCTGCACGCCATCCTGACCGGGGCGTTTATCGCCTATATTCCGTTCAGCCGCATGATGCACATCATCATGGCGCCGGTGGTCATGGCCATGAACGCAGTGACCGACAACAAACACCGTTAGAGGAGGTAACCATGGATGACCATATCAAGAAAGCCCTTCGCCGGATTGTTGGCGAACAGAACATGACCGACCGACTGATCGACCTGGTATCATATGCTTATGATTCGTCGGAGCACAGCCACCGTCCCGATTGTGCGGTATGGGCCACCACGACCGAACAGGTGTCAGAGATTTTAAAACTGGCCAACGAGCACAGGATTCCGGTCATTCCCCGCGGCGCCGGAACCGGTTTGTCGGGAATGGCGGTGCCGGTCAAAGGCGGTGTGGTTCTGGATCTGAACCACATGAATCAAATCGTCAAAATCAGCATCGAAGATCGCTATGCCGTCGTACAACCCGGTGTGGTTTATGCGGATCTGGACAAAGCGCTGGCCCCCGGCGGCTTCTGTTTTCCACCCGATCCTGGCAGCGGAACCGTGTGTACCCTGGGCGGCAACGTGGCCACCAACGCCGGCGGTGTCAGAGGGGCCAAATACGGCACCACGCGGGATTATGTACTGGGGCTTGAAGTGGTTCTGGCCGACGGACGCGTGATGCGGACCGGTTCTTCCACCATCAAATGCGTCTCGGGCTACGACCTGACCCGTTTGATCGTGGGTTCGGAAGGCACATTGGGCATCGTGACTGAAATTACGCTCAAGATCAATCCCAGACCGACGGCCAGCAGCACGGCCGTGGCCACTTTCAGCAACCTGGAAGATGCCGGCACGGCGGTTACCCAGATCATGTCTTCGGGCATCATTCCCGCAGTGATGGAAATAATGGACCGCCCCACGATTCAGGCCATCAATCAGAATACGGATCTGGGGCTGCCCGAAGTGGAGGCCATGCTCCTGGTGGAAACGGACGGCTATACGCAGACCGAGTCCGACTATCAGCTGGAGAAGGTCATCAGCGTCTTTAACGATAACCATCCGGACGACGTCAAGCAGGCCGGCTCCAGAGCAGAGGCGCTGGATCTGTGGAAGGCCCGCAAATCGGCGTATGCCGTTCTGGCCCGCATTCAGACCCACTTTGTGCTCGAGGATGTCACCGTACCCATGGGCAAACTCACCGAACTTCTCAAGGGGATCGGCGCCATTTCCAGAAAATACAATCTTCAGATCGCAACGTTCGGCCATTGCGGCGACGGCAACCTGCACCCTCAGATTCTCTATGACGGGTACGATGCCGAAGAGGTGGAGCGTATGGAAAAAGCCGTCAATGAGCTATTCGAGCTGGCCATCGGATTGAACGGCACATTGACCGGTGAGCACGGCATCGGCATTGCCAAGGCTTCCTATATGTCTCTGGAGCATGACGATGTCGAAATGGATGCCATGCGCATGGTGAAGCAGACATTTGATCCCAACAATATCCTGAATCCCGGTAAAATGGCTCTGGAGGTCAACTAATGGAAGCAAAATATGATTTTGAAAGAAAATATCGCGATCAGATTCTGAAGTGTTCCCGCTGCGGCTATTGCCAGGCGGTGTGCCCGGTCTATGGCGCCACCCTGCGACCGGCGTTCAACGCCCGCGGCAAGATGCTGCTGCTCAAAGAGATCATGGATGACAAAATCGAGCTGAACGACGAGTTGATCGACACCCTGTTCCAGTGCACGACCTGTGCGGCATGCCATGAGAACTGCCCGTCGGGTGTCAATGTTCCTGACATCATCAAGCAGGCCCGCAGGGATATGGTCAACATCGGCTCGTGCCACCCGGCCTTTACCGGAATGAACGAGGTGTTGCAGAAACACACCAATATCTATGCCGAGGATGAGCCCGAAGACTTCGACCGGGAGCGAAATCAACAGGCCGAATACGTCTATTTTATCGGCTGCGTGGGGCAATACCGCGAAGATGAGGCCACCGAAGCGACCCTGGATCTGCTGGACCGGCTGGAGGTCGATTACACGCTGATAGACGAAGTTTGCTGCAGCGGCGTGCTGGAAGATGTAGGGCACAGGCTGAATGAAGACCTGGCGAAAAAAAATATTGATGCGATGGTTGCCACGGGCGCCAAAACCGTCATCACCGGGTGCCCTTACTGCTATCGCACGTTCAAAAACAAAGACCCGTACGCGGTGCTGCGCGAAAAAGGTGTGAACCTCGTCCACATCTCCCAGTTCCTCAAAGATTTCGACCTGGGGGTGACCACCGACTTAAGAGTCACCTATCACGATCCCTGCGACTTGGGACGTCACTGCGGCATTTACGAAGAGCCCCGCCAAACCATTCGCAAGATTGCTCCCAATTTTGTGGAGATGGCGCACAACCATGCCGGATCCCTGTGCTGCGGGTCCGGCGGCGGTGCGCGGGGGGCGTACGCCAAAAACTCCCTGGCCATGGCCAAACGCCGATTGAGTGAAGCCCTGGACCTGGAGGCCGATGTTCTGGTCACCGAGTGCAACTCGTGTGTGCACAATCTGTCCAATGCCAAACTTCGCAAGCAGAAAATCAGGATATGCAACACCACTGAATTTATCAACGAACTGATGGAAGACGCAGAATGATCGGTTTAGCCAGTTGGCCGGTTTGCCAGTTGAACAGGTTGGGTCGGCGGAATGATATTGATCCGGTTTTATTTTTTATCGGCTAAGAAGGCCGATATGAACGAGACATCAACAAGGAGGACGCTCAATGGACATCAAGGGATATAACATGCCTGAAGACCTGTATTACGAATCCAATCACTATTGGGTCAAAAAAGAGGGCGACCTGATCGTTATGGGAATGGATGATTTCGCCCAGAAACTGGCCGGTGAAATTGTTTACATTCAACTTCCCGATGACGGCAAGAAGGTCAAGCTGGGGAAAAAGTTCGCCAAAGTCGAGTCCGGCAAATGGCTGGGCAAAGTCTACGGCCCCGTCAACGGCGTTATCGACTCGGTCAACGAGGCGCTTGAAGAAAACCCCGGCCTGATCAACGAAGATTGCTACGGCAAGGGTTGGATGTACAAGATCAAGCCGGACGATATGTCCGAAGTGGACAGCCTGATGAGCGGTGCCGATGCGCTTGAAAAATGGATTGAAGAAGAGATCGAAAAGTATGCCGACGATGAATAAACCAGCCAATTCCCGATACAGCCTGCAGCAGTGCGTGCAGATGGCCGCCTGCACCAACTGCCAGTCCTGTGCCGATGTATGCCCGGCGGTGAAAGCCGCCGGGGACGGTGATCTGTCGGCGCTCAATCGTATGAAGGGCCTTCAAAGGATCCTGAAAAGCCGCAGCAACGGATGGCTGGCCAGGCTGCTGGGCGGCAAACCCATGACCGATGAGCAATGGAAAGCCTATTCAGAGACGGTGTTTCGCTGCACCCTGTGCGGCAATTGCCAGGAAGTATGCCCGGTGGGCATTCACCTCAAGGAGCTGTGGTTGTCGCTGCGTCAAGACCTGGTCGACACAAGCTACTTTCCGCAAAAGATCAAGATGATCAAACGCAATCTGCAGCAGAGCCGCAATGTCTTTGACGAGGACAACGAAGAGCGGGCCGAATGGGTCGAGGATATGGACGACCCACCCGACGATCTGCATGTGCGGGATGAAGCCGAAGTGGTTTATTTTACAGGGTGCACGGCAGCTTATTTCCCGGTTGCCCAGAAAATTCCTTTGGCGCTGGCCGATCTGTTTCTCAAAGCCAAGGTTGACTTTACGCTTCTGGGTGAACAGGAGTGGTGCTGCGGGTTCCCGTTGCTGGGGGCGGGGCTCGGCGACCTGTTTGCCGAATTTGTCGAGCATAATATCCAGGCGGTGCTTGACAAGGGGGCGCATCAGGTCGTGTTCGCCTGCCCCTCTTGCTATGAAATGTGGAAAGAGCATTACCCGTACGAGGCGCACGGCATTGAAATCTACCACAGCACACAGTATCTGCAGCAACTCATCGAAACCAAGGCCATCACGTTAAATCATCTGGATCTGACGGTGACCTACCATGACCCCTGCGATCTGGGACGCGGTGCGCGTGAGTTTGATGCACCCCGCAAGGTGATTGAGTCGATCCCCGGAATTACGTTCGTAGAGTTGCCGAACAACCGTGAGCAGTGCAACTGCTGTGGCGGCGGCGGCAACCTGGAAATGATCGATGCCGGCCTGTCATCGGGAATTGCCAAGGCCAAAATCGACGAAGTGAAGTCCACCGGAGCCTCAACGGTCGTCACGTCGTGCCAGCAATGCGTCCGTACGATGCTGACCTATTCCAAACGCAACAAGGCCGGTGTCGAGGTGCTGGATGTCACCCAGCTGGTGCGGCGCGCTTTGCAGGATGAGGATGATGGATAGCGTTACGGCAAGCGTGCGTTTGAGCAACGGCCAGGCGCTGGTGGAGACCGACGGCGGCAGTTTTCGCATGGTTCGACGGGATGATGCAGCGGGCCGGTCCGGCTGTCCCATGCAGATGGTGGTGGGCGCTTTGGGGGCCTGTATCGTCCTGACCCTGGATGCGGTCGCCAAAAACAAAAAAATAGCACTTTCTGATCTTGAAGTCCGGATAGGGTGCCATACCGGCGGCAACGGCAATACCGAGTTTCAGGTGGCGTTGCAGCTGGATGCGGATTTGTCCGAGCGCGAACGAAAAATTTTGTACCAGTCGGCAAAACTCTGCGAAGTGGGAAAACTGCTCAAAAGCAACGTCACCATCGATTACCGGGTTTGAGAGTACCAAATATGACAACCTGGCGCTTACTCGATACGCCGCCCATGAGCGCGGCGGAAAATATGGCCCTGGACGAAGCGCTGCTGGAACTGAAAGGCCGGGGGCGTTCGCCCGACACCATCCGCTTTCTGCAGTTCAAGCCGCGCAGCGTCCTGGTGGGCTACCATCAGTCGATCCAGGAAGAGATCCGCCTGAGGTACTGCCGAGAGGCGGGAATCGATATCAACCGTCGCATTACCGGCGGCGGGGCGATCTTCTTCGATGAAAACCAGCTTGGCTGGGAAGTTTACTGCGACAAGACATTTTTCGACATC
>JBNKKC010000038.1:0-22300 GCA_050291625.1 Desulfobacteraceae bacterium
GAACCGCTGTCATTTGTCTGAGCGTTATGCTTCTTTTTGTATCCTGTGCATCGCAAAAAACCGTCGAGAACAGGCCGCCGCCCAAATTTCAGGGGATGCAGCTGGCAAAGGCCGTCGACGAGTCCGGTTCCATCGGAGTGCCGCGAGAGCAAACCAGTAAATTTAACACAGAAGACGAGCAGGTTGTGGCTCTGGTGACGCTCGAGAATATGTCGGGTACGCACAAACTGCGCTGGGAGTGGGTCGATCCGGCGGGCAAGGTTTACCTTTCCACTAAAAATTATCCCCTGAAGGTGGACAAGGGAAAATACCTGCCGAAGGTGACCGCCTGGCACCGCATATCGCTCAGGGATGAAGCCGCCGTGGATTCTCCGGGCAAGTGGGCGGTCAAGCTGTTTGTCGACAACGAACTGATCGATACCAAGCCCTTTGTTCTCAGCGTGCTTGCCGATCCTTTGGTGCTGCCGCCGGGCGTGTCCGCCAAACCCTATCCCAAGGACTGGGGACTGATCATCGGGATCGAGGATTACAACCGGCTGCCCAAGGTGGAGTATGCCCGCAAGGACGCGCTGATCGTGCGCGACTATTTTATCCGGGTCCTTGGAGTGCCTGAAGCGAACATCATTTCGCTGATCGACACAGATGCCACCAAAGCCCGCATCGAGGGGTATCTGAAAAAATATATTCCCAACAATGTCGGTGAAGACGCCACCTTGTACGTCTATTTTGCCGGGCACGGCATGCCGGGTATGGAAAAAGGCGAGCCCTACCTGGTCCCGTTCGATGCCGACACACGCTTTATCGAACAGACCGGTTACAAGCTGATCTCGTTTTACCAGGATTTGCACAAGCTGAAGGTAAAACGCGTGTACGTTTTCCTGGACTCGTGTTTCAGCGGCGTTGCTTCCAGGGCCGCAGAAATGCTGGTCAAAGGCGCCCGGCCCGCCTTGATTCATGTCGAACAGGTGCGTCCCCCAACCAGTTCCATTATCTCGCTCAACGCGACCTCGACAGGTCAGATCAGCAATGCCTATCCGGAGAAACATCACGGCTTGTTTACCTACTACCTGCTGCGCGGGATAAAGGGCGAGGCCGATGAGGATCACGACGGCTGGTCCAGTATGAAAGAGGTGTACGGATATGTGCGAAAGCATGTCACCCGCGAATCGCGACGCATGCAGTCGGAACAGACGCCGAGCATTGTTCCGCCGTCGGACCAATGGAAGGACATCGCACTGAGCCGCAGCGTGGAGTAGGTCGGCATGGCTTTGACACGCATCCAACAACGACAAACGGTCGCAAACGCTGCAGCAAGGGCGGCATGGCGGACGGGGATTGGCGTAGCGATCCTCATCGGCCTGCTCGCAGGCCGGACGGCGCTCGCCCAGGAATTGATCTGGGTAACGGTTGAGGGCAAAGCACCGGTCGTGTCCGGTGATAAGAAAAAGGCCCGGCAGCAGGCCATCGCGGCTGCCGAGCGGCAAGCCGTGGCCGAGGCGCTGGCCAAAGGGATTTCAGTCGAAACCCTGCTGGTCAATCTCAGGCTTTCCGGGAGCATCGTCGGTGCCATACCGTCCGGCAAAGTGGCGCAAAAAAAGATACTTGAAGAGCGGCTGGTCAAAGCGGCCAAAGGCGACTCGAACCATCCGACACAGCTGTTTCGCGTTCGGATCAAAGCGGGCGTGGCAAGGGATCCCGGCGGCGAGGAACCGTCCTTTCATCTGGATGCCGGCATCAATCAATCGGTTTTCGCAGATGGCGATGAACTGGAAATCCGCATCCGATCCACCAAAGACTGCTATTTTGCCATTTTCAACATTTTAGAAGATCAAAAGGTCGTTCGTCTGCTTCCCAATTACCTGTCTCAAAAGAACTTTTTATCCACCAACGAGAATTTTGCCTTTCCCGGCTCCAAAGACCGCAAAATGGGACTCAAACTGGTTCTGCACCTGCCTGAAAAGAAAAACGCGACCACCGAATCCATTTACATCCTGGCGCTGACGCGCCCTTTTGAAATGAAGTCGATCACGGTGCAGGAGGGGATATTCGGCGTATTTAACGGCAAGACCGTATTTATGAAAGACCTGATCCGCGAGGTCGTCGGCATTCCGCTGACAGATCGTGCCGAGGCCCTGATGCAATATGAAATTCGAAAAACCAAAAAAAAGATCTGACGACGACTGGCGGTCCGTCCCCCGCCGGGCCGCCCTCACATCTACACATATAAAGGAAGGTGGCCAATGAAACGATTATTCAAATGCATCGCTGGTCTGCTTGTGCTGTCGGTCATAGGGCTCTATTGCCCCAACGTCTCGTTTGGTGCGGGCTCGGGGCTGTTTGCCAAGGCCGATAAGAGAACCATCACCCGGCACGAACCCAGGATCAAGTCGGAGCCGGCAAAGGATATACCGGTTGCCGTGGCCGCATCCGGTGAAAAGAAAAAAACACCCTGGCTGATGATCGGGTTGGGCGCGGCGGCTGTCGTAGCTCTTGCCGCACTCGCCGCCGGCGGCGGCGGTGGAGGCGGCGGTGGCGGCGGGACTCCGGAGCCGCAGGAAGGGACCATCACCGTCGGATGGTAATCCATGCCCTTTGTTTTGTCTGCCATGACGTTTCATAGGACGGCAAATCATAGGAACACAAGAAGGGGATGATACGATGAAATTCAGACAGATCAAACCCATTCCACTTTTTCTGACATCACTGTTCGGCCTTTGCGTTGTTTTCCTGCTCTGTGCCTGCGGCGGAGGAGGAGACGACTCATCCGGCGATTCCTCATCCGGCACAGGATCGATCAGCTTCAGCCTCGATTGGGTCCATCCCGGACCGCAGCGGGACTTCGAAAAATCGCCCAGTGGCAATGTATGCGTTGACTATTTGATTGAAACAGTAAGCGTTAACGTTACACATTCTTCCGGCACCGACATCACCAAAAGCTGGAACTGTGAAATTCCCGGCCACACTGGCACCATCGAAAAGGTGCCCGAGGCATCGGGTTATTCACTCACCATAAATGGCGTTGTTGCCGGCAATGTTGACTGGAGCGGTCAGGTCACGGGGATCACGGTAAGCGGAGACAAAGATACAGATCTTGGTACGATCGAAATGCTCTACAGCGGCGATGATGATGTCCGGCCCACTGTATCCCCCGGCAAACCGGCCTCAGGAGAAACGGGTGTTTTGCGAAGTACCATCATTAGCGCAACGTTCAGTGAAGATGTTGTGGCCGCGTCAGTCAACAAATCCTCATGCACTGTATATGTAGATGGCACTTCGAATCAGGTCTCGTGTGAAGTCAACTACGATTCTTCGACAGATACAGTCATCATAGATCCAAGCGGTAATCTGGCCGCAAATACGACCTACCGGGTAACCATCACAACGGAGGTGCAGGATCATGCCGGCCTGACAATGGCCTCTGATGAAAGCTGGACGTTTACGACAAGTGAGGTCATCGGCGATGATCTGGTCTGGGACCAAGGGAAATGGGATGAATCACGGTGGAAATAGAATAAGAAATATAGAACGATAAAAAGCCAAGATGGCTGTTTTGTAAGCCAACCAAGCAATAAAGACGAATTGATAGATATAAGAAGGGGGCGACATGAAAATATTAGCGCTTTTGATGCTAATCGCACTGAATGTTGCAGTGTTGGGCATTGGTCCCGTATTGGCCGGAAACGTGACGATCCCAAACGATTTCGTGGGGGGTACAACTGCTGTCGCAGATGAAGTGGATGAAAATTTCAGTGCCGTGGCAACCGAAGTGAATGACAATGATACTCGAATTACGACCAATACAACGAACATCAACACCAATGATACTCGAATAACGACCAATACAACCGGCATCAGCGCCAATGCTACTGCCATTCAAAGCAAACAAAATCGAGTGACAGAAAGCTGTACTACCGGTCAATCCATTCGGGTCATAAATGAGAACGGAACAGTTGTCTGTCAACCAGACACCAATTCTGGGGGTGATATAACAGCAGTTGTTGCTGGTACTTTTTTAAGTCCTGGTGGATCTTCAGGAAGCGTCACCTTGAATGTTGTCGGTATGCCAGGTGTTGATTGGAGTCAAAGTAATACTGTCACTTATGCCACAACAACGGATACGACCCTTTTGTCCAGGACAATATCCACACCCGCGGCTGGTTATATTTTGGCTATGTTTGGGTCCTTTATTGGCTTTAATCACACCAACGGTGCTTCGCAAAATATGGACATATGGCTTAACACCGACGGAGGAGCAACCAGGGCGGGTGCATCTCGACGATTTTTTTACGCTAATAGTAATCTTCCTTCAGGCTGGTACTACCACAATGCTTCAAGCTTCCAGATTTTTCAGGTATCTGGTGCCCAAAGTGTCACTGTTTATGCGCTTGCGGATTCGAGTGAATCTTCTGGAAGCACGAATATAAGAATTTACGACCGCAGTCTCAATTTGCTCTTTTTCCCAGCGAGATATTGATATAAACAGTTGTGTCGACAAAAAAGGTGCATCGATGAGCGATTCGTCATTTGATCGAGATTCTGCCTGCCTCTTATCAACCAGAAGGTGCTTAGGCGGGACGCCCCCGCGCAAAAGTATCCGTGGCTACATCCGGATATTCTTTGCACTGCTTCTCACGGTAGCCGCTGTGCTGTGGATCGTCAATCAGCTGGTGACCAGACAGGGCATAGAAGATCCATATAATGCAAACTTGCACAATACTAGTCCAAAGACCCTGGAACTCACAAAACCTGATGATAAGCCTGCACATCAGACATCTTTACAAAAAAGAAAGGGGTTGCAACAACAACTCTCTGATTACAAAATCGCTGCCGCCGGTTATGCCGTGGAAGAAAGGGAGGGGCAAGAGAGCGTCAAGGATGACGTATATAATAGCAATCCCGACGTCAGCAGTGATCCTGCAATATTCATGTATTCAGAAGATGGGAGATTAAATCAGTCCCCGGACAACAATCAGGTTCGATCAATGTCAGATCTTGTCAGGAGCATTGAAGATCTTGAGGTGGCCGAAACATCCCAAATGGAACAGGCCATTCGAGATTTATGGATCGTTGCAGCGGATTTGGGTGCGCCTGATGAAGCACTTGATACACTGGAATATTTTATTATGGAGCACTACGACAAGAATCTGATCGAATTGGCTGATTCGGCCATCGAGGACCTGCTGCGTATGCTTGAAATGGAGCAAGGCGCTCAAGTTCACACATATACATCAGAAGATAACGTTTATGAAGGTCAAACTGAGGATCCGTGCCAGATCTCTTCAGCAGAATTGAGCGATGGTCATGAAGGATCAGAGAACGGAGAGGTCTCCTCGATATTGCTGGCAAAGATGGAAGATTTGAGCGAACAGGCCCTTATTGACCCTGATGCGCTGAAACGGGGAGATGCCATTCAGGGCTTGTCAAATTTCCGAAATGATGAAGCCGTTGACACACTGATAGAAGCGGCTGATGATCCGGACCCCCTGAATCGTTATCTGGCATTAAAGGCGCTTTGGATTTCGGCAGCAGACGGACCGCCGGAAAAAGAGATGTTTATTTGGCAACGCATGCAAGAGGCTGAAGGTGATACCGACGTGCAAATTGCAGACCTTGCCAGCAGAGCTTTAAAGGATCTTGAACAACTTGAGATAAATTTTCCGGAGGCAGAGGCTGTAACCTCTATTGAGCAGGAGCACTATTCTGAAGACGTTTTACCGGCCAGCCAAACAAATGAATTAGATGCCCGTTCAGATCCATCGATGAACTATTAAGGAACCATAACCAACCGGAAACCGACGGCATCGGATGCCAGGTTCGGCGGGAAGCGCCAGCGCCTGGCGGAGCGGCATCCGGCGGCATCGGTCTGCCAGTGGCCGCCGCGCATTACCCTCTCCGAACCCGAATCCGGGCCTGTTGGGTCGGACTCATTGCCGGAGGCGTAGGGGCCATACCAATCCTGACACCACTCCGAAACATTGCCGTGGATATTGTACAGCTTCCAGGGATTTGGCGATAACAATCCCACCGGCATGGGGCGGCCGCGCTTTTTACGAAAAACGGTAGTGCATTTCTGATAGGCATAGCCGGTCTTTCCGTAGTTGGCCTCGTCTGTGGAGAGGCAGCGTCCGGTGGAAAACGGTGTCGATATGCCGGCCCGGCCGGCATACTCCCACTCCGCCTCGGTGGGCAGGCGGTAGGTGCGACGCTCTTTGCGGCTCAGCCACCGGGCAAATGCCGTGGCATCGTTCCAGGTGACGCAAATGACCGGCAGGTTGTCTTCGATATCCATCAAACCGGGCTTTTGCCAGCTGGTTCCCGGCTTCTGGGTCCAACGCCCCCCCTCACCGGCCGTCCAGCAGCCGCCGCTCTTTTCCGCTTCGCTCTTGTATCCCGCAGACTGCACAAATTGCTTGAACTGCCCTACGGTTACCTCGGTGCTCTGCATGAAATAGCGCTTCGTCAACCTGACGCGGTGTTGGGATTCATCGTTTGAACGCCCGGGTTCAACAGCCGGACTGCCCATCATGAAACTGCCCGGCCGGATGTTGACAAAGTGCATTCCCAAGCTGTTGGTAAAGGTGTCTTCAAGTTTGGACAGTTTGGACAGTTTGATGGTTTCGGTGTGATCTTCGCCGGCTGCCAGCTGGATCCACATCTCGATCGTCTCAAACCCGTCGGCCGATACCTGCAGATGGTATCTGCCGGGTTTCAATTCGATTCCCTGCCTGAAACGCGGCTTAATGTTTAGAACCCGAACCGTGTTGGGCACCGGCTGTGCGTCGACGAACAACCGTGCGATGGCGCTCGTACGATCCGTTATTTGAACGATAAACTCGCCGCCTTTGCCGCCGGTATCTGTCAAGCGGCCAAACTGCGGGTGCTGTCGGCCGCGCGTGATCTTGGGCACCCGGTCCGACAGAAAAAGCGCCAGTTCGGAGGCGCTGACCACGCCGTCTTGGATCAAATCCGCCTCGCCGCGCAGACCCTGCAGCAAATACCGGTTGAAAGCCCTCTCTTCGGTAAGGGATTCGTTCCCCCGGCCGGCCGTGATGAACTGGCGTGCCGGCAAGGCGCTCTCCTTGTTGACGGCTTTCAGCACGGGCGGTTCGGCCTGAAACAGATCGGCGGAAAAGGGCGCGTCAAACAGAAAAAGCAGATATCTGGACTGAATCCGACCGGCCAGGGCGGCAATGTCATGAGAGCTGATGGCGTATTTGTCTAAATCTTCCCGGGCTTGTCCCGAATCCGGGGCATCTGTTGGGATGATGTATCCGGTCGTGCGTCCATCTGCCGAGGTGACCGTATGCGTATTGCCGGCAAAGTAGACGATCAGAGCGTTGCCGGCATCTGCACCGGCTTGTGCGGCAAATTGGTCCAACGCAAGCTGCAATTGCCGTTTGGTGGGGTTGGTCAGCAACGTGACCTCGGCCCCGAGCCGTCTCAATTCCCAGGAAACATCACGGGCGTCCTGTACGGCGTTGGTTCGCGGCGGCCAGTGATCGTATTGTTCAACTCCGACAACCAACGCATGGCAACTTTGATAGAGGTCGAGGGGCTGGCCGTCGAGCATTCGAATCTGAATACCCTCTCCCTGCGCGGTCCAGGCAAGCAGCAGCACAAGGGCCAGTGACCGACAGATCCACCCGGTCCTGTGGCGCGCCCGGGAGATTGTCGCATGTCGACACCGCGGTTGGTTTGCTTTTGGTCCGTTCAATAGCCCACCCTTCGAGAATATCATTTCGCCAGCAACGGAATCCGAATCGGAATCTCGCCCTCCCCTTCAACCAGCAGGGGGGATTCCCAGTCATAGTGGTCATCAAGTCTCAATCGAAGCAAATGGAGCCCCTTGTCGATCGTGGCTTCGAGCGGGGTGACGCCTTGTGGTTCATCGTCCAGGAAGACCTGGGCGGCGGCAGGAAAGCTGCTGATTTTCAATAGCGCCTGAACATGGGTGTCGCTCACCGCAGCCGGATGCTTGTCTCTGTCAGTTCGGGTAACCGTCTCAAAAGTCTTATCCGCAAGGTCACCTTGACCGGTGGTGACAGGCGGCGTCCGTTCCTTTTCGGATGGCGGAGAGATCAGAAGGAAAATCAACAGGGCCACCGCCGCAGCAGCGGCGACGGCAAACATGACCACCGGCGGCTTGATTTCCAGCCTCTTTTTCTGCGGTACCGGTTCGGGGATGGAATCGGTCAACGGCCGCAGAATCGTTCTGTCATCATCCCTGTCGACTGTCCGTGTGAACTGGGATTTCCATTCGCCGATCGATTGAGGCCGATCCTTGGGATAGAGTTGGAGGGCCGCATCGATGGCCGCCAGAAACGATGGGGAATAGCGCCCCTGGGCCGCCTCCGCAGCCGGCACATACACTTCATCCTGCATCCGCTTGGCGGCGTTCGTGGGAAGGCTTCCGGTCGCGGCGCGATACAGCGTCGCCCCCATTGAGTAGATATCGGTCCAAGGTCCCTGATCCCCCACCGGATAGATCTGTTCCGGCGCGGCATATGCGGGTGAAAAAACGGCCATGGTGGATCGATCCGTTCCGCTGATATCCTTGCGGGCGGCGCCGAAATCGATCAGGACCGGTGAGCCGTCGGGTCGAATGAGAATGTTGCTGGGCTTGATATCGCGATGCCAGACAGAGGCGCCGTGCACACGGTCGAGCCCGTCCAGCAGGGCATGCAGGATGTGCTCCAAATCCTCCTCGGGCAGGGTGCCACGCTCTTCCAGGATGTTGATCAGCGGCTGTCCCTTTTCAAAATCCATCACCATGTAGGCGGTGTCATTGGCTTCGATAAACTGCCTGACACGGACGATATTGGGGTGCTGCTGCGGGTGCCCCAATTCTCTAAGAGTCTTGGCCTCCTGAAGAAATTTATGGCGGGCGTAAGCATAGGCTTTTTCGGTCTCCGACGAAAGCGCGTGCACATGGCTCTCGCCCTCGGACCGGTAGGCCAGGTCGGAGGGCAGGAACTCTTTCAGCGCCACGATCTCCGAGAAATATTTGTTCTCAGCCGAGTAAACGATACCGAAATTACCGATTCCCAGAATCTCGATAATCTTGTACTCCTGCACCATCGTGCCCACCGGCAGGGTGTATTGACTGAAGGCTTTGCTCATCGATTATTGAAAGCCCGCAAAGGGCCTGCTCCATATTTGTCGTACAACGCTAAAAGATACTGAATATTATAACAATTTGCATGCTCTTTTCAAGTTTACTCTTCCAGGTAGGCGCGCGTGAAACGCCAGCGGCCATCGATGAGCATAAATTCAAACTGGTGAAACTGGATCATGTCCGGAGTGACGTAATCTTCCTTGCTCAACCGCTTTGTTTCGCCGATGAGCTGCCGCATCGATTTTGGAACGATTTGATCACCGCTTGGCAAAAACACGGATTGGGCGACCAGGCGCTCATAGACGGCAAGAAAATCCCGCTGGTTCAGCTTTTTCACGGGATCGCTGTCATCCGGCCCGCGGACTTCAAACGGCAGCAGTGTCATGGCAGCGATTTCCTCTTTCTGGTTGTCGATAACAGCATGCCGAAAGGCCTGCCAGAAATGATCGGCATCCGAATTCTTATCCGCCGCCGAACAAACGGTGACAAGTACGGCCAGAAGGACCAGATACACGGCCTTGAATGCATACGGTTTCATTTGAATCGTCCTTTAATAGATCGAAGTGGTTTTTAGACCGCCTCTATTCATTTGGCCAACGGTATCCTTTCAGTCGCCAGGATGATTTCGGATAGGAGGAAATTTTTACCTGGTTGCTTTGGTTGCCGCCCAGCAGACGATAGTGAGTGGCCGTTTCCTGCACCATAAATCCCACGTGGTTTCCCGATACCGATAAACTGCTTTGGGCGGCTGCGGCGTTATAAATTACCGTAACGGCACCCCTCGTCGCACCGGTGGCCTGACCCCAATTGAGCCAGCTCGCCGCCGCCGCGGAGTTGGTGCCGACAATGCCGACCTCCAACAGACACCAATTGACAAAGGATGAGCACCAGGCCGTCTCATCTGTCTGCGCCCGCAGGGTAGTGGTGGCATGGTATTCAATAATGCGCGGATTGTGCACAGCTCCGCGGATTTCGCGCTGCCCCATTTCATTCAGGGCAACGGCCATCCACGGGGCATTGGGAAAGGTGCCCGGTATGGAATCCGCCGTGGCCGGACTCCGGATAACTCCTTGTTCCAGTGCCGCCCGGGTGTTCGGACCGACAATGCCGTCGATTCCGAGTCCCACGTGCGCCTGATAGAGGCGCACAGCCGTTTCAGTGCGCGGTCCGAAGACGCCGTCGACGCTTAGATTGGGGCTGGGTTGAAGATATCGGTTCAGCAATTCCTGCAATTGCCGAACCTCCTCGCCAACACTGTTGATGCGTAGTGTGGTTGGCATCATTACCTCCGGTGAAAGATGTTCATCATTTGAACCGACATGGCAGAGTTTGTTTATTCCGCAGGTTGGGTTGAGCACGGCGAAACCCAACAATGCTCTAAAATTAAATAAAAATATTCAGCTAAATATTGGTATCGGGTTCCGCTTCCCAACCCACCATCGCGAACCAAACCTGATATATGGGTCTTTTTACAGGCCGCCTCCAGCACCGTATCGATAGGCGTCCGTATTGACCAGCGGCGGTTCCGCCGCGGAGTTGCATCGGTCGTGATCCCGCTGACCGTCCAACGACCCTGCCAGACCCCAGATCATGCTATCTTCAGATGCCGGGGCCGTTGGATTGGGTGTTGTGCGCATCAATCTCTCGAGGTCGGGGAACAGCTGCGCAATCCCTTTGACGGTTTCATAGCCGACAACCATTGCATCCATTTGTTGCTTACTGACGACGCCATGGCAGACGGCGTGCCTGGCGAACATATAGTGCTCCGCCGCGGCCAGATCTTCGTCTGTCGACATGCCGGGCTGCCTTCTGCGGCTTTGCAAATCTCTGAAGGCGCGCGTGACCGGTGTACAGCATCCCGACTCACTGCGGAATCGCTCGAGCGTATCGTTTATAAATTGAATGACTCTTGCATTATTGACTGGCATAGTCCCTCCTTTCGCAGGTTATCCGCGGCGATTGGTTCTGCACGCCTTGGATCCATTTCTAAGAGGAGCGGGCAGTTTGCAGGTTGCACTGGGCGCAGCAAAACCAAAAATACTCCTATAGGACTTACAGAGATAGTTTCTCCCATTTTGCTCCGCGCTTTTGATCTGCAAGTTTTAGCCCTCCTTTCCCAGGAGCAGCAAGTTTTTTTGTTTTTACCGGTACGATCAATAACGTTCGTGCGATTTTGATATCGCCTTCGTGTTCGGTTTCGATGTCGTCATTCAATGCGACGACCCATTGCTCGATCCCTGAGGTTTCTTTGAAACTTGCTATTGAAGAATGATCGGCGCTTAACAGGTCACCGTGCTTCAACTCAAAACCATTGAGCTGCGATCTGCTAATCTCCTTTATCATTTCGAGAGGCCAGTTCAAGCGTGGTTCCAGCATACTCATCCGATTGAACGGCCACGCTGACGGCAGGCAAAGCGCCAATTCAAATCCGGAATCGGACAATCCAACAGTGAACAGCAATTGATAGTCATATTTCTTGGGTATCCTGACTTTGCGAAAATCGATGGATCGACCCGTTTCTGATTCAAGACGGTCAGCAACGATTGGATTGACAAACCCGCCGACCGCTCGCTCGATATGCTCAATGTACAATTGTCCCGGTACATTCCGCCAATCGTGCTTTTCCGTATAGGGTCGGATGCCGCCGCGTTCGCGAAGGAAATCGGCGACGTTTTCTTGGCCGGTTTGTTTGACTTTGTAAAATTCTGCGAAATCCAAGGCGGTCTGAGGTAGACGCAAGTGTTCGCGGTTGATTTCAGCATCTGCGTCAAGGAGTAGCCGTGTTACTTCTAAATGCCCTTCTATGGCGGCAAACATCAAAGGTGTAGCAATTGTCCTCGGTACGCCGTCGGCATTTGCACCATTTTCTAAGAACCATTGAACTGTGGCCCGGTCTCCAGTCGTGGCAGCTTTGACCAGAGGTACACTCCGTTCATTATCAGTGATATTAATGTCTATCCCTAATTTGACTAGGGCTTTGCAGACATTCAACTGGCGTTCCGACGCAGCTAGATGCAGATACCCAGGCCCGGTTTCACCTGCCCAACCTTTGTGAAGAACATCCTGATGCTCTTTGGCTATTTTTTGAATAGTTTTAACATCTCCCTTTATGACGGATTCAAACATCTGTTTTTTGACTTCAATTGGAATAGTCAATTCAATACCTCATTTTAACGTTAATCTAAAAAATTCCGCCGGTAATTCGTTCACCAATATCATTCAACCTTTTCACTACTGCATCTCTTCCAAGAGCATCAACTTCCTGCAGTTCAGTCAGAACTTTTCGCGCATAGTCCACCGTATGCCCATGATTCTGGGCCCAGCAAATATTTTGCTTCCTCTGCAGGTTGATGTTATGTCTTCGGAGTATCGTTCTTGCCTGGGTTATGAGTTTGCGGTTTTCTCTGGACCAGTGACTGAAGCTGCCTTCCATTACAATATGGTGCATATGAGGATTTAGCATGTCTGCTGGAGCGTCGCCAAGGGCCTTTTTGGCAGTCTTGGTGATATTGCACTTTTTTAGTCCGAGCGGATCAATCCAACCTAATGTATTCGGAGCAAATTCGTATAGGTTTTCGCTTGAAAAAATAGTCAGAGGATCTTGCGAAATAAATTGGCTGATTGAAGGTGTAAAGTATCGGTATCTGTTGTAGTGAAGGTTTATATCATCATCATGGTACTGTCCTTGCAGACGAATTGGATTGTCAACCGTATCAATATGTACCTGGTCAATCCCTCCAAAAATAGTATAGTCGGCCGCCCACATGACAGTTCCATCTTCGCTAAAAAGCTTCGTTGGGCACCCGTTGGGATCATTATGGTAATACAACAGTGATGCAGGATTCCTAGTAGAGATCATTGCTAACGGCGTAAAGGAATCCGGGAAATAAACCCATTCGCGCGAACACGACTGCTGTTTTTGGGTTGCCGATGAATGGTCCTCTATTTGATCTCCAATCAATATGTCATCATCCCAGAAGTACATCACGCGATTTCCAATCGATTGTTTTTCAATACGTCGTCCAAATGGATCGTAAAGATATTTTGTGGATTGGCCGTTTTTCTTGCTTTCCACAAGCCGTCGATTCAAATCCCATTCCAAAAATAATGTATCATGTTTGTTTCGTTGTTCAATAAGATTGCCTGCCCTGTCAAATCGGTATAATGTGCCTTCATATTTCCCTTCGCGCGTCCATGTTGATTTTGGTGTTTCCGGTGGGACCTCTGAGACCCGAGTCCGCAGCAAATCCCCTGTCGAATCATACACAAATTGTTTTATGTTCCCCAGCGGATCAAGGTGTTGGATAATGTGGTCCACAGGATCATAGGTGAACTTGTTTACACCAGTCTTGTCATCCCGTTTCTCTAAAAGGTTGCCAGCTGCGTCATATGTATAGACCACATCGCAGATAGGTGATGTATTACTGCTAACGTATTGTCGCGTCGGATATCCGTTTGCGTTGAATTCGGTCTTCCTACTCAGTTTCGGACTCAGTTGCTCGGATACGATTTGGCCGGCCGGGTCGCGTGAAATCGAAATAGGGGGATGGTTGTCAATGGCGATGCCTATTACCTGGTCTAGCATATCATAGATGTGTTTGATACGGTGCCCTGTTGTTTCGTTTCTATTAACGATTTCTGTAAAGCGTTCTGTACGGTTACCAACTTCATCGTAGGTATTGCGGATGGTATAGAAAGTGCCGTGCGTCTCCCTAGTTACACGTCTTTGCGGATCGAGTTCGCGCTCTATACGAATTGCTTCATTTTCGCATGCAACGATATTTCCGGTGGCGTTATACTCGAAACTTTCTTCATACGTTTTGCCGGAGTCGTCTGAATTTTGTTGATATCTTTTGATCATACGGCCAAGAGGGTCCGTTTGGTAAGATGTCACCCTCCCCATAGGGTCTATTCTTCGCGCGATATGGCCACAACGGGTGTATTTGTATCTTGTTTTTTGCCCCCAATAGTCCACTTCTTCTATTATTCGCCCCAAGACGTCTCGATTCAGGCGGTAGATTTCACCCCTTTGGTTCGTGATACCTATCAGCCGCTCTTCAGTGTCATAGTGATATTGGACACTATAACCATCCGCTTGCCTTCGACGGATAATAACCCCTTGTCCGAAATATTCGAAGTGCGTTTCATGTCCATTCTCATCTACAAAGCAGGTTAGATTATCTTCCGCATCATAGGCACACATGATAGTTGAGCCTGAGGGTAATTGGACTTGGGTCAGCCTGCTCTTAGCATCATAGTGGTAGCGTGTTTTATGCCCGAGCGGAGATATCTCCTCTGCAATATTACCGAGAATATCATAGACAAGCAGTGTGCTATGATTTAAAGCATTATCCATCATAGTGAGATTTCCATAAGCATCGAAGCTGAATTCAGTTCGGGCTCCACGAGGATTTGTAAAACTTGTAATCTGACCTCTAATATCATATTCGAACTGCGAGACGTACCCTATCGGTGTAATTTGTTTGACGAGAAGGCCGCGTTCATCCCATACTTGGTGCCACTCGGCAGCGTTGGGATCAGTAATTTTAGTGGCTTTGTTGATATCGTTAAAATTGGTCTCAACGATACTTCCATCCGCCCTGATTAGCTTGAGTAGATTACCCCTATCGTCATACTCATACTCGGTTCGGTGAAGGTCCTGATCGACGACGGCTGTCGTTCGCCCGGCATCATCATACTCAAAAATCGTCATTCCCCCTTGTGGATCGATTTCGCTGATGGGCAATCCTGCCTGATTCAGTTTGACGATAAACGTATTGCCAAGCGAATCGGTGATGCGACGCTCGTTGAGGTCATCGAAATACTCAAACCGATAGTTGTAAAGGCCTCCATCACCCCAGGCATGAATCACGCGCCGGATTTCATCGGATGATGTCTCGTATTCATAATAAAATGACAGACCGTTGCGATCGGTGTGGCGTACCATGTAGTGATTTTCGTAACCAAAAGTATAAGGATGATCAAACGGATCGAGGACTGTTACCAAATCCTCCTTTTCATCGTACTGGTACTTCACGAATACATGTTGCTTTTCCCGGCCGGGAAGTCGCAGAGAGATTTTCTGTATACGCCCGTCGTCCATGGTAATATCGAGATATCGTCCCGCGGACTCACGGATGCCTGATAAGCGGCCCGCGTGTCGTTCAAAATCCAACCAGTTGCCGCAGAGGTCAGAAATGCGCCCAATGGGAAACTCCGTCCTCCCCTCGGCGCTGACTTGCGGCAAGGTTTTCGGGAAATGATAGATGCGATCTTCTTTCGTGCGGACTTGGAATTCATCTCCATAATCGATCAACAGGGCTCCATCCATCAGTTCCAACATGGCGGCATCATCGCCTTCAGCAGCCGGAAGGTGATCGAAAAACAAGGGGCCTCCGGTCGGTTGAACCATCGTGACGTTGCCACTCGATGAATCGATTTCAAGACGTATGTCAGCCGGCGTTTCCCAACCATAGCCGCATAATCCCTTCCGCCGGGTACCGGATGAATAAGTGCGGTGCCATTCGATGCGGATTCGGCCGGGCAAGTTGAAATCTTCATGTTCGATGGAGACTTCACCGGTTAAGATATTGACGGGCTCGGCTCGAAGGATAATACATTTCAGAAAACCGGGATCGAGGTTCTTGAACAACCGCTGCCGGATTCGCCGAAACAATCCCGACCGCGCAAATCTTCCAAGCGCTGCAAAACCGGCTTTAAAGGCCATTCCCAGGAGCGAAATGGTCGGCGGTCCTCCAACCAGGACATTGGTTGGAATGGCCAGATTGATCGTCGTCGGTAGAAGCATGGCTTTGGGAGAGCCCTTTTTCTTGAGGCGAGGCGGGCTGATCATACCGGCGACCTGGCAGCTTAACGTAGGGACCGAGGTGAACGAAAACGGATCGCCGTCCGCAACGACGGTTGAACTGCCCATGAAAATTTCGTCATCTTTATCCGGAAGTTTGGGGGCGAAGGGAAAACCCGGAGGGATATGAATTGCTGTCGCGTTGGTTCCCGCGGTCGCCCGTTTCATGCCGCAAACCGTTATGGTGGCGCCAAGGATGGGAACGTAATCGAACGGATCGAATACGACCGACGTGTGCGGTGTGGGAAGCGGCACCGGGGATGGCGACGGAGGTACGATGCACAGGTGGATGTCAACCCCGATTTGGGGGTCACCGTGTTTGGACGCGGGCATCATGGGGCGGTATCTCCAGCCGGTGCGGTCTGGTCGGGAACGGCAACCAGCGTGTCCAGCAGCCATGAGGCGCCGAGAAGTTCTTGCGCCTTGGCGGCGACTTGTTTGAATGGTTTATCGCCGTCCGCGGCAAGTGCCCCGACTCGTTGCGCCGACCACTGCCTGGCCTGGTCCATCGCTGTTTCCAGTTCTGCTTCGACAGCATCGAACATTTGGTGGTCTTTGCTTGTTTCGAGTTTCGCCGCTTGCTGGTCTGCTCTTTGGCGAATGGCGTCTTCCTGTTTTTTCTGACGAAATTTGATGTGTTCCATATGCTCGATCCGCCGGGGATCGATTGTGCGAAGCAGATCGACAGCGGCAATAGGCAGAGTGGTCATGGCCCGAACATCGGGTTTGAGTTTTTCGCCCAGCGATAGCGCATGCCAGCCTTTTTGAACCGCCGACTCCGTATCTTTCAAACGGGCCAAACAGAAGGCGCCCATGCGGAAGGCTTCGATGCCCAAAATCAGGTTGGGAATCTGTTGGGCCAATACTGCAGCCCGATCATAGCTTTTCACTGCTTCTTCAAGATCGCCCGCAGCCAAATGGACGCTGGCTTCACCGAACCACGATTGCAGTTCCATCTGCTGCCCTGCGGGATGGCCGCTGGTTGTTGCTTGCCCAGACGTTTTACGGGCATAGCGATACCCTTTTAACGCCTCCTCGAATTGTTTTTCTTTGAGCATGGCGCCTGCGACCAGCATGGCGACCACCACCTCCTGGTCCGGCCACTTTTCCTTGCGGGCGAATTTGAGGGCATCGGCGGCCTTGATCTTCACCTGCTCGGCGCTGCCTTTTTCCACCAGCGTCATCAATCCGATAAGCAGGTTCCGGAACACGCCGGCCGGACCGGCTGCGCTTTCCTGAGCGAACGTCTCCTGGGCAGTTGTCAGAGCGTCGATGTTCGGAGTGTCGAACTGGATCATCGCATGTCCCGACTGATCGAGCTGGCTGAACTGTGGTGCTTCCAAGGAATCAATCACCACGAAGCGCATTCGTTCAGGGGGATTTGACTTCAATACAGCGAGAAGCCACGACGCAAGGTGATCGGAATCGGCAACCCGTGTCGGCATCAAAACCGCAACCAAATGTCCGATGTGTTCGTGGTGCTGCGAGCCAAAAGAGCGCATGCTGCTGACGAAACCGGCAGCCGAATTCGGGTAATCCCTGGGATTGAATTGCCAGTCGGGCGCGATACCCTGTTGGACAAGGTCTTTGCGGCTGGCTTCGTATTGCCCGGCCAGAGCTTCCTTTAATTCTCTGGAATACTGGAGGGCGTTATCAAAGGGGGCGTCGAAAACAATGAACAACTCCCCGACAGTATAATCCGTTTCATGTTTCTGGACTTCAAAAAAGCACTGAAAAAATCGCAGCGCATTGGGCTCAGCCCGCCAGATCAACAGGCGCTTTTCGGGATCCTCCCGGAATGATACCCATCGATCCGCCAGCAACATCAGGCGTTTTTCGACCGGATTCTTTTTCGACGCTTCTGCCACGTGAATATTCCTCGTTTGTATTTGTATTTCGACATATTGACGTCAAGATCATGTTTTTAGACTGTGTCATCGGCCGTTGCGGAATGGCAGCACGGCGTTCTCCCTTCATCCTTGCCAGAAACATTTTCTGGACGTCTATGCTATCGGGTTCTATTCCTTTCAGTTCAACTGGATTTTGCCGCCCTTGACATCAACACCGGGCGCATGAACATCGATCGAACCGCTTCCTGACGATATAGACACTTTAGCGGGTTCAATGGTGATGCTGCTGCCTCCGCACACGATTTGAATTTTGCTTTGCGCCTCTATGATTATTTCCGGGGCTGACAGCGACGCCTTGGACCCGCCGATGCCTTCCCAACTGCCTCCGGCGTCGGTCTTGATGTTTCCATCGGAAGTGAGCGTATAATTGCCTGTCGCCGTTCGGGTAAAGTCCGCATTGATGGTATGGTCGGTTGCCGCGTCGATGGTGACGGTTTCGCTGCCGGTGACGCTCTTGGTGCGGCTGCCTTGGACCGTAATCTCCTGATCTCCATCGACGCTTATCGTCTGGTTGCCCTTAACGGCAGTCGAATCATCCACATCGACACTTGCACTCCGGTTGTTATGGACCGTTGATGTCTGGTCATGTTCTACCGTGGTATTCATATCGTATTGGGAGTGGACGGTAATCGACTCCTCCCCCTTGGTATCGTTCATGGACATCTCGTTGTAGCCGCCGCCGCCGGGGGTTGAGTTCGATTTCATTCCGCTGACCATGCCGGAACCGGGCAGCTCGTACGGCGGCATCTGGTTGGCGTTGTACACCCGTCCCGTGATGATGGGCTGGTCCGGATCACCTTCGAGAAAATCGACGATGACCTCCTGCCCTATGCGCGGGATCTGCACGGCGCCCCAGCCTTTTCCGGCGGTGGGATGGGACACGCGCACCCAGCAGGAGCTGTTTTCATCCAGTTTGCCGTAACGGTCCCAGTGAAACTGAATCTTCACCCGGCCGTATTTGTCGGTGTGGATCTCATCGCCGGAGGGTCCGACCACCACAGCGGTCTGGGGGCCCTGAATCGTGGGTTTGGGCGTGGTGCGGGCAGGCCGGAAGGGCTGCTTGCTGTGCAGGGCGGTAAAACGGCAGGTGTAATCTTCACCGGTGCCGGCGGCATTACCTGAGGTATAGGCTTCGGAAGCGATTTGATGGGTGGCGGCGATGATCAGGTATTCCCGGTTTTGGTCTTCCCGCGGGTAGTCGGTCAGCTCGAACAGGCTGCCAGCGGCAAGCCCTCTGGCGTTGCCCTGCCCCTGGCCCTGCTCGTGCTCCACCTGTAGCTCTTCGATCCTGGCCCGGACGTAATTTTCGCCATCCGAGGTATCGGGATATTCGCCGGGGTAGTCGAATATTTCCAGTGCGGCATGGGCGTGATCGCGCTGGATCGAGGACTTGACCTGCATGTTGGCTTTGGGGCGCGTAAAATCATATTCGTTGAGGGCATAGACGCCCGGTTGGATTTCTTGTTCAAGGTTCCAGTCGTAGATGTGATCCCGTTCGCGGCGAAGGTGTTCATCCGGTGGGAAAAAGGGCAGCTTTTCGTAATCGGGATAAGGTTCATGCGCACTGATCGAATCGGCCAAGATGAGGATGTGTTTGTCTTTTTGATGCTTGAAGAAGTAGTAGATTCCCTCCTGCTCCATGAGCCGGCTGACGAAGTTGAAATCGGTCTCGCGATATTGGACACAGTAGTTCCACGTTCGGTAGCTGCCGCTGAGGGCCTCTTCGAAGTCCGTAAAGCCGTGATCGCGGAACACCTCTTTGATGATATCCGGAACGCTCTTTTCCTGGAAGATGCGACAGTCCGACGTTCGGGTCAGGAACCATAACCAGGGATGCACGGTCATGCTGTATGCATGGAATTCGTCCACCATGCCTTCCTGGCTGAAGCGGCTCACGAATCCGTTGAAATAGCGTTCTTTGTCTTCGGGCAGGGCAAGCCGAACGGTGACCTTTTGGCCGAGGATATCGTCGAATTTGATGTCCGGCTCCTTGCTGAGCAGATCGAGCTCTACCCGGAACAACCTGCCGATTTCTTCGGTGGCCGTCATGCGGTTGAACAGCAGGACATCGTCGCCCAGCGGCGAGGTGACTTCAACCGGTCGTGCTTCTTGTATTTGAGCCATTGGTGTAGCGTCCTATGGTTGGTGGTGGACTCAATGCAGCGTTTGGATTATTTCATCTGCACATTGTCGCCCTTGATGAATACGTAGATCACGTTGGTCTTGTTTTTCTGGACGGTTGCTGCGGCTTTCCATTGGCCCTGGTGGTAATAGCGAAAGGCGGCCATCACGCCGACGGTATGGATGGCGTCGGACGCCTCGAAAAATACCGTGCGTTTTTCATTGGGTTTCAGATAGATTTCCTTTTTGTCGACCAGATCGCTGCCCAGGATCTCG
Organism: Desulfobacteraceae bacterium; assembly: GCA_050291625.1. GTDB lineage: Bacteria > Desulfobacterota > Desulfobacteria > Desulfobacterales > Desulfosarcinaceae > JARRKU01. The sequence goes on from JBNKKC010000038.1 coordinate 20,288, forward strand.
CTGTCCTTTTCGAACAAGGAGTTGAAATCGGCATCTCTGAACAGCGAGTAGGACCTCAGGTGATAGATGCGCACCACCACCGGGGATGCGCGTCCGGCAATGTTGGGGTTGATGTCGCCGGCGGTCTCAAATTCGAGCACCACCCGCGTCGGCTCGAGCACCGGTGGCGGCTCGTCCTCTCCAAAAAGGCCGCAGGCGCTGATCGTCATCAATACAACTGCCAGGATGAAACCATTTCTAAACATATTCGATTACCCTTTTTATTTGATTCAATTACTCGAACGTATACGCAAACTCCCCGTCCGTGATGCCCAAGTGAACCCGCTGGACGGCTTTGGCATCCATCATACTGCTGAGGATTTCCGTGCTGACCCTCGGCAATACGGTGTTGGTCAGGATGGAATCGATCATTCGTCCGCCGCTTTCGTACTCCGTGCAGCGGCTGACGATCTGATTGACGACGGCATCATCGAAAGTGAAGGGGATTTTGTGATTCTCATGGATGCGTTTTTCAATGCGTCCGAGCTGCAGTCGAACGATGTCTCCCAGGACGTTATCGCTCAACGGGTAGTAGACGATGGTGACCAGCCGACCGAGCAGGGCTGCCGGGAAGACATCCAGCAGCGGCTTGCGGCAGGCCCGGGCCAGGCCGTCCGGATCGGGCATCAATTCAGGGTCCTGACACATGCTCATGATCAGATCGGTACCCACATTGGTGGTCAGCAGGATCAGGGTGTTCTTGAAGTCGATAAACCGGCCTTCGGCATCTTCCATCCAGCCCTTGTCGAATACCTGGAAAAAAATTTCGTACACATCCTGATGCGCCTTTTCCACTTCATCCAGCAGGATCACGCTGTACGGCTTGCGGCGAACAGCTTCCGTCAGAATGCCGCCTTCGCCGTAGCCGACGTAGCCAGGCGGCGCGCCCTTGAGGGTCGACACCGTGTGGGCCTCCTGAAATTCGCTCATGTTGATGGTCACTACGTTTTGTTCGCCGCCGTAGAGCGCTTCGGCCAGGGCCAGGGCGGTTTCGGTTTTGCCGACACCCGAGGGGCCGGCCAGCATGAAGACACCGATGGGCTTGTTGGGATTGTCGAGTCTAGCCCTGGACGTCCGGATGCGCATGGCGATCATCTCCAGGGCATGGCGCTGGCCCAGAATGCGCCGGTTGAGGATGTCCGGCAGGGCAAGGACCGTGTCGATTTCGTTTTTTACCATACGGCCCACGGGGATGCCGGTCCAATCCGCCACCACGGCCGCCACCGCCTGGCCGTCAACCGTCGGCAGGATCAGGGGCGTTTCTCCCTGAAGCTCTTTCAGCTCTTCCATCAGGCTTTTAAGGCGCGATCGCAGCTGCTCGACATCGTGCCGGGGCTCCGATTCGGCTGTTTGACAGTGGGACTCCTGAGCGTCGCGGTCCTGTTCATCCGCATGGCCGGTTTGTTCGCGTAACTGCCTGCGGATTCCGAGTATCTTATCGACCAGCGCTTTCTCGTTTTCCCAACGCTGTTCCAGCTCTATCAGGCGTTGGTTCTCGGCTTCACGTTTTTCCAGGACGGCCGATTCACGTTCGGCGGTGTCCAAACCCACAGAGGTCTCGCGGCCGATTATCTGCAGTTCGGTTTCCAGGGCGCTGATCCGTTTGCGGCAGTCGTCCACTTCGGCCGGTACGGCATGCTGGCTGATGGCGACCCGAGCGCAGGCGGTATCCAGCAGACTGACGGACTTGTCGGGCAGCTGTCGGGCCGGGATATAGCGATGGGAAAGCGAGACGGACGCTTCAAGTGCTTCATCCAGCACCTGGACCCGGTGGTGGCTTTCCATGACGGAGGCCATGCTGCGCATCATCAGTACGGCCTGTTCCTCGGTGGGCTCCTGGATTTGCACCACTTGAAAACGGCGGGTCAGGGCCGGATCCTTTTCGATATATTTTTTATACTCGGCCCAGGTCGTGGCGGCGATGGTGCGCAGTGTTCCCCGCGCCAGAGCCGGCTTCAGCAAATTGGCGGCGTC
>JBNKKC010000039.1:0-19793 GCA_050291625.1 Desulfobacteraceae bacterium
GAAGTCGCGGGTTCAAATCCCGTTTCCCGCTCCATTTTTTTTGGCGGCATAGCCAAGTGGTAAGGCAGAGGTCTGCAAAACCTCCATTCTCCAGTTCGAATCTGGATGCCGCCTCCATTTTTGTCGAGCAGGCCTGCAATACAGCAGGCCTTTTTTTTCAAGCGCCGGAGGGCGCCAGATTCGGCGTTGCCGAGGGTTCGCAGTATCACAGGATACGGCTTCACCCTCGGCGCCTTCTTGTCCCGCTGGTCATGTGCGGGAGACTCTGGCGCCCTCCGGCGTTTGAATGACCACCGTTGCTTTTTTCAGTTTGGATCGTCCGTTCATCTCAAAGCACTTGAGTGCTTTTATCTCTGGCTCGCAGGCGTTTAGCTATTGACGCGCCAAGTCTGGTAACTTATTTCTATTGGACCGGGCATTTCCAGAGCCCCGGGTAACCATCAGATGGGAATCGCAATGAAAGCTGAACTATTGGCCACCGGCGATGAAATACGCACCGGTGCATTGGTGGACAGCAACTCAGCATATCTTGCCGAGCATTTGGAACACCGTGGTGTCTCTGTCGTTCGCCACAGCAGCGTGGGGGATGATTTGGGCGATCTGGCAGCCATTATTGCGGAGATCGGTGCGCGGGCCGATATTGCTGTTGTCACCGGCGGTCTTGGGCCGACGGTGGATGACCGATCAGCTGAAGCGGCGGCAAGAGCGGCCGATGTCGAACTAAAGCTTGACGACCAAGCCTTGGCGAACATCGAAGCTTTCTTTAGAAAGCTTGGCCGTCCCTGTTCCGAGTCAAATCGCAAACAGGCTTTGATTCCAAGCGGAGCAGAGTGCCTGCCCAATGCCGCGGGCACGGCCCCCGGATTCAGCCTTCTTATCGGCCGCTGCACCTTCTTTTTCCTCCCCGGTGTTCCGCACGAAATGAAGAAGATGTTTTCCGAGCAGGTGCTGGTCAAGGTTGACGCCTTGCTGGGTGAGCAGCACCGCTACCATCAGACCCGGACGCTTTCCACTTTCGGCCTGCCCGAATCGGTTGTCGGCGAAAAAGTGGCAGGCGTGGAAAGCGTGTTTCCCGATGTAACGCTGGGCTTGCGCGCCAAGTTCCCTGAGATTCAAGTCAAGTTGTACCATCAGGGCCGTGATCAACAGACGGGTATCGACCTTCTCGAATCAGCCGCACAATGGGTGTCTCAGCAGCTGGGGCCACACATTTTTTCCGTCGAAGGTGCGCCGATGGCAGCAGAGGTCGGTAAATTGCTGGTGTCCGGCAAGGCAACCCTGGCCGTTGCTGAAAGCTGCACCGGTGGTTTGGTGGCCAACTGGCTGACCAACACTCCCGGCTCGTCGGATTACTTTCTTCTGTCGGCGGTGACTTACGACAATCAGGCCAAGGTCAACCTGCTGGGGGTTTCCCCTGATACGTTGGCCAATCACGGTGCCGTGCATGAACAGGTTGCCGCCCAAATGGCCCGGGGTGCCCGCCGGGTGGGCGGTGCCGACTACGGTCTGGCAACAACCGGTATTGCCGGGCCAAGCGGAGGATCCCAGGAAAAGCCGGTGGGTACGGTCTGTATCGCGGTGGCCTCCGACGAGGCCACAGTTGCCCGCAGGCATCAATTTTCCTTTGGCCGTCGCCTGATGAACAAACGTATTTTTGCCATGGCTGCGCTCGATACCCTGCGCCGGGTGCTGTTGGGTCTGAATTAACATACGAAAAAGGATGCCTGGAGGATATCATGGCGGGCTTTCGCGGAAAAAGGCCTATAGGCTCTGGAACCCATCTTTCTTCCATTAAAAAAAGTATGCTTCCTAGAAGTATTTCCTTCTCTCCTCGTATAGCGTTAGAGCCAATTCCGCTTGCTGCGAAACCAACAGATTGGGTAAAGCCAAAAGATAAGTGGAAGAAAAAAATGAACGTCGGTATGGAGATTTACAGGGAACTTGGATTGGCAGGACAGATAGCAGAGAAGTTTGCATCATTGCCATACCGAAAAGGTGGGAACATTGCATTTAAATCCGGAAAACTCAAGGGGAGAGGGCTGGTTTGCACATCTTTTGCAAAAATTTTCGGGGCGCTTTGGTTTACGGGGGACCCCACGAAGCAGATGCGACTTGTTGAAAGAGATGAAAAAGGGAGAATAAAGAAGAGAAATAAAGGAGAGCCTGCGCCGTCACCTGCTCGCGTTTATGCAAAAGAGTTTGGTGGTTCTCGGATTAGCAAAGCACGGCTTAAATTTAGCGAATTCGACTATTTGGATCGAAGCAGGCTTTATGCGATTGTTACTTATTCGACCGAGGTTGGAGAAAAAACCAAAGATCTCGCAAACTCTCGACAGCATATCTGGTTTCTGATTTTTTCAAAGAGATTGACTGACTGGGTCAGAATCGAGTCGACGGGTTCATTGGCGGGAGGCGGCAAAGGACCCGGGCCCGGAATTTACCCTCTTAAATCAACAAAAAGAGCAAGGAGCATGTTCTATGAAGTGTGGGACTGGGGTCCTGCATTCAAACCCAGAAACCCTGATATTGAAAGATGGGAGTTCAGATAATAGCGCCGTAAAGCCACCAGGCGAAGGATCAGCAAGTTGCCTGGTGGCGCATATTACCTTATAAATTGCAATGTCATCGGCTCGGTGGCTTTGGAATGCTCTGATCCCGAATCATCAAACACGGCCAAGGCAAAGCTATACCTTTTTTTTGGATTAAAGACTAAATCATCGTCGTGTCCGGTATTCAATTTTCTAGAAAGCATGACAGACCAGCCGCCGTCTATATATCGGCTGTCAGCCTTTACGTCAAAGCGCGATCCTGAGGGCTTCACCGGCAAGCGGTATGGAATGGTATCTCCAGCCTTAAAGGAAGCGTAATCGGTAATCTTAGTCGCCTCTTCCAGCAGAAGAAAGCCGGGCCTGGAAGGCGCTATTGACGGGTCTTGGATGTACATTGGTCGGGTTCGGTCCGATGTTTCGTTTCTGATATCCCCCCCCGCACCGCTATCTTTTCTCCGTCCGGATTTGCGATATGATCCAGTTGGATTTCCGGCGACCGTCAGCCAGGCATCATCAGCGTATTGGTAGGGCGCTGATCGGGCCGCTTTCCAATGCCAGAGATCGCCTTTCTCATCGGCGGTTTTGGTGGCAAATTGCCACTGTTCTCTGGGCAAATCAGCTGGACTGTGACAGGTGGCCGCACAGCCCCGGGTGGCAAATTGACGAATCCGCGCTATTTCAAACAGTAAAGCGATTCGATCCTCATTGCCTTTGAGATGGATCCACGTCCGGCCATCGAACTTCCAAGACTGTTTGGTAACGCTTTTGGTGGGATCTTTCCATTTGAATAGAAAAAAGAGTCTGTCGTCTGTGTAAAGTGCTCTCGTGGTTACGGTCCCATATTTTTCAACCGTCTGATCTCGTGATTCTACAAGAAGTTGAACGGCTTGCGCTTCATGCCATAAAGGGTCGTCCAATCCCTCCGGGGCAGTTTTGACATGGTTGGCGCTGACAACCAAGGTGTGGGCATGCGCAGACATGTCCGACAACATGTACGATAGGGATGTCAGCACTACCGCTGCCAGGGATAAACGAACGATTGTCCGACAGTACATGCAAAGTCTCCATTTTTAAGTTTGGATGTTAACAATTGATCGTCATCCGATATGCGCTGGATGTCGAATCGGTTTTTATCCATGCGCCTGGTTAAAATGTGCAAGATAGCCCGATAACGTTAAGCCCAGCAGACCAAGGGCGATGATGCCGCCGATGAGCATGATCAATCTTCGTTGACCGGGGTGCCGGTCGGGTGATGTATCAAGAAAGGGCAACAATATCAGAAAAACGATCAAACCGCCGGGAATGATGACATTTCCCACCAGTGCAAGCGATCCTTTAAAAAGGGTTACCAATTGGTTCAAGTGCAGCACCCACCATTCGGGAAAAGGCACAAAGGTCGAGTCCGACGGATCTGCCGGATCGCCTAGCGGGGCGGGCCAGTATCGCGAAATGGTTCCCAGAACGACGGTAAGGACCAGAAACATGAGCAGCCAGCGATTCACCAGCTGCGGGAAAAAGGAGATGGTTCGATGCGTAGAATTATCCTTAAAAAACGGTCCTGACAATCCCCGCGCTTTGATGAAGTGGAAATGAATTGAGATCAACAGGATTAACATTACCGGGAAAAAGAGAATGTGAAGGATGTAAAATCGCGTCAGAGCGACGGCTCCGGTCATAAGACCACCCTGGAGCAGGCGGACGAAGAATTCGCCGACCAGCGGAACGGATTGCATAATGCTGAGGCGAACCTGGGTTGTCCAATAACCGTTTTGGTCCCATGGAAGCAGATCTCCGGTGATGATCAATGCCGGTATCACGAGCATGATCATCACACCGGAAACCCACACTATCTGCCGGGGTGCTTTATAAGCTCCGAAGATGAAACCCCGGCCCAAATGCAATCCCATTACAATTAGCAGAAGATTCCAGCTGTAATGGTGGACGCCTTTAATTATATCACCAAATGGTACTGTATAGAGTGTGTAATCGACACTGTCGTAAGCGGAACCGGGTACTGGTGAGTAATACAGGGCCAACAATGTCCCGGATAAAAAAAGCAGGACCAGCAAAGCCAATAGCAGCGATCCGAAAAAACGATGAAAGGTCAGCGTATCGGCCGGCACTTGAAATCCCTCTGGACGGGCAACGACGGCTTCTGCTGCCACCATTTCAACGATCTTTTCAACGGGCTTGCACTCTTTTTCAGCCAAATCCGGCTCCTTTCCTCAATGAAATTTCTCAGCGCTTGAATTGCAGCGAGATCACTTCGGAGTCATACGAGTCCTGGTCACCGGAATCATCGAACAATGCCATAGTGAAATTGTATTTTTTTCGAAGATTAAACGCAACATCGTCATCGTGACCGGTATCGAGTTTGCGATAGAGCATAACGGACCATCTGCCGTTGGCATAGCGGCTGACGGCTTTGATATCCGATCGCGAGCCTTCGGGATTTACAGGCATACGGTATGTGATGGTGTCGCCGGATTTAAATCCGGAGTAGTCTTTAATTTCAACCGCATGGGCAGCCAGCAGGATATTATTTTTGGCAAGGCCCTTTCCAGGTGCAGGCATATACTTGGGCTTCGATTTATCTTCGGTCAAGTTCTTTTTATCTCCCCCTTTTCCGGCATCGCTTTTGCGACCGCCTTTCTCTGCGCTGATGACCGTCAGCCAGGTATCATCGGCGAATCCGGCCGGATCGGACCGTGCGGCCTTCCAGTGCCACAAATCCCCCTTTTCAGCGGCAGACGTGGTCCCGAACTTGCCATCCTTGGCGTTCGGTGCCCCTGCCGGGACATGGCAAACCACGGCGCAGCCTTTTGTAGCGAAATTGTTGATGCGATTGATTTCGAAAAGAAGAGAAATCCGATCCTCATTGCCTTTTTGATGGAACCATTTCTGGCCGTCAAATTCCCAAGCGCCCTTGGCGACACTTTTTGTGGCATCCGCCCAGTCGAACCGGAAATAGATGCCGTCGTCAAAGTAGAGTGCTTTTGTTGTAACGGTGGCCTTTTTACCTGCGAATTTTTCCTTGCCTTCGAATGACACTTGCACGGCTTTGGCCTTTTGCCAGGATGGATCATCCAAACTTGTGGGCGCCGCTGTCGCTTTTGCAGCTGTGACGACCGGTTTCGATGCCCCGGCGGCTTCACCGATGCCGAAGAACACTGCTGGAAAAAGAAGTGACAGACAGACAATTGTTGATATGATGATGTGCTTTCTCACGATTTCTCCTTTTTATTGCGGTTTGAATTAAAACGTCAAATATACCATGAGGACATCTTCCTCAATCTTGTGCTCTAAAACATCTAAAGGCCTCGTCGGAGGGCCCGCAAGCGGTCGGCCGTTTTGATCAAAGCGTCCTGAATGGCATGGACATTCAAATACTTTTTCCGTCTCATTCCAAATCACATTGCAGGCCAGGTGTGTACATGTGGAGGAATAGATGAGGGGCTTGCCTTCCAGGTCCATCTTTGCCCAGACGAACCCGCGCTGAGGCAGAACCTGCCAGCCATCTTTCACCATAAAGTCATAGGTCAGCATGTTGATCGTGCCCGGGGTTAAGTTTTTTGTCGATCCGAATTTCACCCATTTGCCGTCACCTTTATTCAAAGCCGGTGAAACGACATAAGCGGCCAAAGGTACACCGACTAACGGGATGATACCGCTGCATAAAATGGCGGTTTTAATAAAGGCGCGTCTTTCAGAATCGATATTTTTTCTTTGACATTCTCTACCCATGCGTATCTCATTCTTCACAAGAGGTTTTATCTGGCTGACTGCTAATTGTTACCGAAACATGCAAAAGGAGCGAAGGAAATGGCGGGCGTTTATCAGTGCGCCGACGAAAAACAATGTGGGAAATATGGCCGTATGAACATACCATGATGTAAACTATAGCTGATCGGCTGTGAAAAATTCGTGAAATAAAGGTAAAAAAGACGTGAAATCTTAGGCCTCGCGCAAAAAAAAACTTCACATTTTTATGCGCCGATGCATCCTGCATGGCGGCGTTGCCAAGGCGCAGAAATATCTTGATATTCCAGCGCTTCGGCGCCTTGCCAGGCAGGCGCTTCAACACCTGAAATGCAAATTTATTTTTGCGCGAACCCTAAAAAGCGGCTTAAAATATTTCTAATATATGGAATTGGAATAAAAGACTGGGGCAAGCCGAAACGTCAGCGCCTCATCGAGGACGGTACGAAAGCGCTCTGATCTTCCATCTATCCAAAGATCAGCTGGGCAGTCGTTCCTTTGCCCGCCTGACTCTGAATGTCCAACCGCCAACCAAAGCGGTTGCACAGCCGATCAACAATGGACAACCCCAAACCGAATCCATTACTGCCGTCGCCACGGAAGTAAGGCTCTACGACATGGTCCAAATCGAGTCCTTCAATTCCGCTGCCACTGTCGGAAACCAGCACTCGATCCTCAAAAACATAAACAGTAATTTGCCCATTGACAGTATAGTGGATCGCATTCTGAATCAGATTGACCAGGGCAATTTGAAATAAAGGGGCGGGAGCATGCAACATTGGATCTCCATCGGCGACTAAATTCAAATCAACAGATTTGCCTGCGATCAAATTACGGTTTTCCTCGATGACATCCCGGACCAGCGGGAGTATGGGAAAAGGCTGTTCGCTTTTTGACGGCGTTTTTTCACGGGACAACCATAGCAACGCTTCTATGATCCTCTCCATATTGTTCACTTGACGCTCAATGCGACTCAACGGCCGCAGCACTGATGCGTCGTGAGATGTCAGCTGGCTTCGCAACAATTCAACAGCGCCTTTGATGACCGCTACCGGCGTGCGGAGTTCATGACTGGCATCTCGTGAAAATTGGTGCTCGCGTGCTACAAAGTCTTCGACACGTTTCATGGATTGCTCCATGGCTGTGGCCAGAGTTCCGACCTCATCATCGATAAAGTCCCTTGAGAGGTCTGTCGGGAGGCTCTCTGGTCCCGATTTGCCGACCTGCTGCGACAGGTGGACAACCGGTGCGATGATCCTTCGCGATGTCAGCCGGCCAATCCACCACCCCAATCCAATGACGACGATGACGCCGCCAAATAATACAAAACCAATGTCCAGCTTTCGCCTTTCTGTGAATTCCAGCGCACCGACATCATAAAGCAGGTACAGCGTCTTTCCCTGGCCGGGCAGTTTCTCAATTGCGATGTGGTACTCATTTTCGTCCAGGTAGGTCTCGTGCAACCCAGCGTCCAGCCCACCGACCAAGTCGGCGACATACAACGGCATGGCATCAGTGCCTATATAAGCGCTGATATACAGTGATGTCGGTTGAGGTAAACTGTTATAGTATTTATAATGATCGGTGAAATATTTTATTTCGTCGCGAAGGCGGTTGTCGACGAGATGATCATCAATTCGATCGAGAGAGATATAGACAATGGCCGCATACACAGATCCCAAAATAGCACCAAAGAGGCAAAATGCCACGATAATACGTAATTGCAGACTATGGCGAAATTTCATCGGGTATCACTAACCTGTAACCGACACCGTGAATGGTTTTTATTAAAGCGTGTTTAAATGGTCTGTCAATTGCACGACGAAGCGAATAAATGTGACTGCGCAGTGAGTCGCTTCCCGGCGGCATATCCCCCCATAGGGCGTATTCAATTTCCTTGCGTGCGACGACATTTGGATAGGACTGCATGAGCATCATCAAAATTTTCAGGCAGGCTTGATTTAACTCGATTTTTTGCCCGGCGCGCCTGACTTCCATTGTTCCGGGATCAACCTGTAAATCTGCGATACGCAAAAGTGAATGCGATTTTTTATCGCCCCTGCGCGTTAATGCACCAATGCGGGCGGCAAGCTCTTCTAATGCAAACGGCTTTACAAGGTAATCATCGGCTCCTGATTCGAACCCTTTCAATTTATCCGACAAGGTGTCGCGTGCCGTCAGCATCAAAACGGGTATCTCATAACCGGCTTCCTGTTTCAGTTTCCGGCACAAAGTCAATCCGTCTAATCCTGGCAGCATAATGTCCAGGATTACGGCATCAAATTTCTGAGTAAGGGACAGGTGCAAACCACTGAGCCCGTCCATCGCAAAATCAACCTTATGCCCTTTCCTCTGAAAATAATCACCAATGTTTTCAGCAAGATCGATGCTGTCTTCAATAACCAGTATCCGCAAAGACGGTAAGTCAATGTTATCAGTCAAGATAATGCCTCTACATCCATATTCGGATTTGTCCGAGATATCCTCGATCCCATGGGACAATGAAAATCGCCAAAAAACAATTCCTTTCCGGGGAAAAGTCACCTAATACAGATAAAAGCAGGGACGCTCATTCGCATTAAACGGGCTATTGATGATGAACATGTTTCTAAGTCTGACATTTTTTTGGCTGCATTTTAGGTACGCTCTGAACTGGAACGTGTCGCTTTTCTCGATCGGCTTTTTCTAAGCTGCCGGATAAACTCAATGAATGTGTCGGTCATTTCAGAAGCGCGACTGGGTTTGCTGCGGAAAATTTCCTGCAGCGAGAGGTGAGGATCGCGGGCCGGACTTCTCAGATAGCGCCGTAAAGCCACCAGGCGAAGGATCAGCTCTTTTTCCACTTCACTTTTCAGCTGTTCTTTGATTGCCAGAATTTGTTGTTTGGTATTGCCCTGCTCTTTTTCGCCTTTGTACTTGGCCAGCTTGTAGGAAATGCGCAGACTGATGAGTTTGAGCAGCTTCTCTTCATACTTGGAACCAAGCCAGACGACTTCCGGTATCAAATCACCGAAGTGGGTGACGCCCAGCACATCTTTGTCTTTGGCCCAGTAGCCGGCCAGCATATCGGGTTCCAGATCGATGTAGTTTTTCAGTGGCATGAACATGCGTCGCAGGTAAGCGAGTACTTTTTCAGCTTTTTTCTTATGTCCTCCGATGATGACGGATCCGCCCACCTCGCCGCTTTTAACCCCTTTGGTCCAGGGCGCGCCGGTAATGCCGAAATCATTGTAAACCGGTATCAGCAGCAGGGCCGACAGGGTATTGATGGCCAGGGCGTACCCGGCCGAAGGGCCACCCACATTGTACGACGCGGACAACAGTTGGTGATGCAGGGTGTAGTTTTCCAGGAAATCGCCCAGAAGGCGTGCGGTGCTGACCTTGGGATCGAGACCCTGGAGATAATTCTTTACCATGGTCAGCGCCTCCTGCGCCGATTGCTGAGTCATTTGGACCGCCATATCCAGTTCGGCCGCGGCCGAGGAGGATGAAGAGACCGCGCCGGTAACCATGACATTCTGGGAGGATTGCCGATAGGTTAAACTGGTGGCAATGGGCAGCAGGACGCCGCTGACATCGTTGGCACCGACCCCGATGATGAATCCTACCTGTGGCTCCTGGCTCAATTCGGCTTCCAGGAAATCATCCAGCATGACTTTTCCCTTTTTAACGGGGCTCTGAGAGATCTCCTGCCGTGCCGAATTTAGATGGGTCCGCATCAGCGGGTATTGATCGGAAGATTCGATCTTTTTGAAAAATCGGTCGATCGTCTCATAATGATCGATCAGGCTGGACGGATTTTCTTTGATCTCGGTGCGCAGGGGAGGCGGCAACTCCAGCGCTTCTAATATTCCCATCAGGGTTTTAAAGTTAAACTTGATAAAATTGGACTTTACCTCCTCATCTGAAGAGAGCAGTTGCTGGAAGCGCACCAGCACTTCATATTCGGTGTTGCGAAGGGCGCGCGCTTTTTCGACAAACGCTGTATAGTCTGCAGGGGTGTTGCATAGACCCTGCGCCGACTCGATAATGGTTTTGACTTCCATATCCTGTGCAAGGGGGACATCGATCAGTTCAGCGGCGACGATGGCCTCAATGTCTTTTGAACTCAGCTGCCCGCTGACTTCCAACACTTTGAGCCTCTTGGAACGGATCAGGGCCGGATCGATGATATCCAGGCGGTTGGTGGTCAAAACAGTGAAGACGCGATGCAGCGGGATTTCACCATCGATGAGGTTGAGGAATTTATTGGTCAGTTTGTCGGACGGCGACCCGCCGGATGGGCTGCGCTTCGGCGCCAGGGCATCGCCCTCATCAAAAAAGACGACTGTCGGAGCAATCATCTTGGCGATGTCGTAGACCTTTTCAAGATTGTCCACGGCGCCGTCGATTGGATTGACATCATCCTGCAGGGCACTGGCGCTGGTGGCGATATCGTGCACCTCCTTGTTCTCACTGAGCCAGGCGCGCACCAGGAACGTTTTGCCGCCTCCCGGTGGACCGTTGAGAACAACCCCTTTCTCTTCTTCGACGCTATAAAAGAGGCAGTTGTTGGTCATCTCCGAAAACGTATCTTTGATGCTTCCGACGTACTGCTCCCATTTCACCTTTCGGTCCATGCGGTCGATGACTTTTTTATACAGGTCTCCGTAGGAGTTCTGCGCGACCAGTTCGAATGCCTGGCGCACCAGCAGGGAATCGTCCAGGTAAGCAGGGGAAAAATCCCCCTTGATTTCCACAACCGAGTGAATCAGTTTGCGAACATAGGAGGGGATCACTTTCAAGGTGCGTTCGCTAAATACATCATAGATCTTCTCCACGGCATGGTCGAGTTCGGACGCCGCAATGTAGCGGGTCGCATCGCTTTTGGCCCCCTGTTTCCGGCCGGCGGCCACTACCGTGATGTCATGGCGCTGCAACTCCAGGCGAATGACCTCCTTCAGGTTGGCGGGATTTTGCCAGAAGTCGGCGATGTTGATGATTTTACCTTTTTCTACAAAGCGGCGGTAAATGGCGGCATCGAATCGCTCCGGCTGATCGGAAGTGGCAATCAGCAGACAATCGCGTTTGCCGCTGATGATTTCATCCAGGACAATATTGGAGGTGTCGATCAGGGTTCGTTGCTGGCGTTCGGCCCCACTGCCGTGGCTTTCCACACGGCCGAAGGCGCTGTGCGCCTCCTCGATATGGCGAATCGTCGTCTTGCGCGGGTCTCCCAGCGATTTTTTGAAGTAATTGCCGGGCTCGCCCGCCAGTGCGGTCTGGTAGTCGTTTGGCGTCACCATGGTGTGATCGACGACGATGCCTTGCTCTTCCAGGGACGAGAGGTTGCGGCCGATGCGCTTTTTGAAAATCCAGTTGACCAGCGGCATGCGGGCCAGTCGCTTGTATAATTTGAGGCGTTTGCTGCGCGAGATTTCCATGGCCAGCGTGGGGTCCACCTCTTCCAGTGATTTCCAGATGGATTCGTTGGCCAAAAGTTTTTCTTTTTTCATCCGCAGGTCGATTTCCGGCAGAACCTGGTCGTTGAAGATAACCTTCTCGATGGCTTCGACCACTGTTGAGGTCTTGCCGGACCCACTGGGCCCTGCTACCAGCAGCAGCGGCGCCTTGGGTGTCCCCGAATCCGAGACATACTCTTTTCGGATATGAGCGCGATAGATGATTTCAAAAAGCTCTTCCATCTCCACCGGCACATGCACATCCGACAGATCCCGATCCAGCAGAGACAAAAGATACCGATAATCCCTGGCCGTCACCTCTTTTTCCAGGATACGGTTCCAGGCATCCTGTGGATTTGCTTGTCCGGACAGTTCAAAGCGCTTTTGCCAATCCGTGAGGATCTCCGGATCCTTGAGCACTTTGAAGTGCTTTTCGGGTGCGTCCATAATGAATGACAAAACGATATCGAGAAGGGCATTCAGCCAGCCAGAAGGCGGTTTATACTGGTTGAGCCGGGCTCGCATAAAAGCCTTTGTTTCGTAAGGCCAGGTGGCCACCAGCGCCTCGATCTCTTTGATGCGCTGTTCCGGCAGGCGAACGTAGGTGATTTTTCTAGTCAGCCGACGCGGCATGGCGGGCACTCTCCTTGGTCTTTTTTTTATTCTCTGGAGTACTTGAGGGCTGCGGCAATGTCAGGTTCGGTGAGCCCTGCGTGTTTTGAATGACGACAGTGTGCTGTCCCTCCTGATTTTTTTCGTAGGCGGTGGCCCACTTCTGTTGAGTCAGAAATTGCAAAATGGCCGTATCGGTCATGCCGTCGCTGCGGCCGATGCTTTTTTGGAGAGCCTTAATTCCGTCGACATAGGCCGCGTACAACTTGCGGATCCGGCTGGCCTCCTGGTCCGCGGCATAGTTCTCCGCCTCTGCGATCAACTCGCGACGTTTTTTCTCCTCGGTGGCTTCCACCAGCTTGTCGCCGAAGCGGGTCTCCTTGAGTACAAAACTGACGACCTCTATACCGTATTTTTTTTCCAGCGTCGGACCGCCCTCGTTGATGGGGCGCGATTTAAGCGCTGCAAAGATGCGTTCCTTGATTTGCTCGCGATCCGACACCAGCAAATCGACAGGCTCGGCTTGCAGCAGATCCTTGACAATACCATCGTAATCGCCTTGCAGCAGTCCCATGGGATCGAGATTCTCTATGGCCCAGGTGTGCAGATCCCGGATGCGATAGGTCAAGACTCCTGATGTCCACAACGCCACGTTACCTTTCGAGATAATACGCATGGGCTCAATCTGTCCACCCAGAAACAGACGCTGGTTCATCAGGGGGACCTCCTGCTCGATGCGCGTAAAAAACGGCAGGCGCCCATGCCAACCCACATCGGTAACCGCCTGTCGCATTCCCCCAAAACGTTCCAGGACGATGGCATAGTTCATCTTGACCTTGTAAATGGTTTTGGTGGCATACACGACCGCCACCAGACCATAGATCAGGCAGGCCAAGGTGACCAGCGCCAGTGTCCGACGCAATATTTTGAGGACTAGCGCTCTGCGCAGAAACTGTTTTTGTTCCGTCATATTTTCCATGGCCACTCCTTTGGGTAACCGTGATAAAACGCTGATTGCACTCTGCTATGTTGCGCTCTATATTGTTTTGCCATTATACAGGCTGCCAGGCAGCGGCACATCACTATGGAATAGCGTTCGGCGGCAAACACATCGAGCAGGGATACGTGGATTGCTGGAATTGGGAAAATGCCAAGAGGAACATGCGGACCGGTAACGTTCTGGCGTCGCTCGAGGAATATGAAAACACCGGAAAAGTGCCATTGGTATGCCCTTGTGCCGCTTCAAGGTTGTAACCATCGCTCAAGCAGCGTATCGCTAAACGTTCAAATTAAAACATAGAAATTGGCTGGGTTCAATGAAAAATCCACAGCGGTTTGCACAGGCGAAAACCGGAGACGTTAGTGCCGATCCATGCAACGCATAAACGGACGCGGAGTATACGGTATTTATCCGTCTGTGCTTCCGGTTCGATCGGCCATGTTGACTGAACACGACGTCACATGGAAAAAATGATGGACGAATCGATTGCGGACATGCGATGATAAAATAGTTGCTTCCGATCAGGCCCTTTGCCGGCGTCCGGCTGTACCGCATGCAGACCGCCATAATCCCGGACATCAAAGCTTCTGTTCCACCGAACGTTCCGGTTTTTGCCCCATCCTGGCAACCTGTTAACCATGAAAGGAGGCAAAAATGCTGCCCAAGATCAAAAAAATATTGTATGCCACCGATCTTTCCGAAAATTCACGACTTGCCTTTGGCTATGCCATCGCACAGGCAGAACGATTTGACGCCCAATTGATGGTCGTACACGTGATTGAACCGGTATCGGCTTACACGCAATCGCATATGAGCAGTCTGATGGGTCAATCCGAATGGATCAATATTCAACAGGATTATGACAATCGGCTTCATGATGACCTGATGTCGCAGTTGCAGCAGTTCTGTGAACAAATGGCCTCGGACATTCCAACCAACTGTCTGCGGGAGGATCTTATTTTCGTGCGCAAAGGACTGCCTGTTGAAGAGATTCTTGTGTTGGCCGACGAAAAGCAGGCCGATATGATCGTTCTCGGCACGCATGGTTACGGTATGCTCAAGGATACCTTGATGGGCGGAACGGTGCGGCGAGTGTTGCGGCGCAGTCAAACTCCCGTACTGGTTGTCCGAAATCCGGAGTCGGTTGTGGCTTAGAATGTAAGATGTTTAGCTGTTCTGACCTGAGGATCGAATCTTTGTATGAGATGGAAATTTGTCGTTATGCTTAGCATCCTTTTTGGATTGTGGCCGGCTGTTTCACCGCTGCGGTCCGAAACATGCCTGGATCCCTCACCCTCGGCCGAGGCCGGCGGTGACCCATATGGTCCGCTAACGGTTCGTGACCTTTCCCTTTCCGAGATCGAGCAGACCAGAGCGCTGCTGCAATCACTGCGCGGCGATTGGATCGGCGAAGGCGATGCGCTTCGTTGCAAGAGTCTGAAAGACCCCCTGGACCATGAACGGGAACGATATACTCTGCGCGCCCGGATCGATACCGATCATTTCGGTAATCTAGTTGTCACGGCCGAACTTTACGACATCGACCAGAAAATCAGTCACCAGGAAATATTTCGATTGTATCTGAAGGACCGCCGCCTCAGGCATGAAAACAACGGCGGCGCGGGAGATGTTGAACTCAAGCAGCTGTCTGCCGATCGAATCCATTTTATTTGGCGCGTGGTGATCCCGGCCGGCGATACTCCCGGTTCGACCCGTAAAGAGTATGACATAGCGCTGTCAGGTGATGGCGAGGCGTTTTCCATTGTTCGGATCATTTATACTCAGGCGAGGTTGAGTTCGAGGTATACCTGGCAGTTCAAGCGCCGCTAAAATCGGTTTCTGGGGCGCATCTCGGGCCCAAATCCAGCGTTGGACCGGACCGTTCAATCCTCAAAATATTACAAATATTCCTGCGGTTGAACGGTCCGGTCCGCCTTGACTTTGGGCCGGAGATGCGCCCCAGAAACCGATTTATGTGGTAAAACAATTAACGGAACATCACGTCTTCTTGTCCCGCCGGGTTTTGGCGGGGGACTTTGGACCCGAGACGCGCCCCAGAAACCGATTTGCGTGGTAGAACGATTAAGAGAGCATGCCGGGTGTGCCTGAATCCTGCGCTGGGACGATGTGTTCAATCCTCGATTTCTACAGATTCTGGGCCTGTGCCAGCATGTTTTTGCTGATGGCCAGTTTGAGGTCGTTGTGGACCAGTTCGTGGGGGGTGTCCTTAAAGGGCAGGTAGATCAACAACGCACTGCGGGGTTTGATGTCGATGGACGGCAGGTGTTCGATCATGAATGCTTTGGGTTTTAGAAAATCAGCAAGAATGAGTTTGAGACTTTCAACGGCCTCCTGCAGCGGCAGGTTCACCGTATGATGCCGTCCTTTGGGAGGGGGACCTTTGGTTACTTGCGCCGTGGGTATGGAAAGCGTCATCCTCGTCGAGACACCGAGAAATCGCTGAGGCGGCATTTTGAACGCAGGGCACCAGAACGAGAAGGGAAGCTCGTCCCAGCCGGGCTGGACAACACGGGGCAGGTTGGCCAGCTGAACCAGGTCGGCGTAGGTGGCCAACTCGATCTTGCTGACATGCGCTTTAATGCGCCAGAAAGGTAGATGGACCACATCGTTGCCGTCGCTGGGGGCGTGTGCGGCTGTGAGCTGTTCCAACCGGCCGTTTCGAGTGCCCCAGACCGTGCTGCAATTGCCGCAGTGAAGCGCCAGAGCTTCCTTGCTGCCCTTGAGATCCCAGCCGCACTGTGGGCACAACGTGGCCAGAAAAGTGATGGGCCAGTTCGGCGTTTCGGCTTGCAGCAAGCCGTCCGGGATCTCATTCACCGCAGCTCCAGGCACCGGTTGATTCAAAATGGCGTCAACTACCTGTTTGCCAAAGTAAAACGGTGCGTATATCAGGCTTCGGGTTTCGCCAATAAAATCCTGGTGAAGGATGGGCTTGGGCAGGCCGATGCTGAACTGTTTGCTCCAGATGCTCAAAACACTTCTAAATGATGTGTCCGGTTTGATAAAAATGCCTTCTGTTTCAGCGGTGGCGAAGCGCAGCCTCTGCGTCTGACCGCGAAATCCGATGTTGTAAGGGAAGTGTTTGCTTCGCAGGGCCTGGTTGCTGATATCCAGAAATCGATTCTGTATGCCTTTCGGTGTGCATGAAAAGAGCATACCTTTAAGACGCCAGTAGGGCAGGTAGAATATATCTTTGCCGGCCGGTGCCTTGTGGGGCAAAGTGTACCGAAAAAAGTCAGGTGTATTCAAATAGGATATCACACGACAGAATGGGCAGTGAAACAGCCTGTCCGTCTCTTCCAGCTCGGCCGGTGCTCCACATTGGGGGCATTGATGTTCAATAATAAATTTTGTCATATCAACTGGCCATTCATATTTGCTATAAAGTGCAGGCGCATTTGCAGTGGTGAAAAGTCGAAGTGTTAAGTTTTAAGTGATTAAGTGTTAAGGAAAGGATGGAACCGATTTTATTAATAGTCCTTATCGCATGTGGAAAAAATCCATCGTAAGCAGTTTAAGTCGATGTAAAAGCCTTATTCTTTATAATCGGTAGAATTCATCAACTTAACACTTAACACTTAAAACTGTCCCCTACGATTCTTAGCAATGCCTTTTGTAACCTCGGAAATTCTTCAGAGACTAATATTTCTCTCCACAGTTTGAACAAAACTTCGCATCGCCCAGGTTTTCCGCACCGCAATGGGCGCACGTCTTCGGTTTGGGTTTTGCTTCTACGGCTTTGCCGCATCGCGAGCAGTATTTGGCGCCGGTAGTGAGATTCTTTCCGCAGTGGACGCATTCGATAAATACCAGCTGTTGATGGCCGCATTGGGGGCAGAACCTGGCATCCAGCGGTACACGTTGGCCGCACTCCGGGCATTGATAAGTGCCATTCGGTGCACCATGCCCTTTGGCCTGGGGCGTCTGCCCGCCGAAATACTGGGCCAGCATGGCCGGCATCATCAGACCCAGCCCGGCGCCCATGCCGTCGCCGCTTGTCTGTCCTTCGGAGGCTCTTTCCATTGCCATGGCGGCTTTCATCTGCATCAGTTTGTTCATATCGTCGAAAACCCCTAAGCGGCTGCGGTCATCAATGGCTTTCTGGACTTCCGGTGGTGGTGTAATGGCGTTCATGTATAGATGGGTCAAGTACAGTCCAAAATGCTTGAAATCATCCTGCAAACGGGCCAAAAGCTTTTCGGACAGCTCATCGTATTTGGACGGCAGGTTCAAAATGGAATCGATGGTTTCGCCCATGAAGTCGTTAAAACGGGATACGATCACCCGGTTGAGGTACTCTTCTATGGCCTCGGTAGTAAATATGCCCTGAGTTCCAACCATGGAGTTGATAAACAGGACCGGCTGAACCACCTGAAGATTGAAGACGCCGAAGGCGCGCAGACGGATCAATCCCAACTCGGAGTCCTTGAACGCGACAGGATCGCGCGTGCCCCATTTCAGGTTGGTGAAGATCTTCATATTGACAAAATACATCTCGGCGCGAAGCGGGCTGGACATGCCCCACGGCAGCGAGGCGATTTTGGTCAAGATGGGAATGTTGCCGGTTTGCAGCGTATGACGGCCCGGTCCGAATGCTTCAATGGCTTTTCCCTTGTAGAAGAACACGCCTACCTGGCTTTCCCGAACAGTCAGCTGGGCGCCCCATTTGATTTCTGCGGAACCGGTTTGCGGCAGCCGATGCACCAGTTCCTTTCCGCTTTCGTCAAACCACTCGAGATTTTCAAGAAATATCAGATTGTTGCCACCCATTACAATACTCCTTGGCGTGAAGGTTCACACAATGAATTGGTCTCTATACTAGCTTGGTTCAGCCGTTTGGTCACTTTATCGTGTTAATGTCTTGATAACAATAGTATAGTCTTCATCTCAGGTCAAATATCCCACTAAAAGTAATAGGTCAGCCAAAGAAAAGCGCTGTCGCTGGGAGCGAGCTTGAAAGATAATAAGCCGTCAGAAACGTTGAACCCTCCGTATTCGGTATCGTCGCCACCGGAATAGATTGTCGCTCCGGCAATCAATTGCCAGTTCAGTGCCACATCCCATATCAGTTGCGGTTGAAAGATCAAGGACATATCGTCCAGGTTGACGATAGCCGCCCAGTGAGACTGGAGCAGAGGATGGAGCTCGATCTGGATCTGTCCGGCCAGGTAGTGGCGACCGAAAGTGAATAGTTCGCCTCGCGACAGCCGGTCCGACAGCGCCGGATCGTCCAGGGCCTTCTCGTAGTCATCGGAATATCCCAGTCCATTGTAGTAGTATTCGATCAGACCGTAGAAATTCCTGCCGAACCATCCCCAGGCGTAGTCCATATTGGCCACGATTTGCCAGAAACCGACTTGTTCATCATCCATATCCAGAAAAGTGTACAGAGAGTCAAAACGCCAGGCGGCGCCGCCCAGGTATCCGGTGGCCCCGGCTCCGATCAAGTGGTCGCTGAAATGGCGGGCCGCCATGAAGTCGATTGCCATGCCGGCCAGGGGGAAATGCCATTTGCTGGCGTAGGACGTTTGATCGTCGGCGACATCGCCGGTTTTACCATCGCGCCGTGGCAGGTAGAGAAATTGTGCTTCTCCGGTACCCAGAGGGATCTGTAAGTGTGCCATGTCATCACCGGCCTTGTAGTCCCGCACAACGGTCGTCGGTGAAAACGGGTTGAACAGATCCATGGGATTGAAGATCAGTCCGTTCCCCCAGGTCAGGGCCTGCCGGCCCAGGCGAAGGGTGCCCCAGGCGCCGTTGTACGTGAGGTTCAGTCGGTCCAGGCGATGGTAGGCCACATGCCGGTCGCCCTCATCCAGGATATGGGTCAGGTTCATCAGTTGGCGGTCATCGTTGATCTCCTGTCCGCTCAATAAACCCAGGATGCCGGTGCCGGATGACAGACCCAGTCTGTTTCGCACTTCTATCGTATCGCCGCTTTGGTCGACGAGTTCGTAATGGGTCTCCAGTTGCAGCCGCTTTCCCATGAACAAATCGTTTTTCAGGCGCAGTTCGCCTTGTCCATCCCAATACGGACCAGTGTCTTGCGTCGCGAACAGTGAATCGTCGTCGATCCAGGACACGGTGCCGATGGCCCGCAGGTGACCACCCCACTGGGTGCTTAAAAAAGAGGTGCCGTCCTGCTCCGCCGGACTTTGAAGCGGCAAAAAGAAGACCAATACGATGACGACGATTGAAAGTGCAACGAGTATCCGCGGCCGGTACGATTTCCGTTTCGATGGTTTGCTCATTTGTTGATACCTTTATGCCGGTCGTCGGCAATGCGTCCGTCGTGGATGGTCACGACGCGGCGGGCGAATTCGATGACCATGTTGTCGTGTGTAGAGAAGATAAAGGTCACACCCCGGCGGGTGTTCATTTCCTGCATCAGCTGCAGCAACCCCTCGCCGG
>JBNKKC010000040.1:0-2862 GCA_050291625.1 Desulfobacteraceae bacterium
GGCCAATTTTTGATCAACTCGGTTTTCCAGCACTATGCGTGCATCGCAACCTCTTTTTTCCCATCAACACTACTGGGCGGAATGCTTCGGTACCGCAGAGTTTTTGCCCATGACACGGGCGGAGATGGACCCGTTAGGCTGGGATAGCTGCGACATTATCATCATCAGTGGCGATGCCTATGTTGACCACCCCAGCTTTGGCATGGCGGTAATCGGGCGGACCTGGGAATCCCAGGGGTTCCGGGTGGGAATTATCGCCCAGCCGGATTGGTCGTCCAAAAAAGATTTCATGCGTCTGGGCAAGCCAAACCTGTTCTATGCGGTGTCGGCGGGCAACATGGACTCCATGATCAACCGCTATACGGCTGACCGCAAACTGCGTCATGACGATGCTTATACGCCCAATAATGAAGGCGGTAAGCGTCCGGACCGGGCGGTGTTGGTGTATACCCAGCGCTGTAAGGAAGCCTTCAATGATGTGCCGGTGTTGGTAGGCGGCATCGAAGCCAGTCTGCGTCGAATTGCGCATTATGATTACTGGTCTGACAAGGTTCGTCGCTCCGTGCTGTTCGATTCCAAAGCTGACTTATTGGTTTACGGCAATGCCGAGCGGGCAGTGATTGAGATCGCCCATCGCGCCTCCCGCGGCGAAGCCCTGAAGGACATGCTGGATATACGCGGCACTGCCGCGGTGGTTTCCGAGCTTCCTACAGACTGGGAAATGAAAGACTCCACCCGAGTCGACAAACCGGGGCGGGTTGACCAGATTCAAAATCCTTACGTATACGGTAACGAGGAAGGCAACGAAGAAGGTGCCTCCTGCGCTTCCAAAAACAGTACGGCGCGGCAGGTTGAAGAACAAGTCGTACATATTCTGCCCTCCCCTGGTAGCAAGCCGGAATTTATTCTGCTGCCCTCCTATGAAAAGGTGCGCAACGATCCGGTGCTTTATGCCCACACCTCGCGGGTGCTACATTTGGAAACCAATCCTGCCAATGCCCGCACCCTGGTGCAGAAACATGGTGACCGCTACTTGTGGCAGAATCCACCGGCCATTCCGTTGACTACCGAAGAAATGGATGACGTCTTCAACCTGCCATTTCAGCGGGTGCCCCATCCGTCCTATGGCAAGGCGCGGATTCCAGCTTACGACATGATCAAATTCTCGGTGAATATCATGCGGGGCTGCTTTGGCGGCTGCTCATTCTGCTCCATCACCGAACATGAAGGGCGCTGGATTCAGAGCCGCTCCGAAGACTCCGTGGTCCGTGAGATCGAAAAGATCCGCGACATGACGCCAGGCTTTACTGGCACCATTTCCGACCTGGGCGGCCCCACCGCCAATATGTATCACCTCAACTGCAAGAGTGAGGAGATACATGCGCATTGCCGCCGTCTGTCCTGTGTCTATCCGACGATCTGCAAGAACCTGAAAACGGATCACAGCGCTACCACCAATCTGTATCGTCGAGCCCGTTCTCTTCCCGGTGTAAAGCGGGTCATGATCGCCTCTGGCCTGCGCTATGACCTGGCGGTGGAAGACCCGGAATACGTAAAAGAGTTGGTCACGCATCACGTTGGCGGCTACCTGAAGATCGCTCCAGAGCACTCCGAAGAAGGTCCGCTGTCGAAAATGATGAAGCCGGGAATGGGCACCTATGATAAGTTCAAGGAAATGTTCGACCACTTCTCCCGGGAAGCGGGCAAGGAACAATATCTGATCCCTTATTTTATTGCGGCCCACCCCGGCACCACTGACCTGGACATGCTGAACCTGGCCATGTGGCTGAAAGGCAATGGCTTCCGGGCCGACCAGGTGCAGGCGTTCTACCCTTCACCGATGGCCAGTGCCACGGCGATGTATCATTCGGAACGCGACCCGTTGCGTCGGGTCAATTATAAGACCGACAAAGTGGTGATTCCCAAAGGTGAACGGCAACGCCGCCTCCACAAGGCGTTCTTGCGTTATCACGACCCGGATAACTGGCCAATGTTGCGTGAAGCACTGAAACGGATGGGCAAGGCCCATTTGATCGGCTACGGCAAGAAACACCTAGTGCCGCCCACCCAGCCGGCCAATCATCCCAGCGCGAAAAAATACGGCTCCAAGCTCAACCCGAAAACCCCTGACAGCGCGCGGCGGTCAGGACCACGCAAAGGCCAGATTCTGACTCAACATACCGGACTACCGCCCCGAAAACAGGGCAAACCCGGCAAACCCGGCAAACCCAAGGGCAGAGCCCGATAAGGACGAGAAAATAGTAGCGGAAAAGGATTAGACAGGTCGGTGTTTCCTGGCCAGGCTATTGTTGGGGACGCCGATACGCGTATGCCCGGCATTACAGTTGATACCCCATCAGCCGGGCTTCGGCTTCCCTCGCTACGGCCACTGCCGTATTGCCATGCAAATATTCCAAAGCTTTGGGATTAAAATAAGTTGCTTTGCTGTTGGACGGATACTGCGAAAATATTTACCGCCTGAAGGAAACGGCGGTAACGGCCCTTCGTGGCTGACTTTTATTGGCCATACGGTTGATAGCCTTTGGTCTGTCGACTTTTTTAAGTGCGAATCGATCAACCTAAAAACGCACACTGTCATGATGATAATTGATCAATTTAGCCGACGCATTATTGGGTTTTCAGTCTTCGCCGATGACCCTTTTGGTACCGATGTCTGCCGTATGTTTAATGAGATTGTTTCCAAAAAACCCCTTCCAAAATATCTCAGCTCGGATAACGATCCTCTGTTTTTGTATCACCGCTGGAAAGCGAATCTGCGAATACTCGATATCGAAGAAATAAAATCTGTTGCCTATACGCCTGAATCACACCCTTTCATCGAGAGGGCAATTGGCAGTGTAA
>JBNKKC010000041.1:0-18239 GCA_050291625.1 Desulfobacteraceae bacterium
TCCCACAATTCAATGAAAGCCGCTTCTCGGTTCATCGACCTCAGCTGTCGTTCGCTGAACTCCTGCCAAAAAGTCCGCATATATTCTGCACCAGGTCTTTCAGGGCAACCTCCTGCTGCTGCTTCGTGCCCATGTCGCGCAGGAGTGCGGCGCCTTTTTGCAGCTCGGAATCCCCGACGATCAACACATGGCCGGCGCCCAGACGGTCGGCGCGTTTCATCTGGGATTTGAGGCTGCGGCCGCCATAATCCATCTCCGTGGCGATTCCGGCTGCGCCCAGGGCGCTGAGCCATTGGAAGGCCAGGTCCTGGGCCTCGGACCCCAGGGCGGCGATAAACAGCCGCGGTGTTTTGTGCGCCGCCTGCCGGATCTGGCTGACGACCTCCACCAGCCGGTCAAACCCGATGGCGAATCCGATGGCCGGAATGGACGGCCCGCCCAGGGCTTCGACCAGCCCGTCGTAACGTCCGCCGCCGGCCACCGCGCTTTGCGCCCCCAGGACGCCGGTCTGCATTTCAAAGGTGGTCCGGGTGTAGTAGTCCAACCCCCGCACCAGGCGCTTGTCCAGGACAAAGGGCACCTCGAGTTTTTTCAAGGTGGCGGTCACGGTTTGGAAATGGGCTTCGCACTCCGCGCAAAGATAGTCGATCAGCGCGGGCGCGTCGGCGACGGCTTCGCGGCAGGTCGGCACCTTGCAGTCCAGCACCCGCATGGGGTTCTGGGATTTGCGCCGTCGGCAGTCGCTGCACAGCCGGTCTTCGACCTTGTCCAGCATCGCCATCAGGGCCTGGCGGTATTGGGGACGGCATGTCGGGCACCCGAGGGAGTTGAGGTGCGCCTGCGTGTCCCCTACGCCCAGACGATCAAACAGGGTGTGCAGCATGAAGATCATCTGCACGTCGATATAGGGCGAGGCGATGCCGAACGCTTCGACATCGATCTGGTAGAATTGACGGTACCGTCCTTTTTGCGGACGCTCGCGCCGGAACATGGGACCCACCAGGTAGTACTTGCCCACCGGATCGCCGGCATGCAGGTTGTGTTGAATATAAGCCCGCACAATGGAAGCCGTGGCCTCCGGCCTCAGCGTGAGCAGATCCCCCTTGCGATCGGCAAAGGTGTACATCTCTTTTTCGACGATATCGGTGGTCTCGCCGATGCTGCGGGCGAACAGCTCCGTTTTCTCCATGATGGGGATCCGGATTTCGCCGTAGCCGAAGGTTTCGAACAGCGCCACGGCGGCTTTTTCGATCTCCTGCCACAGAGCCACTTGAGAGGGCAGTATATCCTTGAATCCGCGTATCAGATGAATCATTTTTCCGTTCCCCAAAAAGCCGGCTGCCACCGGCCGCTCACTAACCTGCCGGCGTGTGAAAACTATGGTACATAGCGCAAAAACGGCGGCAGAGTCAACCATATAAGGGTCGATTGACAAGCGACCCGGTTTTCAGTAGTTATGAAAGACGGGAAGACATCAACAACCAACCATGCCTCAGGAAGGCCATATGATCATCGGGCTTGACGTCGGCGGCACCCATACCGATGCGGTTCTGCTTCGCAAAGGTGAATTGATTCATCACATCAAGGTTCCCACCGACTCAGCCGATTTGCTGAAAACGGTCCTGAGCGGGCTGGAAGCCATCACCGCCGATATCGATCCCGGCGACATCAGACGAGCCGTACTGAGCACCACCCTGGCCACCAACCTGGTGGCCCAGCAGAACCTGCACCCCGTGGGAATGGTGGTTTCCGCCGGGCCGGGTATCGATCCGCAACACTTTCGCACCAACGCCCACTACCACGTCGTGAAGGGCGCCCTGGACCATCGCGGCCGCGAGATTCAGCCTCTGGACCGGAATGAGATCTGCAGCGTGGGGGAGCGGTTCAAGCAGGAGGGCATCCGCTACGCCGGTGTCGTGTCCAAATTTTCGGTGCGCAATCCCGAGCATGAAAAGCGTATGGCCTCTTTCCTGGAACCCTATGTGGAAAAGGTTTTTTTGGGAAACGACTTCAGCGGCGCCTTGAATTTTCCGCGCCGCATCGCCACCACCTACTTGAACGCGGCGGTCTACCCGGTCCACAAGGCGTTTTTTGAGGCGGTCCAGCAATCGCTGAGCCGGAAAGGGCTCGATGTTCCGATCCGGATTCTCAGGCCCGACGGCGGCAACATGAATTTTGCCTCATCGGTGGATCACGCCGCTCAAACCATCTTGTCGGGACCGTCGGCCAGCGTCATGGGCGCCGTGGCCCATGCGCCGGACCAGGGGACCAGTCTGGTTCTGGATATCGGCGGGACCACCACCGACATGGCGGTGCTGATCGATGCCGTACCGCTGCTGGCCCCATCCGGAATCGAAATCGGTCCTTATAAAACATCGATCCGGGCCCTGCTGACCCGCTCATTGGCCATCGGCGGAGACAGTGAAGCAGCCGTTCAAAACGGCGAGCTCGTCATCGGCCCCGGACGAAAAGGCGCAGCCATGGCGTTTGGCGGTCCGGTTCCGACGCCTACGGACGCCTTCTGCGTCTTGGGCCTGATGACCGAAGGAAACCGCGATCGGGCGTCTGAAGGTCTGAAGCCCCTGGCCGACCAACTGAACCTGCCCGTGGAAGCGGCGGCGGCACAGATATTTGAATCGGCGTGTCGCAAAATATTGGACGGCGCCCAGGCCATGTTAGATGAGATCAACAGCAAACCGGTCTATACCGTTCACGAACTGTGGGAAGGCAGCCGTATCGTCCCGGAGCATCTGATTATCCTGGGAGGGCCTGCACCGCATTTCGCCGAAAAGCTCGAAGCCCTTTTCAACCGTAAGGTCACCGTCGTACCCCACTGGCAGGTGGCCAACGCCATCGGTTGCGCACTGGCCCGCACGACCTGCGAGGTCAGCCTGTTTGCCGATACGGCGCAGGGAATCGCCACGGCGCCGGGCGAGAATTTCAGCCGCCATATCGGACCCGGCTTTGATATGCAGGATGCCCGCAAACTCTGTATCGAACTACTGAAAGCCAAAGCCCTCCGCCGCGGCGCCGTACCGCAAAACTTGAAAACAGAACTACTCGAAGCCTCCGAGTTCAATATGGTGCGCGGATTCAGCACCGTGGGCAAGAACATGCGGGTCCGGGCGCAGATAAAACCGGGGCTGATTTTGATGGAATAGGAACCAACTCCATGCAAGCAAAACACAAAACCGGACTCGTCTTTTTTCCGGCGTTCGATTGGGCGATCAGCCCGACGCATCCTGAGCGGGAGGAGCGGCTGCTCTACACCCAGGACCAGGTATTCGAAGAAGGGCTGTTGGACATTGACGGTATCCGTGAATACAAGCCCGATCTGGTCACCATCAAAGACGTCCAGCGAGTCCATTTTTGCGTTCCGGACCCCTGGTCGCGAATGACCGAATCCCATTTTATCAGCGCCGGCGGTGCCAAAACCATCGGCATGGCCGTGATGGAAGGCGAGATCGAACGCGGATTCGCCATGGTGAGGCCCCCGGGCCATCACGCCAATCGGGTGGTGCACGGCGCACGCGGATTCTGCAATGTCAACATCGAGGCCATCATGATTGAATACCTGCGCGCCGCATACGGTGTCGATCGTGTGGCCATCGTCGACACCGACTGCCACCACGGCGACGGCACCCAGGATATTTACTGGCACGACCCGGACACCTTGTTTATTTCCATCCATCAGGACGGCCGCACCCTCTACCCCGGCTCGGGATTCTTCAATGAAGTCGGCGGTCCCAACGCCATCGGCAAAACCCTGAATATCCCGCTGCCGCCCAATACTTCCGATGAGGGTTTTTTGTACGCCATCGAGCAAGTGGTCCTGCCGATCCTGGAAGAGTTCGCCCCCCAGCTCATCATCAATTCCGCGGGCCAGGACAACCACTACTCCGACCCCATAACCAATATGAACTTTTCGGCGCGGGGCTACGCCGATCTGACGCGCCTGCTGCAGGCCCAGATTGCGGTGCTGGAGGGGGGCTACTCCATCGAGGGCGCCCTGCCGTATGTCAACACCGGCATCATCCTGGCCATGGCCGGCTTGGATTACAGCCACCTGGCGGAACCGGATTACGATCCGCAGCGGCTTCGCCAGACCGAGGAAACCACGCACTGGATTAACGAAGTGGGCCGCAAGGTCTTGGATATATGGGATCAGCGGGAGGAGATGGCCAGCCGGCTGCGGCGCCAGCCGGAGAGTCTCCGCCGCAAGCGCCGCATTTACTACGACACCGACAATATTCAGGAAAACCAGGATGAAACCGTTCGACTTTGCGACGTCTGCGGCGGCGCACTGAGGATCGAGTCGGCCGCCGTCGGCGCAAAACGGATTCTGGCGGTGCACATACCGCGCAAGGCATGCCCGGATTGCCAGGCCCAGGGCCGCCAGTGGTACGAAGAGGCGGAGAGCGGGCGTTACGACCATATATTTTTACAAGACCGCACAACGGATCAATATACTGATAGACGTTAAGACAATGTTTTGGGCTGCGTTATCGGTCGTCGCGGTATCTTCCATACAGCTTCCTCCCTCTAACCTTGCCAAAAACATTTTCTTAACGTCTGTAAAGGAGATACGGACAACGCCATGCCGGGCAAGCCGCGCCAAACAGCCATTCAATCCAATCTCGTCACACGCTCACAGATCATCTCGGCCATACGCGATTTTTTCAGGCAAGAGGACTACCTGGAGATCGAAACGCCTTGCCGCATCCCGGCCCCGGCCCCGGAAGCCCATATCGAGGCGCAATCCAGCGGCGACTGGTATCTGCAAACCTCACCCGAATTGTGCATGAAGCGCCTGCTGGCGGCGGGCTATCGGCGCATTTACCAGATTTGCCGATGCTTTCGTAAAAACGAACGCGGAAGCCGCCACCTGCCGGAGATGACACTGCTGGAGTGGTATACCGCCGGCGTCGACTACACCCACATGATGCAGCAATGCGAAGCGCTGGTTCTGTTTGTGATGCAGCGACTGGGGCTTGGCAGCACTATTTCCTATCAGGGGTGCACCATCGATATGCAGCCGCCCTGGCCCAGACTATCCGTGTCGGAGGCTTTCGAGCGATATGCCGATGGCAGCATGGTACAGGCGCTGACATCCGATCGATTCGATGAGATGATGGGGCTGCAGATCGAACCTCAACTCGGTCTGCAACGGCCGGTGATACTAATGGATTACCCCAGCCGGCACGGCGCCCTGGCACGGATGAAACCCGGGCAGCCCGAGCTTGTCGAGCGCTTTGAGCTCTATATCGGCGGCCTTGAATTGTGCAATGCATTCAGCGAGTTGACCGATCCCGCAGAGCAGCGTCGGCGTTTTGAGCAAGAATCGGCCCAACGCCGCCAGGCCCGCAAACCAGTGCCCTCCCTGCCCGAACCATTCCTCAACGACCTCAAATCGATGCCGGATGCCGCCGGAAACGCCTTGGGTCTGGATCGCCTGGTGATGCTGCTGTGCGATGCCCGAACCATCGACGAGGTGGTGGCGTTCACCCCGGAAGAGCTTTGATCCCGTGGGCCGGGGCCCGTTGGGATGAAGTCGTGTCCATCCAGAAATGATAGATTGTGGTTCCCCGCGAGGCGGGATCTTCGACAGACCTCCCGCTGATGTTCAGACGGGACAGGAAGGCCGCAGTGTTTTGGCGACCGCCCCGTAAACCCCCGGGATGTTCCACAGGCGTAGCAGCGCTACGCCGAAAAAGATGAATGGCTACGCCATTATTGCCAAAACGCGAGAACGCCGGTCTAGGACGCAAGTCGCAGATCCCGAGCCTTTTTCGGGGATGCCATTTGTGGATGGACACTGATTAAAGTCCGGCCTGATGGACACCGATATAGAGATCGCACCCGTTTAGCACCGCTTTTTGGGCGCGGAATGCTCGTGTAATGTATCGGAACGACAGACGATGACAGATTTGAATAAAGGCCGGACAAACAGGAATGGGAAAGCCCGCCAGAGCAAGTTCAGGGAACCGTTTTTCGACATGCTGATCGATGCAATCCCCTGCCCCATCTACTACAAAGATACCAACGAGATCTATACTGGATTCAACAAAGCTTTTGGCGACCTGATCCTCGGCCCAAAGGGTTGCCGCATCATCGGCAAGCATGTGTCCGAGCTTGAAAAACACCTTTCCGCAGATTTGCTGGAGCGGACGCTGCGTTATGACTCCGAACTGCTCAAAGTGCCGGGGCGGCAAGTCTATGAAATTTCGATGCCCTGTGCCGATAAAAAAGTCCGCCACTTTGCGGTTCATAAATCGACTTACACGGACTCTGAAGGCAACCTGGCCGGTATCGTAGGCATTATGCTGGACATATCGGCAGCGAAAAAGGCCGAATCCCGGTTGATCGAATATCGCGATCATCTTGAGCAGATCGTGGCCGAACGATCAGCGGATTTAATCGCCACCAACACGAAACTGTCGCAAGAGATCGAACAGCGGCGCAGGACAGAGAAAGCCCTGCAGTCCAGCGAGGAGTTACACCGCCGTTTATTTGAAAATACCGGGGCCGCAACGGTGCTCATCAATCCGGATATGACCATCTCCATGGCCAATGCCGAGTTTGAAACTCTGATCGGATTGCCGCGGGTACAATTTGTGGGAAAAACCAACTTTCTGGAATTTGTTGCACCCGTTGATCGTGAACGGATGACGTTATACTATGAACTTCGGATGCAGGGAGATGACCGGGCTCCCCTGCACATCAGATTTAAAATTACCGACACCAGAAGGAAGACCAAGGATCTTCTGTCCACGGCGCAATGGATACCCGAATCGCAGCAGGTCGTCGCCTCGATGCTCGATGTGACCACCAGTAACCGGATGCAGCGAGAGCGCAACCGCCTGGCAGCGGTCATCGAACAGTCAGCCGAGGCGGTTATCATCACCGATACGCATGGCAGAGTGGAGTATACAAATCCCGCATTTGAGGCCCTGTCCGGCTACAGCCGCAGACAAAGTGTCGGGCGCGATATGGAGTCCCCGTTTTTCAGTGATCAGGAACGCGATGCCTTCAAACGCATGACTTTCATGATCACCGGGGATGACACCTGGTCAGGGCGGGTTGAAAACCGGCATCGGAAAGGCCATACCTATATTGCCGATACGCGCATCTTTCCAATCTTTGATGACCGGGGAAAAGCGGTCAACCTGGTGTGCGTCAAATCGGATATGACCCGTGAGCATCAGTTGGAAAAACAGCTGCAGCACGCGCACAAAATGGAGGCCATTGGAACTTTGGCGGGCGGTATTGCGCACGATTTCAATAATATCCTGGGCGGCATTTTGGGCTTTACTGAACTATCGATGCGCCTTGCGCCGCATGACGAAAGACTCCAGCGGAACTTCGGCCGTATCGTTGACGGCTGTCAGCGGGCCAAAGAACTGGTCCAGAACATCCTGACCTTCAGCCGCAAGAACGACGACGAGTCAAAGCCCGTCGAAATGCAGATCATCGTCAAAGAAGCTCTCAAACTGTTGCGGGCCTCGATTCCATCGACAATCGAATTCAGAAATCGAATCACCACAAAGCCGAGCGTCATTCGGGCAACGCCCACCCAGATTCATCAGGTCATCATGAATCTGTGCACCAACGCCGCCCAGGCCATGAACGCCAAAGGCGGCTTGATGGAGATCATTCTGGACAATATTGATCTGACCGACGCATCCGGGCAGGATATGAAGGATATGTCACCGGGCCCTTATGCGCGGTTGACGGTTCGCGACAGCGGCCAAGGCATGGATGATGAAACATTGGGTCATATTTTCGAACCCTATTTTACCACCCGCGTGCAGACCGGCGGCACCGGTCTCGGGCTTTCGGTGGTACATGGTATCGTTCGACATTCCGGCGGGTTCATTGAAGTCAAGAGCCGGCCCGGAAAAGGAACGGAGTTTGTGGTATGGCTTCCGAGGATTGAAGATTCGACGCCGGTCGACAAAGCGGTCGCAGCGGACATACCAAAAGCGGCGGCAAACGAGCGTATACTGGTGGTGGATGATGAAGCGTTTATCCTGGAAATTATGAAGGATATGCTCACCGAACTCAGATATCGGGTCGACACGGCCGACAGCGGACAAAGCGCCCTGGCGCTTCTGAATGACGCCGCCGAACCGTATGATCTGATCATTGCCGATCTGACCATGCCCAAAATGACCGGTCGTCAGCTGGCCGAGAAGGCCCGGAGCCTGTGTCCGGACATCCCCTTTGTTCTGATCACAGGACTGAATATCACCGCCACGGAACATCGGGAGGCATTGTCGATTTTCAATGCCGTCTTGCTGAAACCTATTCTTTTTGCCGACTTGGCGGCCACCATGCACCAGATCCTGGCGTCCGCCAACTGACATCCCTATCCCGGGCAGACGACCACCGCCCAAGGGGGCGGCCTTCATTTTCAGCCACCGGTCTCAAATGATGACACGTTCCTGTCTTTCTATCGCCGGCTCACCGCCGGTCTACGATAAGAGGTGCCGGCGGTTTTTGGATGAACGGATTCTGTTGAAAGACCACCATTTGACAATTCAATACGATTTGGTATAAATTTAAAGGGTTATATGGAAGCCAGCTCGTTGAGGTTTTTAGACCAAATGTCATTCCGGTATCTTGCCGCCGAATAAACCTGCGTTATTGAGATGGCTTCCAAGCGATCGACCCATTTTTCCCAGCCCATACGACGTGAAATGGGTTCACATAAATGCCACCTTAGTGCTTCATACGGTTATGGCCAAACCATCAGGAAAGTCTTAAAAAGTCGATAATGATAGAAAAAAAATCCTTCACCCGATTCCTGCTTGCGGGCTTCCTGTTATTGACGGCTTCCTGCACGTCAGGCGATTCCGGATCAAGGGATCAGGACCTTGGCAGCGATCAGGCGCCCATTGCGCCCAGCAATTTACAGGGGACGGCAGCGGATTTCGATCAGGTTGATTTAAACTGGACGGACAACGCCGACAATGAAGACGGTTTCAGCATAGAGAGGGCTCCGGCAGGGGGTTCATTTGCCCAAATTGCCACGGTTGATGAAAACGTCACCGGTTACTCCGATCATCATCTCTCGGCGCAGACGACCTATCAATACAGGGCCAGGGCCTACAATTCCCAAGACAATTCGGATTATTCAAATCAGATACAAGTCACCACCCCGGCCGAGCCGCCGGTCGGCACCACATCCAGTATCACCCGGCATGGGATTACCTGGACGTTCAATGCGCCGCATCAATACGGGCAGTTCGTCAACGGAGATTTTTGGGTGGTCGGTCCTGTAACCATCACCTCCATTTCGCATGTTTCCGCAGCCGGGGTCAGGGATGATCTGAACGGCACCATGGTGAACCCGCGCGTGATTGAAAGCCAGGGGTATCACCCGGATTCAAATAACTATGACAGCAATTTGGATCATAGCGCACAGCTGCCGTTTACCGTAACCCCGGGCGATTCGGTTGTCAGCACCACTGGGCTTGAAGCGATCGGGGGCGACGAAGGCACCTGGCTTGCGGATGCCGCGGTTTTGACCGTTGCGGACTGCGCACAAGCATCGAACAAATTCAGACCCCCCTATACAAGACCGGTCAGACAGTCCTTCAGCTCTGACGACAACTTGATCTTTTCGGCCGGCGATATCAACTATGCGCTGCTGCCCGGTTTGCCGGCGCCCGCAACCGCGCCTTCGTTGAACGATAGCGCGCGGCTCGTGGAACGAGTCTGGCTGGATCATTACCCAGGGGAGTTCCTATCCTCAAGAATTCATCCTTTGAACAACATGCGAGACTATGGCAGAGATATCGCCGCCAATGTTTCAGAAGTCGCCATGCAGATGATGCTGAATTATGACCAAGAAGAGATAGAAATGCTGGTGATCCGGATGATTCAATTAGGCATCGATTTATATGGTAATTATCTGGACGGAAGATCATGGTATGCGGCGGGTGGTCATAATTCCGGCAGGAAGTTTCCCATCGTTTTTGCCGGGCTTTTGCTGAATAACACGGCAATGAAAACCCTGAATTTGACCTATGAGCAAAACGGTAACCTGCGCCACTATTTTCACGAAGACGGACAGACTTATTACTATGATGATCCGAATCTGGCGCAATACGGACAATTCCTCGGCTCGGGCGTGCTGACGGTGGTCGCCGGGCCGGGCCCCGGTGTCTTTCCCCTCAGGGGGCAAAAAGGATGGATGGACACCACCAACGGCGGTGACGGCGATATCGCCCTATGGAGTGTCTTTGATTGGTTTGGAAACGGCAGCACCACCTACGTGTATGAGCACCTGCATGTCGATGACTGGCCTCCGCGTGACGGAGGACATGATTGTCCGCCAAAATCAGAAGACTACCGAGCATGCTGCACTTCCAGGCAGTGGGTCGGTTATGCACTGGCGCTGAGGATGATGGGCGGCGAAGCGGTTTCCGCCTGGAACCATAATGCATTCTTCGATTATGTCTACCGGTTTATGGAACAGGATGACGAGAACGCAGCCATTGCCTATGAACAACATTTTGCAGTGGAAGGCTACACCTATAACCGGGCCCAAGGATCTTCAGGCGTGGATTTTATAGACGAGCTCTGGGACGTTTATGCAGGGTCGGTTGCGTTGCCTTTTCGAACGAATTAGAGGGGTTTAAATATCCAGATGTTGACGTCGGATGATCCAGGCCAACAGGAGGCCGGCGCAGAATCCGTAAGCCAGGTTGGTGGCCAATGTGACGCCGAGCATGACCACGCAGACAAAAAGGTCGCTGCGGGTCTCCAGGTCCATGATGGTCAGTGCCAACTGGCCGCCTGCGAACAGCAGCAAGACCCCCAGCACGGCAAATGGAATGAGATGAAACAGGGCCATCAGATGATTCGAAAACAGCAGGACGGCGAGCAGCATCAATCCCCCGATCATCAGATTGGAGCCCGCCGTTCTGGCGCCGAATCGATAATGCGCCGCAAGACCTCCGGCACCGTGGCACATGGGAATCCCGCCGAATAGAAACGCCATGAGATTGGCCAAGGACATGCTGATACACAACGCTTTGCCGGTGACGCGCCTGGCTTCAGGACCGAAATAAGTATTGGCCAGATCGGCGTTGGCCAGAACGGCATTTCCGATCGTCATGGGCGTTTGGGGGAGCACCAGTGCAAAAAAGGCAAAGGTAAGATCGAGCCGATCGGGCATCCCCAATGGCAGCAACGGCGCCAGGCCCACCTGGATACCGAAGCTCTCGAATCCCCGATGGGTGCCGATCACGGCACCGATCAGAAGGCCCAGAGCGATCACCGCCAGACTGGCGGGCAATTTCCGATTGTTCAACAGAAACAGGGTCACTGCGACACCAAGAACGCCGATGGGAACGCCGATGGCAACCGGTCCGATGGACTGAAACCGAAGATAGGGTTCCACACTGCGCTCGAGCAGCTGCAGCGAGCTCGTTCCCACCATGCACTTGACGCCCTTGATCATCAGCAGGGAACCCGTGGAGAACTGAATGCCCCGAATGACGGCTTTGGGAATGTGTCTGGCCAGCCAATCGATGGCGCCGCTGACGCCGATGATCATCAGCAGGATGGCCATCAGCAGGCTGGCGGCCATGATCTGGGATGCGCTCAACGAAGCGGCGATCGCATAGGCCCCGATCACTTTCATGGGCTGAACCGGTGTGGTGACACCAAAAAAGAGGCCCGATAAAACATAGAAAACACCGATGCAGAAGAACACACCCCCCGGCGGAAGCCCGTTGATCAGAATCATCCCCATGGCCAGAGGAAGCAGCGTACCGAGATCTCCCAGCGATCCGGCAAACTCCAAGCGGTTGAATTTAAGTGGCATCGTCTAAAGTGTTCTCCCTTGAAACCATGATTCAGTCACACGACCTCCCAGTTTCCGCTTTTTTCCGAACGGAACAGCGCATCGAGTACTTTCATATTCCCGGACGCATCTTCGGGCGGCGTCGGGACCGGAGTGCCGTCCAATATCGCTCTGGAGAACAGATCCGCTTCAATCCGGTACTGATGACAGGGCGCGATGGTGATCGTCTCACTACCGTTTTCCGTGCTGTATAATATCCGGGTTGATTTGTTGTTCGGCGCATTGACGGGAATCTCGACCTCAAGACGCCCTTTGGTCCCCAGCACCTGCACCCGCTGATAAGGAAACAACTGCGTCGAGCAGGTAAAGGTCGCATGCGCCGCCCCAAAATCGAGGATCGCCGAGCTTAAGACATCGGTTTTCAATTCCGGGTCTCTGTTGATCAGCGATATCACTCGTCGGGGTTCGGCTCCAAGCACAAAGCGGGCCTGTGAAACCGGATAGCAGCCGATATCCATCAATCCCCCGCTTCCCGCAAGATCGCCCCGGTTGCGTATATTATCGGGGTCGTCGTTGTGATAGGAGAAAAACATCTGAAACGCTTTCAATCGGCCGATCGCTCCTTTTGCGACATACTCCTTCACCAGCAACCATTGGGGATGCGTCCGATACATAAACGCTTCCATCAACAGCACGCCCCGGCTGCGGCAGACCGTGACAAGTCTTTCCGCATCCGCCGCATCGATCCCCAATGGTTTTTCGCACAGCACGTGCTTTCCGGCTTCCGCGGCTTTGATGGACCAGGGCACATGCAGGTGGTTCGGCAGCGGATTGTACACGGCCTGCACGTTCGGATCGGACAATAATTGATCATAGGAGCCATAGGCCTTCGGGATCGACAAGTCCGTCGCGACCTGCTGTGCCTGTTTGCGGTCTCTGGAAGCAATCGCCCACACGTCGCACAGCTCCCCTTGCTGCATCCCCGGTATCATGTGTTCCCGGGCAATTTTTGCGGTGCTGATAATTCCCCATCGAACCTTTTTCATTTGACATTTCCTTTATCGGGCGGCCTCGTTCGCCGCAGTGAACGGTTCCGGCTGATCGACGCGAACGGATCGGGCAGTCGACCATCGTGTCGCTCTAACGATTCGAATCGATACGTACATCCGCGACACTCAGATAAAACATCACAACTCCCCCAAACAATACAATGGCGCCGAATCGAAAGGCCATGCGCAGGCCGAACCAATCCATCATCATCCCTGCGATAACCGCCCCGGCCAGCATGCCCAAACTGTGGGCGACGGTCAATATGGCCATCACCGATCCCATGGATTGGGTCTGGCTGCCCTTGAGAACCGCCACGGCCATGACCGCCGGCATGGCGATACCGCCGCCAAGACCGAACCCGATGCTGGCGATGAAGAGAAGTTCATAGGTCTTGGCCCACTGGAAACAGAGGATGGACAGCCCGGCCAACGCCCCCCCGGCCACCACCATCGCTTTGCGGCTGATCCGGTCAGCCAGATACCCCATCGGCGCCTGAATCAAGCCGCTGACCAAAACACCCAGCATGACCAGGACGCCGATCTGGGAGCTGGTGAGTGAAAATTCGGTAGCGGCCAGGACCGGCAGGAAGCCCCAGATGATACCGATTCCGGCCGTATAAGCCAGCCGAAAGGCAAAAAGCCCCGCGATGGCGCGATCGGACAGGATCGAGCGCCACTGCAACGGCTGCTGACCTCTGCGTAACCCTTGTTCGTCTTGCGTCGCCGGCAGAAGCCTCAAACAAAGGCCGAAGCCCACCAGCGCGAGCAGTCCCATACAGACAAAGGCGCTTTGGAGATTGAAACGATCGCTGATCACACCGCCGACCACCGGTCCCAGGCTGAGCCCGAAAAAGAGGGACATGTTGAAGACCCCCGTGACAAATCCCTCCCGCCCCTGCGGGGTGATATCGCCGACATAGGCTTGAATGACCGGCATGATCATCGCGGAGGCCATTCCTTGAAAAAACCGGATGACGATCATCTGGTTGACCCGGGGAAACAGAATGAAGGCCACCGAGACCAGCGCGTAGGCCAGCAATCCGGAAACAATGAAGGGTTTGCGCCCCTTGCGATCGGACAGCCGGCCGAACAAAGGCAGCAAAACGGTACGGGAGATGGAAAACGCACCGAAAATAAGACCGATATAAAGCCCGCTGGCACCATGATTGCTCGCATAGACCGGCAGCAGCGGCACCACGATGCCCACGCCTGTAATCGTGGCCAGAAGCGCGAAAAACAGCGTTCCGAAAATCTTTTTATTCAAATCGGCGGGCAAAACAGTCCATGCATTTTCTCGGCAAATTATTGATTTTTAATCTTCTCCAACGCCGATTCAACGGTCTCACGGATGTCGTCCAATCTTTCCCGGGTCATGGCTTCAAATCGCAGAACCAGGGCCGGCTGCGTATTGGACGCACGCACCAGCCCCCATCCGTCACCGAACAGCACGCGCACGCCATCGATATCGATCACATCTTCTCGCTGGCGGAAGTATTCGGTCACCTTCTCAACCACCTCGAATTTGATATGGTCGGGGCACTCCATGCGGATTTCCGGTGTGTTGAAGGTTTGGGGGACGTCCGCCAGCAACTCGCCGACACTCTTTCCCGTGTCTGCCAGAATCTCCAGAAGCCGGCAGGTGGCATAAACCGCATCGTCAAATCCCATGTAGCGATCTTGAAAGAATATATGGCCGCTCATCTCCCCTGCCAGTTCGGCTTTGACCTCTTTCATCTTCTGCTTGATCATGGAGTGACCGGTCTTCCACATGACGGCGTTGCCGCCGTTTTTCGTTATATCGTCAAACAGGGTTTGCGAGCATTTGACTTCCGATATAAAGGTCGCCCCGGGCTTGCGGGACAGGATCTCGCGGCTGAACACAATCATCAATTGGTCGCCGTAAATCAGGCTGCCGTCGGAATCGACGACCCCGATGCGATCGGCATCGCCATCATAACCGATGCCAAGATCGAGTTGTTTTTCCTTGACCAGTGCGATCAGCTCGGTCATGTTCCCGGCAACCGTAGGATCGGCTTCATGGTTGGGAAAGCTGCCGTCCAGGTCGGTGTATAGCTCGTGCAGTTCACACCCCAAACTCTTTAATATGGGCACGGCGGTCAACCCCCCCGTGCCGTTGCCGGCGTCCACAGCGATTTTCAGGGGACGGGACAACGAAATATTGTCGGCGACATAGTCGATATAATCCGGCAAAATCTCATAAGACTCGGCTTCGGCCTCGCCCTGGGCAAATGCCCGGCTTTCGATGATTTTCCGAATCTCCTGGATCTGCTCGCCGTATACCGAGTCGACTCCGCTGCACATTTTGAACCCGTTGTATTCAGACGGATTGTGGCTGGCCGTAACCATCACGCAACCTTCTGTCTCCAGATGCCGGATGGCAAAGTAGGCGACCGGCGTCGGGCAAATTCCGATATCCACCACCCGGCAGCCGGTGGCATTCAAACCGGCAATCAGCCGCTGGCTGTATGCTTCCGAGGTTTCCCTGCAATCGCGGCCCACGGCCACAAACCGATGGCCCTGCTGCTGCAGATAGGTGCCGATGCCCTTGCCCAGCAGCTCCACATCCTGTTCGTCCATATCCTTGCCGGCAATACCGCGGATATCGTATTGCCGAAATATCTCAGGATTCAGCATAAAGACTCCTTTAATCGAATAAAAAGTTGAAAGACTTATTGTTTTACTTCTTCACTGATCTCGGTGATCCTGTATCGACTATCAATCGAAACACACAACGAACGGTTAAGTGACCGAGACAACAATTGCCGCGATCCCCACTAGCCAGCAGTACGGCGCAAACCGATGCAACTGACCTTTCTTCACCATCTTCAGTAAAACCACCAATGCGAGATATCCCACCACCGCCGCCGCCAGGCTCCCCAACACGATGGTTCCCATCGGCATGCCGGTATGGAAAGCCTCGCTGTCCAGCCCAAGCACCAAGGCACCCAGAATCGCCGGGATCGCAAGCAAAAAAGAAAAGCGTCCGGCCAGTTCGCGATCAACGCCCAGATAAAGGGCGGCGCTGATCGTCGCGCCGGAGCGTGAAATACCGGGGATGATGGCCAGTCCCTGAATAAACCCGATAATCAAGGCATCTGTGAGCCGCATCTCCCTGATCGATCGCCCAACCGTTTTCTGCCGACGGGTAAACCAAAGAAACGTGCCCGTGACCAGAAGGGCCATTCCAACCAGCCACAACGCCCCGAACAGCTGTTCGGCTACTTTGGCAAAGAGAATTCCCAGCAGCACGGTCGGAACACATCCGGCCACGATCATCGCCATCAACCGGATCTCGGATTGAGTGGAGAACAGAGCGCTCCATCCGCCGGCGGATCGCATCAGCCCCGGCAGCCGCACCAGCGCCCCAAGCATCTGGAGGATATCGCGATAAAAGACGACCAGAACCGCCGCGAGAGTACCCACGTGAACGCTGATATCGAACAATAATTCCGGCTCGATCAGTCCGAACAGATGCTGAAACAGGACCAGATGGCCCGAGCTGCTCACCGGCAGAAACTCCGTCAGCCCCTGCACAACGCCCAATACGACCGCTTCGATCCAATTCAATCTTTTGGCTCCTTATCTTAACGTCTGTAAAATGCTCATGTCTATTAACTTGTCGAATAAAAAGAAACAAGCCCAAAGCCGCCACTATCCCTTAACCACCGCAATGGGTCTCAATCTGGCCACTTTTTTTGAAATCCCGGCGCCATCGGCCACCTGCACTACCTCTGAAACATCCTTGTAGGCTTCGGGCATCTCCTCGGCCATGGTCCAGCGACCGGTCCAGCGCACCAAAATGCCCCGGTCCTCCAGTTCCCTGCCGATCGAGCGCCCTTTGCTTCTCTTTTTGGCGGCCTTGCGGCTCAATACCCGCCCGGCGCCATGGCAGGTCGAGCCAAAGGTCTCCTCCATGGCTTTTTGGGTGCCCAGCAGAACGTAGGAAGCGGTCCCCATATCCCCCGGAATCAGAATCGGCTGACCGATGCGGCGGTAGTCTTCGCTCAAAACGGATTGACCGGGCCCGAACGAGCGTGTCGCTCCCTTGCGGTGCACGCACAGCCAGCGCTCTTTGCCCTCGACGAGATGCTTCTCCTTCTTGGCGATGTTGTGGCAGACGTCATAGACCAGCTGCATGTTCAGCGCCTTGGGACTGATCGAAAGGGCGGTTTCAAAGGCTTGCCGGCACAGGTGCAGCATGATCTGCCGATTGGCATAGGCGTAATTGGCGGCACAGGCCATGGCACTCAGATAACGCCGTCCCTCTTTGGATTGGATCGGAGCGCAGGCCAATTGGCGGTCCGGCAGTTGAATATCGAGGGTTCGGACATACTTGGCCATGAATGCCAGCGAATCGTCGCACACCTGGTAGCCCAATCCACGCGATCCACTATGAATCATTACCGTAATCTGCCCTTCAAACAAGCCAAAGGCATCGGCGGCTTCCGGATGAAATATCGTATCCACCACACCGACTTCGAGAAAATGGTTGCCCGAACCGAGGGTGCCCAACTGCCTCAAACCCCGCGTCAGCGCGCGTTCGCTGAGCCATTCCGGATCGGCTCCCGGCAGCGTGCCGAAATCCTCCGTATGCTCGATATCATCATCGAATCCATACCCGTTGCTCACGGCCCAGCGACTTCCCTGGACCAGCACTTTTTTCTCCTCCTTGGGCGATAATTTGATCGACCCCGTGGATCCCACACCGCACGGAACCTGTCGAAACAGCGTATCCACCAGCTCCTTGACCCGACCTTTAATCTCGTTGTGATGCAGATCCGTGCGCGCCAGACGCACCCCGCAATTGATGTCGTAGCCGACGCCACCGGGTGAGACCACCCCCTCGTTCCAATCAAACCCCGCCACGCCGCCGATGGGAAAACCGTACCCCCAATGAATGTCCGGCATGGCCAGCGAGGCCTTGACGATCCCCGGCAGCGTCGCCACATTGGCCACCTGTTTGAGGGCCTCATCCCTGCGCAGCTGTTCCAGCATTGCGGCGCTGGTAAACACAATTCCCGGCACCCTCATATTTCCGGACGGTGGCAGCTCCCATCTGTAATCATCGATTCGTTTGATCTCCATCAGAACCTCCCTGCCCGCCTTCGGCCGTTTCGGGCCTTCGGCCGGTTCAACGTTCAAGGTTCAAAGTTCAAAGGTTGATAGTACCGTAAAAAATTTTTATATCGTCATTCCGGCTTTCGAGACTGTGTCGTAATTGACCCAAACGACGACATTTGGAGTTGACGTCATTCCGGCGAAAGCCGGAATCCAGATATTCCAATGACTTACATTTCTGGATGCCGGATCGAGTCCGGCATGACAGAGTAAAAACGTGCGTTTTCTAAATTATG
>JBNKKC010000042.1:0-1864 GCA_050291625.1 Desulfobacteraceae bacterium
CCATCGGCGGAATGATCGCCGGCGCTTCGGCCACCTATGCAGTTTTTCCTTCCTTTTTCCTGGCCTTCAGCCTCCCGGCCGCCCTGCCCGTGATCATCTATTCCTTATCGTTCCAGGACGGTATCCATGTCGC
The DNA here is from genome assembly GCA_050291625.1 of Desulfobacteraceae bacterium. GTDB lineage: Bacteria > Desulfobacterota > Desulfobacteria > Desulfobacterales > Desulfosarcinaceae > JARRKU01. Next base: position 134 of record JBNKKC010000042.1, read on the forward strand.
CATGTCGGCGATGTCCGCCCTGTTTTTAATGCTCATGATGGCCACCTGCCATCGCAATTACAAACTCAACCTGACGTCCATGCACCTGAAATTCGAAAATCAGGACCTGGTCGCCTACCTCTCCAGGGCCAACGAACAGGCCGAGTCCATCAACCAGACCCTGCATAACGAAATCAACATGCGAAAACAGGTCGAATCCGAACTGGAAACGCACCAACGGGAGTTGGCCTCCACGGTAGAAACACGCACCGCCGAATTACAGGATCGCAACCTGGAACTTCGAGCAGAAATCAAGGAGCGCGCCCGCATCGAAGAAGCCCTGCGCGAGTCGGAGGAACGCTATCGATGTCTGGTGGAAAACAGCATCATCGGCATCCTCGTTATTCAGGACCAGACCATCATTTTTGCCAATGCCTTTTTGGCCGAAGCTTCGGGGCTGGCGGTGGAAAAAATCATTGGCGCCCCATTTATGCAGTTTATCCACCCGGAGGACCGGGATCTGGCCGCCGCCAACCACGTCAAACGGCTCAAAGGCGCGCCGCTGCCCGAATCCTATCCCCTACGGATCATGAATGTAAGGGGAGAAACCAACTGGTGGGAAGTCAGCGCCGTGAAGATCAATTTCAGGAACAAGCCAGCCATTCTGGTCTTTTGCCGAGACATCACCCAGCAGCGCAAACTGGAATCGCAGCTTTTTCAAAGTGAAAAGATGGCCTCCATCGGACAGCTGGCCGCCGGAGTGGCCCACGAAATCAACAACCCCGTCGGCTTTGTCAACAGCAACCTGAATACCCTCAAAGACTACCAACAGGATCTTGCAAAGCTGATCACCCGCTATCGGGAGGTATTGAACGAGGCCCGGCAAATTTCCCTAGACGGCCGGGAAGGACGCCTGTCCCAGATGATTGGCACGGTGGATGCGCTTGAAAACGAAATCGAACTGGACTTTCTCATGGAAGACGGTCGGCAGTTGATCGAAGAGTGCCAGGAAGGCACGAACCGCATTAAAAATATCGTGCACGACTTGAAGAGTTTTACCCATCCCGGCAAGGAGACCCAACAGCTCACCGACATCAACCAATGCATCGAGTCCACCCTGAATATTGTATGGAACGAGCTCAAATACAATGCCAATGTGATCAAGGAATTCGGGCCGCTCCCGCAAATAAAATGCTACCCCCAGCAATTGAGCCAGGTCTTTATGAACCTGCTGGTCAACGCCGGCCAGGCCATCTCCGACAAAGGAGATATCAGGATCAGGACCCGCCGGAAAAACGGCCATGTGGAAATTCTCTTCAGCGACACCGGGCGCGGTATCGACGAAGAAAATCTGAAAAAAGTCTTCGATCCCTTCTTCACCACCAAGCCCGTCGGCAAGGGCACCGGCCTGGGCCTGCATGTCTCCTACAACATCATTAAAAAACACAACGGCGAGATCACGGTAACGTCCGAAAAAGGAAAAGGAACCGAGTTCGCCATCCAGTTGCCGATCTGACCAGGCGGCGCATTTTGCGAAAACGTCGCCGGAGTCAGAGTTTGGCCTGCTCACCACGCCTACGGGCTGGTTATTTCATCACGTTACCAACGGGAAATTTAGGGGACGTTGTTGACTTTTGTTACTTATATACCCCACTCCTCGTTATTATCCTTGACACGGCCGATGTTGATACCCCTAACAGTCTTGCAGTCTCTGCATACGAGAGCCCCAACTCTTTCGTTAGCTTATGAGAT
>JBNKKC010000043.1:0-43431 GCA_050291625.1 Desulfobacteraceae bacterium
TGGGGGGCCATCACCTTTCGCGAAAATCTGCTATTGAATGTGCCCGGCGCAACCTCGCGCGAAGCCCGCGCCCGCATCTGCGAGATCATCGCCCACGAGGTCACCCATCAATGGTTCGGCAACCTGGTCACCCCGGCCGACTGGAAGTACTTGTGGCTGAACGAAAGCTTCGCCACCTACTTCGGCTACGGCGTGGTGGCCCACACCCACCCGGACTGGGGCACATGGGATCAATTCCTGCACATCCAGACCGCCACGGCCATGACGCGCGACGGCCTGGTGGCGACTTTTCCCATAGAGATCCCGGGCGGCGAGCACGTGGTGATCAACTCCAGCACCGCCCCCATTATCTATAACAAATGGGCCAGCATGCTGCGCATGATCGAGGGCTATATCGGCCGGGAGCACTACAGGCAGGGGGTGAGGACCTATTTGAAGCGGCACGCCTACGGCTGCGCCCTGAGCCATCATCTGTGGGATGCCTTCGAAGACGCCGCCGCCGCCCCCATCACCGCCATGGTGCAGAACTGGATCGGACAACCCGGCTACCCGCTCATCTCTGTGAAGCGCGACGGAAACAGACTCATCCTGACCCAGCAGCGCTTTACCTATCGGCCCCACGCCAGCGACCAGACCTGGATCATTCCGCTCACGCTGATGGCGTGGAACGCCGATGGCGAACCAAACAGGCAGTCGTTCATGATGCAGGATGCCGAGATGACCGTCGATCTGCCGCAAACAGCCACAGCCTACAAGCTCAACGTCGACCAAACCGGCTTTTACCGGGTGAACTACCTCGACCGGGACAACCTGATCGCCCTGGCGGACCGTGTCAGGGAGGGCAGCCTCGCCCGCACGGATCGATGGGGCCTGCAAAACGATCTGTACGCCCTGGTACGTGCAGGTCGACTGCCGCTGGCAACGTATATTGACTTTCTGGGTCATTATGAAAACGAAAGCGAATACCTGCCCCTGGCCGGTATCACCGCCAACCTCGGCCAGGCCGACCGCATCGCAACAAAAGAGATGAGAGACCGTATCGCCGCCGCAGGCCGCAGCATGGCAGAGCGCGTGCTGTCCCGCATCGGCCTGGCGCCCGAGGCGGGCGAACCGCATACCCGGGCGGCGCTGCGCAATCAACTGCTATGGCAGGCCGCCGCCTGGGGCGCCGCCCCGGCCATCGACTTCGGAATCGAACAGTTCGACCGCATGCGCTCCGGCCACAAAGTCGATCCGGATATCGCACGCAGCATCATGCAGATCGGCGCCCGCCAATCCGGACAAACCGCCCTGGAGTGGTTCAAGGCGCGCTCTGCCGAATCCCCCAGCGAGCACGAGCGCATGAACATCCTGACGGCCATGGGCGCCTTCGCCTCATGGGACCTGCTCGAATCGGCCCTCGAGTTCACCTTGAACTCGGTGCCCCCGCGCAACCGGTTCGTGCCCATCGTCTTCGCCGCCGCCAACCCGATCGCCGCCCAACATCTATGGGAGTGGTACGAGACGCATCTTCTGCAGCTGGAAGCATTTCATCCGCTGCACTACGAACGCGTCATCACCGGAATCGTCCCCCTGGCCGGATTGGATCGCACCGAAGAGGTCAATGCGTTCTTCAGCACCTACATCGAACAAAAACCGCAGCACAAGGACTCCATCGATCTGGCCCTGGAGAATCTGGCCATCAATGCAGCGATGCGGTCAGCCGCTAAACGCTGATTTGATTGAATGAACAAAGCGTTTGACACACAAGTATGGCCAAGGCATACTCGGTTGCTCGAGGACGAGTGGTTTTTTTCACTCACTGCAATTGAGCGACATTACAGAAAAGATAAACCTGATGAGGTTTTGGGTTTTTTTATTTCACGCGTTAACCTGCGCCGTTGGATTCACCGCATTTATCGTTTCTTTGCTGCTGTATGTCAAACACCGGAAAAATGCGATTCTTCTCTATGCCCTGTTTTTAGGGGCCATCGGGCTTGAAGTCGGTGCGTTATTATTGCGCTCGGTGGAATCCATCGCCGTTTTCAAGGATCCGCAGGCGGCATCTTCCGTGCAATTTCTATCCCGTATGTGGGAGTTTCTTTCAGTCACCTCCTTTCCAGCCATCCTGTTGTTTTTTGTTCATTCTTTGATGGGAATTCCCATCACCCGGCCAAGACGGATTATTTTCATTACGGTGCCGGTTGTTTCGACGCTGGCATATGCGGCATGGCGGATGAGCGGCGCTGAAATTTATCTGCATGGAATATTGCTTTCTTTGATCTATGGCTCCGGCATTTATGTACTCGTGATTATTTTTTCCCACTTGCCATCCATTGGTGATCTTCTGCTGAAAAGGGCTATCAAGACATTTCTGGTCATCAGCGGTATCTATCTGCCTGTGTATATGATTGATTCATTGGCCAAAGTCATTCCCGGCGTTCAATTTGAAAACACTTACGCATGCACCTTGCCGGTCTACTTTTTCGTCCTCAACAGCCTGGGAATATATTTTGCCGTTCAATATTTTGACCAACCGGTCTATATGGACGGGGATCGACTCACCGAGCACTTTCATCGTCGATTCAATATATCCAAAAGAGAGCTGGAGATTGTTTCAAAAGTCATTACCGGCTTGAGCAACCGCGAAATTGCTGACAAGCTGTTCATATCAATTAAAACCGTAGAAAATCATCTCTACAATATCTACCAGAAAACAGGGGTTCGTAACCGTGTGCAGTTAACCAACCTGATTCAAACCAATAAGCGGGATTAGATCCATACAGCGAATGGCCCCTGTCTGATGTTATCCATTGCCGAGTGCCAGGACCGCCATGTAGTAAAAAATGGTCAAATCAGCGATAAGGTGGCATAGCCAGGGGGCCAAAAGGCCTTGGGTCCAAATTTTCATATAACCTAACACCGAGCCATAAATAAGGGTCAAGCCATAACCGATCCACCCATTTGGAAATCCGACTGCGAAATGAAAAGCGGCAAATGCGCTGGCCTGCATCAACACCACCAGATGGTTGCTGCTGAACACTTCGGTCAGGGCCTGCTGTAACACACCCCGATAAACCGTCTCCTCCATGAGGGCATTCACAGATGCAAAGCACGGTATAAGAATCAGAAAGACAAGGGGTTTGGGATAATGTTGAATTCCATGCGCCATCTTCAGGGCAATGCCGAGATGATCGGTCCAATGGGCCCAGACAATCAATGCAAATGATGAGATGACGCTAATGGCGACAATGGACAAGGAGGCTGTGGCGGTAATCGTTCCGGCTTTGGCCCATGAGGACCAACTGCGCGCCTTTTTAAAAGGCAATACGATCAGAAAGCTTGTAACGACCATCATCAGTATCCCAATAGCGGGTGCTCGAGACAAAAAGGATATGGAAAAGGCATTTGGCCCAAAGCCGATAATGAAAAAAAGGACGCCACAGTGTAGAAATTGCCAGTGCCGGCAAACACAAACATAAGCAATAAACAATAGAGCAGCCGTAATGGCGATCACGGAGTGCCCGCTGATTCCGCTTGCATTTAATGCGATGGGAAGGAGGATGAATACAATCTGTCTGATATCCAAAATCATGGAAATGCGTTTTTCTGTGCCAAGTCCAAAGGGCATGATGATAATCTTTCGACATCCAACCGAAACAGTGAAGCGTACTTTGAAATATATCGGATGGCTACTCCAGTTCCAACTTCACAATCCGCACTTCAAATCTCAGAAAACCCGTTTGTCGGGAGTAGCTGACATATTGAATGCGCCCTTGATCTCGTTCGTACTCGGGGTGTGCCAATGCGTCATACACCCATGACTCCGGATCGCTCGGCGCCAGGGCACGGAAGGCGACAACCGGACCGGACCACGGCCCTTCGGGCCTTGGCGCCGTGCGGATCATCACCTGCGTATCCAGCGGCTGACTGTATGTCGACAGGTAGACATCCCGGAACGGGAGATAGGATACGGTCATCATGTCGTTGCCATGGAACACGGTTCGGGCCTGGTTTACATCGGACACCCATCGATCATCACCGGCAAAAAAGCGCCAGGCGGAACGATCGAGCACATCCGCCAGGGGAACCCGCGCGACTTTGATGGGCTTCACCCATCCGACATTTTCGCACCCGAAAACATAGAGCATGTCGTCCACGGCCACCGCAGCACTGCCAAATGCAGGTTCGTTATTCTGGAAAAGCAGCGTCGGGTATGCCGCCTCCGGTTGGAAAACAGGCCGCAACGGCATGTCGTCAATCCGACCCCACACCGCTATGGAATGCCCGACGCTGTAAAAGTTGAAAGCCCCCGGTTCGGCATAGATTTTATGGTAGAACACCAGGGACCGTCTTCGTTCCGGATCGTACACCAACGGACCGGGCCATAGAGCCCAACGTGCGCCGCACGGCTCTATTTGGCAATCCTCCCCCAGATGGGTTTGGTTAAAAGCCCACTCTTCTTCGGTCTGTGGGAAAAATTCGGTGGGCGCACCAACGGCATCTTCCTGCTCCGTGAATGATGAGATGCCGTCTTCGGCCTCCAAATCTTCGGACCACGACCAGGTATTGGAGATCAACGTTCGGCTGTTCATGTCCGGCATATCAAGGAACGTGTCGCCGAAGAGCCAGACGGACCGTCCATCGATCAGAGCGCTGAATCCACCGTCTCTTCCACGGATGGCCGGAGCTGCGTCAAGTGCACCCAGATCCGATTGGGCAACGACTGTAACTGCCGCCGAACCCCGGCCGGGATCGTCAGGTCCCTCATCCTGCAGGCCGCAGGCCCCCAACACGAAGGCCAAGAATAAATTCCAGATCAAAAGGGACAGGGGTATCAATTTTGTCAATGTCTTCACTCCTTCATTGCGTAAGGTTCAATTCCGCGATCATAACTGAAACTTGCGTCCGCTGGAAAAACGCTGCGTGATGGATAGATAATAGCGTTCGGAAAATGAGATTTTCAATGGGTGGACTCACTCATTTTGCGAAAAAAGATATGGGGGATGTCGCCTAAATAACCTGTAAAATCGACTAGGGGGATTCTCCCATGCCGGTCGAATCCCCTTTACCGGCCCGGATCGTGTTGATTCTTATGATCGAACCTTCTTTTGTTTAGACGGGAGGTACTGAATTTGGAATTGGCTTTCCCCCCTCCGGAATGGTCCATGAGGTATTGTTCGACGCTGTCCTTACAAATTCGGATAGAGCCCAGATCCTGTTCGACTACTTTTCGACTTTCATTTTCTTGATAACGTCCAGATGCTGCTTGATGATCGGGCTGATCACGGGCGGATGCCACTGTGTATCTTTGGGATCTTCGGGCCAGACAAACTCGAGATGGCGGACTCGGCCGGGTGCGTCGGCCTGTTCGAGCATCGACAGCGCCTGCTCTACAACGGCGGTCTGGCCGGCGGCGTCGTTGACCTGCCCCACCGGTCGCCCAAACGGGTATTCGATGGCGGCGGATCTGGGAATCCCGACGGCATTGTGAAATTCGGGCATGGGTGTCAACACGACGGTGGACAGGGCGTTTTCTTCCATCAGGCGGGCGGCCAGTCCCACGGACCGGCAGCAGAACGGTCAGGCAGGTGTCAGCAATACGGCATCGACCGCCTCGTCTTTCATCCGTTCGATCATGGGGGCGATGGCCTGGTCCAGAAACCCGTTGCGCCCCCATTGAAACCCGTAAAACGCATACGAGGTGGGCGCCAGTTCGCCGACTTTGCCCTGCTCCGCCAGGGCCTGAATGCGGTCCAGCGGCAGCATGACATTGATGTCATCGCATATGTAGCTCGTGTTGATGTGCAGGTGGCTGACTTCGATATCGGAGGATTGCGTGCCCCGCGGAATCATCCGGTACGTGGGATCGCCCCAGGTCGGATCCAGCTTCTCTTTTTCCATGTCGAACGGCGGATCGGATTTGAGGCTGATTCCCGCGCTGGTGACCAGCGACAGCCGCGCCTCGCTCAAGGGTTTGGTCAGGGGCTGAAATGGAATTGGATCGCCGAACGGCTCGTCCGGAATGAAGGTGCGTATCCAGGCGGAGAGCTTGGGTGGAAGAAATTTAAAACCATCGACTCGCTTGGAACTGTTTGACATGTTTCCTCCTATCCGGTCCAATCCGGCATGGTCCGGGGCGCCTGCCTCGCCGACCGGACAGGACGACGTGCCGGCGGCGCAGCTTGGGTTGCACGATTCAGGTTCGTGGATCAGTGACTCGTTGCGTTCCGGATTCCGCTGTATCCAACACTTTACGGATGGTCCGCGCCAGTTCACCCGTCTGTATGGGCTTCATGACAATGGCTTTCAGCCCCAGCTCTTCGGGGCGACGGTTGATCAGCTGATGACTGTAGCCGGTGCAAAGCACAATCGGAATATCGGGTTGAATCTCTCTGAGCCGGTTCGACAGCTGGATGCCCGTCAGGTCGGGCATGGTCATGTCCGTCAGAACCAGATCGAAATCCGCCGGTGCGGCGGCAAACTTGACCAGCGCCTCGTTGCTGCTGTTGCAAGTCGTGACATGATATCCGATAAAGGTTAAAATGCCACTGATGACATCCACCAGGACCTCCTCGTCATCAACCACCAGTATGTGCTCGTCACCGGTGGGCAGATCCAACTCCTCCGCCACTTCGAGCAACTGCTCCGTCTCGATGGTCGGGATGAACACATCAAAACGGGTCCCCTTGCCCGGTTTGCTTTCGACGTTGATAAAGCCCCGGTAGCTTTGCACGATGCCGTGCACCACAGCCAGGCCAAGGCCTGTGCCTTCACCGGTTTTTTTGGTGGTAAAATAGGGATTGAAAATTTGGCCGATATGATCCGGCGAAATCCCCTTGCCGTTGTCCTCCACACTGATCCGGGCGAACGAGCCCGGTTCAATTCCGGGCTGCGTGACAATGTCGCGCTCCTGCAGAACCTCCTGGGCCAGTTCGACCTTCAGCCGACCGCCGTCGGCGTCCATGGCCTGAGCGGCATTGGTGCATAAATTCATGATAATCTGGTGGATCTGGGTCGGATCGGCCATCACATTATCCACCTCGGGGGAAATATACTTGGCAATTTGTATCGTCACCGGCAGTGATGACCGCAGCAACTTTAACGCTTCTTTGAGCATCGGACCGATTTGCAGGGGTTTGAGCTCCCGCTCGTTCTGCCGGCTGAAGGTCAGGATCTGACGCACCAGGTCACCGGCCCGCCGTCCGCCCGACAGGATCTGCCGCAGGTTTCGATGCAATGGCGTGCCTTGCGGGGTTTCAGCCAGGGAGAGTTCCGCGTAGCCGATGACACCCGACAGGATATTGTTGAAATCGTGCGCAATTCCGCCGGCCAGGGTCCCGATGGCCTCCATCTTCTGCATTTGCTGGATCCGGGCCTCATACTCCTTGCGCTCATCCTCCATCTTCCGCTGTTTGCTGATATCCGTATAGACGACCACGACGCCGGTCAGGGCATCGTCGCGCATGATGGGGGAGCCTGCGGCAATGACATTCAAGGCAGAGTGGTTCTTGTGATACCGCACGGTTTCGAAAGGCTCGACAGCCTTGCCGGCATGCAATTGGGTGCTTTTACGGCCGACTTCTTCAAAGACGGCATCCCCGGCAATCAGTTGGTCCAGCCTTCGGCCGATGGCCTCTTGAGGCGTGTAGCCGAACATCTTTTCCGCACCTGGATTCCAATCGACAACCCGACGTTGCGTATCGAGGGTCACGATCGCGTCCGGCAGGTTGTTCAGCACCAGTTCGAGAAACTGCTTGCGTTGATTGATTTCGTCCTGAACCCTTTTCTGCTCCGTCAGATCGACCCAGGAAGTCAGCAGCAAGTCACCAAGCGAGATGGCCGCTATTTCCGCGGTGCGCACCCGGCCGTTCTTGCACGAGATATTCAGTACCAGCGGTTCGATCGCTTTTCCGCTCGTGCGTGCCAGCCGGCGGGATTCGCTCCAGAAATCGAGCATCCGATCCCGGAGTGCGGCATCCGGATAGGCCTCGGGCCAGAAAGCGTCAAGGGTTGGGATATCATCGCGGGCATAGCCGTAAAATTCGGTGAAACGATCATTTAAATATTGCACCCGATCATCGGCATCCACGATCATCAGTGGAATGGGCGCCTGCTGAAACAGCCTTCGGAACCGGTCTTCACTCTGCCGCAGGGCCTCATCGGCCTGCTTGCGCTGCAAAAGCTGCCACATCCCCTGCATGAGCAGGGTCAATTGGTTGACATCCGACTCCACATAGGGTGAGCTCTTGTTGCCCACGCCGGCAATGGCGACGATCCGCTCGCCATCGAAGACCGGAATGTTCATATGGCGCAGGATGGGCACATGCCCCGCGGGATACCCCTTTTTATCCTTGCCTGGCGCCTGATAATCGTTGGTAATGATCGGCCGGCGTTGACGAATGGCCTCTCCCCACAGCCCGATCTGATCAACCTCGAAGATATTTTGTTGATTCTCAATGGCGCATTGCCGCCGGGCTTCACTTGACCATGAATACATCTCCAGAATTTTCTCGTCCTCGGCGGTAAAGGCCAGGTAGCCGATCTCGCTGCTGGTCAACTTGATGGCTTTTTCCAGTGCAAAATCGGTTAATCGTCGGATATCGGCATCCGCCATCTGGCTGAGTTCGATCATTGCCTCAAGCCTCATTTCGTTCAGGCGCAGCGAGGCCGTGGTTTCGATGCGTTCGGTGATGTCAAGCAGCACGCCGTCGAAAACGATGTCGTCCCCCTCTTTGTGGGGCACGGAGCTTCCGGAAAACCACATCTCACGCCCGGCAGGCTGGATGAATCTCCCTTCGTAATACCAGGGCGTGACATAGTCTACGGCCGCCTGAATCGAAGCGATAAAGGCTTCCCGTTCCGACTCGGGAATACATTGGGTAAAGTTCTCAAAAAAGTTGTCGGGCGACGGGTCCAGACCGAAGATTTCCGCTACTTTTTCCGAGATAAACCCCATACTGTACTCATGCTCCAGAGTCGAGCGAAACTGGTAGACCACACCCGGCACATTGGCCGTGATGTGCTTGAGCAGCTTTTCACTGTCGCGAATCTTGCGCTCCTGCTGATAGCTCTCGGTAATATCCCGGAACACCATGACCACGCCGACGATCTCCCCTCTATCATCCCGGATGGGCGCTCCGTTGTCTGCGATCAGATATTCATTGCCGTCTCTGGACAGCAAAAGGGTATCGCCGGCCAATCCTTCTATGTCGATACCGGCCAGAACCGTTGCGGTCGGGCTCTCCAGCGATTCACGGGTAGCGGCATCGACAATATGCATGACGTCCGGCAAGGGCCGTCCCACCGCCTCGTCGGCAGGCCAGCCGGTCAGCTGCTCCGCCGTCGGATTCATGCGCGTGATGATCGAGCTGTTGTCCGTGGTGATGACGGCATCGCCGATAGAGTCGAGGGTGATGCTCAAATTGTTCTCGCTCAGACGCAGTTTTTCTTCGGCCGCTTTGCGGTCGGAGATGTCCTGTGACACCGTCAGCAGGCATGCTTCGCCGCGGAAATCGATCACCTCACTGGAAAAGAGCCTGGTTAATACTTTCCCGGACCTGGTTCTGCGCCGATATTCGTAATTGCGGATATACCCCTGCTCCCTTATGGTTTCCAGGATGATGCGCCGGTCGTCGGGATTTTCCCAAAGCCCCACTTCCATCGACGTGCGCCCGATGACCTCATCGCGGGTGTAGCCCATGGAATCCAGGAAGGTTTGATTGACCTCGATGTAGCGGCCCGTTTCCAGGATGCTCAGGACGACCCACACCGGACTGTTGTTGAAGGCCTTGGAGTACTTCTCCTCCGAAAGGGCCAGGGCCTGCTCCGCCTCCTTTCGCTTGGAGATCTCCCATACCACATCCGCGCAATAGGCCGCGGTCTGCACATCTTCCCGGGTATAATGCGACGCCTTGTTTCCAAGCCCCAGAATCGAGACGATCCGGTCGTGCCGGATAATCGGTACGACCAGCTGGCGCACCACATCGGCATGCCCGTGGGGCAGGCCCTTTTTATGCGGCCGTGATTCAGCGTCATTGTAAATCACCGGTTTTCGATCACGGATGCAGTCGCCCCACACACCGGCCTGATCGATATCGTAGTGCCTCTCAATGTCTTCGGCCTTGCAAAACCTGTCCATGGTGTTGGTCGAGCAAGCCCTCAAGGTGAGCGTCTTTTGATCGGTCTCAACTGTATGAAAGAAACTAATCTTGCTGCCGGTGAGCTTTTCGATCTCGTCCAGGCTGGTTTGCATCAAATCTTCGAGGGTATGGCCGGCGGCGTATTGTATGAGTTTCAACCGCAGGTTCATCAATTCATTGTCGCGCTTGCGGGCTTCCAGTGTCTCGTGGAGCTTTTTATTGGCCCTGGTCAATTCGGCCGTGCGCTCCACAACCAGTTGTTCCAGACGACCGGCAAGTTCCTGCAGCCGCAGATGCGTCTGAACGCGCGCCAGGACCTCTTCGGAATTCAGGGGCTTGGTGATATAGTCCACGCCCCCGGCGGCAAAGGCCTTGACCTTATGTTCGGGTTCGTCGAGGGCGCTGATGAAAATGATCGGAACACGGGCGTTTTCGGGATCGGACTTGAGCCGCCGGCACACTTCGTAGCCGTCCATGCCCGGCATTTTAACATCCAGCAGGATCAGGTCCGGTCGCCTGGCCGCGATGGCGGACAATGCCAGCTCGCCGTTTGCGGCAGGTCGGATGCGATAACCCTGCTTTTGCAGAATATCCGTCATATACCGCAGGCTGTCCAGGGAGTCGTCGACAACGACAATATCGTTGGCTATACCGGTGTCGGGTCGGTGCTTGGTCATCATGCTTCCTTGCAAAATGAATCATGGGGATGTTTTTGTGTCTGCGCCCGGTGGCCTCACGGCCATAGGCGCCCCAGGTGCCCGGTGGGTCAAACCAATTTCAGCAAGACCTGGATAGAGAAAAGCCCCATGGTCCATTACTGGGAATCATAAAGCGCACCGACCAATTCATTTTCCCTCAAACCTGCCTGACACCGATTTTCTTATCATATCATTAAACTACGATACTGCGTCAAGTCAATCCCCGCCCGCAAAAACCGGATATTGGACAGGGCGCCGGGCGTTCGAACCCATGCCGGCATCTTTATTTTCCACGTCACCGAATCATGGGGCCGGCGTCTCATCGCGCCAAGCTGAATGCGATCAAAAATTGACAGATCCCGACAATTTCTCTATATATCACCTCCCATGACTGACGACCGGCTCAACTCCTGCAACATCCCGCCTTCACAGCTTCCGCCGCTGCGCTTGTCCTGGTTTGTCTGGGGCCTGGGGGCGCTCTTTTACCTGATGGGCTTTTTTCATCGCGTTGCACCGGCGGTCATGACCACGGAACTGATGCGCGAATTCAAGATCAGCGCCGCTGCGCTGGGCAATTTGTCGGGTTACTATTTTTACAGCTATGTCGCCATGCAGATCCCGACCGGGATTATTGCCGACACCTGGGGGCCGCGCCGCCTTTTGAGCGCCGGCGCCCTGGTGGCGAGTGCGGGCACTCTGCTGTTCGCCCTAGCGCCGAATCTCGCATTGGCGAGCATCGGACGCCTGCTTATCGGCGGATCCGTTGCCGTCGCCTTCGTGGGAATGCTCAAATTGTCCAATTGCTGGTTCCCCCAGCGATATTACGCCATGGTGTCGGGAATGGCGCTGTTCTGCGGTATTATCGGAGCCGTTTTCGCCGGCACCCCGCTGCATCTGTTCATCATGATGTATGGTTGGCGCAAGGTCATCAGCGCTTCGGCCCTGGTCACGTTCGGCATCTGCGTCTCGATCTGGATGCTCGTCCGGGATTATCCGCACCAGAAAGGCTATGCGGATCATTCCATCTATTGTCCGAGCGCCTCCCGCCTGACCGGAAGGGGTGTGATCAAGAGCATCCTCAATGTCCTTCGCTATCGAAACACCCTGATGCTGCTTGTTATACCGGGAGCGATCGTGGGAAGCGTATTGACCTTTTCAGGACTCTGGGGCGTCCCCTATTTGACCACACATTACGGACTGTCCGCGTCAAAAGCCGCAGTGGTGACCTCCTCTGTTCTGGTGGCATGGGCCCTGGGCGGCCCGCTTTTCGGATGGTTTTCAGACCGCTGGGGATACCGCAAGCCTCTTTATATCGCCGGATGTGCACTGACATTGCTGGGGTGGGCAGCCGCTCTCTATGTCGAACAGCTTCCCTTGGCCGTACGCATTGCAGCCCTGCTGATCGCGGGATTCAGTTCCGGCAGCATGATCATCAGCTTTGCATTTGCCAAAGAATCGGTTCCGGCCAATCTGGCCGGAACCATCTCCGGTGTGATCAACATGGGCGTCATGATGGGCCCCATGCTGCTTCAACCGGCGGTCGGCTGGATGCTGGACGTCCAATGGCAGGGACAGTTGCAGGACGGCGTGAGGATCTACGGACTGCACGCATACCAGGCCGGATTTTCCATGATGCTGGCCTGGGTGGCCCTGGCGCTGGTGCTGCTTTTTTTCACACGCGAGACGCGTTGCAGGCAAATCGCCTAGAATGCATATCTATTTCTGCCAGATCCCATATACCTTCAGTTTATTATGCAGGGTTTTTCGCGTGATTCCCAACCGGCGGGCGGTTTCACTTTTATTGCCTTTGGTGGCCTCCAAGGTTGCCAATATGGCCTCCTTTTCGATCTCTTCCAAAGAACGTGTACCGTTATTAGCGGCCGCGGCAGACGGACGGACATGCATGTCCCGGGAGGGGTATTTGCGGACAATGTTCATCGGCAGCTGTTTCTCTGTAATGTGCTCTCCGGCCAGCAGAATGACGGCCCGTTCGATCGCATTTTCCAGCTCTCTGACATTGCCGGGCCAGTCGTATTTGACCAGCATATCCATGGCCAGAGGAGAAAATCCTTTGGCCGGTTTGCGATTTTTGCCGGCGTAATGTCCGAGAAAGTGATGGGCCAGCAGCGGGATATCGTCCTGGCGCTCCCGCAGCGGTGGAACAGTCATGGGCATGACATTGAGGCGATAGAAGAGATCTTCACGGAACCGCCCCTCGGCGACCTCTGTTTCCAGATCGCGGTTCGTTGCGGCGACAATGCGCACATCCACATCGATCACCTCGTCGCCGCCCACCCGCTGAATCTCTTTTTGCTGCAGCACGCGAAGTAATTTGGCCTGCATGGCCGGCGACGTCTCGCCGATTTCATCCAGAAAGATAGTGCCGTGATTGGCCTGCATGAAGCGTCCCTCACGACGTTTGTCGGCACCGGTGAAAGCTCCTTTTTCATGTCCGAACAGTTCCGATTCCAGCAGGGTTTCGGTGATGGCCGCACAATTGACCACCACCAGCGGCTGGTCCTTGCGCAGGCTGTTGACGTGCAACGAACGTGCAATCAACTCCTTTCCGGTGCCGCTCTCACCGCTGAGCAGCACGGTGGCTTCGGAAGGCGCCGCCATGGCCAGCATGTCCAGCAAGTCTTTCATGGCCCGGCTTTTCCCGATAATATGGACGGCGGTCAAATCGGCGTGCAGCTTTTCCTTGAGCAGCGCATTTTCAGCCTTCAGTCCCGCATGTTCGCAAGCCCTTTCGATGGTGAGCTTCAGCACTTCAAAGTCCAAGGGCTTGATAAGGTAATCATAGGCGCCTGCTTTCAGGGCCTCAACCGCCGATTCCACCGACGAGTACGCCGTCATGACAATCAAGGGAATGGCGGGATTGTACCCCTTGATCCGGTCGAGCAGCTCCATGCCGCTCATCCGGGCCATGCGTACATCAGTCAGGACAAGCTCCACAGGTCTCGATTTGATCAGCTCCACGGCAACATCACCATCGTCAGCCGTTTCAATGGCATATCCCCAGCTTCTAGTAATGGTCTTCAAGGTGGCCAGGTGACTGGGATCGTCGTCAACGATCAACAGGCGGGTCGGTCGGTCTGCGCTCATGGTTTCCCCTCTGCATAGCAATGGCCGAATGGTTGAATCGTCGAATAGAAAATGGTGAGATGCATGCTAGCATTTGACCTCTCGACCATTGAACGATTTGACGAAATCACACTTGTTGCCAACTCACAAATCTTCACAGTTCACCCGCCTTGGCAATGCAGGAAATATCGATGATCATCCGTGTGCCCTTACCCGGCGTGCTTTCGACACTCAGGTGGGCCTGGTGCGCCTCGATGATCTTATGGACGATAGCCAGCCCCAATCCGGTTCCTTTGTTTTTGGTGGTAAAATAGGGGTTAAAAATGGTGTCGAGATGCTCGGTGGCGATACCCACTCCGGTATCGGCGACGGTGATGCGTACATTGCCCTCACCATCGCCGTGGCAGCCGACAGTCAGGGTCCCTCCATCCGACATGGCTTGAAGCGCATTCAGATAAAGATTGAGCAGGCATTGGGTCAGCCGGTCCGGATCGATACTGACCGGGCAGATGTCATCGGCGATACTCATTTCGATTGCAATATTCTGGCTGGCGGCATCCTGCTGAATCAGCTGGATCGAACGGTTTATCAATGGCGGCAGGTCTGAAAGGCGCCGTTTCAAATCGGTGGGTCGGGCAAAATCAAGCAATTCCGAAATAACGCGGTTGAGACGATCCACCTCCCGGATCATAATCCCGGCGGCCTCTCTGGCCTCGCTGCCATCATCAAATTGTTCCTGGAAAAAGGTTGCCATTCCTTTGATGGAACTCAATGGATTGCGGATCTCATGGGCCACACCGGCGGCCAGGCCTCCCAGGGCCGCCAATTTTTCCTGCCGGCGGACTGCGTCTTTCAGATGACGCACCTCTCCCAAATCCCTGAGGATCAGCACATGCCCCACGAATTCTCCGATCTCGTTGACTATCCGGGTCGCGCTGACACTCAACGGCACCGTATGGCCACCGGAAAAGGTACACTCCATCTCTTGCTCGACAATGGCATCCCCTTTATCGAGGGCTGGCTTGAGACCGCACAGCTGCTGCGGAAGCAGACCATCCGGTTCCCGGTGGGCGGCCTGGCCGGAGACCAAACCGGTAATGCGTTCGGCCGCCGCGTTGAAGAAGGTGATCCGCCCCTGCCGGTCGGTGGCGATCAGACCGACCGGCAAGTGGGTCACCAACTCGTCGGCAAAGGCATTGGTGTCCTGCAACGATCGCTTGGCGGCCCGGTAGCTGTTCATCCAGAACAGCGACACAAAGCCACCGAATCCCAGCAAAAGCAGGATGACCGAAAAAACGACGGTATTTCGGATATCGTCCCGAATCGCCGCTTGAAAGGGCGCGACATCCAGCCCTGCCACGATAAGCAGCTGCTTCTGGCCGAACCAGTCATCCGGCATACTGGAACCCATGGCCCGCCGGTGCATCATCCCCGGCATATGCATGCCCCCGTGGCCCTGGCCGGACATCAATGGCCGGAAATGGCGGTGGACTTCAAAAACGGGTTTGCCGACGTCCGTATCGACAAGCTCCCAGTTTTCTTGCAGATCGTCGCCCAGATGGACCACTTTCCGATCCGCACGAAACAAGGTGCCGATTTTGGAAGGATCGCTATGGGCCGCGACGCGGCCCTCGGGATCCACCAACGCCACGTACACCACATCCGGCAAGCGTCCGGTCTCCTCGAGCAAACGCTGGATCTGCCGCCCCCCCCACATGGTCCCCATCATTCCGGTGCGGGCGCCCGCCTCAATCGCACGGATCAGCGCCGCCCCTTTGGTGCTGAGGATCTCGGTCATGTAACGTTTTTCACGGCTGGTATTCTGCACCGACATTACGGCGACGATCACCAGCAAAATGGCCGTAGACCCCAGGATAATCCATGGTGAAGAGTGCATCGCGGCGAGCAGGCCGCTTTTCGGGCGTGTTGCCATAGGTATTTCCGTCTTTCCGCTTTCAAACGGCCGCTACCGGCCGGCTGAACGTGCAGCTCTCTCTCCGCACAACTTCCAAGGTAAAGCACCTTGGGTAAAAAGTAAACATATCCACGGCTTCCCGACCGAAAATCGTATAAAAATTACTCATAAACGGCGTGTCGGCGGGCCAGTATTAACGAATTGCAACTCCTGTTCCAGATAGTAGGCTCAAAGTCTCACCTAAAAAACTTGGATCTTCTTCTTAAGGAGTGAAAAAAAGCTCTCTAATCAGCAAAATCCGTTGGCTGAGGGTATGGTCTACGCACATTGAGCCGGAGGGATTCGTCATTTGTTGCAGGTATGCAACGGCAACGAAAGGCACTGGCGTGCCTGCTCTATTTTCGGCCAATGGCCGAAAATACAGACCACCTGCGCTGCAGGTGGTCGTTACGGCAGCACCTTATCGATGGGGGAGACCGTGTCGCCGCCTAGCACGGATAGGGATAAACGATAGCTTATTTGTATGTCGCTGAAATGAAAGCCAAGACAGCCTTTCACCTCGGCGAACACCGGAGGGGGCAAGCATCCCCCGTTGACAAGGTACTGAGATGACCATCCCGGAGGCGACGTGCGTAGACCATGCCCTCAGCCAACGGCGGCTCGACTCATTCTCTTCAACCAGCGCTCAAACATGCGACGTTATATTCTACGCGAGCCCGACTCCTCAACCACCAGCGGCAGCCGAATGGTGAAGGTGGTTCCCACATTCAGCTGGGAATCGACAGAGATGGTTCCGTTGTGTTCTTCGATGAGTTTGGCGGTCACCAGCAGGCCCAAACCGGTGCCCTGCGGACCTTTGGTGCTGAAAAAGGAAGAGAAGAGTTTGGACTTGACCTCATCGCTCATGCCCGATCCGTTGTCCCGGACATCGAACCGGATCATATTGTCCGGATCTAATGCGGTGCTCAGCGTCACTTTGTGGCTCTTGCCGGGATTGGGGTCATCCCGGCAGGCATCGATCGCGTTGGAAACCAGGTTGAGCAGGCTGCGGTGCAGGCTGCGCTGGTCCATGATCACCTCGTCGATCTGATCGGAAAGATCCAGTTCAAGCGCAACGTTCTCCTCGCCGGCCACCTCCTGCATCAGCTCGACGACTTCTTCGGCAATCTCGTTGGGCCGACAGGGCTCCAGCTGCGGCTCGCGCTCTTTCGAATAGGAGAGCAGGTCCTGCACCAGATCCGAGGTGCGGCCGATGTTGCGCTGAACCATTTTCCAACCGGTTTGCAGTTTTTCGGTATTGTCTTTGGCCAACCCGATGTTGATCATGTAGCTGCCGCCTTTCAGGCCATGCAGAATGTTTTTCACGCAGTGGGCCATGCCGGCGACCGTCTGGCCGACAGCGGCCAACCGCTCGGCGTTGACCAACTCCTTTTCAAGCCGCTTGATTTCCCGCAGGTCCTGAAAAAACGCCACCATGCCCACCTGTTTATGCTTCTGGCGCAGGATGGTGCCGGAAAAACGGGCCGGTATCTTTTCGCCTGTTTCAGAGGTCACCACCACCTCGCGCCAGGGCAGGCTCCACAGATTAGAGTCGGTGGCCGCCATCGACTGCTCGAACGCCTCCATGACCACAGGCGGAAGGATCTCGCGAGCCGCCATGTGATGGACCACGACATCTCCGCGGTAACCGAAAATGGATTCCGCCGCCGGGTTGAAAATCACCACCTTGCCCTCGGCATCGGTGGCCACGATACCGTCGTTGGAACTGCCGATCAGCTTGGCCTGGAAATCCGCCTTCTGGTTGATCTCCTGCTCCAGGAGCGAGTTTTCGATGGCCACACCGATGCGGTTGGCGATCAACTCAAGCGAGCGCAGCTCGTTGGCCTCGAAATGATTTGTCTTCCGGCTGGCCGCCCGGATGACGCCAAAGCTGTTCTTCTCCTTGTCTGCAATGGGAATATAGGCCACGGACGCCATGCCCTCATCTTGCAGCACCCTTATGCCTTTGCCGGCCAAGGCATTCAGATCCTGGAAGACCTCCATTTCACCCGAACGGGCCACCTGCACCACCTTGCTTTGCGGATCGGCCACGCGGGTCAGAAAGCAGACATTGTCTGAAAAGCCGTGGCTGTACTTCAGGTGAAACGTGTCGTCGGATTTACGGATAAAGATGCAGATACCGTCCAGGAAGAAGATGTTGGCCACCTCTTCGATGGCCGTCTTGATGCGAGTTTCAAGGTCGTACGGACCGCTGAGGGTCGAATAGATGGAGCAGTAAGTGGCCAGCTCCCTCGATTGCTGCTCGCGCTGCTGCTGGGCTTTGCGGTCTTCTGTGATATCCCAAATCGTTTCGATGGCGCCCACCACCTCGCCCTCCTGAGTCTTGATGGGCGCTGCGGTGAACCAGCACCACTTGCCGCCGTTCCCTAAATGGGGAAAAAAAGCTTCTGCCTCGTAGGCTCCTTCGATCAGGTGCGATTTGCGCCATTTGGTGCCGTAAAGCTGTTCGACCTGGACCTCGTCGATCTGATCCAGAATGACATCGGCCATGGACGGACGCTTGCGATCGTAAAAGGGCGCCCACGAATCGGTGGTGCCGATGATCTTATCCGCGGCAAATCCGCTGAGCCGCTCCAGGGCCCTGTTCCAATGGGTCACCTTATGATTTTTATCGATCACGAAGGTCGGAATGGTGCTGCCGTTGATGATCTGGGCCATGGTCTGTTCTTTGGCGCGCAGCTGTTCCACATTTTCGGCCAGCTCTTTCGCTTTCTGTTTGGTGGCCTGCTCCGCCACTCTCCGGTCGGTACGATCCCAAAGGGTTTCGATGGCACCGACCGTACGGCCGTCCGGACCTTTGATCGGCACGGCCGTAAAAAAGAGCCAGGTCCCGTCATCTCCCAGATGCGGAAAAAACTCTTCGACCTCGTAAGCCCCGTCGATCAGCACAGATTCCTCCCATCGGGTGCTGTAAAGACGCCACAACTCTTCCTGGCTGACCCCGTCGAGAATCAGGTCGGCCATGGTGGGACGCTGCTCGGAACGAAACGGCTTCCATTGATCGCTGCTGCCCACCATCTGCCGGGCACTGTATCCGGTCAGTTTTTCGCAGGCCCGGTTCCAGTGAGTCACTTTGTGGTCCTTGTCGATGACAAACGTCGGAATGGTGCTGCCGTCCAAGATCTGGGTCAGGATCTGCTCACTGGACAGCAGATCTTCACGGGTTTTGCGGCCATAGGCATTGGCCGCCTTGTTGATGTCCATGACAAAGCGGTAGAATTCTTCGATCAGCTCCGATGTCGAACGCTGGTCCTGGTTCGCAGGGATCCGGGTTTCGATCTCATTTTTTTTGGCCCTGATCCGGAAATAATCCAGGATCGCCATGGCTTCATGATGGTCCAGCAGCAGCACGCCCGGCGGCTTATGGGCCTTGATATTGCTTTTCAGGCTGTCGTCCGGTGTGAGTTCCAGCAGCAGTTCCAGCTCCTCGATGGAGAACAGCTCGCGATAGTCAGTGGTCGTAAAAATGCCCTTATCCCGTGCATAGCGCAATCCGTCGGCCTGTTCATTGCTGTCGGCCACCCCCAGGACTTCAGGGCGGTTATCAGCCTCTTTTTCGCTGAAAATAGCCTCTAAAAGCGCTTTGCAGCGCTTTCCGCCACCAATGATGCCAATATGAAATGCTCCGATGGTTTCGATCATGTTGGTCCTTTGAATCGATGCTGCCTTAAGCCAGCCATCTTTTCTCTCCTCATCAACAAGAGAGCGTTGGTTTATAGGGGACGAGCCCCCGCAAGGGAGATAAAACTGCTGAATGAAATTCTAGGCCTCATGCGGATGAACCATACAATTCCGGCCCCGGTTGTGTCTTGCCGATACCGCTCCTTTTTCAGGGACGGTACTCATTAGCTTACCATAAGATGGAGAGCGGCAGTCAAACAATTATATCCAATTATGAGTATATGCTAATTGACAAACCCGGCTTGATCCATTAGAGCTGTTACCTTTCAGGTATTAACTGCCTGCAATTCATTCTTTTTTAGGAGGAATTAGTGAAAAAGCAAGCACAGCGGGTGGTCGTCGTGGGAGCCGGAGTCGCCGGCATGGCGGCCGCACGAATGCTCGACCGCCACGGCCTGGAGGTTCACCTGATTGAAAAATCGGACCATTTGGGTGGACACGCCGTCCGATGGGCTTGCATGGCCACCCAGGAGTGCAATCAGTGCGGTGCCTGCCTGAGCCTGGAAATGGTGGATCAAATCAACCACAGCCCCGGCATTCAGGTGCATCTCAATTCAGAGCCGGCCACTATCGTCCGGGAAGAGGACGGCTGTCGGGTGACCATAGAAGGGGCGGCCCGGCAGGAGCTGTCGGCGCAAGGCGTCATCTGGGCTACAGGCATGACGCCCTTTATTCCCACAGCGCTCGAATCGCTGCAATACGGCCGGCATCCCCGCATCATCACCACGGCGGATCTCAACCATCGGCTGCAATCCGGCACGCTGATGGATTTGCTGGGTAAGACCCAGCATCCGTCCATCGCTTTTTTTCAATGCGTCGGCTCGCGCAACAAACAACTGGGCAATGACTATTGCAGTCAGGTGTGCTGCAAGGTGGCCCTGCGGCAGGCCGACAAGCTGCATCAGCTTCTTCCCGAATCCGAACTGACCATCTGCCACATCGACCTGCAGTGGATGGGCAAGCAACTGCGGGCCCAGGCCCGACGCCTGGCCGAGCATATTGAACTGCTGCAAGGCGTGCCGGGTGACATCCGCATCGATCCGCAAACCGACCGCCTGATTACTGTCCATGAAGATCCCGCCAGCGGCGACCGCATTGCCCGCAGCTTCGATCTGATCGTTTTGTCGGTGGGTATGCGGCCCGCCGACGGCATTCAATCGCTGCTCGGCCCGCTCGATGTTCCATGTGACGATTGGGGCTTTATCTCCGGCAAGGCGCCGCTGCCGCCCCGCGTGCACGCGGCCGGCGCGGCAACATTCCCGACCGATATCGTCGGCGCCAGGCAACAGGGAGTCAACGCCGCCTACCGGTTGCTTGAGGAATTGGAGCAGTTGCCCGCGACCAATCAAATGACCGCTCAAAGCCGGGTTGTGGCTGTTTTCGGCGATGGGCCGGAAGGGCGGAGCGTGGCGCAATCGATTCGGACGGCCGGATACACCACCGTTCTGCTGGATGCCGCCTCGGGATCCGATGACGGCAGCGAGAATTTTGAACGCCTGCCCGGCGCACAGATCACGGCCATCTCCAAAAAGGACGACTTGTTTTCCATTACGGCCATGGCCGACGGCAACAAACACACCTTTCAGGCCGGAGCCATCGTCATCGCCACCGGCGTCCGGCATTGTCCGATCGCATGCGATGAACCGGTTGTCAGTCTGTCCGAACTGGAAACCGCCCAGGCGGCGGATCTGGAGCGGATACCGCAGCGTGTCGTCTTCTGGCTGGATCACAGCGGCCCGGAACACAAAGCCAACTGCCGCCGCGCATTGGAGGCGGCCGTCGATCTGACCGCTTCGGGCCGTCAGGTCACTGTCATCCTGGAAAAAGTCCTGGTGCACGGCCCTGACGGACAACGACTCTACGATCGCGCCCGCGGTCAGGGCGTTCGGATGTTGCGCGCAGCGGATGCCTCAGCCGTGGCCGTTCGCCGCAGCGGCGAGGGCCTGTGCGTCGAGCTCAAGGAAGCCACCCTGGCTGACATGGAGCTGTCGATTCCATGCGATCTGGTGGTGGCGTCGGACCAGGTGCTGCCGACCGACCAGACCCCCGCGATCAGCCGCCTGATCGCCGAACCGCTGGATCAGCTGGGTTTTCTGCAGTGGGCCAACGTCCGCCATCAGCCCATCAACAGCCGCAAACGGACTATTTTTTATGTGGGCGGCTGCCACGATGAAAAGGACGCCGCCGACCTGGACGGCGAAATAACGACGCTGCTCGCCGAATTGGCCGGCTTGGCCGCTGCTGGCGACGAAACCGTGGTAACGGCTGAGATTAATCCGGGCCAGTGCGCACGCTGCCTGGCCTGTTTTCGCAGCTGCCCCCACGGCGCCGTACAGCTGAGACAGACATACCAGCCGCAGATCCAATCGGAGGATTGCATCGGCTGCGGTCGCTGCGTGTCGCTGTGCCCGGCCCGGGCCATCCATATGGGCGAGGTGGCATCTGAAAAAGAGCTCGCTGCGGAAACAGTGATGTTTGCCTGCAATCGATCCGGACATCTGGCGGCCGAGCGCGCCCAGGCCGACGGATTGATTCCTTCGGACCGGAAACTGTCCATTATCCCGGTTGCCTGCTGCAACAGTCGTATCGGCATGTCGGAACTTATCAAACCGCTTCTCAAAGGAGCCGGCCGCGTCATTGTGGCCGCCTGCCACCCGGGAAACTGCCGATCCATGGAAAGCGGCGGGCAGGCAGCCAGACAGATCCAGGACATGGCACCGGCCATGGGACTATCACCTGATGCGATCCGCTGGGACACCATCGCTGCCAACGAGCACCAGAAAGTGCGGCAGGTACTGGAAAACCAATCCACCAGTTCTTCGATGCAAAAAGGAGTCAATTGACATGGCAGCTCCTCAACCCCGTTTTGACAACGCACTTGGCAAAGCGCTGCAGCAGGAGAGCAGCGGCGGCAATATCAACGATTGCATCACGTGCGGGGTCTGCACCTCGCGCTGTTCGTGGTACGAAGGTGAAGGCGGCCCCAATCCACGCCGTATGGTGCGGCTGGCTCAATTGGGGCTCGACGACATATTAGCCCAAAGTCATATGTTGTGGGAC
The DNA here is from genome assembly GCA_050291625.1 of Desulfobacteraceae bacterium. Taxonomy (GTDB): domain Bacteria; phylum Desulfobacterota; class Desulfobacteria; order Desulfobacterales; family Desulfosarcinaceae; genus JARRKU01. Next base: position 22,620 of record JBNKKC010000043.1, read on the forward strand.
TGCATGGCCTGCGCCCACTGCACGGTGGAGTGTCCGGCGGGCATCGAAATGGACAAAGTCGTGCGCAGGGCGCGCAGCCTGCCGCAGGCAGCCGAGATGGTGCCCCGGGACATCCGGACCGGCGTTCGCAACCGGCTCGAAACCGGTGACGTCAACGGGTTCACCCAAACCGATTTCTTTGAAACCATCGAGTGGCTCAACGAAGAGCTGGCGGACGAATCGGATGATCCGTCCGCGGTTATCCCGGTGGATCGTCCCAACGTCCGCTTTCTCTACCTGCCCAATCCACGCGAATTGGGCATGAACGCGCTTCACCTGATGGAGATGGCGCGCCTGTTCTTCGCCTTCGGCGAATCGTGGACCATGTCCAGCCGCCATACCGATGTGACCAATTGGGGATATTTCACCGGCGACGACGCCTCGCTGCGACAGATGGTCGGCGAGAAAGTGGATGCCGCGGAATCCTTGAACATCGAACGCTTGATCATCTCCGAATGCGGCCATGCCTACAAGGTCTACCACAAGATGCTGGAAGAGCTGATGGGGCGCCGCCCGCGCTTTCGGGTGTCGAGCATGCCGGAGTTGCTGGTGGAGATGGCCGATGCCGGAAGGATACGGTTCGATCGAAGCAGGAATCCCGAAGCGATCGCCTACCACGACCCGTGCAACATCGGTCGCAAATCGGGCCAATACGAGGCTCCGCGCCGCCTGTTGGAATACGTCTGCAGCCATCCCGTGGAATTGACTCCCAATCGCAGGCATGCCCTCTGCTGCGGCGGCGGCGGCGGCCTGCTTCAGGACAGCACCAGCACTCCGCGCCGCATGGTGGCGGGGCGATCCAAGGCCGAACAGATCCGACACGCCGGAGTCGACCATGTAGCCACATCGTGTCTCTCGTGCCATCGGCAGCTGGGGGAGCTGAGCAAGCATTACGCGTTGGGTGTTCAGGTCCACACGGTGGCAGCCCTGGCGGCCAGCAGTTTAATCCAATAGAAGTGGTTTCAAAACCACTGATAGTATAACGCAAATGTAAACATCATTTCACGCGAGCCCTTAGCCGGTTTCGAGTTTTAGGATTTTCGCACCTCCCTCGTCATCGCACTGCACCGACCAGCGGCATCGGTCATCCGCCGTCCAGCGGCAGGCCGCCGGCATGCTGAGCCCTTTCAGTTCAGGGACCGGACAGGCCGTATCAGATGGCCGGGCCGTCGCAGTTTCCCGGCTGTGATCGCGGGCGAACAGCATGTAGATCGAGGGAATCACCAGGAGCGTAAAAAGCGTTCCGACAGTCATGCCGCCCACCAACACCAGGCCGATGGAGTTGCGTGCCGCCGCACCGGCACCGCTGACCAGCACCAGTGGAAAGTAGCCGGCAATGGTGGCGCTGCTGGTCATCAGGATAGGGCGCAGTCTCGTCAGCGACGCCTCACGGACGGCCTCCATCTTGCTTCTGCCTTTCAGCTGGAGCTTGTTGGCAAACTCCACGATGAGAATGCCATTCTTCGAGACCACCCCCACAAGCGTCACCAAGCCTACCTGGGAATAAATATTCATGGTGGTTGTCCAGCCGTCGGTCCAGAAAGATACGCCGGGATCGGGTATCCGCAGAAAAGTAAAGATCAAAGCGCCAAACATGGCCAGCGGTACAGACCCGGCCAGAATCACAAACGGATCACGGAAACTGTTGTATTGGGCCGCCAGGGTCAGGAAGATCATGACCAGGGCCAGGGCGAACGCCGGCACGAATTTGTTGCCCTCTTTGCGCAGCTGGCGGGATTCTCCGGAGTAGTCGATCACATACCCCTGGGGCAGAATCCGAGCCGCCTCATCTTCCAAAAACCGCAGCGCCTCGTCCAGGGGCCGCAGGGCCACACCGCTGAGCTTGACCGCATTGAACTGCTGAAACCGATTGATCGACCGCGGTACCGTTCGATTCTCAATGCGGGCAACGGTGCCCAGGGGCACCAATCCGCCGTCCGGACCGGTAACATAGACGTTCTTGAGCTGCTCGGCCGTCAGGCGGTCCACCCGCTGGATCTGGGGAATCACTTTATAGCTGCGCCCGGCGATGTTGAATCGGTTCACGTAATTGCCCCCGATCAACGACGATAGATCGGCACCGACCTGCTCAAGATTCAACCCCAGATCGGCGACCTTGTCGTGATCGATGACGATCTGCGCCTCGGGCTGATCGATTTTCACATCGATGATCGGTGGAAAGGCGAACATACCGCTCTGCATGGCCTTGAACTGCAGCTGACGGGCAAACTCAAGGATCTTGTCCGGCTCCTCGGTGGCGGCCAGGATGAACTCCACCGGAAACTGCCCCCCGCCTGGAAGCGCCGGCGGCGTGACCGCAAACATCCGGATGCCCGGTATCTGTTGCAATCCCTGCTGGACTTCCGGCAGAATTTCAAAGATGGTCCGCTCCCGCTCCTGCCAGGGCACGGTCACCATGCCGCCGAAGCCCGAAGCCGGAGACGTGATTTGAAAGGTGAATTGGGTTTCGGCAACGCCCATGAAGACACGGTTGGCCGCTGCGGCATCCCGGCTGGTCTGATCGAGGGTGGCGTTGGCCGATGCATCGACGATACCGAAAATAACACCCTGATCCTCGGTGGGCGCCAGCTCCCGGGCCGACATCATAAACATGGGAATCGTTGCCAGCCCCAGCAGCAGCCAGACCGTATACACCGCCGGTCGAGACGCGAGCGTCTGGTCCAGCACGCGGCTGTAAGCCCCCATCAGACGGTTAAATCCGCGTGAGATCAGTTTTGACAGCCCGCGCTGCGACATTCCCGGTTTGAGCAGTCTGGAAGAGAGCATGGGCGACAGGGTCAGAGCCACGACCGTTGAGATGATCACCGCGCCGGTAAGGGTAAAGGCGAATTCGCGAAACAGGGATCCCGTCAATCCCCCCTGAATACCGATGGGCGTATAGACCGCCGCCAGGACAACGGTCGTTGCGACGATGGGCCCCACCAACTCTCTGGCACCCGTTAAAGCAGCCTGTAACGGTGGTTTGCCCATCCGCACATGCCGCTCCACATTCTCCACCATGACGATGGCGTCATCCACCACCAGCCCGACAGCCAGGACGATGGCCAACAGGGTCAGCAGATTGATGCTGAATCCGAAAATCTGCATCAGGAAGAGTCCACCGATCAGGGCCAGGGGAATGGCCACCATGGGGATAAATGCCGAACGAAGGGTTCCCAAAAAGAGAAAGATGACGGCCGCCACAATCACTAAGGTTATCACCAGGGTTTCGGTCACCTCCCTGATGGCGTTGTCGATGTATTCGGTGGCATCGTAGGCCACACGGCCGTTCAGACCGCCGGGCAACTCCTGCCGGATGCCCGCCATCTCGCTGCGCACGGCCTTGATGACATCCAGTGAATTGGCGTTTGGAAGCGGCCAGATCCCCATAAATACGGCGGTTTGACCTGAAAACCGAACCTCCGTATCATAATCTTCGGAGCCCAGCACCACATCGGCGATATCCTCCAATCGAACCAGGGCCTGGCCGTCCTGCCGCACCACCAGGCGTTTGAACTCTTCCACCGATTGAAGGTCGGTATTGGCGGACAGGTTCACCTGCACCAGTGCCCCCTTGGTCTGCCCCACGGCCGCGATGACATTGTTGGCGGCCAGGGCCCGTCGCACCTGGACCGGACTGATGTTGAAAGCGGCCATACGGTCGGGTTTGAGCCAGACACGCATGGCAAAGGTGCGCGCACCAAGGATATCCGCGCGTTGGACACCGGCGATGGCCGACAGTCGAGGCTGTACGACACGCACCAGGTAGTCGGTGATCTGGTTCTGCTCAAGGATATCCGATGTAAAACTCAGGTAGGCCGAGGCAAAGCGGCTGTCGGCGGACTCTACATTGATCGTCGGCACCTGCGCTTCGGACGGCAGATCGCCGCGCACCTGGTCCACTTTTGAACTGATCTCGGCAAGGGCCTTGATGGCGTCGGTGTTCAGATCCAAACGGGCGGTGATGGTTGACAGCCCCTGCCTGCTCTGGGACTCGATGTAGTCAATTCCGTCGGCCGCTGCAATGGCCCGCTCCAGAGGCGTCGTGATATAGCCGCGCACCAGCTGCGCACTGGCGCCGACGTATACCGTGCTGACGGTGACCGCCGCGTTTTCGCTGCGGGGGTATTGTCGAACATTCAAAGTGAACAAGGCCTGCACCCCGGCAATGATGATCACCAGACTGACCACGATAGACAATACCGGCCTTCGAATGAAAACATCGGTGATATTCATGCTTTACCTGCCTCTCCATTTCAGGGCGAAGGGCGCGTCAGTGATCGCCGCGACATGCATGCCCGCGTTCGCGCTAAAATGTATCCATCGTTACATCGGAATCATGCGTTCTCTGGTACAGGCGTCAGATCGAACGCCGGTGCCAGCGCATTGTCCACCACCACCCGCTGACCGTTACGAAGTTTGAATACGCCTGTACTGACAACGGTTTGACCCTGCTCCAGTCCGCGTCGCACAACGACAAAATCACCGCGTTTTTCGCCCAGCTGCACAAATTGCTGCCTCAGAATTTGCTGTCCGCCACCCGATTCATCTTCGCGGCTTTCGATGACAAAGACCGAGTCGCTGTATGGGGCATAGGCCACCGCAGTCGCCGGAATGGTCAGTACGGTTTGCCTGGCGGGCAGGACGACAGATACGTTGACATACATGCCCGGTCGCAACCGCTCCTGTGGATTGCCGACCGTGGCTTGAATGCTGATGCTGCGCGTGGCGGGGTCCACCTTGGGGTTCACGGCCGTGATGGTACCCTCGATAGGTGCCGCATTTGGTGCATCATCACCGGCACGTACCAGCAAACCCGGTTTCAGCCGTCCCAACTCCTGCTGAGGCAGCCGGAAATTGACGAAGATCGGATCCAGAGACTGCAGCGACACAATGGGTTGGCCGCTGTCCAACACCTCTCCCAGATTGACCTGTCGTATCCCGAGGCGTCCGGAAAAAGGAGCGCGGATGGTCCTCTTTTCAATGATCGCCCGAATATTGTCGCGTTCGGCGGCAGCCTGATCATAGCGGGTCTTGCGCTCATCCAGATCGGCCCTGGGAATCACTTGCTGGTCGAAGAGTGTTTGCGCCCGCTTCAGATCCTTGCGGGCCAGCAGGGCCCGGCTTTCGGCGGCACGAAGGCGGGCGCTCTCCTCGGAGATGTCCTGCTGCAGCAGCAACTGGCCGGCTGACACCGCCGCTCCTGATTCGAAGGCGATCCGGGTCACCTTGCCGGTCAGTTCAGATGCGACCATCACCCCTTGAACCGCCTCCAGGGAGCCCACCGCCGTCAGGGTCGTCTCCCATTCAGTGCGATCGACCGTTGCTGCCGTGACGGTCTGTGGTGGCGGCGTAAACGCTTCGCCGTGTGCGATCATGCGCCCGATCTGGAGCCCCTTGACCGTGCCCAGCGCACCAACCACCACCAGTACACCTGCCACCGCTATCATTACTCGTATCGGCATCTTCATCGGCGAGTTCCTCCAATATCCATATAGAGATGCATCGCTCCCGATCCATGGGCCGCGCAAACAGGCGCTATCCACCTACGGTGTTCGACTGAAAATAGAGGGCGCACGACAGGTGACCAACCGCAACCAGGAAAGTTAGCGGCGGTAAAAGGAAAGACTATTGGACGCGATGCTCTGTTTGTTCATATCCTTTTGCATCAACAGCGTCAGAAATTCCCTATCACAGCCGTCGTCGCCTATCGATCGGAATCAAACGGTTGTCGGAAATTTACTGAAAGCTGAAGGAAAGTGACATACAACTCTCGATCATTGCATGTATCCGAACTTAAGGATCACCGATGCATTGTCAATGCATCCGGGCCCGGTTCGAGCGCCGCCAATAAATTGGTGCAATGCACAAAAAACTTATTGACAAAAACATCCTTTTCATTAATACCATTTTTTAAAAAACAATCCGCCTATGGTGCAACGCCACATAATCAAAGGAGCAACCATCATGATAAAGCCTTACCAGTTCACGCAACAAATGATTGATCTGCAGAAAACATCCTTTCTCAGCCTCTATCAAGCTGCATCCACCATGCAGAAGCAGGCGAACTCGGCGATGGATCTCATGCTGAATCAGGTCCCATGGATCCCTAGTGAAGGCCGCCAGGTCATCTCGGACTGGCTGGGCACCTGCCAAAAGGAGGGCGATCGCTTCAAAGCCTACGTCGAAAAAAGCTTCGCCAACCTGGGCAGCTATTTTTCACCCCAAGCCGTCGCTAAAACCGCCAAAGCCGCTAAGCCCTCGGCTGCAAAATCGAAAAAGGCCTCAGCAGCCAAACCAAAGAAGGCCGTCGCCGAACCGGCCAAAAAGGCTTCTCCGGCAGTGACGATAAGGACTGAGCCTGTCGAGACCAAGCCGGTGAAGGCCATCCCGGCGAAAAAGGCTGAGCCTGTCGAGACCAAGCCGGAGATAACCATCCCTGCGGAAAAAACCGATGCTCTGAATAAAGAGGACAAAACGGTCTTGAAATAGTCTGAACGCCTCTGGAGCAGGTGGATTCAAAGCCCTATCAACGATATAAAAACGACCAATTTCGACAAAGGAGAGGAAAACAATGGACCAAAAACAAATCATCAAACAAATGGTGGAGTTCAATCAGTCGGCCTTTGACAATGCCTTTAAGGCCATTGTCACCATCCAGGATCAAACCGAGGAAATTGCCGGAAAGATGATGGATCAAGCCGATTGGCTGCCGGCAGAGGGGCGTCAAGTCATCGATAATTGGGTCGATGTATTCAAGACCAGCCGCCAGAATTTCAAAGTCCAGGTAGATAACAACTACAAACAGATCGAAAAGCTTTTCACAATCTAACTTCCCAGAGAATCGAAAAGCATAAGGGCGGGTGACCGCCTTTATGCTTTGTTGTTGCCTAGTCAGCCATCAGATCCGCCGCGGCCTCGACGGCCAGAACGACTTCTGCAGGACGAAGCTGCGGTATCAGATGCCCGAAATTGGGCAGCAGGGTTTCGTCATAGACCGCATGGGTCAATCTGGATCGCGCATAATCGGTGTTGCCCGGATCGACCAGTTTGTCCTTGAGTCCGTGAACCACAACAACCGGAATCCGAATCATACCCATCTTTTCTGCCAATTGCCGAAGTTCATGCGGCAGTGCCAGAATTTCCGCATTGGATCTGACGAACATTTCAGGCAGAAAAAATCGAACCGGCAGATAATCAGCCAGGCGGTTGTACCATCTGACGGCATCCAGATCAGGATCGAGCGATGGCGCCAGCAAAACAATGGCCGCAACTTTGTCGGGATAGTCCACCGCCATGCGGGCGACGATGGGACCGCCTAATGAGTGACCCACCAGAATCACTTTTTGTTCCGGATCCGCCACATCCAACACCGGGCGCAGTAGGCGGGATTGCCGAGCCAGCTCCGGGACAACGGCCGAGAGCTCATGATCACGACCCCATCCCGGACGATCCACGGCCAGCAGGTTGAACCGGAGCCGCATTCGCGGCCGCGTCATGACCAGTTTCCAGTCCTCCCATGAGCCGGGGCTGCCATGGATGAACACCACCGGCCTGCCTCCGGGATTTCCGGTTTGAACGTAAGTGATTCGCTCTGGGCCTGCACCAAGAACCCGCTGCGACACATCAGGCAGCGGCAGAGCATAAAACGCCTCCAGCGCTTCCGGCATAAAGGAGCAACGGACCAGCCCCAGTGTCGCGCTTAGCAGGATCAAACCGACCGTCATCGTACGCAGTAGCGGTATTTTCATAACGGGCCTTTCATCGTGCAAGGTCAAGCTCCGCTGGAAGGTAAACACAAATGACGGAAACGGCAAATCATCCGATCAATGCGGATGCGGCACAAGCCGGTCTGTCTGAACCATCCCGGCACCGGCGGACTATCCGTTGCAGGACGCTCCGGCCGAATCCGGTCAATTGAAATTCAGCCACGAAAAGATTCGATTAATTGACACGCATCCTGGTCTCGGCTATTTTAATCGGAACTGCCCGTACTAAATCTTTTGCATTTTGACAATAGGGGCAGCCGGCCATCGATAGGGGACCCTGTCGGACAACAAGAAACATGTTATCGCGACAGCGGGCAGAAGCCTTTAAAAGATACCGTCACGGAAGCGACTCGTCATCCGCATCGATATGCCACACAAACCCCATAGCGCTCTGCCCGCAATGCCTCTTAAGCATGCCGGCAGGATTTACCAGATGCTGGTATCGATCAGTGAAGAGGCGTTTGAACTGGGCGTCTCCCTGGCAATCATGATCATGGTGGAGCGACAATACGGCCAGCAGGGATTGGGTGTCTATGCCTACTTGATGGCCTGTTTGTATACGGTTCGCACCGCTGCCGATTTCGGCGTAGCGCGCCATATCGAGCGCCAGGCCGCCCGGTTGCCCCAACCCGGTCAGCGGCTCCGCCTGATCGGCCACGGCTTTCAAGCCATGGTCATTACAGGGCTGACCGGTGCCGCCGCATTGCTGGCCACTGCCGGATTCGACACCACTCACACACGGGTTCAAGAACGTTTGGCGGCTTATGTTATCATGGCGCTGATTCTGCCGCTGGCCAATCTGAACCGTCTTAAACTGGCCATTTTGCATGGCAGGGGTCTGCATCATCGGGTCGCGCAAATCCGTATGCTGCGGTACGGCATCATCCTGGGTGCCACCTTCCTGTGTTGCCGTATCGGTATCGCCCCCTCATACTTGCTGATCGCCGTCCTGATAGCGGACATTGCCACCGGCATCAACCTGCGCCGCCATCTGAGACTGCCGCCGCTCAAGGGCATCTTCCGGCACATGCGCAACGTCCTTGCTACGCTCCGGCAGGGACGGTCCTACCTGTTTACCGACAACGCGCTGGAAATGCTGCTCAACATCGACTTGTTCGTGTTGGGCCTTTTTGTGGATGCGTGGAATCTGGGTGTCTATGCCGAAGCCGCCGTTCTGGTGCGACTTTTCCTCATCACCCCTGCCGGCATCCGACCGATTCTGCGCCGGCAGTATATCCTGGCGGCCGGATCCCGGGGACGAAAAACGCTGCACGCGCTTTTGCAACGGCATGCCGCCATCCTGTTCACGTTGCACACCATGGCGGCATTGATCGTTGTCTTGAACTTTCCGGCAGTGCTGGATATTTTTTTCCAAACCCGCGGCGAGACGCGTCAGGCCTTTAATCTTTTTCTTGTTTTTCTTCCGGGTCTCATTTTTTTCGCCCCATTGACCGCTCAGGAACCTGTTTATGAAGCCGTAACAGACGTCCAGGGGCTACGGCGGCTCACCCTCGGCGTCTCCGCCGTCAATCTGATTTTGACATGTTATCTCGTTCCGGCCGCCGGCGTCATCGGCGCTGCTGCGGCCACCATGCTGACGATGCTGATCTATTTTCTTCTGTTCGGCCGTCATCTGAGTCTAACGCCATGGACGGATCGATTGACATATCTGGCGGCCGGCCTGGGACTCTACCTGATCTACACCCTTCTGTCGTGGCTCTCCTGGAGCAGCGCGATAACGATCTGGCTGGGCCCCACAATGGCAGGGCTGCTGTTTTACTCCTGCGGCCTCTTTGATCCGGCTTCAACGACAACTCCCAACCGGACTTCATCACCTTTACAAAGGAGTATAAATCGAACCGACGAGTTTACATCGCTCAACCCCTTGAATCACCTGGAAAGGAGAGACACATCATGACAGATCAAACCGAAGATGTCGGCGTGGTTCCAAAAATAAAGAAGCCGCGCTTCAAGATCCCGAAGATCAACCTCAGATTGTCGGGAGGCATCAAATACGCGATACTGGCCATAGGGCTTATCGTACTGGCTTACAACGTCCTTTTTGTCTACATTCACCCCAATGAGTACGGTATCAAGGTCGTTCGCATCGGTATGAGTCGCGGCGTTCAAAAGCACGTTTACACCGCGGGGCTCCATCTGGTCGTTCCCGGCTTTCATCAACTGCACCGCCTGCCCCGCGACATGCAGGTGCTTGAACTGACAAACTATCCCAATACAGCGGTGAATCGTTCCCGCAAGGACCGGGCCGCCCATATTCAGACATCGGACGGCTTCTTCGTCGATGTGGACGTATCGATCCTGTACCGCATCAAAGATCCCTACCTGGTGTTCACCAAGATCGGACCCGGCACGTTGTTCGAGGACAACGGCATCATCCCCAAGGCAGAGCCGGCGCTTAAGGAAACGCTTGGAAAACTGACCACCGAAGACTTTTACAACAGCCCCATGCGGGTGCTGAAAACACACGAAGCCCGTGATCGACTCAACGAGGAGCTCAACCCCAAAGGCATCCAGGTGGAGCACGTTCTGGTGCGCTATTTCAAATACAGCCAGGAGATCCAGAAAAACATCGAAGAGAAAAAACTGAAGGATCAGCTGGTTTTTACCAACCAGGCCGCCGCCCGCGCGGCGACCGAGGAGGCCCAGCTCAAAAAGATCGTCCAGGAAGGCCGCGTGGCCGTGGAAGTGGAGATGGAAAAGGGCCGCGCTTACGTCACCCGCAAACTGGCGGAAAAAGACCTCTACGTGCGTACCAAAAAGGCCGAGGCCAACCTGCTGGTCAAGCTGGCGGAAGCCGAAAAAGTCCGCCTTAAAAACGAAGCACTCAAGGGCGTGGGATCCGAACGCATGGTGGGATTGAAGATGGCGGATGTCTATCAGGGACTGGACCTGATCGTACTGCCCAGCGACGGCAGCTCCGGCGTCAATCCCCTGGACCTGGACAACGCCTTGAAGCTGTTCGACGTGCGCAAAGGAGGTTCCCGATGAAACGACTGCTTTTGATGGGCCTGGCACTCGTCTGGCTGCAGGCGGCTACCGGCTGCATCCTGTACAGCACCGACTCCACGGAAGTCGGCGTGCGCACCCGCAAGTTTACTTTGTGGGGCGACAAAGGCGTTGAAAACAAGACCTATGCTCCGGGTTCGACCTATATCTTCCTGCCATTCATCAATGACTGGCATACCTTCGATACCAAGCTGCAGAACCTGGAGATGGTTTACGAACACGGCCGCGGCGATCGGCGCAGCCGCGACGATCTGCTGCTCAAGACCATCGACGGCAACGATATCAGCCTGGATGTGATCATCGCCTATCGCCTGGACGCGGACAAAGCGCCATACATCCTGCAGCATGTCGCCGACAGCGACCGCGCCCTTCGCGAAAAAATCGTTCGGACCGTCGCCCGATCCAAACCGAGGGACATCTTCGGCGAACTGGCGACCGAAGAGTTCTACGTTGCGGACAAACGAGAGCATCAGGCCCGGCGCGCCAAGCAGGTGCTGCAGGAGATCCTCGGTCCGCTGGGCATCACCGTGGAAAAGGTCCTCACCAAAGACTACCGCTTTAACCCGGAGTATCAGAAAGCCATCGAAGACAAGAAAGTCGCCGACCAACAGGTTCAAAAAAACCGATCGGCTCAGCATGCCGCCCTGGAGGAGTATAAGCGCAAGCTCGAAGAGGCCAAGGGCGAAGTCAACAAAATGATCGCCGATGCCGACGGCACCTACCGCAGGGCCAAGATCGAAGCCGATGTGTTCTACGAAAAGCAGAAACTGCTGGCCGAAGCCATCAAGGCCGAAGGGGTTGCCGAAGCAAAGGGCATCGAGGAGATGAACAAAGCCCTGGCCGGTTCCGGCGGCGAGGCATTTGTCAAACTGCGCATTGCCGAAGCCATGCAGGGCAAACGGATCATGCTGCTGCCGGTATCGGAAGGCGGCATGAACCTGAAAACCACCGACATCAACCAGTTGATCAATACGCTGGGACTGCGATCGCTGTCGGAAAACAAGCAGTAACTTGCATCGCTGCAGGCGGAGTGGTCGCAAGACCGGTCCGCCTGCGGCCGATCGGTCCGGTTCCATTCACCGGTTATGGCCTGATGGACGATCCTGAGAATAAGGCGACATTTAAACAACGCTATCATCGGGACCTGAAACCGCCTTCAATGTGGGATGAGTATCAGGATTTAATAACTTTTTTCATGATTCTGAACCAGGCTTCTGTGGGAGCTGTGAGCAGCGAGCCCCTCAAACGGGGTGGATGTTCTGGATGCTCCGCTATGCAACACCATCGTTGAACGTTTCGATCAGGCCGATTTCGCGGCAGTGTGCCGTGCTCGTGTACCGGTTGTCCGGTCGATGCATCGACTGTCGGGCCGGCGCGTGCTGGTGGTGGAAGACAGCGAACTGAACCGGGATGTGGCCGTGGCGCTTTTAGAGGAAGCGGGTCTGACAGTAGACATCGCCGAAAATGGCAGTATCGGCATGGCCAAGGTGAACACATCTCCAAGGGGATACTACGATGCCGTGTTCATGGATATCCAGATGCCGGTGATGGACGGCTACCATGCCACAAGAAGGATCAGAGAGTTTGAACAACAGCAAGTCGAAGTGACTCAACAATTGGAATCCAAAACCCCCATTATCGCCCTGACGGCCTACGCTCTGAAAGGCGAGAAAGAAAAATGTCTGGCCGCCGACATGGACGACTACCTGGCAAAGCCCCTTGACGAACAGGATCTGTACCGGGTGCTGCTCAAGTGGATTGCGCCGCGACATGACCGGCCATAGTTTGTTCAATTCAAATGCCTTTTTCCTTTAAGCCATTCCGGCGCAGCTGACTGTGTCGCAATTGACCCAAACGACGACATTTGGAGCTGACGTCATTTCGGCGAAAGCCGGAATCCAGAGGAGTATCAACTGGACTCCGGCCTGCCAGCCGCAGGAATAAAGGGGGCGCATAGACGGCTTATGGCAAATCGCCCCAAACGGTTCAGGCCAGGGCGCTGTCATGTTTCTGGGACCAGCGCAAGCTTGGGATGACCACGGTCGAGATTTCGGAAAAGCTAAATCCATGCCCATCAGCGGTGAGCCGTTTGTCCAAAAAGGGTGAAAAAATGTCAAAGGACGAGGGCTCGATGTAATCGACAGAAAAGCATAAAATCATAGGCGTCCCCTATATTACCCTAGGGAGGATTTTAAGCCGCTGATAGTTACTCGTCACTGTGACCATTCGGTCCGGCCTTTGAGCGATTCTTCATAAAATCCGGACGCAGCACCAGCCGATCGCCCTCCTGCTCGCAAGTGCCTGTTACCGTCTCGCCGTGCCGGCCGATCAGTTCGGCTTGATCGCCGCTCCCTTTGCCTTCACAGGCGGTGTAAGCCTCCGGAGGCGGGCCATGATGGCCTCCGCCGGTTCGCTCCGGGGGGTGATCCGGGCGCAGCACCAGCCGATCGTCCGCCACTTCACAGGTGCCTTCCACGGTTTCGCCGTTCGGCGCGACAAACTGCGTCCTGTCGCCGGCCGTTTTGCCGTCACAGGCGGCAAACGCTTCAGGAGGCGGTCCGTGGTGCCCTCCCCGTTCTTTCCGCCACTCCCTGTCATCGGCGTTTGCATAGGCCATCCACAGGCCCAGCACCACCAGGATAATGAAACATTTTTTTGCGGTGTTCATCCGTATTTCTCCTTTCGATATCTTCCCTTAGCAAATGTTTGCTCTCACTGTCTTCCGATATAGCGGGTCAACATGACGGAAAGGGGTGCGGTTAAATGAAAAAATTGTCACATTCAATTTCGGTGCATCTCAACTAGGCTTTTTCCATGTCAGGCAGTATCGACGTTGCCAATGGGATTCCCGAAGAGGTGATGTAAAAGTTGGGCTCAAAGGCCAAAATTAGCTTGAATTTTTCCATTTTTAATGCTTTTTTGGAATCATTGTTTCCAAAAAAGCAGGATATTTGGCATGATTAAACGTGTTTTTCAGGCGCCGCAGCAGAGCTATTTCCTGTTCGGCCCCCGCGGGACCGGAAAATCGACCTGGGTGCAGCGCCAATACCCCCATGCCCTTTACATCGATTTGCTGGCGCCCGATGCCCTCAGGCGGTTCAGCGCCACACCCGAACACCTCACCTACCTTGTGACTGCCCAAAAGAATTCCGATACCATTATCATCGACGAAATCCAGAAAGCCCCTCAATTGCTGGATGTGGTGCACCAGCTCATAGAAGCAGAACCGGATCTGCAATTTATCCTTACCGGCTCCAGTGCGCGAAAGCTGAAACGCGGCAGCGTTGATTTACTTGCAGGCCGGGCCTTGGATAAAGCCTTGCATCCATTTTTAGCCGCTGAGCTAGGCGACCGATTTTCCCTGGAACGCGCGCTGAGTCTGGGCATGCTGCCGCTGGTGTTGGACGCTCCCCAACCGCAGGAAACCCTGCAAAGCTATATCGGACTGTACCTAAAGGAAGAGGTGCAAATGGAAGGCCTGGTTCGCAGAATTGGCGATTTCAGCCGCTTTATCGAAGCCGCCAGCTTCTCCCACGGCGCCCAGCTGAACATCAGCGACGTGGCCCGCGATTGCCAGGTACAACGGAAAACCGTGGAGGGCTATTTCACGATTCTCGAAGATCTGTTGCTGGCCTTTCGCATCCCGGTCTTTAGACGCCGGGCCCGGCGCCATCTCCAATCCCATCCCAAGTTCTACTTCTTCGACCCGGGCGTCTATCGGGCGATCCGACCCACCGGTCCCCTGGACGCTCCCCAGGAAATCGACGGCGCGGCCCTGGAAGGGCTGGTCGCCCAGCACCTGCGCACGTGGTGCGCCTACCGAAACATCCCCTGCCAAATCCACTTCTGGCGGACCCGCGCGGGACTTGAAGTCGATTTCGTACTTTACGGCCGGGAGACCTTTCTTGCCCTGGAAGTCAAAAACACCGCCACGATCAGGCCCAAAACGCTCAATGCCCTGCAGGCCTTTGGCCGGGAGTACCCCGAAGCCGAAACCTGCCTGCTTTACCGCGGACGGGAACGGCTTCTGATCAATGGTATTCTCTGTCTACCCGTCGAGACGTTTCTTTCCCGATTGCACCCCGACGTGTCGTTGTCCCATGCCCTTCAAAATGATTAGCCCTCGGAAACCGCCGCAAATTGTCTCATCCAGCTTATTTTACGCGCTGCAGTTTCGTTGCAAATCCCATCCTGCAGCTATGTTGCCTGTCGCGCCTCCTCCCTTACGGTTTTGCTGGGTGTATACCCAGTTGATCTTACCGAAGTTGATTCCTACGGTTTCATGCGGGAACTGTCCGCCGCCGGTGGTTGTAATTGAGCTGATGATGCAGTTGGTCAGTCTATACTCCATGAATTTGATCTTTTCGGTACCGGCACGACACAGTTCGATGTTAATGCTGTCGATGTGGGTGCCCGCGGCACAGGCCTGCGCTAATTTTGGAGATGCCCTGTCCAAAAGCTTTGTGAAGGTGAATTGGTCAAAGTCGACCCGCTCGGCGCTCGCACCACCGGCACTGCTGGCCGTTGACGAGATAGTTTGAAACATATTTGCACCGAAAAAAACCGCTTCGATCCAACCGGCGTATTTTCTGTCGGTGCTCTCTCCTTCGATTCCATCGATTTTAACAAATGCATCAAAAGCCATCCGTTTTCCTCCGAAACTATCATATTTTGATAAATACCAGGATATTAGCAGCCATTTTCATGTAAACAAAAAAGATATGCCCCCTCTAATCCTCCATCAAAGATTGGATCAATCAAGCTCACGGGTTCAAAGTGTCCAGCATATCCAATAATTCAGCAAAGAAGGCATCGTCGGCAAACCCTGCCGCAACAGTTAAGGAATTGGGTGCGATCTTGTCCGGAAAAATCTCGATCTGGCAGGCGATGTCGCTGTGCGCACACAACCTTCCAGGATCGTGATTTTTCTGGAACGCTTCTAGATGCTTTCCCCTGAAATGGACCAGTTTAACCGCATCCCGTAAGATCTTGGTTTTCGACCAGAGAACGAAATATTGCCAAAAAGTCGGCTCCCCCTCCAAATCCTCATCTGTAAAAAGATAGATGGAGCTTATGTACTCTTTTCGGGTTCTGGCGGTTACAGTGCTTTTTTGCGAAAAGAGACTGTCACAGCCGATATAATTGAAATTGGTTGTATCATCTGTGAAGGATCTGTCTTTGTTTAAAAACATCGCTATGGTTCTGCCATCCTCCAGAAAGAACTTAACACCCCATTCGCCATGCACATCATAGTGCCAGCTTTGGGGCAATTCCATTGTAATCCCAAAAATTTCAGCCTTCTGGAAGGTGTCGTCACTTTTATACTTGCATGCTAATTCCTCAGATGTGGCATGATAGCCGTATTCTACATATGGAAACAGTACCGGCTTGCATCGGATAGAGGAGCCACCACCACATCCAATGATAACGATCATTAACAATAAAATAATAAATGGACCCAGTTTAAACTTCATATACTTTCCTACCTGATCAGTTCACTCTGAATTGAGGTATTAAATGCCGCAATGCCTTGACCTAAACAGGCTGTATTGACATAACCTTGCCGAAGTTTGGCTTCGCCTTTGATAATATGATAGACCACTTTCACCAGATAGCCCCATCCAACCTTAATGTTGCTCGGCCACACCGCACGGGCGGCGGCCATACCCCGCGTGCATTTCTCGATTTCATAAACCATTTCTGCAAGCAAGTCCCCAGCCTGTTCATTCCATTTTGACGGTTCCGTATGAATACCACCAGTATAAATTTTGTAAATCTCGGCGCATTTTTCCTTTTCGACCATTGTCATCGACATTGAAAGCACCTCCCCAAGGCAAGCAGCTTCACCAAATCTTATCAGCACGCATGGACGCGCTTTGCTTTTTGTGGTTCTAAAAACAGATCTAACCTGGATGGGGCTAAGAAATGGTACAAGAGATAAACTTGATGCTTGGTGGTTGATATCCGCATCAAGCTGACGTGTCAAGTTAAAAACAGTTCGACTATAAGACGGACGAATACAAAGTGATAATCGATTTTACCCACTATCCGATAAGGTCCAATGGCCACCTTATTCCCCGAAAATGGAAACTTACACCCTGACAAAACCATGAAATTGTGGCATGTAATCATATCCACCCCAAAATAGATCAACGAGCTGTTACTTAGATATCAACGGAGGGGATCCATGCTGGTTTTCCCCCAATTTGGATACTTGGCTTGGTTCCAAAACCAGGTCAAGGCAGGCTAACGGCCTAACGCCGTCCACATGGCCCAACGATTCGAGATTCTGTATAAAACAGCTCAGCGGTATGTCACTGGCTTGTACGACCTCCTCCAGGAAGGTAATAAATTGGGCATGATATTCTTCGATGCGTTAAAATCATCTCTCAAGGAAATTGATCTCACTCTCTCGTTTATGACCGGATCTGTCGCAGCAGCTTGATATATGCTTTATTGAGGAATGAATTCCAGATTCCTAAAAGACAACAAAGAGAACATCCAAATGCAGAAAGAATTTTATGCTCACAGCCTGACAAAAAAACCAGTTGAGAAATGGCAACCCCTCAAAGAGCACTTAATAAATGTCGCAGAATTGGCCGGCGAATTTGCTAAGCCTTTTTTGGGGCATAGTTGGGCCCGGTTGCTGGGCAGGCATCACGACGCAGGTAAAGGAAGTCTTGCCTGGCAAGCCTATTTGCGCCACGCCAACGAAATCATTGATGATTTTGCGCAATATTATAAGGGATCGGTCAAGCATGCGTTCCAGGGCGCGCAATGGCTATATGAACATTCCAAGGAGGCAGGAAAGCTTATGGCCTATTGCATTGCAGGGCACCATGGCGGATTGCCGAACTGGCATGATTCTCATGAAGCCGCCCTAAAATCCAAGTTAAAAAAGCAGTTCGAGCCGGTTGAAATCGCAATGGATATTCCTTCTCTGCCGAAACAGTTACCGCTCACAATACCTGAAAAAATGCGATTCGGCTTCCAGGTACAGTTTTTTGTTCGCATGCTTTATTCTTGCCTTGTGGATGCAGACTATTTGGATACAGAAAGGGCTCTGGATAAGGCGAAAGCGGAGTTTAGGTCTAAATCGCCTGAATTATTGGAACTACATTCCCTGTTTTGGAAAAATTTCAATGTGCTCCGAGACAGCGCAGAACAAACAAATGTAAATCGCCATCGGGAAATTGTTTTATCCGATTGCATTAAGGCGGCACATGAGCCGGAAGGTTTGTTCTCTTTAACGGTCCCGACCGGCGGGGGGAAAACCCTGGCCTCTTTGGCCTTTGCAATGGAACATACAAAAAAGCATCATAAGCGCCGTGTCATTTACGTGATTCCATTCACCAGTATTATTGAACAAAACGCTGCCGTCTTTAGAAAAATGCTTGGAAAGGATGCCGTTATAGAACATCATTGCAATTTCGTTCCGGATGAAACGGATTGGCAAACCCGGCTATCATCAGAGAACTGGGATGCGCCGATAGTTGTCACCACAAATGTTCAATTTTTCAATTCATTTTACTCTCGCAAACCATCAAAGTGCCGCAAGCTTCACAATGTCTCCAATAGTGTGATCATTTTTGACGAGGTTCAGGCAATTCCGGTTGAGAAACTGATGCCATGTTTGGAAGTGATCAAGGAGCTCTCGCTGAACTACAAAGTGACGTCGGTGTTGTGCACGGCGACCCAGCCGGCCGTTCACTATTCGGAAACATTCCAATCAGGGCTGAAGAACGTTCGGGAAATTGTATGCGATGTTCCTGGATTATATATGGCACTGAAACGGACATCGGAAAGTTTTATCGGGACGTTAACCGAGCAGCAACTTGCCCACAAACTGGAAGATGAAGAACAAGTCTTGTGTGTTGTAAATACGCGCCAGCAGGCACTGGACGTGTTTAACGCCTTGTCCGATCATGAAGAGAACATCCATTTGAGTGCATTGATGCATCCGGTCCACCGCTCACGAAAACTGACGGAAATTCACAACCGGCTTGAAACGGGGTTGCCTTGCAGGGTCGTCAGCACCCAGGTGATTGAAGCCGGTGTGGATGTGGATTTTAAAAGCGTTTTTCGTGCCGTCTGCGGAATTGACAATATCGCGCAAGCCGCCGGCAGGTGCAATCGCAACGGAAATAGCAAGGAACCATTACCAGTAAAGGTTTTTGCTTTTCCGGACGAGGCAACAAACTCATACTTCCGCAAAGCAGCTCAGTCGGCTCAAAAATTATTTCAACATTTCAACGGTGATCTAACATCACCGGATTGTGTGCGAGAATATTTTATGGACTATTTTTGGAAAAACCAGCACCAAATGGACGAGGATCAAACGCTTGAAAGATGTGGCCATCAGCTTTTTGACTGAAAACGGCCGTTTCCTGGCCAGGGTTCAGGGGCCCGTGGCCGGCAATGTCCTGCTGCGGCGAGAACAATACCGCCGGGCCGACGATGCCGGTGCCTGCTCGGCCGTGACCTGCGCCCTGCTGACCGGCAAGCTGGCCAACAGCCGCACGGTGCTGCAAAGGGCCTTGCGCGATCATCGCGATAAGATCGCGTCCGACGCGGTCGATCATGCGGCCCGGCATCTGTCGGCCCTTCTCAAGGAACTCGATCCCCAAACCCCGATCAACGTCTTGCGGGGGATTGAAGGTGATGCGGCACGCACCTATTTTGGCGTGTTTGATCATCTGATCACCGTCAGCAAGGATGATTTCCGCTTTGACGGCCGTAACCGTAGACCGCCTCTGGACAGTGTAAACTGCCTGCTTTCGTTTATCTACACCTTGTTGCTGCACGATGTGCGTTCAGCCCTGGAGTGCGTGGGTCTCGATCCGGCCGTTGGCTTTTTGCACCGTGACCGGCCGGGACGGCCGGGGCTGGCCCTGGACATGATGGAAGAGTTCAGATCTTATATTGCAGACCGGCTGGTGCTGTCGCTGATCAATCTAAGTCGGGTGACGGCAAAAGAGTTCAAAACCCAGGAAACAGGCGCCGTATTCATGAATGACGATATGCGCAAAAAAGTCCTTGTGGCATATCAGAAACGCAAACAGGATGAAATCGTGCACCCCTTTTTAAATGAGAAGATGCCTGTGGGGTTGCTGTTTCATACCCAGGCATTGCTGATGGCCCGTTATTTGCGTGGAGATTTGGACGGCTACCCGCCTTTTCTAATGAAGTAGAGAACGACTATGATGGTACTGGTAAGCTATGATGTTTCAATGGAAGACAACAAAGGCCCCCGGCGTTTGCGCCGTGTGGCCAAAGTTTGCAAAAATTATGGCCAGCGGGTGCAGTATTCCGTTTTTGAATGCATCGTGGATCCGGCCCAATGGGCCGTGCTGCGCCAGAATTTGATCGACGAAATTGATGAAAGCAAGGACAGTCTAAGGTTTTATTTTCTTGGAGCAAATTGGAGAAAAAGGGTCGAGCATATAGGCGCAAAGGAAGGAATTGACCAGGAAGGTCCGCTAATTCTTTGAACACTCCGCGAACCCCAAGCGCACGGGAACATCCCGGACTTTTCGCGGCAATAATAACCAGATGAAATTAATCGTGAATAATAAATCGCTCTTTGAAAAATCGGCAAAATTATCGGAATTAATGCTCTGTTCGCGCAAACCAGGTCAAGATGACAATGAATTAAAAGAGTTATAGAGAAACAGTCGCCCCCTGCGCGGGGGCGTGGATTGAAACATCGAGCACCTGTTCAGGATCGCGGCCCCTGGCCTGTCGCCCCCTGCGCGGGGGCGTGGATTGAAACTTGTGGGGTTGTGTCAAGAAAAATCTCCCCATGCCGTCGCCCCCTGCGCGGGGGCGTGGATTGAAACGTTATAGCTTACACGCCATCATCTGCGGCTGAAATCGTCGCCCCCTGCGCGGGGGCGTGGATTGAAACGGTTTCAAGGCCTACGATATCGGCCCAAACCGGTGTCGCCCCCTGCGCGGGGGCGTGGATTGAAACCTTA
>JBNKKC010000044.1:0-12323 GCA_050291625.1 Desulfobacteraceae bacterium
CGCCAACCCCTTCAAACCGTTATGCTTGGTGATCGCTGCGGTTAATGTCGTCTTGCCATGATCAATGTGACCGATGGTCCCAACATTGACATGCGGCTTTGTCCTCTCAAACTTTTCCTTCGCCATCTCGTCCTCCCGTGATGCGGACTATCGATAGTTTTAACCGATGCAGACAAAAGAATAGGTTTTAAACCCGTCACACCATCTGCAGGCCAGTATTTAAAACCTATTGCATACTCAGTTGCTTGGTCCTCTTACCAACGATAATGGGCAAAGGCCTTGTTGGCCTCGGCCATCTTGTGGGTATCTTCCTTCTTCTTAACGGCAGCTCCGCGGTTGTTGGCGGCGTCCATCAATTCAGCGGCCAATTTCCCTGCAAAACCCCTTTCAGAGCGATTACGTGCAAAGCTGATCACCCATCGCATGGCCAGAGCCATTCTGCGAGAGGGTCGAATTTCCGTCGGCACCTGATAGGTAGAACCGCCGACACGGCGCGACTTCACTTCGATCATCGGTCGCACATTGTCCAGTGCCTGTTCAAAGACTTTGAGCGGATCGCCTTTGGTCTTATCTTCAATGATATCAAATGCACCGTAAAACAACGATTCAGCCACACTCTTTTTGCCGTCGTGCATAATCGAGGCGATGAACTTGGCAACCAGCTTGCTGTTGTACTTGGCATCCGGAATAATGGTCCGTTTTGGGACCTCTCTTCTTCTCGGCATTTGTTACACCATCATCTTCGCTATTGTAGTTATCGGATCAGCCGTCGGCCTATTTGGGCTTTTTGGCACCGTATTTGGAACGTCCCTGTTTGCGATCTTCAACACCCAGCGTATCCAGTGTACCCCGTACAATGTGGTAGCGAACTCCCGGCAGGTCCTTCACACGACCGCCGCGAACCAACACTACCGAGTGTTCCTGCAGGTTGTGACCGATACCCGGAATGTAGGCGGTCACTTCGATACCGGTGGTCAGACGCACACGGGCAACCTTCCGCAAGGCAGAGTTGGGTTTTTTGGGCGTCGAGGTATAAACACGCGTACATACACCTCTTTTTTGCGGCGCACCCTTCAAAGCCGGGGTGTTGGTCTTTTTCTTGATTCGCTTGCGCCCCTTTTTGACTAACTGATTGATAGTCGGCATGTCATCCTCATCTATCATTGAATTAAGCGGCGCAAATAGCGCCTATGCAAAAATCGTTTTTGTATATAGGTACCTGTTTATTGTCAAGTATTATTCGATCCGAACCCACAAAATTATTACGATGTCTCTCCAACCGGCTCAGCGGGGGCCACTTCTAGGTCCAGATATTCGGCAAGGCCGGTGCCGGCCGGAATCAGACGCCCCATGATGACGTTTTCCTTCAAACCGCGCAGGTAGTCGGCTGCACCCGAAATCGAGGCATCGGTCAGCACCTTGGTGGTCTCCTGAAAGGAGGCCGCCGATATGAAGCTGTCCGTGCTCAGAGAAGCCTTGGTAATACCCAGAATCAACGGTTCCGCCGTGGCAGGAGTACCGCCGCCTTCAATAACGGCCTGGTTGGTCTGACCAAATATGGTCCGATCGACCTGCTCCTCTACGATAAAGTCGGTGTCCCCCACATCCAGGATCTTCACGCGACGCATCATCTGGCGTACGATCACCTCAATGTGCTTATCGTTAATCCGGACACCCTGCAGGCGGTACACTTCCTGAACTTCATCCACCAGATAACGGGCCAGAGCCACTTCGCCCTTGATCCGCAGGATATCCTGGGGAACGGCCGCTCCACCCACCAGGGGCTCGCCGGCTTTTACGTAATCGCCCTCATAGACGTTGATATGCTTTCCGCGCGGGATCAGATACTCCTTCTTATCGCCCACATCCGCCGGCGATACCGTGACCTTCTGCTTGCCCTTTTTGGTGGATTTGGCAATGCTCACATAACCCTCGATCTCGCTGAGCACTGCTGTTTCCTTGGGTTTGCGCACTTCAAACAGCTCGGCCACGCGCGGCAGACCACCGGTGATATCCTTGGTCTTGGTGGTGGCACGCGGCAGTTTGGCGACCACATCGCCTGCACGCACTTCGTCGCCCTCTTCAACCATCAAGATGGCATCCACCGGCAACACATAGCGCGCCATACCGCTGCCGGAGGGCAATTTGGCCGTCTTTCCATCCTCGCCCTTGACTGAAATGCGCGGACGCTCCTCGCCGGTTTTGGATTCAATAACGGTCCGGCTGGACTTTCCAGTGACCGGGTCGACCTTTTCCTGCATCGTCTTGCCAGGCACCAGATCACCGAACTTCACTAAGCCGCTGACCTCGGTAATGATGGGAGTCGTAAACGGATCCCATGTCGCCAGCAATTCACCGGGCTCGACCTTCTGGCCTTCTTTAACCAGAATATGGGCGCCATAAATGACTGGAAATCGCTCGCGTTCGCGACCCGTCTTGCCGGTGATGGCAAACTCTCCTCCCCGTCGGTTCATGACCACGGTTCTTCCTTCGGCGTTGGTTACCAGGTTCAGGTCGAGGAATTTGACCCTGCCCGCGGTGCGGGCCCGGATATCGGCCTGCTCGACCCGCCGGCTGGCCGTACCGCCGATGTGGAAAGTCCGCATGGTCAACTGGGTGCCGGGTTCTCCGATGGACTGCGCCGCCAGAATGCCGATGGCCTGTCCAATTTCAACTCGCTGGCCGTGGGACAAGTCCCGGCCATAGCAGGCTGCGCAGACGCCGTATTGGGTCTGACAGGTCAGCACGCTGCGAATCTTGGCCCTTGTAATACCGGCGTCTTCGATGATCTTGACGCGGCGCTCATCAATCTCCACACCAATCGGAACCAGGACCTCATCGGTAAATGGATCGAGGATGTCTTCGACGGTCACACGGCCCAGGATACGCTCTCCCAGACGTTGAATGACCTCACCGCCTTCCATCAGCGGCTCGACTTCAACTCCCATTACCGTGCCGCAGTCATGCTCAGTGATGGTGCAATCCTGGGCCACATCGGCCAGGCGGCGTGTCAGGTAGCCGGAATTGGCCGTTTTCAAAGCCGTATCAGCCAAACCTTTGCGGGCGCCGTGGGTCGAAATAAAATACTGCAGCACCGACAACCCTTCGCGAAAGTTTGCCTGGATCGGTGTTTCAATGATCTCGCCGGATGGTTTGGCCATCAATCCGCGCATTCCGGCCAACTGGCGCATCTGGTCCTTGCTGCCGCGTGCCCCGGAATCGGCCATCATGTAGATGGGGTTGAGGCTTTCGGCCAGGATGGGATTACCCTCATCGTCCAAGACCGGTTTGCCCTTCTCATCCAGTACGGGAGCGTTTTTCATGGCTTCCATCATTTCGTTGGCCACATCGTCGGTAGCTTTGGCCCAGATATCGACCACCTTGTTATACTTTTCACCCTGGGTGATCAAACCTTCGGTATATTGCCGGCCGATCTCGGTGACCTTCTGCTCGGCCTGTTTAAGCAGATCCCACTTGGCGGTCGGAATGATCATGTCATCGATGGAAATCGAGATACCGCCCTTGGTTGAATATTTGTACCCGGTGTCTTTCAAACGGTCGGACAGGATAACCGTAGCCTTGGGGCCCAGGTTCCGGTAAGCGAAATCGACGAGCTCGCGCAATGCACCCTTGTCCAGTACTTTGTTGACCGCCTCAAATGGCATGGCGGCGCGCTTCTCCATCACCTGGAAAGTGTGGTAGTAGTTATCGATCAACACCGGATCGCTGATATCGCCCTCGGTCAGCGCGAATACCGCTTCCGCATCTTCGGAAGAGATATCGAAAATCCGCTGGAATTCGTCGTTTCGGAGAAGGCCGATGTAGCCATCGTTTTCCTTGTCCATACTCTCCGAGTGCTCCTTGACCAGTTCTATGAAGTCGGCCCCTTCCTTCGCCTGCCGGGTCAACTTCCGGGCCTTTTCAACGTCGCTGATCTTCAAATGACGCAAGGCCATCAGGTAATCCTTGGGCATGATCTCCCACAGCAGCACACGCCCAACCGTTGTATCACAGCGCTGATCGCCGATTCGAACGATAATTTTGGCATGCAGATCCACCTGCCGCGAATCATACGCCATGCGCACCTCGGTGGTATCTGCGAATATCTTGCCTTCGCCTTTGCAACCATCGATATCTCGGGTCAGAAAATAAGTCCCCAGCACGATGTCCTGGCTGGGAACGATGATGGGGCTGCCGTTGGCCGGGGAGAGGATGTTGTTGGACGATAACATCAAGGCCCTCGCCTCGATTTGCGACTCCACGGACAGGGGCACATGCACCGCCATCTGGTCACCGTCAAAGTCGGCGTTAAAGGCGGTACAAACCAGCGGATGGAGCTGAATAGCCTTTCCTTCAATCAGGATGGGCTCAAAGGCCTGAATCCCGAGACGGTGCAATGTCGGCGCCCGGTTCAACATGACCGGATACTCGCGAACCACCTCATCGAGCGTATCCCAGACTTCGGGCACTTCCCGCTCGACCATTTTCTTAGCGGATTTGACCGTGGATACCAGCCCCTTTTGTTCCAGCCTGTAATAGACAAACGGCTTGAACAGCTCGAGAGCCATCTTTTTGGGCAAACCGCACTGGTGCAGCCGCAGGTCGGGTCCCACGGTAATAACGGTCCGGCCTGAATAGTCGACGCGTTTTCCCAAAAGATTCTGGCGGAAACGGCCCTGCTTCCCCTTCAACGTGTCGCTGAGCGATTTGAGGGGGCGTTTGTTGGTGCCGGTGATCACCCGACCGTGCCGACCGTTGTCGAACAGCACATCCACCGATTCCTGCAACATCCGCTTTTCGTTGCGGACGATAATGTCCGGCGCCTTCAGATCCATCAACCGTTTGAGCCGGTTGTTGCGGTTAATGACGCGCCGGTAAAGATCGTTCAAATCCGAGGTAGCGAAGCGACCGCCCTCGAGCGGCACCAAAGGGCGCAGATCGGGCGGCAGGACCGGGATGACATCCATGATCATCCATACGGGATCCAGTCCGCTGCGGCGAAAGGCATCGACGATGCGCAGCCGCTTCGACAGCTTCTGGCGCTTGGCCACTGAATTTGTGGCGCGAATATCTTCGCGCAGCTGATTGTAGAGCTCGTCCAGATTCAAATCCGCCAGCAGTTTTTTGACCGCCTCGGCTCCGATACCGGCCTCGAATTTGCCGTCAAAGGTTTCCATGGCTTCGCGATATTTCTCTTCGCTCAGCAGCTGACATTTTGCCAGAGAGGTTTCTTTGGGATCGATGACGATGTACGAATCAAAATAGAGAACTTTCTCGATGCTTTTGAGGGTCAAATCAAGCAGGTTGCCGATTTTGCTGGGAAGG
Source organism: Desulfobacteraceae bacterium (assembly GCA_050291625.1). Classification (GTDB taxonomy): domain Bacteria; phylum Desulfobacterota; class Desulfobacteria; order Desulfobacterales; family Desulfosarcinaceae; genus JARRKU01. The sequence continues at coordinate 5,326 of JBNKKC010000044.1, forward strand.
CTTTTTAAGAACCAGATATGGGAAACGGGCGTGGCCAATTCAATATGGCCCATGCGCTCCCGACGCACTTTGGATTGGATCACCTCGACACCGCACTTTTCGCAGATCACTCCACGATGTTTCATGCGTTTGTACTTTCCGCAGTTGCACTCGTAGTCTTTGGTCGGTCCAAAGATTTTCGCACAAAACAACCCATCGCGCTCCGGCTTGAAGGTGCGGTAGTTGATGGTTTCCGGCTTTTTGATCTCACCATGAGACCATTGCCGGATTTGTTCGGGAGACGCCAGTGCCAGTCGAACACCTTGATAGCGTCTTGGATCGGTCGGTTTTGCAAAAAAATCGTATAATGTTTCCATGTATATTTCCTTGTGGTTAGGAAATTATCGAATATATGACCTTGTCGCCGTCGTTTCCGCCGGTGATTTATTTTGCCTGAATCTTGGCGCTCTCTTTGTCTTCCAGCAGATTCACATCCAGTCCCAGCGCCTGCAGTTCCTTGGTCAACACCTTGAACGACTCCGGAAGTCCAGGTTCCAGAATGTTTTGTCCTTTGACAATCTTTTCATACATGCGGGTCCGGCCGGCCATGTCATCGGACTTGACGGTCAGGAACTCCTGCAGTGCATGGGCGGCGCCATAGGCTTCCATAGCCCAGACCTCCATCTCCCCGAGCCGCTGGCCGCCGAACTGCGCCTTACCGCCCAGAGGTTGCTGCGTTACCAGAGAGTAAGGCCCGATGGATCGCGCGTGAATCTTGTCATCCACCAGATGGTGCAGCTTGAGCATGTACATGGTGCCCACAGTGACCTTCTCTTTAAACGGCTCGCCGGTGTGCCCGTCGTACAACGTTGTCTGACCGCTTGTTTCAAGTCCGGCCTCGGCCAACAGCGCTTTTATCTCCTCTTCCTTCGCACCGTCGAATACCGGGGTAGCCATATGGACACCATTTTTATAGCGGCCGGCAAGCTCAACCAACTCGGCATCGTCCATCTGTGTCAGCTCCTTGGCCTCTATTATACCGGCGAAGATGCGCTTCAACTTTTTGCGGAGCTCGTCCAATTGATATGCATGGAGCATGGTGTCGATTTGATCGCCCAGCCCCTTGGCGGCCCGGCCCAGATGAATTTCAAGAATCTGGCCGACATTCATACGCGAGGGTACGCCCAAGGGGTTGAGCACCATATCCACCGGAGTGCCGTCTTCAAAATAGGGCATATCCTCCATCGGCAAAATCCGGGATACGACACCTTTGTTGCCGTGGCGCCCGGCCATTTTGTCTCCAACGGACAATTTGCGTTTCATGGCCACGTAGACCTTGACCATCTTGATAACACCCGGCGGCAGTTCATCACCTCGCTCAAACCGCTGCAACTGGCGTTCAAACTCTTCACGTATGCGGTCGCAATGCTGACGGTAGTTCTCCAGCAGATCGTGCACTTTTTCGGTCAGTTCGGCATCTTCGAGGACCAGGCTCTCCAGTTGCGCCATCGGCACGTCATCCAGATCACCCTCGGTGACTTTGGCATCTTTGGCGACAAAGACCTTTTTGCCTTTTTTCAGCGGCGCCGCCAGTGTCCGGCCCATCACGAGCTCCTGCAACTGATCGCGCACCAGCGATTCGACAATGCTTAGCTCATCGTCACGATTGCGCTCCAAGACGGTAATCTCTTCCATTTCAATGGCTTCGGTGCGGTCGTCTTTTTCAGTTCCGCGCCGTGCAAACACTTTGGCATCGATCACGATGCCCTCTACACCGGGCGGAACCCGCAGCGAGGTATCTTTTACATCGCCGGCCTTCTCTCCAAAAATGGCCCGAAGCAGCTTCTCTTCCGGCGACAACTGGGTCTCGCCCTTGGGCGTGATCTTTCCGACCAGCACATCGCCCTGAACGACTTCGGCCCCTAACCGGATAATACCGCTTTCGTCCAGGTTTTTAAGTGCTTCCTCGCCCACGTTGGGTATATCGCGGGTGATCTCCTCTTTGCCCAGCTTCGTATCGCGCGCCACCACCTCAAACTCTTCGACATGCACCGAGGTGTAGACACCATCGCGCACCAGGCGCTCTGAGACCAGAATGGAATCCTCGAAGTTGTATCCGCCCCACGGCATGAAGGCCACCATCACGTTTTTCCCCAGCGCCAGCTCGCCCTGCTCGGTGGCCGGGCCATCGGCAATGATCTGACCTGTTCTGACATGCTGCCCCTTTTTAACGATGGGTCGGTGGTTGAAACAGGTATTCTGATTGGAACGCACAAACTTCGATAGATTGTGGATGGTCACCGGTTTTTCAGCCGCCTGTTTGCCGGGATCGTTTTTGATCACGATGCGCGAGGCGTCCACGTCCACGACTTCGCCGTCCTGATCGGCCACAATCGTGACGCCTGAATCTTTGGCCACGACGCCTTCGATCCCGGTACCGACCAGGGGCGCTTCGCTGACCATCAGCGGAACCGCCTGGCGCTGCATGTTCGATCCCATCAAAGCACGGTTGGCGTCATCATTTTCCAGAAATGGAATCAGAGAGGCCGAGACACTCACCAACTGATTCGGCGAAATGTCCATCAATTCGATATGATCCCGTTCGACCATCATAAATTCGCCGGCAACCCGTGAGGTCACCAGCGGATTGATATACTCGTCTTTTTCATTGACCGGCGCATTGGCCTGGGCGATGGGATGGTCCTTTTCTTCAAAAGCACTTAAGAATTTCACGTCTCGCGAAACCTTGCCATCCTCCACAACGCGATAAGGCGTCTCGATAAAACCAAAGTCGTTCACGCGGGCATAGGTACTCAGCGATACGATCAGGCCGATATTGGGCCCTTCCGGCGTTTCGATGGGGCAGATACGACCGTAGTGCGACGGATGAACGTCACGCACCTCGAAGCCGGCGCGCTCACGGGTCAATCCACCGGGCCCCAGGGCACTCAGACGGCGTTTGTGGGTGGTTTCGGACAACGGGTTGGTCTGATCCATGAACTGGCTCAACTGGCTGGTGCCGAAGAATTCTTTGACCACGGCCGATACCGGTTTGGGATTGATTAAATCGTGCGGCATCAGCGCATCGACCTCCTGCAGGCTCATGCGCTCTTTGATGGCCCGCTCCATGCGCACCAGGCCGATGCGGTACTGGTTTTCCAGAAGTTCGCCCACCGCACGAACACGGCGATTGCCCAGATGGTCGATATCATCGACCACCCCCTGCGTGTCCCTCAGTTCGATCAGCGTTTTCGTGGTCAGTAAAATATCTTCCTTGCGCAGGGTACGCAGATCCACCGGTGCATTGATCCCCAGGCGCAAGTTAATTTTCAGCCGCCCGACACCGGACAGATCATAGTAGGACGACTTGAAGAACATATGGTCGACGAAATCCTGGGCCACTTCCGGCGTGGCCGGATTTCCGGGACGCATCAGCCGGTAGATCTCGATCAGGGCGTCTTCCTTATTGGAGACTTTGTCCATCAGCAGGGTTTTCCGGATGGAATCACTGCTGGTGACCCCGTCGATATGCAAAATTTCGAATTCGTTGATACCGGCCGTTTTAAGCGCTGCCAAGGTCTCCTCATCGATCTCCTGGTTGGAGCTGACGATCACCGCTTCAGTCTTTGGATCGGTTACCGTATAGGCAAATACCTTGCCGAGCAACTCTTCCGGTGCAATGCCAATACGCTCCGTATTGTTGGCCGCCAACTGCTTGATGGCGCGCTGGGTGAAGATGCGCCCTTTTTTGACCAGCACGTCGCCCGTCTTTTCGTCGGTGATGTCCCGGCTGGCGCGTTGACCTCTCAAATGATCCGGGTTGAATACCTTGCTGACACGGCGGCTTTCGACGATGATTCTTTCGGTGGAGTAAAAGTAGGCCAGCAAATCCGCCGTGCTGAAACCCAGCGCTTTGAAAAGCGTCGTGACCGGAAATTTCCTGCGGCGGTCGATTCGAATATAAACGATATCTTTAGGATCGATCTCCAGATCGATCCATGATCCGCGAACGGGAATGATTCGGGAGCTATAGATGATTTTTCCGCTGGAGTGTGTTTTGCCTTTATCATGATCGAAAAACACACCTGAGCTGCGATGCAGCTGGCTGACGACCACCCGCTCGGTTCCGTTGATGATGAAGGTCCCCTTATCGGTCATCAGCGGAATCGTTCCAAAATAGATCTCCTGCTCTTTAATATCCCGGATATTTGAGACGCCGGTCTCTTTATCCACATCATATACCACCAGTCGGACCGTGATGCGTATCGGCAGTTCGTAGGTCATGCCACGTTGGATACACTCATCCTCGCTATGCTTGACCTCGGAAAAGCGATAGGATACGAACTCAAGAGACGCACTTCCGGTAAAATCCTTAATTGGAAATACCGACTTAAACACAGCCTGCAGACCGATGTCCTCACGTTTTTCCGGTACAACGCCGAGCTGTAAAAATCTCCGGTAAGATTCTTTTTGCATTCCGATAAGATCAGGGATATCAACGATCTTTTTGATCTTTCCGAAATTTTTCCTCATGCGCTTTTCGAGCATTTGCCGTTCAGCCATGGTATCTCCAATTTCCTCTTATTTTGGAAACGCGAAAATGGGATAAAAGGTAAAACGCCTTTCCACCCCATTTCCGCATCAATCTATTTTTCAATTCCACGGGTCGCATCCCCACGGAAATCACCCGAAGGATCGTAAACTTCTACTTCAGTTCAACCTGGGCACCGGCTTCTTCCAGCTGACTTTTCAGCGCCTCGGCCTCCTCTTTGGCGACGCCCTCTTTAACAGGTTTCGGTGCATTATCGACCAGCTCTTTGGCCTCTTTGAGCCCCAGACCCGTAATGGCGCGCACTTCCTTAATCACGGCGATCTTCTTGTCGCCGGCAGCCGTCAGTACGACATCAAACTCGTTCTTTTCTTCAGCGGCCGCCCCACCTTCCGCAGCGGGGCCGGCAGCCATCATGGCGACCGGTGCGGCTGCTGATACGCCAAACTTCTCTTCCAGTTCCTTGACCATCTCGGACAGCTCCAATACGGTCATGTTGGCGATGAAATCAATTACATCCTGTTTGCTAATATCTGCCATTTTCTAATTCCTCCAGATTATCACTCTTGAAGTTACATCCTGTTGTTTAATAAATCCCGAAGTGACCGGTCTAAGCAGCCTGCTCCTGTTTCTGGTCTTTGATGGCTTGAAGCACATTGACCATACGGCGCGGGACATCGCTTAGCGCAGTGACCAGAGAGGTCGGTACGGCATTCATGGCCGAAAGCACGGTTGCCAGCAGCTCTTCGCGCGACGGTAGTGAAGACAGGGCCTTGATGCCATCCGCTTCCAACACTTTTCCGCCCATGACACCGATCTTGATTTCCAGCTTATCATGGTCTTTGGCGAAGTCTGTCAGTATTTTGGCCGGTGCAACCGGATCTTCAAAGCTCAGCGCGACAGCGCTCGGGCCCTTGAAATTGTCCTTGATCACTTCCACATCCGTGCCTTCGGATGCCAGCCGCAGCATGGTGTTTTTAATAACCTCATACTCGATCTCGGCTTCCCGCAGCCGGGCGCGAAGTTCGGTCATGGCCTGGACATTCAACCCCTTGTAATCGGTCAGAATAACCACTTTGCACTTTTCAAACCGTTTTTTGAGGTCTGCAACAAATTGTCTTTTCTTTTCGATCTTCAACCTGAGTAACACCTCCTTCCATCACTGCAAACAACCGAAGGATGTAACGCTTTTTCGCTTGTCACGAATGACCCGCCGCCGGTTGCGCCGGATCAAGCTGTCTCGGTAGGTCGACGGATGCCATTTAAACACGCGCCATTTTACATTCGACGTGTACCTACGGTCTGTGACAGTGGTATTTAAGTGTCCATCCAGAACTGGATGATGGACACGAATTAACATTACTTAACGAGATCTTTCACCAACGCCGTATCGATCTTTATCCCGGGCCCCATGGTCGTTGAGATGGACAGCGCCTTGACATAGGTCCCTTTGGCTGAGGCCGGCTTGAGCCGCATGATCGTCTCCATAAACGCCGCAATATTCTGAACGATTTTTTCCACCCCAAAAGAAACCTTGCCCATCGGCGCATGAACAATGCCCGCTTTTTCAACACGAAAATCGATCTTGCCGGCCTTGAGTTCGTTCACGGCCTTGGCCAAATCAAAGGTAACCGTACCGGTTTTGGCATTTGGCATCAGCCCCCTCGGTCCGAGCAATTTGCCGATTTTACCTACCGATCCCATCATATCGGGTGTGGCGACAGCTTTATCAAACCCAAACCAACCGTCCTTGATCTTTTCGATCAGGTCGTCATTGCCGACGAAATCGGCCCCGGCTTCTTTGGCTTCGGCTTCCTTTTCGCCTTTGGCAAACACCAGCACCTTGACCTCTTTGCCCAAGCCGTTCGGCAAAACAACCGTACCGCGAACCATTTGATCGGCATGGCGCGGGTCGACACCCAGTCGTACCGCCATATCAATGGTTTCATCAAACTTGGCATAAGCGCTATTGATGGCCGACTCGACAGCTTCGGCGAACTCATACCGCTTTTGCGTATCGATTTTGCTTCTTGAATCTGAATAATTCTTACCACGTTTCGGCATTTTTAATATCCTGCTCCTTGACCATTAATGTTGCACCGAAGTTAGACGACTTCAATGCCCATACTCCGGGCCGTCCCACTGATAATCAAACAAGCCGCATCCAAATCATTGGTATTCAAATCCGGCATCTTGATCTTGGCAATCTCCTCGACCTGGGCACGAGTGACCTTGCCGACACGGTCCCGTTTCGGGTCACCGGCCCCTTTGGCTATCTTGGCGGCTTTTTTCAGCAGTACGGCTGCCGGCGGCGTCTTGGTAATAAAGGTAAACGAACGATCCTGATATACGGTGAGCACCACAGGGATGATCATTCCGGCATCGTTGGCGGTACGCGCATTAAAGGCCTTGCAAAAGTCCATTATGTTGACGCCGTGCTGACCCAGCGCCGGACCGATGGGAGGTGAGG
>JBNKKC010000045.1:0-1670 GCA_050291625.1 Desulfobacteraceae bacterium
GCCGGCTCAGGCGCCTCTTCCACGATGATGTGCGCATTGGTGCCGCTCAACCCGAAAGCATTAACGCCTGCGATCCGCCGTTTGGTTCCAGCGGCCCAGTGAATGGGTTTTGTGGGAACGGTTACCGGCAATTGTTTCCAGGCAATATACGGATTTGGCTGTCTGAAGTTCACCTGGGCAGGTATCTGCCCGTGTTGCATGGCCAGCACCACTTTAATCAAACCCGCGATACCGGCCGCGGCTTCCAGATGGCCGATATTGGCCTTGACCGATCCAATCAGAAGCGGATGATTTTTATTGCGGTTTTTCCCTAAAACCGCGCCTAAACTCTCCACCTCGATGGGATCGCCAAGAACGGTTCCCGTTGCATGGGCCTCTACATAATCAATATGTTCCGGTTCCACACCCGTATTGTCGAGCGCCTGTTTAATGAGTGTCTGCTGCGCCAATCCATTGGGAACGGTAAAACCGCTGCTGGGGCCGTCATGATTTACTACCGACCCTCGAATAAGAGCCAGTATATGATCTTTATTCGTCAATGCGTCCGAAAGACGCTTTAAAACCACGACGCCGCACCCTTCGCCACGGCCATAGCCATCGGCGCTCGCATCAAATGCCTTGCACCGTCCGTCAGGGGACAGCGCATGGGCTTTGGAGAGAAAAACCGAAACCCGCGGAGTCAAAATGAGCTGCACGCCACCTGCCAATGCCATATCGCACTCACCCACGCGCAGACTCTGGCAAGCCAGGTGAACCGCCACCAGCGAGGATGAACAGGCCGTGTCTATTGCCATGCTTGGCCCTTGCAGGCCGAGGAGGTAGGATAACCGTCCGGAAATAAAACAATAACCATTTCCGGTTCCGTCATAGGCGCTGATATGATCAATTTGGTTTTGATTCAGACTGGAATAATCGTTCTGGCCGATACCCACATAAACACCTGTGCGACTGCGGGCCAGTCTGCGCCAATCCTGTCCGGCATGTTCCAATGCTTCCCAACTCACTTCCAGAAGCAGGCGGTGCTGGGGATCCAAGTGCATGGCTTCTCGGGGCGAAATGCCAAAAAACCGAGGGTCGAACTGGTCTACCTGATCCAGAAAAGCGCCTTCTCGTGTCGATATCTTACCGGAGACATCAGGGTCGGGATCGTAAAGCGCTTCAACATCCCACCGGCTGGAAGGAACTTTCTTTACGGCATCCGCGCCGCGAAGCAGCGACTGCCAAAATGCCTCAGGTGTATCTGCGCCTGGAAATCGGCAGCCCACTCCAACAATGGCTATCGGCTCCGTCTTCGGCCTTTCAATGGAAGCATCGATTATTTCGATCCTGGTTGTCTCCGGCGTTGCTTCAAACGACTCCCAACGCAGTACCTTTAAGGCAATATGGTCGGCAAGCTGCTTTATCGTGGGGGTGTCAAAAATCATCGACATAGGCAAGGATATGCCCAGACTTGCATCCAGGCGGTATTTAAATTCCATGGCCATCAGAGAATCCATTCCCATCTCGAAGAATCCCTGATCCGCGCCGGGCAGCTGAGGCGGCTCAAACCCCATGATCCCTGCCACCTCACGTTGAAGAGAAGTAATCAGCAGATTGTACCGCTCCCTTGCCGGCGCTTCTTCCAGCCGCCGCAACAATTCCGTCTGTTTCGCGGGCAACGGCTGCTTGGC
>JBNKKC010000046.1:0-2053 GCA_050291625.1 Desulfobacteraceae bacterium
AGGCACAGGCCCCATATGCGAAACCATTTTTTATTTGTGGATGGTCGTTGCATGCCGGGTAAACCGCAGGGCGCAGAAGGGAAAAGACCGAAGCAGCACCGCTTCACCCGCCCTTCAAAAAAGCGATAGCCCGCAGATCAAGCGGGCTATCGGGTGCTGGTATATAATGGCGGAGAGAGAGGGATTCGAACCCTCGGTGCAGCTTTCACCACACACTCGCTTAGCAGGCGAGCGCCTTCAGCCGGCTCGGCCATCTCTCCGTTATTCTTGGTATAATATGGCGGAGGGAGTAGGATTCGAACCCACGGAGCTTTCGCTCAACGGTTTTCAAGACCGCCGCCTTAAACCACTCGGCCATCCCTCCCGGAAGCCGATACGGTTCTTAACACCAAGGGGATCTAGGGTCAATCCTTTTGTCGCTTTGATGTCGGCAGCCGCGTGCGTCGCAGGATATAACACATCATTGCCGATTGAGTCGACAGGCTCGGGACAACCAGACGAATATCGTATACATATCCGGCTGTAAGGAATGAATTGGGAGTTGACAATGGCATGTATTGGTGATTAGTTCTGCCTTTGACACACGCCATCCGGCAGCAAGGAGAACCATGATGAAACAAAAATATGCCATTATCCGGGATGATGATCAAAATACGCTGATCGTTCGAGAGTATGCGGAGCTGGATAAGGAGATGATGTCGCTATTGTGCGAGGAATCGTATTCTCAAGATACCATCCATACCGCTGTTCAAAAAGGGCATCAGGCTGTCATCGATGCATTGCGCACAAACAATATGTATCCGCCCACTGTTTTTGCCGATCCCATTGCCAAGGCCATCGAGGGGTTGTTTGGCCAGGGCGGCAATATGTCGGCAGAGCTTTTTTTCGATGACAAGGAACTGTTCGCCAAGGATCTCCAGGAAGAGATCGCCGAGCCCGAGGAAGATGTGAAAGATGATGTCGATGTCGACGAGCTGTTGGAGGATGACATCGATGACGATTTCGGCGAGGACGAAGGGATCAAGAATATCAAAACCTCGCTGCAAGTGTCCGATGACGATGACGCCGATGTAAAAGATATCGGATAACCGCCGTCAACTTCCGCAGCATCCGCACCTGAACGCCGTCCGATCGCGGGGCTTCTGTGCGAAGCAACATCAGGCCTGCAGCATTTGTTGTGGTCTGAGCCTGACAGCGCCCGCACACTTTGACGCACTCCTCAATGATCGACTATGAGAGAAGCACTTTCTTGCGCGACGTCCCTGATCAGCGATTTGATATGCTGTTCGAGGCTGCCTCCGGATTGAGCGCCGGGGCGTTTGTCGATCACCATGCCCTTACGGACAATCATCAGCGTGGGAACTCCGATGATTTTATAATGCGCAATGCCTTTTGAGCCGACCCAATAGACCGGAAAATCGACTTTGGACTCGTTGATCAGCGGCTGGACCTCTTCGGCGCCGTCGGCGTCGATGCTCAACGCCACAATCTGAATGCCTTTTTCCCGATAGGATCGGTGCAATTTGGCCAGTTCCGGCAATTCCTTTCGACAGGGGGGGCACCACGAGGCGATGACCACCACCAGCCCGCTGAAGGCTTCATGGCCGATAATTTGGTCGAATTCGGCCGGTTCGACGGATTTGACCGGATTGTGGGTGGGGATTTGTGACCGGCATCCTGTCCCTGCGATGATCATCAGCGCTGCCGCAATCATTCCGACCGGTTTTGCAATCGATATTCTCACTCTATTTCCCTTTCACCGCATGCTGCCCAGAGCGGCTCAACTGTAAGCATCTCAGATTGAGAGTCCTGCGTTACTATGATACCTTTTTATATACATTAAGATGATTGCAGCATATTTCAAGCCATACCCGGCGCCCTTTCGCATCCATCCTTCGGGCGGTTCGACTGGTCAATGGTCAAATCGTCGAATCGTTCAATGGTTACGTGGCAGGATCTGCCGCTAAAGGTGGTTCCGACGGGCGGTTCGACAACTGGATTTCTATTGACTTTGATGATGCATTTTTATAGGCTTGCGATCGATTCATTAAAT
>JBNKKC010000047.1:0-48445 GCA_050291625.1 Desulfobacteraceae bacterium
TGATGCCCGGAATTTTTGTCTCATTCAACTCGGTATCGATGACCGTATAGTTGACCTTTTTGTGACTCTCAGCAAGGGCCTTGGTCAAGCGTTCTTTAAACCCGTCCCTGATCCCAGACGACCAATCATCAATGGTGTCCACTATGACCATCACATCATATGTGTCTTTTAAAAACCTGGCAGCTTCCTTTTGACCTTCACCTGCAATACCCTGTTCTTTCCATGAAAAACATATACTTAATGTTATCAGCAATAAAAGGTGCGGCGCCTTAAGATTCATCATCTTCATCCTTTAAACCGGTAATATCATATTAAATTACACAAAAAAATACAGGCGCACCTTAAATTTAGCAGACACTATTCGTTCTTGAAAGTTTTATTCTTGAAATATTAGTATTTTAATATAAAATATCCCTAAAGAGATTTGTCACTATTTATGCGCTCTGCTTGATATGAAATGGGCATTGAAAAAGCTGTTCAATGAATTGGGTATCAGGAAAAAAATGATGACCCTGTTTTTCATTGTGGCGTCTATCCCCATTTTTTTAGGATCCATGTTTACGATAACATATGTGAACACATCCATCATAAAAAACTCAAGGATGAACATTGAAGACAAACTGAAAACAGCCATCCTCCTATTTGACAAGAAGAAAACCGAAATTGAAAAAATTACACGGTCTGCTGCAAGTGACAACATTGTTATTATTAATCTTGGACTTCTCCTTTACCCACCCATAGCAAACCACTTGAACAACCTGATCAGAACCGGAAATCTCAGCTTTCTCTCAGTGCTTGATAAAAATGGAAGGCTGATTATCAGCGGAAATAAAAACTTTTTCGATACACCCACTGAACCTGTTGTTGACAAGGAGCTTCTTGAACTGGCGCTCCAGAAAGAAACAGTCACATACACGGGTCTAATCAACTCACCGGAATTGCGAAAAATCGAAGAGATTGCATCAGACAGCTCGGTCGATGTTCACTCGATTCTCTGTCTGTCTCCTATTGTATCCTACCGCAACGAGCTCATCGGCTTTATATTTGCAGGATATCTACTGAGCAATGACATTCATTATTTACGGAAAAACCCACTTGTTGAGGAAATCCGCAAAGATGTCGATGCCGCAGTCATCATTGCAGACCGTGAGAAACCCATTGCCTATTCAAACGGAGAAACCCGCAATATCTCGTCCGGTTTTACTTTCATCGGCATCAATGACAACAACACTATCAACTCAGATGAATTTTTTACCCTTCATATCAATGGCAAACCATTTCTATATAAATTCAGCAGGATATCTGACAATAACAACCATATTTTTTTCCTGGGGGTCGGCATCCCTGAGCAGGAGTTCTATGCGCTCAGGAACCGTTCTTTGCTTTTCCTAAGCCTCATTATGCTTTTGTCAATTGCCATCTCGGTTTTTATGGCCTTAATCTTTTCAAAGAGTATTACATCACCAATTCTGTCAATTGTGGATGGGACAAATAAGATTATCCAGGGCGATTTTAATCATTTCATTCATATTGAAACCCAGGACGAAGTTGGAACTCTGGCAAACTCCTTTAATGTAATGACAAAGAAACTGAGCCGGAGAATTGAGATGGAAAATCTCGCTGCCGACATGTCCAAGCGTTTTATTTCACTGCCCATATCCAAAACCATCGCCGAAATCAGCAAAGCCGTCGGCAACATTGGTCACCTTTTGAAGTCCGACAGCTGCTTACTTTATATTATTAATGAAAGTGAAAAGATCTTCAAAAAAACAATTGCATGGAAGAAAAGACAGGAATACGGCTACAATCATGATAAAGAGGAAATATCCTTTGAGCATTTCCCCTGGCTGAGCAGCCATCTTAAAACTCCGGAAATCGTTTATATGACGTCTATTCAGGATCTTCCGGACGAAGCGGAGTTAGAGAAAAAATACTGGAGCGCGATGAACCTCAAGTCTATCATCATCGTCCCCATGTTTTTTGGGGAAGAGATCAAAGGTTTCCTGATTTTGAAATTTCTAAATGAAATCGATCATGCTTCCCTCGAGGACATGCGAATTATCAAGATCATTTCAGAAATTATATGCAGTGCGCTGGAACGGGAAAAGGCCGAAACCGTGATCACCAACGCGCGAAATTATTTCAAAAATCTCTTTAACGCCCAGTCATCCATATTGATATCGATCAATCCCGAAGGAAAGGTCATCGAGTGGAACAGCGCAGCCGAAAAGTTTACGGGAATCCCCGTAAAAAAAGCCGTATCTGCCGATATCTGGCAGCTCCTTCCGTTCTTAAAAGACTATAAAAAAAGAATCGGTGTTGTTCTGGAAAACCGGGAACCGCAGAGTATTTTAAAAGAAAAAGTCAACCACAACGGCAGTAAATACCTGGATGTTTCCTTTTTTCCCCTGGCATACAGGAAAAACAGCGATGTTTTGATCCGAATTGACGATAAAACCGAGCTGGAAAAAAAGGACCATCAGCTTATCCAGGCCCAGAAGATGGAAACGGTCGGGACGCTGGCAGGCGGTCTGGCGCACGATTTTAACAATATCCTCACGGGGATCATCGGTTCAATTACTTTGATCCAGAAAAAAATAGATGCAAACGATTTCGATGTCACTAAATTAAAAAAATATGTTGAAACAATCACCCATTCGTCCAACAGGGCCACCAACCTGGTCAAGCAACTCTTATCTTTATCCAGGAAAAACGAGCCATCATTAGAGAAGGTGAACCTGAATAAGCTTATCCGCAATGTTGTCGGCATTGCCAAAAACTCTTTTGACAAGAAAATCGAATTGTCTGTGGATTTGTTTGAAAAATCGCCAATGGTGCTGGCTGACAGCAATCAGATAGAGCAGGCGCTTCTGAACGTCTGCGTCAATGCGGCCCACTCCATGACCATCATGAGGGAAAAGGGAGAGGCGCAGGGTGGAACACTCAGTATTAAAGTCAATAGAATTTCAATAGATAGTTACCTTTGTCAAATGAAACAGAATGCCGACCCGGGGACCATGTATTATCAAATCCAGATATCGGATACGGGGGTCGGCATCAATCCCGAAGCACAGTCAAGAATTTTTGACCCTTTCTTTACCACCAAACATGAAGGGGAAGGGACCGGCCTGGGTCTCGCCATGACATACAACATTATTCAGGAACATCATGGCCTTATCGATGTCTATTCCGATCCCGGTCGAGGTACCCGGTTCAACCTTTATCTCCCGGTGGCCGGAACAGACGATTTTTCTCAAAAGAGCAGCAATTTAACGGATGAACTTCCTAGAGGTACCGGCACGGTGCTCGTTATCGATGATGAAAAGCATGTCAGGATTACTGCGGAAAATATCCTGGAAATGTGCGGGTATCAGGTTCTTTGCGCTGAGAATGGCATTAAAGGTATTGAGGTTTTTAAGTCGTTGCATGAAAAAATTGATGCCGTCCTCCTTGATATGGCAATGCCGAAAATATCGGGAAAAGAAACTTTGTTAAAATTAAAAGAGATTGATTCTGACGTAAAAGTGGTCATGACCTCTGGATATATGCAGGAAGCATTATACAACGAGCTGAAAGAGCTGGGAATTAAGTGCTTTATACAAAAACCTTACGATCTCGAAGAGCTTTCCAAAATCATTTATAACACGATTTACAATAAAGACAGTGAGACTTAAAGTGAACTCAGACAAGATCGATTCACAGGAGCCTGGTACAGAAATCAATAAAAACGGACGTCTGGGCTCAGGCGAGGCATTTGACCGAGCAGACACCGGCATCACGCAATCGCCATGTCGATTTCCTGCGCGGCATCTCTATCTTGTCGGTAGTGTTCGGCTACCGGCTTATGGCCGCTCCCCACTATGACAGCGGTAAACCCCCCATGTGGCATTTACTGCCGGTAGTTCCCCGGTCCCAGTAGCTGACTTGATTGTTTCAAGCGATGTCAATCTTTTCATGACACACAACATATTGTATTATAATCATATTGACACATTAGCAATCATCCGGCATATTCAGATTTAAAAACAGGTTCCTATTTATGATGAAATCCTACACGGAAAATGAGATGCTTTTCCAGCAGTCCGTTAATCTGGACTACTGCTCCTTGCTTGAAAAGGATGGAATGATTTCCCTTGATGAATTGGGAGAGTTGATACCGGGTTTTGTCCATCTCAACAGCCTCAAGACGCATGGCTTGGAGTATGTAAGCAAAAGAGGCCTGGAAATTCTTGGGAAAAGTGCCGACGAAATAAGGGAAGGCGGCAGAGAGTTCCTATTTAGCATTTCTGATCGAAAATCTCAGGAGATATATAAAATAAAAAACAGATTCCTCAGTGAAAACAGAGACAGAACGTATAGTCACTTTCAGCGTCTTTGTTACCGGGACAGAAATATCCCGTTCAAGCTGTTTTACACTTCATCAAAAATATACAAAACGAAGGACGCGATTATCTCTTTTTCCCAGCCACTCCATTTGCTGCATAATGACAGCTTTCTTAAGGAAATAGTGGAAGAGCGTTTTGTTTTTTTTAATCAAAATTACCTCAAATTTCAGTCATTGACTGAAAGGGAGCGTGAAATTCTGGGTATGATCGCCAATGGCGATAACAACAAGGCGATTGCCGAAAAACTTTTTATCTCCTTCCATACCGTAAAAACCCACCGCAAGAATATTTGCTACAAGCTCGATACTGGAAAATTGATCGAGCTGGTCAAGTTTGCACATGTATTTCTTAATGAATAAATACCCCCTCGGCGGTATGTGCTTAACTCGCAATAACCTCTAATATAAGATGTAGCAATCTAACTGTGCCGGGAGCATCGGGGTGAGCCGCTACAAAATCAAAACCATTGACGCTATCGCAACCATCGTAACGCGCCATAGCGCATCCAACCTGACGACAGGGCTGGTTTCGGGATGCTTTGATATCTTGCATATAGGGCATATCCACCTTTTCAAGTTCGCGAAGGCAAACGTCGATAGACTGATCGTCGGTGTTGATGAGGATCAATCGGTGCGAAATACAAAAGGAATGCATCGCCCGATTAACAGTCAGGAATCCCGGATTGCATTCCTGTCGTATATTTCACTAATCGATTATGTGTTCCCACTGGACTTTAAAGGGAAGTTCGGCGATATCGCATCTGATGACTTCTGGAAAGGAATATACAAAACAATAAAACCATCCTGTGTTATATCGTCTACTAAAACCGACCGTTTCGCTGATTCCAAGCGAGAAATAGTATCCGGTCTGAATATCGAATTTCTGCCATTTGACGGAACGATAGAAATTAGTTCGACGACCATCGAAAATATTCTCAGAAATAGTACTGAAACATATTAGCCCGGATTATTCATGAAGACTTCAGCTGAACGCCATTTCAGAAAAGGGGTCATGGAAAAGAAAAGGGGTCAAGTCTGCCCTTGACGCATCAAAACCTTATTCATTCCTTCAACTTTTCGTAACCGTTTTGTCTGTCATCTGTATTTGAGCTTTAAATCTCTCGATAATGCTGCTCACAGTGCTATGGAATGAGGCGGTTTGAATCTATCCTAATTTAAGGATGTCTTCAACGTTCTCCTTTATTCAACGCGCCGCTTATCGTTGAAATCCTTCTTCACCTCTTTAGCGCCATATTTTAATAAAAGCGCTTTTAAGTCTTTATCATGGACCATTTCAATAAGTGGAATACCACGCACATTGCTGACATCAGGGTTGGCTTTGTTTGCCAGCAGCAATTCAGAAAGCATTTTGTTATTATTTTTCACGGCAACCACCAAGGGTGTTACTTTTTGGTGATTCGTGACATTAACATTGGCTCTGTGTTTTAGTAAATATTTTACAATTTCCAAGTCGTTTTTCTGGCATGCGATCATTAAAGCTGAATTACCATGTTTGTCTTGTAGATTTATAGCGGCTTTTCTGTCTATCAACAATTTAACAGTTTCGAAATCATTCCTTCCGCAGGACATCATCAATAGCGACTGACCATCAACTTTTTGTAAATTGACGCTGGCGTTATGATCTAACAACATGGCAAACAATTTTCTTCTCTTAGCCGTGTATGCGTAAAAAAGAGCACTATACCCTTCAGTATCCTGGGTATTCACTTCAGCACCATGCCCTAAGAGCATCTCCGCCGCTTCAAACTTGTTATTTTTGACAGCATGAATTAAGGCGCTTCTGCCATCCATATCGCGCGTATTCACATTGTCGGTGATTAGTAGCAATCGTTTTATAAATTCAGGGCTTGCTAAGCGGCAAGCATACATAAGCACACTTTGGCCATTATTGTCAGAATGTCTTGTATTTGCGCCGTTTTGGGTTAATACATCCAGCAAATTCAAGGAACTGCCCGTACATGAATACATTATTGGGGTACGACCGTACGCATCTGGGATGTTGACGTTTGCGCCATGCTGAATAAGTTCTATTGCTATTCCTATGTTATTTTTAATTATTGCAATATTTAGTGCTGTTTTCCCCTCTTTGTTTCGAACGTCAATATTGATGCCTTCAACCAAAAGCATGCGAACTGCACCGAACTGGTTCTTTTCGGCAGCGATTAACAAGGGAGTATCATTTTTATTGTCGCGGGCATTAAGATCAGCTCCTGCTTTTATAAGAGTCTTTAGAATTTCAGGACTGCCATATTTCGCAGCAAGAAACAGAGCGGTTTCTCCGTTTATGTTGCGAATATTAAAGGAAGCTTTTCTTGATAGGAGGTACTGTGCAATCTGTCTATGATGGTTTGCGGCTGCCATCATTAAAGCGGTGTAGCCATTATTAGTAGATTGTTCGTTGATTAATGTGCCTTGTTCAAGGAGCGCCTTCACTGAGTTGATGTTACCCATTTCAGATGCAACAATTAACGCAGAAACACCGCCAGCATAACTCCCTTTCCTGTTTTTGTTCTCAACTTTTGGATCAGCGCCATTTTGCATTAAAAGAGTGATGGTTTTGCTCCTGTCAAATGCAGCAGCTATCATTAGAGCCGTTTCATGACTTTTTGATAACGCATTTACATCAGCGCCATATTCAATAAGCAGTTTTGACATATCCTTTGATGCACAAGCAGACGCCCACATCAGGGCGGTCAAACCACTTTTATCAACGGCGTTTACCGAGGCGCCTTGATCAAGCAGGTATTTGGCTAATTCCCTATGGTCGCTTAGAGATGCCTCCATTAGAGCCGTCATCCCATCACTGTACTTCGGTATCGAATTAAAATTCGGTTTCAATACAGTAAAGGAAGTGAGGTGTTGGGTGCGGCGTTTAAATTCATAGTGATCGTTGACATTGGATCCGCTCTTTATAAGAACCTTGACTTGTTCTAAATGGCCTTTTTTGCACGCCACAAGAAGTGGCGTATTCCCTTCAGACAACCCCTTAGCCTTTACATTGGCTCCATAACGGACGAGGTGCTTCACCATTTCAGCACTATCTGACACTGTTCCTAACGTTAAGGCAGTATTTCCGTTTTTATCTTTGGCATTGGCATCAGCACCATTTTCGAGCAGAAGAGATGCGATTTCAGGCGTACATTGTTGCGACGCACAACATTCCATCAAAATCGTCCGGTTATCGCGTAAAGTATTGTGAACATCTGCGCCATTATCAATGAGTAATTTTGATATCTGCAGGTAACCGGCCTTGCAAGCTTCAGACAGGGCCGACTTCCTATTCCTTATCTGGACATAGTTTACGTCAGCACCGTTTGTTAACAAAAGCTTCGCTATGTCAAAATACCCGTTTGCCGATGCTTGAATCAGTGGCGAGGTCCCGATATTCTCTCTCTCGTAACTAACAGTCAACGAACTGCCGGTCAAGATTCTGCCCGACGCAAGATCAAGCCTTTCGATTTTTTGTAACAAATCATTGCCTTGTGAAACTGCGTTGACATCTGCGCCTTGTTGCAGCAACGCTTCAACTGCTTGCAAATCCCCGAGATGGCACGCTGCGATAAGTTTCTCATCTGCCGTCCAATGCGCATCCGCCAATACATTCGTGCTATAAATGGCCAACCAGAGGAATACAAGAAGTCTAAACCCTCTCTCAATCGTATTTGTTTTGTCGAAGAACATACAAATATCCTTTTTATTTAGGGGCAGTTTTGGGACGCATATGTTTAGGTACATGCCAACTCATTCAATCAGCCTCAACCCTGAGTTCGAGTGCGATTGAATCGTACCGCTCTGCCTTTATGCCAAGGCGGCTTTGATTTTCATCTCACCTCCATGCACATCTTGGTCAGTCGTATTTGTTTTGTTTTTCGGGTGGTTGGGATCCTATCAACAAACTGGAAATATATCAATTCAAAATGCCTTTCGATTTATCTTCAGTTTATTGTGAGCAAGGGTCGCCCATTAAAAGGCCTGTCAGCTGGTCATATGCACAGCTGGCGTTTCGGTGATAAGTTGAATATCAAGCATTTAACCTGATTGTCAAAGGGCAGTCCAATATAGAAATCGTTTACGACCTCGGATTGGCCCGCACCACCATGACCAGTTGTCGATCACGCATTCTGGATAAAAGAACCGACACCGACCTTATCCGCAATACGCGTGAAAACGATCCTATCGAATAATTTTTTATCATCCCATTGGTTTTGTCGTCATAGACCGGCAAAACCATCACCATAATTCTACCACAAAAAGTTCAAATGACGATACCCCTCGAATACCAGGGTTGGTATATATATTTTTGCAAAGATGCCACTATACTCTATGAAATCCATATGAAGCAGACGCGGCCTGCTGACCTCCTATTTATTTTTGCAAAATATTCAACCTTCGCTTCACGGTCTTAGGGGATAAATATAAACATAGCTTCCATGAACTCCGGAGTCGGCGGCGTAAGTTCGGGATTGTTTGCAGCACCATACTTCATAGATCCTCACATTTTTAATGAACCGCTTAACCATCATCAACATTAAAAAAATAGGAGGAGTAAAAGGATGAAAAAATTGATGGGTATCATTCTGATCATTGTCTACGGTTTGAATCTTTCTTCATGCTATGATGAAGACAATTTTCACAGGCTTTTCAGCGGAGAAAAGATGGTCAATACGGGGAATAGTATGTTTAGCGAGGGCGGCCGTTTTTCTGTCGCTTCCGGTTTTTTTATCTATGAGGTAGTGAAAAGCAGTGAGGGTGTCTATCATTATACTAATGTAGCAACTGCGGAAACGCCCGGAGAGGTTTCGGGTGCTTTCATTAGCCTTTTTACTGGTTTTACATTCCAATGGAATGGGTGTTGATAAAATTGGATTTTCATTAGTCATTGATTGGTCAACATACGTGCGGCCAAATAAAAAGACACCGATTGGTATGTCCGCTTTTTCTTCGGAAAAGCTTAATGGGCTATAGTACGGAAAGGGTATCCAAAGTTCTTAATGCGTCGTAAGTAGACGTGTCCTTCTAAAAAGATATAAAAAGGGCAGAATCACATTCGAAGCTGACCCTGCCCTCTTGACGAATCCAATTGATAAACCTTATCTTACTTCTTGAGGATTTCTCCTTAAGGTATTTGCTCCAAATAGGCTTTTATTAAGTTGTCCGTATAGGCAATGATGCCCTCAAACGCTCCGCCGGATAATTTCTTTCCCTGCTGGGCAGCAACTTGTTTTTTCATTGCCTTAAGTTGGTTCACGGCAACATGAACATTTCCTCGAGCAACTGAAGATTTGGCGTTTTCTATTTTGGAAAGTAGAGGATTTTTCATTCGCTTGTCAATAGAACCTTCCTCAACCAGAGTCTCTATCATGGAGACCAAGCCGGTAATGGAAAAAGTGCCACCATCTTCGTCCGAAGGAACTTCTGGATCATCAGGGGTTTCACTGCCATCGGAATCCACTGGAAGCGTCAGGTAGGCTATTATATTGTCATACTTATCAGCGTCTCCGTTGATATCTTGATCGAGATCGGATTCTTTCGCGATAAATGTGATCACGTTCCCAGATATAGCGGGGCTATTACCTTTTGACCAGTACGGTTGCTCTGTTGTGTATGTCGCCGAGCCGATGGCGATATCGTAATAGGCCAAAAGATCATCCATCGTATCGCCGTCACTATTGAGGTCCTGGTCAATATAGCCCTCCTTGGCGACAAAAGCGATGACACCTCCTGATATGGTTGGGCTATTGGCCATTGACCAGAACGGCTGCTCCGCAGTGTATGTCGCCGAGCCGGTGGCGATGTCGTAGTAGGCCAGAATATTATCCATCGTATCGCCGTCATTGTTGAGGTCGCTGCCAACATTGGATTCGTTTGCGATAAATGAGATGAGGCCCTCTGATATATCAATACTGTTACCGCCTGATACGTACGGTTGCGCCGTGGTGTATGTCGCCGTTCCGGTGGCGGTATCGTAGTAGGACAGAACATTGTCATTCATATCGCCATCACCGTTCAGGTCCCTGGCATTTTTCTTTTCGTTGGCGATATATGCGATCATCCCCTCGGATATCGTGGGGCTGTTGCCATATAAGTGATACGGCTGTTCGCTGGTGTAGGTCACCGAGCCGGTGGAGATATTGTAATAGGCCAGAATAAAGTCGTACCTGTCTCCGTCACCGTTCAGGTCCTGACTGGCATACCATTCATAAACGATATATACGATGACGTTTTCTGATATATCGAAAATATTACCGTAAGACCAGAACGGCTGCTGTGTTGTGTAGGTCACCAGGCCGGTGGAGATATTGTAATAGGCCAGAATAAAGTCGTACCTGTCGCCATCACCGTTACAGTCCTGGCCGATATACTGTTCATAAACGATATATGCGATGACATCACCCGATATGGCTTTGCTTCTGCCATTTAATCGGTACGGCTCCTCTGTTGTGTAAGTGACCGATTCGGTGGAAATGTCGTAGTAGGCTAGAATATTGTCAGTCATATCACCGTCGCCATTCAGGTCTTTACCGACATATCTTTCCCAAGCGAAAAATGATATGACGCCTTCGGAAATGACGGGGTCACCTTGATAGCTTGCCGGCTGCTCTGCTGTGTAGCTTGACACCCATGGCACCGAATCCGCAACGGCAAAACCAGATGCCAAAATCGTGACAAGCACTAGAACGCAGATTAAGGGCAATTTCTCTTTAGATTTCAAAACTCTTCCTTCAGTGATCCTCGCAACCATTTCCATTCCTTTCAGCTTTTATTATTGGAACCTTTGCAATATAAACAAATGCAAATCTCTAATAGCGTTTTATTCGACTCTAACCTATTTCAACTTTGCCAAGTTATTGAAATGGAAACTATCTGTGGGAGGGGCACCTCTATTTTCCATTTTTGATAAACTGCACCGTACCTTTCTATCCAGTTCAATTCAATGCGATGTCTATCGCTGGAATGCTGCAATAAACAGACCACAAACGTGATATTTGTTTCAGATATGATTACGGGCGATTATTACAGTTGCAGTGCTTAAACGAGTTAAAAAGTTATAAAATAAGTCAACATCCGTGATAGATGCCAGAATTGCTTTCAGGATTTGGCCAAATAAATATATATAATTTCATGGCTTGTTCATGCTTCAAACAAGGATGCGAAGTGTTCATTTAAAGTTTCAGCGGTTTAAAATAACACACATAAGCAACCCAACAAAATCAAATATAAAAGTGATGGCAAGACATTTCATTTAGATAGAAGATAAGCATTTACTTTTTCCGCCGTCGAGTATGCTAATGATATTTTTAGGAGATTTTCGTTCAGGGTTCGCATTTGCCGTGATAATTCGGAATTTAGTAAAAAAAGGTGATATACATCGTGGCTATTTTAGCATTCGACCTTGATTGCCGGTACTGTACAATTTTTCTATGACGGTTGATGGCTGCTATTATTAAAAATGTTTAAAGTTCACATTGGAGACAACTTATTGCAGCACTATTATGGAAAATAAAGATGAAAACTTACGTGAAATACTTGATCGTCATGGTCGCTATCCTTTGCGCCTCCAGGATCGCAAACGCGGAATCTGCATTTCGATGCGGGACTCAGTTAGTGAGCTTAGAGGATACTCGAAATGAAGTCCTCCGAATGTGTGGTAAACCAGCCTCTGTTGAGTCATGGTTGCATACTGAGGGGACAACATTTTGCTGTTTTCTGACTGCAGGTTGGAAACCTAGTGTTATGTCCTACAAATAAGTTCAAAAATTAATGTCACTCCGGCGCAAGCCGGAGTCCAGCCGAAAACCCTCTGGATTCCGGCTTGCGCCGGAATGGCTCAAAGGAAAATACCATTCGAATTGAACAGATATTATTAGCCCAACTTCCGGGACACAGCACCAGCTGGAAACGCAAAAAAGGCTCAGAGATTGATCACCTCTAAGCCTTTAATTTTTTGGCGCCCCGAGTGTAACTCTCTTCATAACATTCTCCAATTGGCAGGCAAACGACAACCAATTGGAATTTTGCAACTTTTTAAAGATCAAGCCGTTTTCTCCAAGAAAAACGGATTTAAAAGTAATTTCCATTCCCATAAGCGATGGGTATTACCGTTTCAACAACTGCTCAATTATAGTCCGCCTACTTTAATCTGCAATTATTCTGCAACAGTCGCCTTTTATTCTGCATTTATTCTGTAAATTCCCATTTCCGTTTCTGGAGCTCTTTTTATCTGTTGTGAAATATCTATCATCAGTTCCGGGTCACGCATAGACGGCCTCTGCTCTATCCGGTGCTTCAGAAAGGGATTCATTGTCGGCCTGTAGCTGACGATATCCGCCTTGTATCCAAGCCGTTCCTACAGGTCCTGCTTAATGCCGATCATTTTCATCCTCATGCATCGCATTAAAATTCATTCCGCCATTGCCGGCAGATCCCCCGCTCACATACGCATGCCATAGTTGACATCCGTCAAAAAACAGGGTAACTTAGTATAATAAATTATTATTTATTATTTATAATGCGCATAATTCGATATATTTTCTAAAGATTAAGGGTTTTTATGAAACTTAAAAAGGCCACCTATCATGTCAAGGTCGCGGATATGCTCAGAGACCTGATCATGACCGGCAAGCTTAAAGAAGGTGACAAAATCAACGAAAACGAATTGTGCGAGACGTTAGGCATCAGTAAAACACCCTTGCGCGAAGCCCTCCGGGTGCTGAGCGTCGAAGGATTGATCCGGCTGGTTCCCCACCGCGGGTCTTTCGTCACGAAGCCGACATTTGAAGAAATCGCGGAAATGTTTGATGTGATGAGTTTGCTGGAAGGTTTCTGTGCAAAGGAGGCCTGTGCGAAATTGACGCCCAAAGATTTCGCTCGTATTGAAAAGCTGCATGCCAAACTCGAGGATAATTTCGAAATACGAGACCAGGAGGAGTATATCCGCACCAATAACCAATACCATTCACTGGTACAAAAAATTGCAGGCAATCGAACACTCAATCAGATTGTCAATGGTCTTCGCAAAAAGATACTTTTATATCGGTTCCAGTCCCTGAATTTGCCGGAAAGATTTGAGCACTCCATTCGCGAGCATCGAGATTTGCTGGAAGCGTTCAGGCAACGCGACCAAAAACGTGCCGAAGCCCTGATGAGGAAGCACCTGCAAAACCAATCCCAAGCGCTGGGCGTATTGGTGGAGCAATCTAAAAAAGCATCTTGAAGATTCAAATGCTTTCCGGATCAGCTCGCCAGTACGTTACAGATAAATCCGGCAATCTTTAACAAGAGGGGGATAAAATGCTCGCGAAAAGAATCATTCTAAATTCAATGTTGGCTGTGCTGACGGTGATGATGGTCTGGTCGCCTTATGTCGCAGATGCAAAATCATTGACGCTGAAAGTATCGCATCAATTTGCTGCGGGCGATGTGCGCGACCAAATGGCTAGAGTGTTTGGCGACAAGGTCACCGAAATGACCAATGGTGAAATCAAATTTCGCTACTATCCTGCCAAATCCTTATATAAGCCCAAGGAGCAATGGGATGCCCTGCGCAAGGGAGCGCTGGACTTGTCCGTGTTTCCGCTGGATTACGCCTCGGGCAAGGTGCCTCAACTGTCCATAACGTTGATGCCGTGCGCGGTCACCAGCGTTAGCCAGGGTATGACCTGGCGCAACAAGCCCATCGGCAAAAAAGTCGAAGCCCTGATGGAAGAAAATGGAGTAAAAAACCTCGTCTGGGCGTGGTTTGACGGTGGTGTCGGCAGCAAAATCCGACAGATCACACTGCCGCATGACGTCAAGGGTACGAAGCTCCGGGCTGCCGGAAAAAAATTCGAATTCATGCTGCGCGAAGCCGGGGCCTCCATTACAAGCATGCCCTCGTCAGAGACATACCATGCACTGTCTACCGGTGTGCTGGATACTATGCTGACCTCTTCGGCCTCCTTTGTCTCCTACCGTCTCTACGAAGTACTCGACTATATCAACGCGCCGCGGGATTATTCCATCTGGTATATGGCCGAAAATCTGATCCTTTCCAAGAAGACTTGGGAGCGTCTCACGCCCAAGCAGCAAAAGGCTTTCATGGACGCTGCCGAGTGGATGAACGCCAATTGGGTTGTCCCCAACTTCAAAACCCTCGTCGGCAATCTGGTGAAGGAATACACCAAAGCCGGCGTTAAAATTCATTACATGACCAAGGCGGAGTTCGACCAGTGGCTTGAATTCGCCCAGAAGACGGCATGGAAAGAGTACGCTGATACGGTTGAAGGCGGCCAGGAATACCTGGACCTGGCGCTGGATGCCATGAAATAGGAGGCACGGTTGGCGCCTACCTGCGCCTCTGATATGGCATCAACCTTCAGCAGGGAGAGGCACAGGCTCGACCCTGTCTTTTCTACATGCCGTCTGTTTCCCTAAAGCATGAAAAGCAGGATCGGGTCTGGCTGCCTTCCCCTCAACCAAGCCGCGCAAGGAGTCGGCCCGCATGGAATAAGCGCGTGCGATGGGGTGAAGGTGTGTGTCGTTAACGTCGCTTGCCTCAGGAAGGATAGCATGAAAGCGATCTACCGAGTTTTTGTCCGCGTAGTCGACGGCCTGACCTATATCACCGGTTGGATTGCCGCTTTATGCCTGGTGGCAGCCGCCTTTATCGTCACCGAGGCAGTCATCGTCCGCAAGCTGTTGGGCATTTCAACCATATGGCAGATCGAGGCTTCGGTCTTCCTGCTGATTTTCACCGTATTTGCGGGCGCGCCTTTCGTCCAAAGGAATGAGCACCACCTGAACGTCGACCTTGTGATCATTCATCTGAAGCCCCGCACCCGTGAATGGGTCCTGATTATTGTCTCCATCCTTTCCTGTCTGCTGGCCGCTATACTGGCATGGTACGCCTGGCCCATGTGGTGGGAGACGGTGGTCAACAACGAGCATTCTGAATCGCTGTGGGGTCCGCCGCTTTGGATCCCCGCTCTGTTTCTGCCGTTGGGCATGACCCTTCTGTTTCTGCAATATATCGTTTATATCGGGCGCAAAATCGAAGCCCTCAGAAAAGGGACCCTGGAAGAAAAGGTCATCCCTTCGGAACTTTCTGACGTTAAGATGGGGGAAGACATTGCCCCTTCGGAATGACCCTGGTTCACTTAAACCGAAAGGCAAAGCATGAACGAATATGTCCTGGCCATCCTCTTGTTTGGAAGCGCATTCGGTCTGCTGATCTCCGGCATTCCGATATGGTCCGGCCTGGCCGGAATATCACTTATATTTATCCTGGTATTCTCACCGCATCTGCTGCCGACCGTACCCTACGTGCTCCATGGAAGTATGGACAGCTTTGCGCTCCTGGCCATCCCGCTTTTTATTTTGTTGAGCGCCCCCATTGCGGCATCGCATGCCAGCAAGGACCTCTATGAAACGCTCCACAAATGGCTCCACAAAATCCCGGGAGGACTTGGCATCGCCAATATGGTCGGATGCGGTATCTTCGCGGCCCTGTGCGGCTCCAGTCCTGCCACGGCGGCCGCCATCGGCGGCATAGGCATCCCGGAAATGCGCAGGCGCGGGTATTCGCCCGCGCTGGCCACCGGACTGATTGCGCATGCCGGCACTTTCGGTATCCTTATACCGCCGAGCGTGACCATGATCCTCTACGGTGTGGCCACGGAAACCTCCATCGGCAAATGCTTTATCGCCGGAGTGATCCCGGGGATTCTTCTGGTGGTGCTCAGTTGCGTCTGGTTGGGCATTGTCTTTTTTTACCGCAAGTTCGTTCCTGCCCGGAGAGGATCGACCTATTATCTGGAAACGGAAGATGTCCATGAAAAATTCGCGTGGGCCGATCGGTTCCAGTCGCTGTTCAAGGTCATCCCCTTCGTGCTGATCATCATCGGCATCATGGGATCGCTCTATGGCGGTTGGGCCACACCGAGCGAGGCCGGTGGGCTGGGCGCCGTGCTGTCGCTGTTTTTTGTGATGACCATCTACAAAATCTTCCGCCCGCGCCAGCTATGGCCCATTTTTATCAAGGCGCTGAACGAAAGCAGCATGATCCTGATGATCATGGCCGCCGCCCTGGTGTTCGCCTGGGTTTCATCCGACCTCTACGCCACGCAGGCGTTGGGGGAACTGATACTGAAACTTCCTTTGGGAAAATGGGGCATCATCTTCGTTATCAATATCCTGCTGCTCATCCTCGGCTGCTTCATTCCGCCTGCAGCAGTGATACTGATGGTCGCCCCTCTGCTGCTTCCGATAATCCAGGGACTGGGATTCGATCCTATCTGGTTTGCCGTCATCATGACCGTCAATCTTGAAATCGGCCTGGTTACCCCCCCGGTTGGATTGAACCTCTATGTCGTTAAAAATATCGCCCCGGATGTGCCCATGTCGCATGTACTGCTGGGGGTGGTCCCCTTTGTGATGATTGACTTGTTGGTCATCGTACTGCTATGCGTTTGGCCGGAATTGGCCTTGTGGCTGCCGAACAAAATGATCGGCTGACCCTGAATGACTGCTGCCGGTCCTTGGTCGGCGGTCCATGTTGACGATGGAGTAAAACATGACAGTAGATTCCATAAACACTCGCCTTGAAGCCGTGGCTGCAGAATACGGAACCCGGACCGCCCTCACCTTTTTACGCGACGGTCGGGTTGAAACGGAGATGACCTTCGATCAGTTGCTTTTCGATATCAACCGCTTTGCGGCAAACCTGCATCAGCGCGGCGTGGGCAAAGGCGACCGGGTTATCCTTTTCATTCCCAAATCGATGATCGCGGTGATTGCCCATTTTGCGATCCTCAAGATCGGGGCGATGGCCGTTCCGCTGAATCCCGGATTCAAACAAAATGAGATGGAATACCTCCTCGGAGATGCCCGGGCCAAACTGATCATCCTTGAGCCGGACAAAAAGGCGCTGGTCACACGCATCGACCCCGCAGCGCAGCTCATGGAGATCGAGACCTCACGGTCTTACCAGGATATCGATGATTTCCTATCGCCGGTGGAAGCCATGCCCACGGTCGAGATCGCCGAAGACGATCCCGGCCTTGTCATCTATACCTCCGGAACCACAGGCAGCCCCAAAGGAGCGGTCCTCACCCACAAGAATCTGATCCACGATGCCGGCAACATCATCGACATTTGGGAAATAACGTCCGCCGACGTGCTCTGTCATGCGCTGCCGTTGTTCCACGTGCACGGGTTGTGTTTCGCACTGCACACGGCCCTGCTCAGCGGCGCCCATGTGCGGTTGCTCGATCAGTTCCGTCCCGAAACCGTTGTCGCCGAGCTTTCCCGTCAAACCGGCGGCAACCTCTGCACGGTCTTCATGGCGGTACCTGCCATGTACACCAAATTGATGGATTTTATCGGCGACCAAAAGCTTGATTTCAACCACATGCGCCTGTTCACTTCCGGATCGGCTCCTCTGCTGGTCAAGGAGTTCGAACGCATTGTCAGGGTATTCGGCCGGGAGCCTGTTGAGCGCGAGGGCATGTCCGAGACCGGCATGAACTTTTCCAACCCGCTCAAGGGCAAACGCATTCCCGGATCCATCGGGGTTCCCCTGCCCGGACTGCACGTCAGAATCGTCGATCCCCATACATTTACCGATGTCGCCGCGGGGGAAGTGGGTGAGCTCTGGTTGAAAAGTGATGCGATCACACCGGGCTATTGGCGCAAACCCAAGGAAACCGCAGACACCTTCATCGACGGATGGTTTCGGACCGGTGATTTGGGCAAAGTGGATGCCAACGGATACTATTATCTGACCGACCGGATCAAACACATCATCATTTCCGGCGGCGAGAACATTTCGGCCAAAGAGGTCGAAACGGTCATCAACCAGATCGACGGCATCGACGAATCGGTGGTGGTCGGTAAACCGGATGACAAATGGGGGGAGAAAGTTGTGGCCGCCCTAACCCTCAAACCAGGCGCGGACGTGGGCGAAGATGAGATCAAAGCCTACTGCAAAGCGCATCTGCATGACTGGAAATGCCCCAAGGAGGTCAAATTCCTGGAACAAATACCGCGCAACACAATGGGCAAAATACTCAAGGAAGAAGTCAAGAAACTGTTTGCGCAATAGCGTATCCGACCTTTTCCCTCATTCATACAGGCACGCCAGGCCAAATCCATTGCCCCCATGCGTCTGAATGACGCATAACGGGATGATCTTGGGGAGCCTTTCCCGCTGTCATCCATCCAAAAGATCGGTGTTCCGACGCCACAGGGCGGGATACACCTCGACAACGGTCGAAACCCTGGCCGGAATCTCCCATCCGTCAAAAAGCCACAAATGGATTCGTTTGCCCAGCCTTTGGCGCAGAAACCGCAACCAGGGCAGGCCTGCTTGGGTCGATTTGGCCGCCTGGCCGGGTGCAACATAATGAAACACCGACTTGTCTAATCCGGCCCGCTCTTCAGTTATTGCCTCGAATGAGATTCGCCATGGTTTATACCAGGATCGTGATGAATTATTCGCTCGTTAACTGTGGATGAGTTTTTGACGATACACGCACTCAGGGGGTATCCCGATTATTGACACACCAGCACCACTTTCATATACTCAATTTGTTCTTTTAAATAGTGTTATCAGCAAAATCCTGAATCCTGAATGTTGTATCCAAGCAATTGAATCACGAACGACTAGATGTGACCGCGTGGTCCAAAACCGGTACCGGGAGAGGATATGAATGCAGTTGAGGATATTTCTGTAGCGGAAAAACAAATTGATCGTTTTGCTGAATGCTATCAAGCCCTGAGTCGATGCATGGATGAAGTCCTGATTGGGCAGGCTGAGGTTGTCCGTCTTTTGACCATAGGTGTGTTGAGCGGTGGCCACATGCTCTTGATCGGAGTCCCCGGACTTGCAAAGACAATGATGGCCAAGGTGTTTGCCAAAGGTTTGGGATGCCGGTTCAGCCGCATACAATTCACACCGGATTTGATGCCGGCCGACATCACCGGAACGGAGATCCTGCAGACCCAAAAGGGCAACGAACGACGCGAACTGGTTTTTCATAAAGGCCCTATTTTTACCAATCTGCTCCTTGCGGACGAAATCAACAGAACCCCTCCCAAGACCCAGGCGGCGCTGCTCGAAGCCATGCAGGAAACCGCCGTTACCGCCGGAGGAAACACCTTTCCGCTCCAACCGCCGTTTGTGGTCATCGCAACACAAAACCCCATCGAGCAGGAAGGCACCTATCCCCTGCCGGAAGCACAGCTTGATCGCTTTTTCATGAGTATCACAGTGGACTACCCGTCCAGAGAAGCGGAAATGAAAATCGCCGGAATGCCGGCCCGGCTGAAACTGCCTGATATAGCCCCGGTAACATCACCTGAAGAACTTCTCGCACTGTCTGACATCATCGATCACGTACCGGTATCCGAAGACGTCCTTGCCCACGCGGTTGCGATCACATCGGCCAGCCGCCCCAAGCATTCGGCGACTGATGACTATGTGCGCAAGTATGTGGCTTGGGGCGCAGGTCCGCGGGCCACCCAACATCTGATGACAGCGGCCAAAACAGCCGCCTTGGCTGATGGGCGCCCCTCACCGGAAAAAAAAGATTTGCATGCCATGGCGCTGCCCGTCCTTCGGCATCGTATTATTCCGAACTACGCCGCATTGGGAGATGGCATCGATAGCTCTGATATTGTCAATCACCTGATCAACCGGTAACAGGAATGACTCCACGACACCATGTCTGATGCAACGTTCCCATATCTGGATCTTTCCGCGCTTGAGACGTTGAGGCGGGTCACCATCGCACCGCGCAATCTTACCGAAGGGACCTACAGCGGCCCTTTCACGTCCCGCTACCAGGGAATGTCGGTGGAATTCGCAGATTATCGCAATTATGTGCCGGGGGATGATATCCGCCTGGTTGACTGGAAAGTCTTTGCACGCAACGATCGCCATTATATTAAATTGTTCGAAGCCGAGCGTAATTTCGTCGCCCATATCGCCTTGGACAACAGTGCTTCCATGGCGTACGCCGGCACGATCAACACCACCCCTTCAAAATGGGAATACGCCTGCAAACTGGCGGCGGCTTTGGGATATATTGTTATCCGGGATGGCAATGCCCTGGGGTTGGCCCTGGGCAGTGCTGATCTCGAGCGTTATGAGCGACCGTCAAATTTTCAGAGGCACCTGTCCCACTTACTTTCCGTTGTCGCAAAGACTCGGACATCGGGAAAAACAAATCTGGCCGGTTATCTTGAAGCGTTGTTCACGCGTATTCGCCTGAGGAGCATACTTATCGTCATCAGTGATTTTTTTGACCAGAATAGCGATATCTGGCGGGTCATTAATCTTTTTCGCCGCTCACGGTTCGATGTCCTTTTATTTCAGGTATTGCATCCTGAAGAATTAAATCTTCCGGACATGCCTAGCGCGCGTTTTTTCGATATGGAAGACCGGGATCTTCATTTCAAGGTGGATATTGATGCCATTCGGGAGGCGTATCAGGCAAAACTTGACCGTTTTATCAAAAGCATGAAAGACAACGCGGCGATCAGGGGATGCGAATTCTATTTAGCGCGAACAGATATGGATCCTTACAAATTTATCAAGCGCTGTTTTTTATGACCCAGAAGCGATCATTCTTTCACATCCATCGAAGGAGGCTATGGTCTATCTCAATAACACCGCATTCATCTGGGCCGGACTGGCCATTGCCGGACCGATCCTGATTCATCTGCTGACACGACGGCAGACCAAAAAATACCTCTTCCCGGCTGTCAGATTTCTCATCGAGGCGGATCGTGGACGCCAGGCATTCCATCGTTTGCGCACGATAATCGTTTTGGCGCTCCGGTGCCTGGTCATAGCTGCTTTGGTGCTTGTATTTGCCAAACCCGTGCTGAAGCATCCCGAAACCGACGTGCCCGCGCCCGAGACCCAAAATACAGCCATTGTTATAGATGCCACCTTCAGCATGCAACGTCTCATCGGCGGCGTTTCCTTGTTGGACCAGGCCAAAGTAAAAGCCGCGGACATCCTGCGGCAGCTGAGACCGGGGGTGAAGGCCACCGTGGTCGTGATAAAAGGTGAGCCGCAACCACTGCTGCCCATTGCGTCAGCCAATATTGCCGCGTTATATAAAAGATTGGCGGGCCTCACCTGCAGTCAAGCCTTCGGAACCCCCCAACAGGCGCTGTCCATGGCTGCAGACCAATTGGGCGGTCAGGGCCATATTTATATCTTCAGCGATTTTCAAAAATCAAATTGGAAGGACACCAAACTTGCGCTGCCTGCTGGCATGACCTTGCATTTAATGCCGCTGACAAAAACACCGGCGCAAAATATCGCTGTCACCGATGTGAAAATTTCACCTGTGGTGCCGGTTCGAGGTGAACCTGTAGAAATTACTGTTTCCGTGCTTAACAGCACAGATCAAGCCATACGGGAATCCGTTAGCCTGACGTGCATGGAGACAATCTATAAGGAACAGGTGGCACTGGCGCCCATGGATACCACAACCGTTCGTTTTTCCTTGAAAGCGGCCGATCCCGGAGCCTATGACGGGACAGTCGTCCTGGAACGCAATGATGAATTGAACGGTGACAATAAAAGATATTTCGCCTTTACGGTGCAACCCCGGTTTACCGTTCTTATGATTACCGATGCAAGTCCGGACGATCCAACCCAAGCCCCATTTTTTATTAAGCACGCAATTGCGCCTTTCACCGGACAAGACAGAGCTGTGACCATTGAGCAACGTCACAGTCAGGATTTGGACAGCATTGTTCTGGAAACCAGCGATCTTTTTCTTCTATATCCACCGGTGGATTTATCGCGTGAAACCTCTGCCTTGTTGGTTCACCGCATATTGAACGGAATCGGACTGCTTTGCTTTATCGACAGTCCGAACGCCATCCCCATTGTGCAGGCGTTGACATATGCATCGGAAGCGATCTCTGCCCCCTTCGTGCTTCAAGGCATGGCCGCCAGCGCGGATGATGGGGGCAAAGGCATGGTTCAGATCAATTATGACAGGGGACCTCTGCAGATTTTTGCCAATCCGGATGGAAAAGGCCTGCCTGAATTGAGATTCCTGCGCTATCCCCGCAGCGAGATTTTACCTGAACGGGAAGATGAGATCATTGCCCGCTACACGGACGGCTCCAGCGCCTTGGCCTTGTCCCAGGCAGGCCGTGGAAAAATCATTTGGGCCAATCTGCCCATGGGGCCAAAGGAGAGCAATCTGGCGGGTTCAGCCCTGATGCCGGCCCTGTTGCATGAATGTATCGTTTACCTGGCAAGCAAAGAGAGCAGTGCCGAGGGACGACCGGGTGAACCCTGGGAATTTTTCCTGCCCCCTGTGAATAATGTGCAATCCATTCAAATGATAACCGGCGATCAATCGCTGTTGCCCGTGGAGATCATCAACCGTGGCGGCGATCATCATGTTTTGGTTGCGGTTCCCCAATCGGCGGGGATCTGCCAGATCATGGCCAATGGCCAGGCGATAGCCAAAGCGGTTGTCAATATTGATGCGCGGGAATCCGATCCGGATCAGTTTCTGCCGCAAACCAGGTTCTCCGGCGCCGCTGCCCCAAACAGTGAGACCGCGGGCAGGGATCGGCCGGAAACAGAAGCTGCTGCAGGCCGCCGGAAAAACCTATTGCCCTGGGTGGCGCTCGGTTGCGCCTTTTTTCTGTTCGCGGAGATGATTCTCATGGCGTTCTGGCGAGGTCCGGAACGGAAGCCCAGAGGGGAGAATAAAACAAGAGCCGTATGAATCAAATGTGGACGACCCATCCCATAATACCCACCGAATGGATTACCCTGATCGCTGTCCTGCTCCTTGCGGGCGCCTGTTTAAGATTCCTCAGGGAACGCCGCGGCAATCTTCTCAGGGGGCGAGTACCCCTGCTGCTTCGGCTGACCGTGATCGTTTTACTGGTCTGCATCTTTCTAAATCCCTCGAAGATGCTCGTGTCATCAAATAAAGAAAAAGCAGAGCTGGTAATCATGCTGGACACTTCGGCCAGTATGGCCACAGGTGATGTGAACGGCAAAAGCCGCTTCCAGACAAGTGTTGATACGCTTTTGAATCCAAAGACCGTCCAGCGCCTTGAGAAAAGCTTTCACCTGAAACTGTTGCGCTTTGACAGGACCGTGCAAATCGTACCGCGCACCGCTTTGCCCAGCCTACCGGATGGAAGCGGGACGAATTTGGCAAAGGCCCTGCGCGCAGGCATCAAACAAATAAGAACACCTGAAACAGCCGGTGGTATCGTGTTGATTTCTGACGGAAGAGCGACAGATGCCATGGTGCAGGATGCGGCCATGCTGGCGCTGGCCAAGTCGATCCCCATCTGGACCTTGTGCCTGGGATCCCAGGTGCCCCGCAAAGATGTTCGCATCGAAACAGATACCGACGAGGTTTTAGCCTTCAGCAATACAAAAACCATATTGGCCGCAAGGATTGTGCAAAGCGGATATCCTCACCGAAGCTTTAAAATTGATCTTGTCAAAGAGGGCCGATTGATAGCTTCCCGGGAAGTATTGCCCAATGAACAGGGTATCGGCCAGGTGTTCTTTAACGTGCCGGCCCCCCGGGAGGGCGAGCATCGTTATGTGCTGCAAACGGCGCCCCAGGAGCAGGAGGTCGATACCTGGAATAACGAAAGAACCGTCTATATCAAATCGGTGGGAGAAAAAGTGAATATCCTGCTGGCCGAAGGACAGCCCCATTGGGATACGAAGTTTCTCGTGCAAATGCTAAAGCGTCATGAACGGGTCAATCTGACGGCGGTTTATGCTTTGAGGGGCGATCGCTATACGGCGATTGTCTCCCGGACAGGCGATATCCGGCGTGAATCAGGCAATCTTTTCCCAAAAGACCGGGAAAGTTTCATGCAATATGACGTTGTTATTTTCGGGCGACAGGGAGAGATCTTTTTCACAAAGGATACCGAGGCCTTGCTTACCGAGTTCGTTGCCCGGCGCGGTCGAGGACTGATCTTTTCCCGTGCAAAAGCCTACAGCGGAAGATTTCACCCCCTCTCCAAGTTTGACCCTGTCATATGGGAAAAAGGCCTGGAAACCAATGTCCCCCTGCAATACCTTCCATCTGACGGAGGCCCTGATTTGTTCGGCCGAAACATTTCGGCGGCCCTTACCAATGGAGCCCTGGCCCTGCCTAACTTTGACCAGGTAATGCGGACCCGTGGAACAAAGCCATTGGCTATGATTCTGGGTGTCGGTCCCAAATCGGAAGCGGACAAGGATGATCAGAATATTCTTCTGGCCTATCAGCGTTACGGCAAGGGGCGCGTGGTCGCGGTAAACGCCACGGGGTTGTGGCGCTGGGCTTTCAATCAAATTCCCGGCACAGCAGACAAACAGGTCGATATCCCTGAGGGGGATGCCCGTGATGTGTATACGACCTTCTGGATGTCCTTTATTCGATGGCTGCTGGCAACAAGCGACTTGATGCCCGGCATGGACGTCGCCGTGGAAGCGGACAGGCGCTATTACTCGGAGGATGACCGTGTTACACTGAACGTCTTCTTCAGAGCACCTCCATCTGACAGTTACAAACCCATCCTGGAAATAAAACAGATGCCGCAGGCCAGGGTTGTACAATCTATTCAAACCGCCAAGCCATCAACGGCCGGTCACTTTGAAACGGTTGTGGGGCCCTTCCCTCCGGGCACCTATAGCGTCAATCTCAAGAATCCGCCGGGAACCGGACACCCAAGCCACACCTTTTTTGATGTGGCTGCATCATCGGAAGAATACAAGGAGCTGAGTTCAAATCCGGAGTTGATGCAATCCCTGGCTGATTTTACTGATGGAAAAGTTCTGCTCCCTGCAGATATGCAGCGTTTGCCTGCCATCATTAAGGCGTGGCACCGGGACCGTCAACTGGCCGATCAGCAACACTCGATTTGGGATCGCTGGTGGCTGATTGTCTTGATTTTCGGGCTCCTGTTCGCAGAAGGGTATCTGCGCCGGCGGGAGGATTTGCTATGACGCCAAGTGTTTTTAATCCCCTCACCCGGCAACTGCGCAAAACACGCTGCGTTTTATCAATCCTCTATCTCTTCACGGGGATGCTGCTCGTGACCGCCTTGGCGACCCTTCTCGATGCGGCCGTCATTTTATCCCGGGCCGGCCGATATTTCATTCTCTGCCTTTTTGCGCTTGGGACGATCACCGGCGTCGGCTATCTGCTGGGATGGATGATGCGCCTGCCTGCTGAGAAAACTGCTCGTTGGCTGGAATCCATCAATCCCGCATTGGGCTCGCTCTTATCCAATGCCGCTTTCTTTGAGCGCCAGAGAGCTCAAGAACAACCCCATGCCATCCAGAAGGTGCTCCGCCAAAGGGCCGTGGCCGCAGCCGGCGAGGCAGTGGTGCAGATCGACATCCCCCGCCTTCTGCGCCCCAAAATCAACAGAGCCGCCCTGCACCTCGTCCTGCTGGCCGTCTTGCTGGTTGCAGGCGAGTTTAGTTTTAGCGGTCTTTTTTCAACAACAGTGCCGCGTCTCTTTCATCCGTCCGCGGACCACCCGCCGTTCAGCCGGTTGAAACTGGCGGTGACACCGGGAGATGTCAGCGTTTTGTATGCCGACGGATTTGATATCCACGTCACCCCATCCGGAAGGCCTGTTACGCAGCTTTATCTTGTGACGCAGACAGCATCGGGCGCTACCCATCGGGCAAGGCTTTTTATGGCCTCTGATCGTACCTTTTTTCAGACGTTGGCGAATATCCGCGAAGAGATGATCTACTATGTGACCGACGACCGCGCCCGCAGTCCCAAGTATCAGGTGTCGGTCCGCTATACGCCGAAAATCAAAGCCGTAACGGTGCAATTGGATTACCCGCCGTATACCGGATTGCCTCCAAAACAGATAGAGCTGTCCGAAAACACCTTTGAAGTTGTCAGGGGAACACGTACCCAATTTACCGTTCAAAGCAATCGCAAGCTGTCCGAAGGCGCCCTTGAACTGACCGAAGCCAATGCAACCGAAACAAAGCGAATCCTGATGTCGCCGGCAGCATCGCCCGAAGCCGTGACGGCTCAGATCATCATAGACAAACCCTTGGTTTTTGCCCTGACCGTCACCGACACCCAGGGGCGCACGTGTACAGATCCTTTTCAAGGTAAAATTTCACTTCGGCCGGACGAGACCCCAGGTTTAGCCATCCATTCACCCACCCGCCAAAGCGTTGCAACCCCGCAAAGCCTTGTCCCTGTTGAACTCGAGGCCACTGACGACTTTGGTATTGACAAGATCATCTGGTTCAGAGGCATCAATCGATCCATAGAACGCCCCAAACCGCTCGCTTTTAAACCCATTGCCGGTAAAAAGAACGCCCGTGTCGATACCGGCATCGATCTCAAAGGATTGGGAGTGGTTCCCGGCGATTGCATTGAGTTCTATTTCGAAGTCGCGGACAATGATCCATTGGGGCCGAATTTATTGACCAGCCGCCCTCACCGGATCGAAATCATCTCCGAGGAAACCTACCGGGAAATCCTGAAACGCCGTCAGGTGCGTAACCAATTGTTTGATGTTTATTTGCAGTTGGGCAAACAGTTGCGTCGTTTGGCCGATCGCGCCGACCAATTAAAACAGATGGTTTCAGAGCAAGAAGCCGGCGGCGAACGCTGGGAAGTATTTAAAAAGGAACTTGCGGCCTACAAAAACCAGCTTGAAAAAGCAAAAGCGGCCCCCATCACCTTTGATGTGGAAACCGCTTTTCAAAAGCATTTGACCGACCAGGGCAAAGCAGTGGATACGCTCCTTGAAAAGATCAACGCCCATCCTGATCCTCGACCTTCCGAGGCCTTGCTGAACAGCATCCGGAAAACCTTTAATCGGTTGGTAACCGCCGAGGCAGAGTCGATTTCCAAACCGGTCAAGCAGATTAAAACCATCACCCGGATTATGGCTTATGCCGATATGTTCGTATCGCTCCACCAGGATCAAAACGAACTGCTTCACTTGTCGCGCCGGCTGGCGGACAAATCTGGCGCACAATTGGAGCGTCTCGAGCGCATGGCATTGCGTGAGTTGTCCGTGCGCCAGGGCAAACTCGGGCAAGCCCTGTCGCACATGATGACGGAACTCTATCAACTGAGACAACAGATCCCCGGGGACCAGATCTTCAACAAGTTAAAGCGCTCCCTGGACCTGTTCCTGGTGGAAGTGAACGGCGCCAATATCGTTGAAGATCTGCATCAGGCCTCAAACCATTTTGCCGCATTAAAAACAGCCGAAGCCATCGCCACAGCCAGACGCGCAGCGGAAAATATGGCGATGTTGATCAACCGATGCGACAATTTCAACGGCACGGCCAGGCAATGCTTTCAATTTATGCCCAGCATCTCCAAAAGTATGGGCAACACCCTTGACCAAATCATGGATGCCATGACCGGCGGTTCAGGAGGCGGACCCCACGGCTACAGCCTATTTGCGGAACAGGCCAATTTGTATGGCCCCCAAGGTGCGATGTTGGCCGGGCAGGCATCCGGAGATTCCCCGCGCGGCCCGGTGGGCGGCATGGGGAAATACAATCTAATTCATTCAGCCACGGATGAAAGGTCCGCGGTTAAAGCATTGAGCCCCAATGTTTTGAAACAGGATGAGATATGGGTGCCGGCTCAATATCGGCGCATGGCGGACGCCTATTTTCGAAGCATTGCAGAGGAGGCCGAATAAATGTTTAAAATCAGCATACCAGCAGTCGTGTTTTTGGCCGCCATGCTCGCAGTGAATGCCTACGGGGCTGGCAGCGGTCTGGTGGAGGCCGCCAATCTGATCTATTCCGGAACCAAAAGCAGTGTCTGCTTTAGCGAAGTGTTTTTAACCGAAGTGTCCCATGAGACCACTATTCGAACCAGTCGTAAATTCAATCCGGTCAAACTGGGCCAGGCTGAAATCTTTGACTTTCCGTTTGCCGTCATGACCGGTGAGGGCCGTTTTACCTTGACCGCCGCCGAACGCGCCAACCTGAAACAATATCTCTCCGGAGGCGGCTTTCTGCTGGCCTCGGCCGGATGCAGCAATGCAGAATGGGATGAATCGTTTCGCAGGGAGATCGGCCACATTTTCCCCGACCGGACCCTTTCCCCCATTGCCTTGACACATCCTGTCTTTTCCACTGTTTTTCAAATCAAGGCGCTGGATACCAAAAAAGAAGACTCGCATCTGGAAGGGCTCGACATTGGCGGCAAACTGGTCGTAATCTATACGCCCGACGGATTGAACGATACGGCAAGTATGCACGGTTGTTGCTGCTGTGGCGGTAACGAAATTCTCAACAGCCGTAAAATCAACGTCAATATTATCACTTACGCTCTGCTGCAGTAGAGACCATGAGAATTTGCATGATGGGTATCGGAAGCATCCACATATGGATCCGCATAAAAAGAGCGATTTTTTGCACCATCTTTCTGTGGTTGACGATCATGCCTGCACCGGCACCTCATGGGGTGATAGCAGCCGTCGCCGCTAAAGGTGGTGATCCCTCCGGCCGAACCGGATCAGAACAAAAAGCCCAGTTTCATTTAAGTCTGGAGAGTGCTTTTGCCGCAGCCCAGCAAGATCAATGCTTGGTCATGTTCGTTTTCAGGGCTGACTGGGATGTTTTCAGCCGCACCTTTTCCCAAAAGACCCTCCAAAGCAAAGACTTTTTATCCGGCACACCCTGCATTCACATTGCCCTGCTGAACGTGGATGAGCAGGCGGCCGCGGCGGCCGACTATCAGGTGACGTTTCTGCCGCATTTGACGCTCATGACGGCAGAAGGAAAAATTGTCGCCGAACATAGCGGCGTACTTCTGCCCGAGGAACTTCTCCAATGGATCGGCAACGGCCTCCGCAAAGCGCAGCTCGGGCTTTGGCACGGCCTGGCCTCATCCGGAAGCCTGGCCAGGTTTCTGGAAAAGTTCAACAGTGGCACGGACAACGAACAAGACCGCGACCGACTCGTGAAGATGCTTGGTGACCGGCACGAAAGCAACCGAAGCCTGGCCGCTGAAATTATTTTGTCGAAACCCAAACTCTTTATTCCCGATCTTGTCAAAGCCAGCTGCCACCCAAGGCTCAGTATTCGTGTCGGGGTCTGTGATCTGCTCCACAAACTATTTCCCGAAGGTCCCATTCCCGATCCCTGGGATGAGCCCCAACGGCGCGCCCAAAATTCAACCAAGCTCCGGCAATGGTGGGCGGCGAAGAAAAATGACCTGATCCTGCCGGACAAAGACAAGCTCCAAACAGGTGAAATCGGCATGGGCCAGGCTGGGTTTGGAGTAATGCCGAGCGGGATACACAAAGCCGTTCAGACCGTCCTCACCTCCGAAGGCATCGAGCGCACCCGGGCGGTGGCATACCTTATTGACACAGGCCCTTCAGCCTTGTCCGAAGTAAGAAAAGGGATCGAGCAAGCCGAAAACAACGGCAATTCCCAAGCAGTTGCCTTGTTGGAAGAAACCCGCTGGTCCATCCTGACCAATCCTGAAGTCATTAAAGCCATACCGGATGCCCATGAGAGACTGATGAAGGGTTCGGGGCAAAACTGGCAAACCTTAACCGAGGCCCTGGGCGATGTTGGCGAACCGGCCCTTGATATACTGGCCGAGTTCATTCGTGAACCTGATCCACTGCTGCAAGAGAGCGTTGGGCATGCCTTGGCGAAAATCCGATCCAAAAGGGCCATCACCATCTTGTCCGGATTGCTGGCCAGTCAAAATCCAAACCTTCGCATGGTGGGCGCCCAGCTCTTAGGCAAAACAAAAAAAAAGGAAGCCGGAAAGCATTTACTCAAACTCTTGCAGGATGCCAACGAAGTGGTTGCCACCACAGCCATCACCGCACTGATCGAACTTAAATACACCGGCGCCCGCAAAGAACTGATCGCCTGTTTGTCTAATTCAAGATGGCGTATACGGGCCGCAGCCGCCCATGCCATGGGTGAGTTGGATTTGGCAACCGCCGCTTCGGCCATCACCCGGCTGCTGGAAGACCCTGATCCGTATGTTATCCAGACGGCCCTCACCGCCCTGGATAAACTGAATATTGTTCTGCCCGTTGACAAAATAAAAGAAGTTGCCTTCAAGCATCCCCAATTAAGCCAGCAGGT
The DNA here is from genome assembly GCA_050291625.1 of Desulfobacteraceae bacterium. Classification (GTDB taxonomy): domain Bacteria; phylum Desulfobacterota; class Desulfobacteria; order Desulfobacterales; family Desulfosarcinaceae; genus JARRKU01. The sequence goes on from JBNKKC010000047.1 coordinate 30,516, forward strand.
CGTTGCCGAAATATTGAAACACCCCGGCGTTCAAACTCCTGAAGGACTTGCAGAGATTTATACCCGCAGCAATCCTTCCACCCGGAAGATCCTGTTGGAGGCCATGGCAGCAAAGCATCCGCTGAATCTGGAGCTGGAGAAGGCAGCCGCCAAGCCATGGAACCTTTTTTTCAAAGGTGTCATGGATACCCGGGACCCCGACATTTTATCCGTTGCCCTGGCTGCCGTTCAGTCAGTGAATCTTGACATGTCGGGTTCCTACATCGAACAAGGGTTGAACTCCGCCATACCGGAATTCAGGCGATCGGCATGCCGGGCGTTGCTGCGCTTGATATGCTACCACCATGGAGACCCAAATCAACCCGAAGGGCCAAACCATAATATCATGGCCTTTCGTCAGACCGATCCCGGCGATCCCGCGTCCTATCCTGAAAATATACCATCCCTGGAAAAAGACGACGTCGCCCAAAAGGTTGAACAGGCAAAGCAAATCAAGGCGCTCCATCAGAAATGGTATGGGTTGCTGGCTGCTTCAAAGAACCGGCCGGACTTGCTTGAAGAGGCATTGGGATTGGCTATTCTTGGAAAAGCAGAGGCTTATCTCTCACCGATTGCTTCAAGGATGACACCCCGGATCTTTTCAAAAACCGCCCGCGAGAAATCCTGCATTCCTTTTGCCCTCGGTTTAATCTTGTCCAAACTGCAATGGCCCTCTGCCAGACCATCTCTTGAAAAGGCCATGGAAAACCGAACAGCTTATTCGGCTTTTTTAGCTCACGCCGAAAAGGCAGATCCGGCCCTGATTTCCTTTTTAAAGCAGCCCGACTATTTCTGTCGTTATATTTCCGCAGAGCACTCCGATCTACAAATGTTGGTCCTTGAAAAGGCGCTTGACACCAGCAGCCCGCTTTCACTCTACGCCGCTGATGGCAATACCCGCAAAACCATCCAGGCCTTGATCGCCTCCTCGCAACCGCTGCAATGCGCCCTGGGCCTATGGGTGTACGCCCATGATTCAACCATTGCCTTGCAAGACATCTCTGCCAAGCTAGCCCATCCGGATCCCTGGGTACGTCGCACCGGGGTGATATCCGTGATTCAGCGAACTCGTAAACAGGAAAAAAGCCTTACCCCGTTGCTCGGTTTAGCCGGCGATCCATCGGCGGATGTTCGTTTTGTCGTTGTAGCGGGTTTACTGCCCGACCGGATACGGCAGACAGAATCGATCTTGGAAGAAATCGATCAATTCAAATATGAAACGATCCGTATTGTTCCGGAGCGTCAGTACTTCATGTACGATAGACAGAGATCGACGCGACCCTTTCGCTCTATTAGGAACAAGCCCACCTGGTTTGAACGCTTTCGGGAAAGCACAGGCCAACGCAGATTTCACGATGATCAACTGGCGGATCTGACGGCGCTTTTGCATGCCGTCTATGGCGATTTCACATTGCTTTCAAACCGGCTCAAGCCGTCGGAAACAAAACTGACACCCATTCAGCTGTTAGCCATCTCTCTATGTCGCGATGACCGGTATGTGATCATGCTCGAAAAAATGGTCATGGCCGACCCGGACAGGGCCGAATTGGAAAGGATTTTAAACGCCACGCGCCATTGGACCGGAGATGGTGTAAGGGACCTGAGAAGGCTGATTAACCGCTTGTTCCGAAAAACGGGATAGGCCGAAAAAAGGAATGCCACCCTTGCCTGTAGCCAAGTGGACCTGCCGACTCTTGTTAGGCTTTCTTTTAGGATGCCTGTGCGGATGTATCGAGGTCGAAGAACATCTTGTCATTCATGCCGATGGCAGCGGGATTTTATATTTAGAGACCCGGGCCGATACAACCTTTGAGGACATGGACAACATCTTTGGCCTGGGTGATTATCTTCCCGACAGGATGAAACATTATCCGCCGATTGCCGATACGTCCTTAAACGCGCTTTTTCCAGGCACTGATTTTTCCATTGGAATCCAGGGGACTGCGTCCAAGAAAAACAAGCACTACTTAAAAGCACAGGTTCGGTTCAATCATATCGACGACCTGCTGCGCTCTCCTTATGGACAACTCAAATCGATGGAATTGACGGTTTCAGATGGACCGCTGACCTTCAGATCACGTTCCGGTCTGGATTTCCTGCCGATATGCCGTCATTTACAAAACCAGGATCAGGATAACCCTTACTCAGCCGGTTTGAACACGCTCTGTGAAAAACGCGACAAAATAAAATACCAATTTAAAGTGACGATGCCCAACGCAGTTCAATCCGAATCGGGATCAACCGACAAGCAGACCGCAACCTGGACCTTTGGGGGGATTGAATCCGGGTCCGCACCTGAAAACCGGATGGCCTTTGACTCGATAATGACGGTTTCCTGTGGCGCAACCGGTCTTGGGTTCACACCCAACGTGCCGGTACGGTTGGATGTACACAATTTCTCCGAGGTGCAGGAATCAAATGTCACCATTGCGGGAACAGTACCGAAAATGCAGGCTTACCAAGACGTCATCACTTTTATCCCCCTTGAAATGCGGACGATCCGCACATTTGCGATCGCGGAAAAAGGAGACTACCGGAATCAATCCCACCTGATAGGCCTGATCTCCCTCACATCCAATCTGAAACCGGACCAGTGGGGAGATATTCAACTTTTGGAAGCGGTCGACGGGTTGGGCACCAACCTTTTGCCTGAGAATGATCATGATACCCGTTGCTCGGATAGCTATGAATTAGAATCCATTGGAGAGAAAATGACGATACCGGGTGACGGCAAAACGATTTTTCACCCGGTCTGCTTAGGATTTCTTCCCCCCCGATTATCCGCGCAATCAATCGCCCGCCTCAGGGGGACGGCAAGGCTTGTACATTACCATACGCTATCCACCATAAAGATAGAAAACGTCATTGACCGGAACCGCATCGTGCAGCAACAGCAATTATACCGACCGGGCAGCTTCAGAGCAACTGAGGAAAAACGTCTGCAAAGCCAGGCATTGATAAAATCGGAAATGGATTTAGTTTTGGAAAGCGTCATGGACATGGGTTTTGCCGTGATAATAAACATCATGGCAAAAAGCGAAAAAGCCAGGTTGAATAGCCTGACCTTTTATGACAAAGACGGCTACCCCATCCCGGGGTGCGTCAAATTTGAACCGACCAGATCGATCGGACAAGGCGGCTATCGATGGGTCGTGGTTGCCTATGGCCGCCCGGATCCGCCATTTTCACTGGCTCTTCGCGTGCGCGGAGGCGGGACAGAACTTTCCGTCCCCTTCCGTATAAACAACCTGCCCATCTACGGGACCACATCCAATGATTAAATCTCAGCCCCATAGATCGTTTCCCCTGTTTTTCGTTGCAGTCCTGCTGTTGGTCCTGCTGGGGGGATGTCACGAGTATCATTATACGATGCGAATCAATCCGAATGGCTCGGCCGATATTATCCTGGAAAGTGTTTTTACGCGGCAGCAAATCGAACTGCAAGTTGAACAAATCGAGGCTTTCCTGAAAAAAAGCGGTCAACTGGATACGGTGGGAAATGATAAGACCAGGGACCCGAATCCGGCAGAAAAAGAGGCTCCTGAAGACCGGAAGCTAAAGGAAAAACTGATCGCGTTTAGCAAGGTCATGAATGCGGGAACCCAGAAAGAGATTGACGATGTCCGTTTTACAGGGGACATGGTTCACATTCAGTCGATACAAAGGTTCTCATCCCTCAAAGAATTATTCTCCGACAAAGAATTAACCGAACAATTCGCTTTTGAGGGTATCCGCCTGACGCCGGAGGCAGACAACCAGGCGACATTGATCGTATACCGAAATCCCCAAATGCCTTCTCCAATCGCCACTTATCTAAAGCGCGTTTTGTCAAAAAAAGTAAAATTATATATAACGTTCCAAATGCCCGGCCCTGTGAGTGAATCATCTCTTCCTTTATTAAAAGATAACACCACGGGAATCCAGGTTGAAGACGATAACAAGGAAGCCGTGGACGCCCTTTTAACCAACATTCAAAATCCTATTACGATTAAATTCGACAGAGGTGATCTGGCGCTGGAAGCGACCATGGATTCCAAATCCCTGCGGGAAAAGAAAGCAGCAGAACAACGCATCGGTGCCCATTTGCCTTTGACGGAAGCCAGGCGTAACTATTATGCCGAAGCATTAACGGTAACCACAACCCAAAACATCCGATTTGACACGGCCCGAAAATTCTTAAACAATGCCAGGGGCCGCCTTTTTAATGAACCAAACGAACTTGTTGTTCATTTGCGCTTTTATACCCCGGAAGGATATGATTTTGTATCCGTGAACAAATTAGTCATTGTCAATGCCGTGGACGATCAAAACATGCCCTTTGCCTTACCGGATAATCCCGAACAGGCTGTGCAAACTGATTTTAATCCCAATAACGCGAATCGTGCTAAGGACCAAATCGATGCGACCCTACATCTTCCTTTGCCGGAAAAGTCTGTCCAAACGATCAGGAAACTCGAACTTGAGGCCGAGGTTGTTATTTGCAACCAATGGAAACACTTCAGAAAAAATATTGCCGAGATAGAACAAGGAGCGGAATTTGATCTTAATGGTTTTGTACCCGAAGGCAGGCTGACCATAAAAAAGGTGAATATTAACAGCCATGAATCCGGCGAGATAGAATTGGTTGTGCATAGTGGAAGTAACCCAAGGGAACTATCTTTTCGTTGTGAAGTAAACAACCATTCCATATCTATCTTCACGAACGAAATAGAGCAGCCTGATCGGAATAGCCAAACCCGACACCTGGTTCTCCATTACAATTATTACATCCCATCCAACAACAAACAATCAAAGCTGCCGGATCTGGTAATTTCCAGGCCAGACGGGATGAAACGCCAAAAAGCACGTATGACGATCCAGGATGTGGATTGTTTTTAGGTCCGAATTCAGTCATTTAGGGCGGTAACGGAACCCTTTTCTGGAGGCGTGGTCAATGACATATCAAAAGGCAATTCTTGAGGCATTCAAAATCGTGTGCCCATGTTTATTTATCATTGCAATATGTTACGGCATTGGGGCGGCTAATAATAATGATTCTCTTGTTACGGCATGCAAAAATTGTAAGCCTTCAGCCGTTGACCTTTCACTGAAAAATGGGGCCGAAATAAATACCCTGGACGAATCGGGTATGACACCCTTAATGATAGCTTCTTCGTATGGTTGTCTGCCGGTTGTAGAGTTACTTTGCAATCGTGGCGCTGAAATCGATTTAAAAGATAGTAAAAATGGCAAAACGGCATTGATGTTCGCCGCCAAGAAGGAACATATGAACATCGTGCAGTTGATTCTCAACAAGGGTGCCGACGTGAACATAAAGGACAAAATAGGCGATAACGTGTTGCCTGTGGCCGCTCAGACCGGGAATTTGGTACTTGTCAGGACATTGCTTGACAGCGGCGTCGATATCCACAATGTCGACAACCATGGCACACCTGTTCTCATGAAAGGGCTTTATAAAGATCCTGTAAAAGTAGCGAATTTACTATTATCATACGGTGCGGATATAAATTCAGGGAATAGACAAGATGGAAGAACACCCCTCATGCGTGCCGCCTCCTTTGGAAAGCTCGATGTCGTGAAGTTTTTTGTCGAAAAGGGGGTAAAGATTGAGGCAAAAAACATGCACGGCCAAAATGTTTTACGGGAAGCGACGCTCAGAGGCCATTTGAAAATTGTTCAGGTGCTGGTTGATCATGGTATCGATGTAAATAATGTAGACAAATATGGAAATTCAGTTCTTATCAATGGATTCTCCAGAGATGATGTTGGCATAGCGGAGCTTCTTATCCGCCACGGGGCAGATGTGAACTATAGGAACAAAAAAAATGGTGATACTGCGCTGCTGGAAGCTTGTACAAAAGGCCATCGGAAAATTGCCGAACTTCTAATCAAGCATAAGGCCAACCCGAATCAAGGGTTAAGAATTCCAACGCAGCGTATGACGTCTAACTATATGAATAGAATTAAACTGGGAATTGGAAGATATCGTTTAACAGTAAGAACACATGGACTTACAGCATTAATGGCGGCCTCTCAAAATGGCAACGACAAAATTGTCAAGCTGCTAATTGAAAATGGAGCTGATATTAATGCCGTGGATAAGTTTGGCAATACCGCCTTGATACTATCGTCTATGAATGGTTTTTTAGAAATTGAAACACTCCTTGTAGATAATGGGGCCGACATCAACAAGGCAAATGTCAAGGGCGATACAGCCTTGAGCAACTCCATAAAGTATAAATATGCTGAGTGTGAACAATATCTGCGAAGCAAAGGGGCGACTATTTCGGCAATCAATAAAGCGGCTGCACCCAAAGATAAAGGCAAACAGGAAAACTTCAATCAATTTTTCGATGGCTTGTCAAAAACGGAAGATACGGGGATTCCCTTTATCGATGCAATTGCATATTATAAGCGCGGAAATGCCGCCTTTTCAAAGCAACAATTTGATCGGGCGATAGGGCATTATACCAAGGCTATAGAACTGCTGCCGAATTTTGGTGAAGCGTACTGTAATAGAGGCACTGCCTTGGACAACAAGGGTGAATATGACCGTGCAATGAAGGATTTGGACAAGGCTATCGAAATCAATCCCAAAGACAAATGGTCATATAAAATCAGGGGATTGATAAAACACCATAAAAATATGAACGATGAGGCAATCGATGATTTTACCAAAGCGATTGACATTGATCCTAAATTTGCAGAAGCCTATCAATGCCGTGCCAAAGTGCTTTGTAATGAGATTGGTGCCTATGGCAAAGCTATAGAGGATTTTAATGAGGCACTAAAAATTGAATCCAAAAATGAACTATATTACAATAGCCGTGGCATTTGCTGGCATGAAATGGGAAAATATGACAGAGCAATAAGCGATTATAACAATGCCATTAAAAACAATTCAAACTTTGCATATGCCTTCCATAACAGGGGAAATATTTATCTGGACAAAGGGCAAAATTTAAAAGCGATTGCAGATTATACGGCTGCTTTGAAAATTAAATCCTTCGCCGCTGCATATTGCCGTCGGGGTGAAGCTTTTTATAATATGGCGGCTTATGAAAAGGCCGCAAATGATTATGAAAAGGCTCTAAAAATCTTTCCGGGCTATTCCCGTGCACACAAGGACATGGCATGGCTATTGGCAGCATGCCCGGAGGAAAAATTTAGGAACGGAGAAACGGCGATGGTGCACGCCCAACTGGCTGTCACATTTTTCCAAAAAGACAATGACAAATATCTGCAAATAGAAATAATGGCTACCTTGGCGGCTGCGAATGCAGTAATTGGAAAATATATTGATGCAATCTTCAATCAGAATAAGGCGATTCACCTGTTAGAAGAGTTGATCCAAACGAATCCCGAAATAAATCTATATAAAATGAAACTCGAGGAGTATTACTCTTTGCTTGAAAAATACAAAAAAAGAAGAGCTAAAGATAAGAAAGCCATATAAGCGTGTCATCCTCAATAAAGGAAAAACGAGAAACCCGGTCAAAATTGACCGGGTTTTCTTGTTTGGCTCTCCGTGTGCACCCCCTTCATTACATTCTCCTGTGACGCTGTTGCAACTTCAGGACTTAGGCACCATATTTTTTATCGATTGCAGCCTGAATTTCAGCAGCTCCCGCACCTTTTTTGAACATTTGAGACGCCAACTGCGCCTCTCCCGTACAAATCACTCATGTCGAGGCATGATCATCGGTGTAGCAGGTCAGCAAAGTGAGGTGGTTGAAATTCTCCCGGCACCGGCAATAACAATAGAGCTGATCAAGCACTTCGGGGATCTCGCGGGCTACGGTGTAAGCGCTCCGTACACTGCCGGAAAACAGGTCAGGGGACAGCGTAGGCCGTGTTTCCACCATCTTGTTTGGCGTACCGGCGGGTGTGACCAGATTTCGATCCACCGATCGGACGGGCTTTTCCGTGAAGTAGTAAATGCCGCCGGCCGTCAGCAATACCGCCACCACCAGCACTGCCTGCAACGCCGCGCTAAATTTCCTTTTTGACCGGGCCTTTTCCGGTTTCAGTTTTGCTTTCCGGTGGGAGGCCCGGCTTCTTTTTTTGGCCATAGCACCTCACTTTCATTGGGTTTCAGGGTGGAAAATATGAATGATTTAAGCAACCCATGTGCCAATCAATCCTATCAGGTTCCTGTCATATGAAAATGGCTATAATTTAACGATTTTCAAGTCCTCCAGCGCAAAAGTCGAAAGTGTGGATTCCTTTGTTTCAGTCATAATTACACGGGTGTGCAGCCTTTAATCCGCATCCATGGAAAGAATCGGGTATTATTTACCCGCACCGGGGCTTCATGGAATACCTATGTTCCGGAATGATCATCTTATCGAATATGAGTTTTGATTAAGCATTGACTTTGGTTTTTGCTAATTATATCATACTAAAATAGTAGCAATTGATAGGTTGGAAATTCATGAGATATCGCTTAGTTATTATCCTTTCGATCTTCGCACTCTTTGGAAGCTATGCCCAGCAGGCATCTGCATCGGGTTGTTCCGCTCGGCGCGGCTGTATGCCCCCTATGCGTTCAGGTCATGTGGAAGGCGCCAAAAACCATGCTTGCAGCTGCCTTCCGGGAAACTTTCAACTCTCAAGGCATTCCTGCGGACAGCTCCCCCTGTTGCGTGAATTCCCCCAACTGATTTTACGCTCCGGCGCCACTTGGCAGGAGCATAACGCTGCCGCACAGTCCGTTCCCTTACAAGAAAACACCGATATCAATCCCGTGGCCTCCGCCCACGGCCATCATGTTCATTCACCCCCCGCCTCCTGCCCGATCTACCTGCAGACCCTCGCATTGCTCATTTGATTCAAATATTCAGGATTGCATGAACCGGTGAACGGCGGTGTGTATACCAATTACCCGGTCACCTGCATTACTGTATAAAGAATGCACAGATCCGGCTTCGCCGCACCGTGCAGCAAATTCAGCAGCATTTCTATTCAGTTATAATATTTAGAAAATTAGTCTGTTGCCGAGGATGGCACGCCCATTGCTCTAGTCCAAACCAGCGACAGACCCAAAAAAGGAGATAATTCCATGAAACGCTATACCTTCGCTTTCCTGACAATTGCCGTTGTATTTACACTGTCCGCCTTCGACCTTCCCTTGATCAAGGGGCCTCAGGCCGCCAATGCCTGTGGCTATGGCGATGGCGGCGGCCAAAGTTACGTACCCCAGAGAAGAGACCAGGGCAATGCTTACGCCGCCAGACCGGCCCTGACCAAGGAACAGGCCCGTCAGTTGATCACCCAACATGTCACCAAACTGAATCCCGAACTGACCGTGGGCCCCGTCAACGATGCCGGCGGACTTTACGAAGCGGAAATTCTCTCAAAGGATAACGAAGTGGTCCAAATTATCGGCGTGGACAAACGCTCAGGACGGCTGGCCTTGATTAACTGAGCCTCATTATTGAGAAGGTGGCAACCGGCTCAAAGACATGACGATCGATTTAAACCTGAAATACCTTAAACAGGAACAGAAAATGGCAACAAAGGATAAACGCCGGGACCGATTTCTACTCATAGTACTGTTGGCCGTACTCATCGGCTTGCCGGCCGGCGTATGGACTTACGAACGGACCATATGGCAGCAGCAGATTCCATCAGACGCCAGGGTGATTACGCTCACCGGGCATACCGACAGGGGTTGGATTGTGGGCGACGTCAAGGCATACGAAATCGCTAGATTTGGAATGGAAAAGGTGTTGCCGGAAAAGCCGGTGATCCGCGTCCGCAAAGGCGAGCATGTGGTCTTCAAACTGAAGAGCAGCGATGTCGTCCACGGATTCAGCCTGAAGGATCTGGGTATTTTCGTGGATGACGGCATCTTTCCGGGCAAGGTCCGCATGGTGTCGTTCGTTGCCGAAAAGGAAGGTGTCTTCACCTTTTCATGCAACGCCATCTGCGGCCGTAATCACGAAAAAATGCAGGGAACGCTTGTGGTTACCGCCTGATGGTGCCAGAATGCAGTCAACTCCTCCAACACCATGCAGGCACAGGTAACCATGAAAAAAAAGATAAAATGGATAACGGCCGCAACCATCATGGCGGTCGTCGCTCTTGTCGCAGGTTGGCTGACAACCGGTGGTCAGGCCGCATCACGGCTCAACATCCAGATCCTCGGCAACACTGTGCAAGGCCGGGTCGTCTCCGAATTCGGCCCGGTGGAGAACGCCCGCGTCCGCATCGCGGGTGAAGAGGGCCACACTCTGACGGATCGGCAGGGCCGTTTCACCCTTCAATCCTCCCACCTGCCCGGAAGGCGGATCATTATCGCCGCCGGCAAGGAGGGGTGGTTCAATAACGGATTGATCGTGGCCCACGGCGGGGAGATGCCCCCCATTTTTCTCAACGCCGTGCCCAGGGCCGATCAGCCGGAATACCGGTTTATCTCACCGGTGGTTTGTTCGCGCTGCCACGTCAAGGTGACTCAGTACTACGATCAATCCAAAATGGCCCACACCACCTCAAACCCCAAAGTGCTGCAGATGTATTACGGCACCGATGCCGCTAATCGCCCCGGCCGGGGCCCGGGGTATAAACTGGACAATCCGGGCAGCGACGGAGATTGCATCGCCTGTCATGCCCCTTCCATCGCCGCGTCCAATCCGGTTTCCAAGGATCTGCAGGATGCCCTTTTTTCAGCGCGGTCCGAGTGGGACGGCATCAGCTGTGATTTCTGTCATAAGGTGCAGCGCGTCCTCAAAGACGACAGCAAACCCAGTGGCTTCAAGGCGATTCTGAACCGTCAAAGCGCCCGCAGCGGCAATTCCATCCTCGTCTACGGACCTTACGACGATGTCACGGCGCCGCCCATGGTGGCGTCCTACAATCCGCTTTTCGATGAGGGACGCTATTGCAGCCAGTGCCACAGCCATTTCGCATCACCGGCCGCCGGGAAGACCTGGGATTGGCAAAAGGTCTATACGGCAGACGAGTGGCGGACGTTCGGTTTGTCCGGGACCGGCAAGCTGCCGGTGCAGACAACCTACCAGGAATGGAAAGGGTGGCAGGACAGCCTTGCGCCCGACGACCCCAACAAAGGCAAGAAATGCCAGGACTGCCATATGAGCTGGCGCAAGGAGATGCTGCCCTATGACAACTATATCATCGACGGCCACGCCCGCGACATGTGGGGGACCCATCGCGATCCCAAGCATATCCGTCCCCACCATTTCGACGGCGGCACGGCCACCCAGTTGAAAACGGCCCTCTCCATGGAGATCGAAGGCCAGGTGGAGGACAATGTGCTGACCGTATCGGTTTTCATCACGAACACCAACGGGGGCCACTGGGTGCCCACCGGTGAAACCATGCGCAGCATCCTGCTGCGGCTCGATGTGCGCGACGAGAGCGGCAAGCCGCTGAAGATGATCGAGGGCGGGCGCCTGCCGGAATGGACCGGCGCGGATGACACGGGGCGCCCCGGCGCTGTATTTGCCCGGGTGCTCAAGGATGCGGAAGGCCATCTGAATGTGCCCTTCTGGCGAGCGGTGGCGGTGGCTTCAGACACCCGTATCCGCCCCAAAAGCTCGGTGACCCTGACCTATCGGTTCAAGGTGGACAATCCGGATGGCGAGCCCACGGCGACGGCCGAATTAATCTACCGTCCGGCGCATAAGGCGCTGGTCGCCAGCAAGAAGTGGGATGCGCCGGATATACCGATCACCAGTGTCGTCTGGTAGCCGTGTTGTTGCATTAAAAAGATGGCAGAAAGAGGATAGAAAAAACAAAAGGAGAATATTGTTTTGAAGATATCGACACTCACCCGATGGATCGTGATGCTCTTGTTCCTGTCATGGCCTTTTTCACAGGCACTGGCCGGGACCATATCCGGAAAAGTCAAAGTCAACGGGTTGCGGTCCGCGGCCAATATCCTGGTCTACCTGAACGAGGCGCCGCAGCCGGCGATGGAGGTCTCCAAAGCCGAGTTCAGCATGGATCAGCAAAACCTCACCTTTATTCCCCATGTGCTGCCCATACCGGTGGGAGCCGCGGTGCAATTTCCCAACAACGACAAGGTGGACCACAATGTCTTCTCCCTGTCGCGAACCAAAAAATTCAACCTGGGAAGCTACAAGCCGGGACAATCCCAAAGCGTCGTCTTCGACAAGCCGGGTATCGTCGAGTTGCGCTGCGATGTGCATGCCGAAATGCTGGCCTATATCATGGTGATGAAGAACCCCTACTTCGCCGTAACGGATGATCAGGGGCGGTTTACCATACCTGACGCACGCTATCTGGAAACCCACGGCATATCCGGCATTGCGGATCTGCCCGCCGGCGACTACACCATCAAAAACCGCCATGAAAAACTCAAGACCGGCAAGCAGACCGTAAAGGTGCCGGCCGGCGGCACGGTGCAGGTGGAACTCGAACTGACGCGGGGCAGGCCCGGCGTGCTGTACAAGTAGGAGAAGACGATGCCAACAGCGGATGTTTCCATCTGGATGGCGGTTACCGCCGGGCTGGTATCTTTTCTGTCGCCCTGCGTACTGCCCCTGGTGCCGGGGTATGTCTCTTTCTTATCCGGCGTCTCGGTGCAACGCATGCAGGATGCAGCCGAGGGCGAACTGCTTCCGGCGCGGGTCAGAGGACGACTGCTGCTGAGCGCCCTTTTCTTCGTGCTCGGATTCTCACTGGTTTTCATCGCCCTCGGCGCCACCGCCACCTGGATTGGCAGCATGGTCAGTGCAAAAATGGACCTTTTGACCAAGCTGGCCGGCCTGGTGATCATCTTCTTCGGCATCGTCAAACTGGGACTGGTGAAATGGCTGCTGCTCTTCAGGGATGTGCGCTTCAATGTGAATCGCAACAACTGGGGACTGCCCGGCGCGCTGCTTCTGGGCGCAGCCTTTGCCTTTGGATGGACGCCTTGCGTGGGTCCTATTTTAGGCGCCATCCTGATGTATGCCGGCACCCTGGACCAAACCGCACAGGGGGTGCGGCTCCTTCTGGCCTACGCCCTTGGACTGGGAGTGCCGTTCCTGCTCATGGCCGCCGGCGCCGGCCAATTCATGCGCCTCTTCCAGCGCTTTAAAAAGCATATGGGGCTGGTGGAGAAGATCAGCGGCGCCGTGATGGTGGTGCTGGGCATTATGGTCTATACCAACACCCTGATTCTCATCCCCGGCTACTTGTCGTTTTTCAACCGGTTTACGCTATGATGAGACGGCTGAAAAAAAAGATCCCCCGGCAGTTGTGGATCGGAGCCCTGGCAGTGGCGGGGCTTCTGGCGGTCGGCCTGGCTTCGGGGCTCCTTCCGCGGGCCCCTTGGGCGACGGACACGGCTGAAGACCAGCTGGAAAGCCGATTCAAACGATTAGGCATCACCAGGATTCCCAACATTCCGCCGCCGATGGATTTCGAACTTCAGGATGTGGACGGCGGCCGGATACGACTTTCGGAGCTTAAAGGCAAGGTGGTGGTGATCAATTTCTGGACCACCTGGTGCCCCAGCTGCCGCATCGAAATGCCCGACCTGGAAAAGCTGCATCAGCATTTCAAAGCGAGCGAATTTGCTCTGCTGGCCGTTAACCTGCGCGAGTCAGGCCAGACGGTACGGCAGTATTTTCAGGACCACAAGCTCAGCTTCACAGCTCTGCTGGACAGCGACGGCGAGGTTGGACAAAGATTCGGCATACGCTCCATCCCCACGACCTTCATTATCGATCGAAACGGTGGTATGATCGGCAAAGCGTTCGGTGCCCGCCAGTGGGGCAGTGATCCTGCTTTTGCTTTCTTCGAAAATCTGATCAACTTCCCATTGTCGCCCGAAGACCATGATAAAAGCGCCCTCCGGTAGGTATCCATGCAAAGAAAAACAGCTTTTATCCTGATTCTCATCTCATTGGCGGCCGCACTGGCCATCGCGCTGGCCCCACGTTTTATCCCCCGCAAGCCGCAAACCCGCACCATCAATCTGGAGGCGCACAAATACGGTTACACCCCGGAACGTATCTTCGTGAACAAAGGCGATACCATCATTTTCAAACCCACGTCCAAAGATGTCACCCATGGCTTTCTGCTGGACGGCTACGATCTGGAATTCACCATCAAGCAGGAAGGCGTTGCCTATCTGAAATACCGGTGGGAAGACGAGGACGGCAAATCCCATGTGGATTGGGACAAGGTGCGCGAAATAGAAATGACCGTTGACCGCGCCGGGAAGTTCGTCTTTCGCTGCACCCAGACCTGCGGCAACCTGCACCCCTTCATGACCGGTGAGCTCATCGTGGGGCCCAATACCCCCTATGACATGGCGGTGTCGCTCTCCATTTGGCTGACGTTCAGTATTTTGCTGTGGTGGGCGGCCAAACCCGACGGACTGCGCCACCCGGAACCCATCCGCCGCAGGAATTTGCTCAAAATTGTTCCCGGCCTGGAGAAGATCGTGCGTTCACGCGGTTTTCATTTCTGGGTGCTGGTGCCCAATCTGGTTGTTTTCTATCTTTTTATCCTGAGCGCCTTTTGGGGCAACCCCGTGGGCAACCGCAACATCGCCATCATCTTCGTATGGATCTTGTGGTGGTTCGCCCTCAAGGCCATCTTCGTCCCCTTGGGCGCGCGGCTGTGGTGCATGGTCTGCCCCTTGCCGGCGCCGGCCGAATGGATCAGCCGCCGGGCGTTGACGGCCGTCGATTATATAGAGAAACCCTTCAAGGGGCTGCACCATCGCTACCTCGGTCTCCAGAAGGACTGGCCCCGCAGACTGCGCAACATGCGGCTGCAAAACGTTATCTTCATGACCATGATCTCCTTCGGCATCATCCTCATCACCCGGCCCCTGGCCACCGCCTCCCTCTTCGTCCTGATCCTGGGCGCCACCCTCATCCTCGCCCCCTTTTTCCGGCGCCGGGTCTTCTGCCAGTATCTCTGCCCGGTGGGCGGCTTTCTGGGCAACTACGCCATGGCCTCGGTCACCGAAGTCCGGGTGATCGATCCCCAGATTTGCGAGGCCCACAAAGACAAGGCGTGTCTGTGCGGCAGTCCCCAGGGCTGGGGCTGCCCGTGGAACCAGTATCCGGGCACCATGGACCGCAACACCCATTGCGGCTTCTGCATGGAGTGCATCAAAAGCTGCCCCAAGGACAACATCGGCGTGTTTGTGCGCCCCTTCGGCGCCGACCCCGGCCTCAGAAGCAAGTCTGAGATGACCAATGTTCTCATCATGCTGGCCGTGGCCATTGCCTTCAGCATCACCATGCTGGGCCCTTGGGGCTGGATCAAGGATGCCGCCAATGTCACCGAGAGCCGCCGGCTGCTCCCCTTTCTCGGCTATGTGGCCGCCTTATGGGTGGGGGCGCTGATGGTCTTTCCGGCCCTGTTTAAACTGGCTGCCGCATGGGGCAGCCGCCTGGCCGGTCAACCCGCTGCAGGGGATACGCTTCAATTCCAGGCGGCCTATGCCCTGATTCCGGTCGGCATCTTTGCCTGGATCGCATTTTCACTGCCGTCGGTGCTGGTCAATTACAACTACCTGCTGGTGGTGTTGTCCGATCCCTTCGGATTCGGGTGGAACCTGTTCGGAACGGCGGATATGCCCTTTTCGCCCTTTATTCCCGAGTGGATCCCCATGATTCAAGGAATCCTGCTGCTGGTTGGACTGTTTCTGGGCATCAGGCAGGGGTTGCGCAGCATTGCGGAACCGATTAATACCAGCCGGGCCAAGGCGCTGGCCATGCTGCCGCCGGCGCTCTTTGCCCTGCTGGCTGTCAACTGTTTGTTGAGACTTTATATGGGATGACCTGCAGTTTCTTCATGACAATAAAGCGCGCATTTCACCGAGGTATAGCCCGTCTTGCCGCAAAATCGCCGGCGCTGTCGAAAAAGAAATTTTAATTGTAAGTCCGTTCGTCAGAAAAATACGCACGCTTAAAACGACAAAATAATTGAAAGCTCCAGTTTTGCGAACGAATTGGTGAAAAGCATAGAAATGGCCTAACCTAAAAAATGTTCACAAGTGTATGGATTAGCAAGTTTTATGATTTGACTGAATAGCTTTGAGTTTAACCAGCCGAATAAAGGGGATCGCGGCGCACGAAAATGGCGCGGGTTCGCACGTGCACGATGACATATGAAGCGAGCCTTTCACCGCAAACATTCATATGTTCGATCAGTAACGTTTTTTCTCGAGTACTGCCTGAATGTAATAATATTTCTCGATAAATAATTGTTTTTTCTTGTTTCAACTAAGGATGCGAGATTTGGATTTATCGTAACTATTTTTCTTGACTTATGTCAAAATATAACGATAATTCTTGTGTCGTAATCGTTTTTCCGGAGGAAGGTATGGTTAAGAACGATCAAGCCATATACCGATATGCAGGATATGCGGAGCTCGTTAAGCGGTACAACCTCGATGTCATACAGAACTGGCACACGTCTCTGGTGACAACCAGCGGAATCCATCGGATTGATTTAAGCAGCGGCATCACCGAGGAAGTTTATCCGCCCAAGTACTGGCCGGGGGATACGCTGGGCGATCATCTTGAATTTGCGCTCAAGTATGACGGGACCAATCTGGAGATCCTCGCCAGCTTGTTTCAAAAGGCAGTGGAGGAAGATTTCCTTGAGTATGTCCGCTCCAAACCGACCGGCAAATATGCCAGGCGTTTGTGGTTCCTGTATGAGTTCCTGACAGGCAAAGCGCTTCCGCTGGATGACCTGAAACGGGGCAACTATATCGATTTGCTCGAACCGGATGAGTACTACACGATCACCCCGACCCGCCAAGTTCGACGTCAAAGGGTCAACGATAACTTGCCGGGTGACAACCGATTCTGCCCGATGGCTCGTCGCACTGGCACCTTGCGTGACTTTGAAGCGGCCGACTTACCCCAGCGATGCCGGCAAGTGGTGTCCGGCTATTCCCCTGCCATATTGAAGCGTGCGCTCGGCTACCTTTACACCAAAGAGACAAAATCGTCCTTTGAAATTGAACACATCAAACCCGGCTCAACCCGGACCGAGCGCTTTGTGACCCTGCTCCAAATGGCGGAACAAGATGACTTTTGCCGGAAAACGCAATTGATCGAGGTGCAAAACCACATTGTCGATGAGCGGTTTCGCGATCCCGATTACCGGTTGAGCCAGAGTTATGTCGGCGAAACGGTCTCCTGGCAGAAAGAAAGAATTCACATCGCCTGCCCAAAGCCTGAAGACCTGGCCGACCTGATGGAGGGTCTGATCGCCGCCCACGAACGTATGAACACCGGAGGCGTGCCTGCAGTGATTCAGGCAGCCGCGGTTTCCTATGGGTTTGTTTTTCTGCACCCGTTCGAGGACGGCAACGGCCGTATCCACCGCTTCCTGATCCACAACATTCTTGCCCGGCGGAACTTTACCCCCGAAGGCGTGATGTTTCCCATCTCAGCGTCCATGTTGAAAAACCCGGCCGACTATGACGCTTCTTTGGAAGCGTTCTCCGGGCCGCTAATGCCGCTGGTTGAATACTCCCTCGATGAAGACGGCCATATGACCGTCCAAAATGAGACGGCCGTATGGTACCGCTATATTGATATGACACCCCAGGCGGAAGCGCTTTTCCGTTTCATCGAACAGACCATCGATACAGAACTCGCAGACGAATTGGCATTCATCGCCAGCTATGACAAGACTAAAAAGGCCATTCAGGAAATCGTGGATATGCCTGATCGACAGATTGACCTGTTTATTCGCTTCTGCCTCCAAAACAGTGGACGGCTCTCTGCGAGAAAACGCGCGAGCCACTTCGAGTTACTGTCGGATGAAGAAATCGCCCGCATGGAGCGAGCTATTCAATCCGCCTATGGAAACCCTACCGCAGATGCTGAAAAAGAGCTTCAAATGAAACCCAGGCGTTAACCTGGAAGGCATGTTAAACG
>JBNKKC010000048.1:0-21504 GCA_050291625.1 Desulfobacteraceae bacterium
ATATTGTTGAAATCATGCGCAATGCCGCCCGCAAATGTGCCGATGGCCTCCATTTTCTGGCTTTGCAAAAGGCGCTTTTTGATTTTTACGCGCTCGGTAATGTCCCGAACGGCGGCAATATGCGCTTTGAAGCCGCCCCAGTCTAGATGGCTGGCTGATATCTCCACCGGAAATATGGATCCGTTTTTTTTCTTGTGATAAAGCACCGGCCCCGTTAACAGCTCGTTTTGGGTTGCTTCGGCTGCGGCTGCCGGTTCGGCCAAAAGATCCGTCTTGCGCAGCTCCAACAGCTCTTCCCGTTTATAGCCGTACATCTCTGATGCGGCATGGTTTACATCCAGGATGCGGCCGCTGTCTTTATCGATAAGGAACAAGGCGTCCGACGCCAGCTCGAACAACCGTCGATACTTGTGCTCGCTATACCGCGATGCTTCTTGCGCCTGTTCCTGGTCACGTATCGTTCCTTCCAATTCCAAAACACGCTTTTTCAATTCTTCATAGGTTGGTTCTACTGGTATCATCCCATCATTTGACATAGGTAAACAGGTTCCTTTTCGGCATCGTTCAATATACATCAACTCGCGCATCCCGGCGCCCGTGCGGCAATGCATATGGGCGGTCGCATCCGCGCAGATTCGAATGCTCAATGGTAAATGCTTTTGAGGCCGGCCATTTTCGCCAAGGTATTTGGCCATAGAATGATGAGGGTGATCAGGATTAGATCCGTCACTGGCCACATCCATGCAGTAATGGCAAGTATGATCTATTTTCACTGGTTCCAACGGAATTCAGAGTGAGTTTTCGGTTTAATCACATCTATCAAATTGATAGACGCGATTATACATGGGCACTCACAACAAAGGCAAGAATTAATTGAAGATACTTGAAGGTGGGTTCATACCTTCCTTCAATGAATGGCTTTTGTGCTCTATCTGTTTGAACCGGATTGTGATGTACTATGCAGGGCTATCAAAAATAAACTGCAACGAACTGCATTTATACGTTTTTTACATATACAGCAGTTGATGTTACCCCCATGATTACGCCTGATTTTTTAGGCTTTATAACTGCTCCAGCGATCATCCGCCAATCGGTTAACGATCCCTGCCTGATTGGATTTCGATGAATGTAACGGGAAACCTGCATCAGGCAGGCATCATTTTCAACGACCAGGCTTTTGAACCGGCCCTGGAATAAATGGCCTGAGCGGCAATGACGCAGGTTGAACCAAGACGTGACACCAATGTCTCCAATGTCCGATACGGGGAGGCCAATCTCAGGATCAGCTTCTCAATTTGCATTCAATCAAGGCAGCGCCACTCCTGGTTGGGAAGACATTTAATCCCACCATCCCGACAGAACTCAAAAGGGATGTATATTCCTCAATTGACCTTTCACGGCCACCGCCCATAACAAGAACCTCTATATCAAGCAATTTTGCAACGGAGAATCCCTGGCCTGTTTCTAAGAGGTATTCAACAATCCATAGCCTTGAACCGGTATTCATGGACTTCAATATGTTTTCAAGAATTTGACAACAAATTTCATCCTCCCAGTCGTGAAGGACATTCACTAAAAAATATGCGTCGCATATCGGAGGGGCAACCTTAAAAAAGTCGTAAGAAACAGCCTTGCAGCGGTGATGCAACCCCGCCTTTCCAATAACTTTATGCGCAGAAATTACCGCCTCAGGCAGATCAGCCACGAAACCCTGTATATGAGGATAGTTAGACAACAGTGTAGTCAAAAAAGTGCCGTTTCCACCGCCTACATCACAGATTGATCCAAAGTCTGCGAAATCGTAGGCTTCAATAGCAGCCTCAGCTAGCCCTGCAGCCTTGAATCCCTGTCCCTCATCCAAAAGAGCACGCCTCTCATGATTTTCTTCCATCCATTCAAATGCGGGCATGCCGAAAACATGATCGAATGCTGGTTTTCCGGTTCGGACGGTGTAATCCAAACCGCTCCATGCCTTGTCATGCCAATCGGAAAGAAACAAGCGAACCATGGGGCGCATGGCATCTGATAGAAGGCACCGGGCAAGTGGTGTCAAGCCAAACATCTTCTCCTCTACCTCGATAAAAATACCAACTGATGAAAGCGCCCGAAGGATTCGATATAGGGTGGGTGCGTGTGTACCTGTTTTTTCCGCCAGGGAATACACTCTTGCAGGTCCCTCTCGTAACAGGTCTGCTATGCCAAGTTCCGAAACCACTGAAATTGGTTTGGCTATCCATTTGGAAGTAATCCACTGCATCATTTGATCTTCCGGTGATGGTCGTTGTTCTGACATTGCAAGCTCCTTTTCAGTTAAAAAGATTAGAATTGTTGCATCATTGCAACAAAGCCTCCATTATGCATAGGCATTAATAATTGATCGCCAAGGATAGGATGAAGCGTCTGTAATGGTGCCTTTCTCGAGGATGAATGCATGCCCGGTATGGATAGAAGAAATTTAGAGCTGACTATAAATGGTCAGTGTTGACAGCTTTTGCAAGTGTGTCTGCCGAATTGAGTTTGGTCATGGAGATTGGGAGGATAAAATTTTATATATCTTTAAGACGATAATGTCAACTTAAGAATGTCATCACTGTTTTCGTGGCCTATCCGGGCGCCGACCCAGAAGAGGTGGAATAAGGCATCAGCCGCAAAATCGAGGTAGCCCTTGAAGGTTTGGAGGGCGTCAAACAGGTTACATTATGTTACAAACTGTCACAAAAAAACTACAGATCTGAATCACCTCATAGAATATAAAATTTGTACACACAATTCAAAGAGAAAATAGATTATGGCAATAGATCCTTACAAAATAGAATCCCTGGACGGAGTGTTTCTTGTGACCTTTCAAAAGGGCACCATAGTTCACCCGCAACTTCTTATAAAAGCAATCAACTTCAGAAAGAGCTTGGATGAAGCCGGTCAACAAAACTCCGTATGGGACTTCAGGGGGTGTTTGCCCAGCGACGACTTTGGATATGATGCCATGGAGCGCGTTGTCAATCATATTGACAACTACCCGGCTGCAACGCGGGATCTACGGCAGGCTATTGTTGTTGATGGTAAGGTGCAATACGGTTTATCGCGTATGTATCAAATTCTTGCAAGGGATTTTCCCACGGACATCATTGTATTTTTTGACTATATGAAGGCCATGGAATGGGCCGCAAATAAAGAAAAGATTAAAAACTTGCCTTAAAAAGGAGAAGAACTTGCTTTGGGTGTGCACGTTCAACAGGTTTATTTTTTAATAGGAGGAAACATGAATATTAACCGTTTGACATTCATTGGCTGCCTGTCTTTTCTGATTTTGGGCGTTACGGTTGTATGCACGGCAGCCAGCAGCCCCACAGTCACTATTAAAGGGCCTTTCGAACAAATCGTAGGTATTCTTAACGCCCCGCAGTTTAAAGCACCTGAAAAAAAGCCTCCCAGCGCAATAAGATATGGCAAATCGCCCGCCCCATGTTTGACGCCGATGCATTGAGTGAACGGGTGATCGGCAAACGCTGGGCATCATTTACCGCCGCAGAAAAAAGCCGCTTTGCCGACATCTTTGCCCGTTTTTTGGGGGCCACATACATCGAAAAGATGCAAGGCGAGCACAGTAATGTCATGATCAACTTCAACAAAGAGTTGATCAAAGGCGATCGCGCCCTGGTGCGGACCAAAGTGATATGCGAAAGTTCGGAAATTGCTATTGACTACCGCATGAAGCAGAGCAATGGTCAATGGAAAATCTATGATGTACTTGTGGAAAATGGTATCAGTTTGGTTAGAAATTACCAGGTCCAGTTCAGCTCGATTTTGCAAAAAGAATCTCCCGCTCAGCTGATTCAACGGTTGGGACAGAAACTGGCAGATCCACAGCAGGGCGTTGAATGCGATTAATAAACCCCAATGTTGCAAAAATTCTGCGAATTCTATTGAAAAAGCCGAAACAATCCGGCTATCATGATCTGGCAGGCAAGAGGGCGTTCTGCGGATCTTCTTATTCGGGCATGGCGAAACTATCTGACTGCATTATATTGTAAGAGTTATTCCACTCAGTCAAACATCGTAAGTTAACGCATTGAAGCCATGTTTTGACCATAAAGGAGAAGCATTGCAAGAGATTCAGCGTATTTTAGTCGTGGAGGATGACAAGCGCCTGTCCGAATTGATTCGGGACTACTTGCGGCAGCAGGGCTATCAGGTTGCTGGAGAACGCCGCGGCGATCGAGCTGCCCAGCGGATTCTTCACGAACAACCGGCTCTGGTGGTGCTGGACCTGATGCTGCCCGGCAAAGACGGTCTTGCTGTCCTTCGGCAGGTAAGAGCAGACTTTAGCGGACTGATTTTGATTCTTACCGCCAGGGAAGATGATATGGACCAGGTGGCCGGACTGGAGCTGGGAGCCGACGATTATGTCAAAAAGCCGGTGGAGCCTCGCGTGCTTCTCGCCCGCATTCGGGCCTTATTGAGACGCACCCGGGCAGAAGATTCGAAACAACCGGAGCAATCAGATGGATATCCCGATGAACTCAACTTTGGCGGCCTTTCCATCAGCCGGCAGGCCCATCGGGTCAACTTGGAAAGCAAAACCATCGACCTGACCACAAACGAATTCGAACTCCTTTGGCTGTTGGCGGCGAACGCCGGAACCATCCTGGACCGTGATACTATCTATAAGGTGTTGCGCGGGATCAACTACGATGGGTTGGATCGCAGTGTGGATGTGTCTATCTCACGGTTGCGCAAAAAACTGGGAGATGCATCTTCTTCTCCCAAGCGGATCAAAACCATCTGGGGCAAAGGGTATCTATTCGTAAAAGATGCCTGGTAGAACCAAATGAAAATGAAAAAAACACCAAAGCAATTCATCGATAGCTGCGATTCAATTAACATTCGGCAGAAGGCAATACTCCGATGAAACGCCTTTTAGCATATCTTTACATGTTTATGATTGCTGTGTTTGTGGTTGTCCATTTTTTTATTGGGCCGATCTTTAATAAGATCTATCAAGGCTATTTGGAATCTGAATTTGCCAATTACAGCAGAAATATCTTCATAGGATCTTTTTACGTCATTGAAACAGAACTGAACCGTACTCCCATAGAGCAATGGGACCAGGTTGTCAAAACCATGCAATCGCATTTTAATTTTCCTTTGACCGTGTCACCCATTGAGTCCCTATCGCTGCAGAAAATAAATAGATCGGTTTTGGCCGAGGATGATGTGGTGGTGCTGTTCGAAGAAGATATGATCATACTTTATCAGCGCTTGGGTCAAACCAACATGGTTTTGACTATGGGGCCTATCCCGGCATTTCGCTATAACAAGTTTTTATTGGATATAATTTTTAGCCTTGTTATCGCCGCATTCTTTTCCATATTAGCCCTGATCGTGGTTTGGCCATATGCAAATAAACTGCGGCGTATCAGCATTGCCGCCGAAGCCTTCGGCAATGGCAAATTAGACGCCCGAGCCAATCTTCCACAACGATCATCTCTGGCCCATCTTGCCAATGCGTTCAATAGTATGGCGGATCGCATTCAAGAGCTCATCCGCTCTCACAGGGAACTGACCCATGCGGTATCCCACGAACTTCGTACGCCATTGGCGCGCCTGCGCTTCAGCATGGAGATGATTGCGTCGGCGGACGAATCCGATAAGAGAGAGAAGCATCTTGAGGGAATGCGACGCGATGTGGATGAGCTGGATCTTCTGGTGTCAGAGCTTTTAACCTACGCCAAACTAGACAAAAGTTATCGTCCCCAGATGGAACAGATGGATTTGGGGCCCTGGTTGACCGACTTGGCGGCTGTTTTGGATGCTGAAAATTCGAAAGCTGCCATTGAATGCCGAATCAGCAGTCCCAACCCTAAAGTACCGCTGGCGGCCAGCCCGCAATTTCTGGAGCGCGCTCTGCGAAATCTGGTGCAGAATGCCGTCAGATATACAAACTCACGAATCCAGATCACCCTAAAGACCGTTGACTACCAAGCCATTATCCATGTGGATGATGACGGACCGGGCATACCGCCGGCCGATCGTCAGCGCATCTTTGAACCTTTTGTGCAATTGGACGATCATAGCCATTCGGATCTTCCTGGTTATGGCCTTGGCCTGGCCATCGTGCATCGCGTGGCAAACTGGCACGGCGGTTGCGCCACTGTCTCCGATGCACCTATTGGCGGCGCACGCCTTTCCCTGATTTTGCCGATCACTGATAACAGGGGAGACTAGGGAACACTCTATTTTTTCCATATTTCAATATGGGTGCAGGCAGAAGATAATTCTACGGGATTGTGCCGGATTTGGGTTCGTCTACAAGGCTCATCCGCCGGTGCCGAGATATGTACCGATGGATGTAACGCCGTAGACGGGCGCAAAGGCAAGCGAGATGGTGGAATTATTTTCTGCCTGTGCCCTGCCATCATACAGCAAATGGGCATCAGCCACTAAAAATACGTCTTTTCTGCGTACATTCTGTTACAAAATCAAACAGATTTCCCACAGACCCCTGATTCAAAATGCTGATAAAACCGGGTAGCATTCAGAACGACCTGCTACGCTTGCTGCAGCCGGATATGTATTAAAAATAAAGCGCGACCTGGGTTCACCTTTGATTTCTGTAATGCGTGTTGAATCCAACTAAAAGCACAAAAAGCCAGTCACAAGATTGGTAGAATTCAATGAAAGAAAAAAAGGGAATTCCATGAAAGATTTGAACCATACAAAGGACAAACATCCCGTGCAAAACATTATTTTCCGCATCCTGATGTGCATCCTCGTTCTGGCGGCTGGTACCTTCGGCATGAGCAGACTGGCCGGCTCGAAAAAACCTCCGGCCACGGTAAAAAGCGAGGAGCGGGCCCTGCAGGTGGAGGCGGTCCGGATGCATCCTGTTGATGTTCCCGTGACGATCACCGGGTATGGAGAGGTGCAGGCCCTCAAAGTGGTGACCATCTCTCCGGAAGTTTCCGGGACTATTGTTGAGGTTCATCCTCGCTTGGATGCCGGCGAGATCATCCCCAGCGGCGAGACCTTGTTCAGAGTCGACACCCGCAATTATGAGGCAGCCACAAAGGAAGCCCAGGCCAATGTGATGCAATGGGAAAATGCCGTCAAACGCCTGGAGAAACAGTATGCTGTCGACCGGCGGCGTCTGCACACCCTGCAGCGCAACCGGGATCTGGCCGAACTGGCGTACCAGCGATTACGAAATCTCTTTCAAAAAGACAGCGTCGGCACCCGCTCCGGCATGGAGAAGGCCGAACAGGCTTTCAACACCGCCACGGACCGGGTGGACCAGATGAAACAGGCATTGGCCCTATATCCAATTCAAATCAAGGAAGCGCGAAACAGCATGGCATCGGCCCGGGCCCGGCTGTCGGTGGCCGCTGTCAACCTCGATCGCTGCACCGTAGCAACATATTTCGATGCCCGGGTAAAATCGGTTTCCATCGAACGGGGGCAATATGTGGCCCCCGGGCAGCAGGTTCTTACCCTGGCCGATGACGCCATGCTGGAGATCCATGTTCCCCTCGACAGCCGGGATGCCAGCCAGTGGCTGCAATTTGACGGCAACCGCAGCCAGGGCGGGGCGGCCTGGTTCGCTGGACTTGAACCGGTGGTCTGCAGCATTCGATGGACCGAAGAGAACACCAGCCACACGTGGCAGGGACGCCTGCACCGCGTTGTGCGCTTCGACCAGAAAACAAGAACGCTCACCGTGGCCGTTCGCATCGATTCCGCACAAGCCGCCGACAACGGCACCCAGGGTTTGCCGCTGGTGGAAGGCATGTTCTGTACCGTGGACATCCCCGGCAAGACTCTGAAAAATGTCTATCGCCTGCCCAACTGGGCGGTGAGCTACAAAAATACCGTCTATAAAATCCGGGACAGTCGCCTGAAAACCGTACCCGTCAAGGTGGCGCACATCGAGGGTGACACCGCTATTGTAGCGGACGGACTGCAGCCGGGAGACCTGGTGATTTCCACCCGGCTGGCCGATCCCCTGGAAAACATCCTCCTTAAAGTCACCCATGTGGATCGCCAAAGGAGTTCGTCATGAAGCGCATTATGGCTGCTTTCGCCAGTAATACCGTTTTTGCCAACATCCTGCTGGTACTGATATTGATGGCCGGCGGGATTGCCGCCATGTCCATGATCCGGGAGAATTTTCCCGAGTTTTCAGTGGACATCATCACAATTTCAGTGGCCTACCCGGGCGCGGACCCGGAAGAGGTGGAAGAAGGCATCAGTCGCAAAATCGAGGAAGCCCTTGAAGGTTTGGAGGGCGTCAAACAGTACACCACAGAGGCCCGGGAAAATGGGGGCGTCGCCATCATCGAGGTAAAAGAGAACTATGATATCAACGATGTCCTCGACCGGGTGCGAGCCAAGGTGGATGCCATTTCCACTTTTCCGGTGGATGCCGAGGCGCCGGTCATCACCGAGATCACCTTCAAGGACCCGGTAATGATTCTGTATCTTTCCGGCGATTTGAACGAACGTCGTATCAAGGAGTGGGCCGAGCGCATCAAGGATGAGATTCAGCAGATCCCGCAACTATCCCAAATGACGATTTTCGGGGCCCGCGACTATGAAATCGCCATCGAAGTGTCCGAGCGACGGTTGCGGGAATACAACCTGACATTTAACCGGGTGGTGGGAGCTATACGGCGCAGCAATCTGAACCTGGCCGGCGGTACGATCCGCACCCAGGGCGAAGAGATCCGGGTACGCACCATCGGTCGCAAATATACCGGCAGGCAATTGTCTCAAATCGTCGTACTGGCCGGACCCGAGGGTGAGATCATCACTTTGGACCGGCTGGCCGTCATCAATGACGGTTTCACCGAGGATCCCGTCAAAGCCCTGATCAATGGCGAGCCATCGGTTGTGTTGGTCGCATACAAAACCAGGGAGGAGGATGCGCTGGCCATTTCCAAGGCGCTGAAAGATTTTGCAGCCCACAAACAACGGCAGCTGCCGCCAGGCACCAACCTCAAGATTTTATATGACAATACCGACATGCTCCGCGCCCGCATCAATTTACTGTTGAAGAACGGCGCCATGGGGTTGGTGATCGTTTTCTTCATCTTGTGGATGTTTCTCAATGTGCACTTGTCCTTCTGGTCCGGCATGGGTATTCCCATATCGATTTTTGGGACCTTGGCAATTGTATGGGCCGCGGGCGGCACCATTAACATGGTATCCCTGCTCGGCTTGATCCTGGTGCTCGGCATCGTTGTGGATGACGCCATCGTAGTGGGAGAAGCCATCTTTGTGCAGCGCAAGCGCGGTCTGCCGCCGTTGAAAGCCGCGGTGGAGGGTGTCTGCGAGGTGGGGATGCCGGTAGCTGCGGCAGTGCTCACCACCATTGTGACCTTTTTGCCCCTGGCCTATGTGGGCGGCGTCATGGGGAAATTCATCGCTATCCTGCCCGTGGTGGTCATCTCCTGTCTGGCTATTTCTCTGGTGGAATGCCTGATGCTGCTGCCGGCTCATCTGAGCCATCTGCCGGATCCCAATATCAATCATCGCAAACTCAACCGCATCAGTCGTGCGGTCCAGCAGATTCACCACCGGACTTCCGAGGGTATGGAATGGTTCGTGGCTCGCATCTACACACCCTTTTTAAGCAGGGCCCTTTACTGGCGCTACATTTCGTTTTGCACTTCCATTGCGATCTTCTTTTTGACCGTGGGGCTGCTGCGCGGCGGGTTTGTCAAATTTGAAGTTCTGCCGTCAATTGACGGGTTCATCATGACAGCCACCCTTGAATTTCCCGAGGGCACGCCGCCTGAGATCACTGAAGAGGCCCTGCACCGGGTGGAGGCCGCCCTTCTGGGCCTGGCCGAAAAAACCGATACCTTGACCGGGGAACCGTTATTGGAGGACCACCTGCTTCTGGTAGGTCAGACCCTGGAGGACAATCCGCGCCGGGGTTCGCACCTGGGGTCGGTCCAGGCCAAACTGCTGCCATCCGAACGCCGCGGAATTCATTCCAAGGACCTGATGGTCGCGTGGGAAAAGGAGATCGGTTCGATTCCGGGAGCAAAATCCTTGATAATAAATGGGTTGAATGTCGGCCCCCCGGGATCGCCCATCGAGGTATGGATTCAGGGCCATGATATGGATACGATCCTGGCCGCTTCCGATGACTTGATGAAATGGCTGTCCACGTTCGACGGAGTCTACCAGATCCGCTCGGATTACGCCCCGGGCAAGAACGAAATGCAGCTCAAGCTCAAACCCGAGGCCCGCACGCTCGGATTGACCGTGGACGACCTGGCGCAGCAGACTTATGCCGGCTATTATGGCGACGAAGCCCTGCGCCTGCAGCGCGGCCGAGATGATATCCGGGTGAAGGTGCGCTACACCACGGACGAGCGTCGCCGCCTCACCTCTCTCCAGCAAATGCGCATTCGTACGCCTCAAGGATATGAAGTCCCGCTCACCTCGGTGGCCGATATATCTAATACCCCGGGTTATGCCACCATCACGCGCACCGACGGCATGCGGCGGGTGGCGGTCAGCGCCGATGTGGACACCAGCCGGGCCAATGCCAATGAAATATTCGCCGCGTTCAAGTCCGGCTTTCTCAAGCAAATCCAGGGCCGCTATCCCGGACTGAGGGTGGCCTTGCAGGGGGAGCAGAAAAAAACCCGTGAATCCCTGTCGAGTCTGTTCATCGGGTTCCCCCTGGCCATGGTGGGCATCTTCATCATCATCGCCACCATGTTCCGCTCCTACGCCCAGACGTTGATCATCATGTTCACGGTTCCCTTTGGCATTATCGGCGCGGTGTTCGGGCATATGCTGCTGGGTTATAACCTTACGATGATGAGTCTTTTCGGCATCGTGGCCCTCGCCGGCGTAGTGGTCAACGACGCCATCGTCCTAACTGAAAGGATCAACGTGAACCTTGCCGAAGGCATACCGTTTTTCGAGTCAATCATCAAGGGCGGGGCAAGACGGTTCCGGGCGATCTTTCTTACCACCATCAGTACTGCGGGAGGGTTGCTGCCCCTGATTGCCGAAAAGAACTTGCAGGCAAAGTTTCTTATTCCCATGGCCCTGTCCCTGGCTGCCGGCGTTATTTTCGCCACGGTGCTGACGCTGGTCCTTATCCCAAGTCTGCTGGTGATTCTAAACGATCTGCGGCTATTGCTGCACCGGCTGCGACACGGTGCCTGGCCCAGGCGGGTCGACGTGGAGCCGGCCCGGAATCGGAAAAGTAAACTGGATGAGGCAGCTTCGGAAATACACCCACCGGCCTTATATCATCCGTAATGTGCTTTTAACGCTTATTTCAATCTGATAGGCAGAAAGGAGAATTAATATGAATAAAATTGCGATCCTGATCCTGATTCTCATAACCGCAGGCTGCGCCAGAATTAATATCATATCGAAGGAGTTCAGGCCTGAGAATATAATTCATTACAGCCAGCTTGACAAACTGGAAAGCACACCGTCGAACCTGAACAATTATGCAGTATACCTTGACAAAGGAGACAGGTTTCCTCTTGAACTTTCCTTGGACACCGATATCATCGGAATCGCAAACAAAAAGATTGACATAGTGGCAAACCAGAAACTGTTTTTCATGTTAAAAATTCCTGAAAACCTGTCAAAAGAGGAATTGGCTGAACTGGAAAACCTCGGTAAGGAGAAAAGATCCGAAATTAGAGAATCCGACAAAGGAAAGCTTTTTGCAAATACTATGCTGTATGTAAGCAGAGATGCGAACGAATGGGCTCCTATCAGTGACATAAAAGCAGTTAAGAAAGTCTTAGGAAACAAAGGTGGCACCATATCCTTCGGAATGGGAATGAGCAAAAAAGAAGGCATATGGTCTTACCTTAATGTCAAAGAGGTCAAATAAATAAACGGAACCCGATATTGAAAAATGCGAAGCATAAAGTAATTGACCGCACGTAGCGCCATTTGTAGAACGGTGCATAGAACGGTGTCACGTCAAGACGTGGCACCAATGATCCACTCACAACAAAGGCAAGAATTAATTGAAGATACTTGAAGGTGGGTTCATGCCCTCCTGCAATGAATGGCTTTTGTGCTCTGTCTGTTTGAACCGGATTGAGATGTGGTGGAGATGAGGGGGATCGAACCCCTGACCTCGGCATTGCGAACGCCGCGCTCTCCCAACTGAGCTACATCCCCATTTTTCGCCATACTACCTTATCTTGAATCGCATCGGCAACCCTTATCTGCTGTCCAGCCCACTTTGGCCAAGGCTTTCCAGTACGATTTCAACAGGATGCCGTACGGGCAGGTTCCCCAAATGCTCCATCTGCATCTGGCAGGTGGGGCAGTCGGTGACGCCGTAATCTGCCCCGGATGCGTTCAGCTTTTCGATCATGGGCCGGCCGATGGAGCGGCTGAGTTCATAATTTTCAGCAATCATGCCCCAGCTGCCGGCAATGCCGCAGCAGTTGCTTTGCAGATCGACCACTTCTGCCGACGGGATATGCGACAGCAGGGACAGGGTGCTGCTGCTGTCGGGCTGAATACGCAGATGGCAGGGGTGGTGATAGGCCAATTGAACCGGCAATTCGCCCAACGGCAACCGGTCCCGATAGGTCTGCAGCAAACTTGAGATGTGACGGGTCTTTGCGCTGATCTGCCCGACCGCGCCATCATCCGGCAACAGGTAGGCCCAGTCGTTCATCAAGGCATAGCCGCACGATGAACACGTGACGACGATGTAATCGGTCTGAGCAAGGGCGGTTCGCCAGCGGTCCAGATTCCGGCGCACTTTGTCCCGCGCGGCCCCGGCCATGCCTTTGGACAGCTGGGGCAGGCCGCAGCAATGCTGGGGTGGAAGATGAACCTCAAATCCCATGTGCGCCAGGACCCGCACGGCCGCCTGCCCCAGAGCGGGCCGGATCAGGCCGGCATAACAGCCGGCGAAAAAGAGCACCGAAGGTCCCTTTCCGTCGATGGCCCGCGGCATGCGGCGGTAGAGGCTCCGACGGGCAAACAAAACCATGTCGCGCTGAACGGCCAGGCCGGTGAGGCGTGCCGAAAGGGTTCGCACCAACGGCCAGCGCATCGTTGATCCGATGATGGCGGAAAACTTGTGGGTGAGGCACGCGGCGGTTTCAATGTTTGCGGTCACACGGTCTGCCAGCGAGCTGCCGAATTTGCTGACATAGCGGGCCTTGGCCTCCATGGCCATTTTGGGGATATTGACATTGGACGGACACTCCAGATAGCAACTGCCGCAGTTGACGCATTGGGCCATGACATGCTGAAATCCGTCGCGGTACAGATCCTGTTCCTGTACGGCCCCGCTGAGCAGCGCACGCAGGATATTGGCTTTGGCCTTGGGAGCGGCCGCTTCGTCGCGGGTCACCTTGTAAACCGGGCACATCCGCGTGGCCGTAGTGACGGTGGTGCATTTGGAGCAGCCGTGGCATCGCTCCGCCTCTTCGACAAAGGTGGTCGGCCAGTGCAGGTGCGGACGCTGCGGGTCGACGGCGGTATACTCCGGTCCGAACCGTAAATGCCGCATCATCTGGTCCGGCTGATCGGTGGTAATGATATCCGGGTTCAGGATATTGTCCGGATCGAGCAGTTGTTTGGTCTCTATGAATCGGTCGTAGATGTCCGGATAGCGACGCTTGATGTAAGCACTGCGCAGACGCCCGTCCCCATGCTCGCCGGATACGGTGCCGTCCAGTCCGGCAACCAGGTCATATACCTCATCGGCAATGGTCTTGAGCAGCTCCACATCCTTTGGATCCTTGAGATCCAGCAGAGGCCGGGTGTGCATCAGCCCCTTGGCGATATGGCCGTAAAGCACAAAATCGACCCCATGGCGCTCAAAGATGTCATAAATGCCCTTAAAATAGGGCACCAGTCCTTCCATCGGTACGGCGGCGTCCTCCACCAGGGCCAGTATTTTTTTACGTCCTTTGAGTTTGTACAGGATCGGCACCGCAGCCTTGCGCAGCGCCCAGAAGCGCTGCTTCTCATCGGCCGAGACGGCCGGGTAGGCCTTGTCTGTCAGGTTGGCGGACCGCAGCCGGCGCATCAGTTCATCCGCCGGACGGGCGCAATCCTCCTGAGAGGAACCGTCAAACTCGATCATCAGTACATTGTCGATCCCGGACGGAATGCGCCGGGCCAGCAACGGATCCGATTCGCGCGCCATGTTGAGCAGCGATTTGTCCATCACCTCGATTCCCGAGGGCGCCATCGGCATGGCAAGCTGGACGGCCCGGGCTGCCGTGATGATGTCGTCAAAATAGGCCACCACCAGACTGTCCGCCACCGGCCGCCGAATCAGACGCAGCCGCAACCGGGTGACAACGCCCAGCGTTCCCTCGGCGCCCGTCAACAAACGATGCAGGCGGAGCCGTCCGTTTTGGACCATCTGACGCAGGTTATACCCGGCGACGTTGCACTTGACCGGGCAGTAGGCCGATTCAATGCTGGAGGCATGGGTGTCGTACATCCGGGCCAAACGCTGCAGATTCTCCGGCAACCGGCTGATCGGCCGATCGGCGAGATCGGAGAGCCGCGCCAGGCCGCCATCGGCGAAGACAACCTCGGCATCGAGCACGTAGTCGGACACATTACCGTATTTGACGGAATGGGCGCCGCTGGCGTTGGTGGCCATCATGCCACCCAGGGTGGCATACTCTCCGCTGGAGGGATCGGGCGGGAAAAACAGCCCGCTGCCCGACAAGGCCGCTTCGAGTTCGCCGAAACGGTAGCCCGGTTCGCAATCGACATAACCGGCCTGCAGATCGATGCGCTGAAGCCGGTTCATGTATTTTGAAAAATCGAGGACGACACCCATGCCGACGGCTGCGCCGCACAATCCGCTACCGGCCCCTCTCGGATGAACGCTTAAACCGCGATCGCGGCAATAGCGCAGGACGGCCTGGACATCCGCTGAGCTCTTGGGATAGACCACCGCCACCGGTGTCTGCTTGAAGATGCTGGCATCGGTGGCCAGCATGCAACAGCGCAGCAGATCGGTATGCAGTTCGCCGTCCAGGCCGTCTGTCAGTTCTGAAAACAGGCTATTTGCAGAAACGGAATGCTTCATTGTCCCTTCCGTGGGTATAGGCTTTATGGCCGCTGCACCAGCATGCCGGCATTGGGGATGACCGCCATCGAACCTCGATGCCGGTCGATGACCGACTGCAACTGCTTTACCGATATCGTCCCAACCCCGATCCGCCCGGCAATGGCGGGATCCATATCGGTTATCAGTTCGATGGTGATGCGCCGTGTCTTTGCCATCATCGCCAGGGCCGTACCGCCGTTGCCCACATAGTTGCCGCTCAGCCGATCAAAGGCGGCGTCCCAACTGCCGATGTCGAACCATGGCAGAAAGGTATCCGAACCGATCCCGTCCCGGCATTGGGCCAGGACGATCAGGCGACCGCCGTCACGAACAAACGCCGACGCATGGTGACAGGCTTTGTGGCTTTGAATAAAATTGATATCCTTCGGAAACCCGCCGCATGAGGCGATCACCAGATCATATTGCCGGCGCGATGCCGTCTCGCAGGATCGGGCGTGCTGCCGGCATGCCTGCAGAAAAAACTCCCTGCCGCCGCCCACCAGGAGATCACACACCCGGCCCCGGCTGTCCAAAATCCCGTGGATGCTCATATCGGCGGGCCTAAAGGTCTCCACTTCGTCCAAATCCTCGGCCAGCGGGTTGCCGCTGATCGCGCCGGGTCTGCATCCGGCTGCCAGAGCACGCTTCTGCTGATCCAGAAAAAGGCCATGATTGGCATAGATGGCCGTCTTTTCACCCAGCCCCGGAAAAATCAGTTTCCGGCCGCCGCCATAGCCTGCAAAATAGTGGTGAGAGATCGCTCCGAAAGTGATCAGACAGCTGGTGTACATGATATCTTTGCGCAGCCATACGGCTGTACCGCGGCCGGTCCGGCCCTGCTGCTCGAACAACTCCCGCTCGTCGCAGCGATGGTGCACCCAATGAAAGCTATCGTAGGATGCCCCATAGGCCTGACGGCACTCCTCATCATTCTGACGCCCGTGGGTGCCATAGGCGATATAGAGCGTAACCTGTTCCGGCGGCGCGCCGTATTCGATGAGCTTGTCCAGCAGAATCGGAAGGTAGAGCGGATAATCACATAATCGTGTTTTGTCGGCCACAACCACGGCTGTACGGGTCAGGTCCAACGCACTCACCTCCAGAAACCGCGTCAGGCGCTCTTTAAAAAGCCGTTCTCTGATTTTAGACTCCGGCTCTCGAATGGTGAGCAGATCGACAGCGGGATCCACCTTGATCTCTATCGGTTCCTTGCCGAATGCCATACGGATTGATGTTGTCATATCCTCCTCACGCTCCATCGACTGGTTTCAAAGGTTTGATGATACCCTAACCCATCTGGGATTTCCATGAATAAATATTGGCCATCGACGGCATAAAAATCGATCGATATGCCACAGCCCGTTTGAAAGTCGCCGCCAAAACTGTTAGAATGCCGTCGTATACTGGCTGATGCACTGTCGAGAAATTGGACTCTGGTGACTTGGACGGTTCTGTTCGCGTATGACACCTCAATGTCTTAAATCAATGCTCCTGCTGTTGGGCGCCGCAGTATTGCTGCTGACGTTGCAGCCAGTTGGCGGATCAGCCGCTGCGCAAGTGAGCGCCCAACCGTACGCGATTCTCGTTCTGCACTCCTATCACAAAGGCCAGACGTGTACCGACGCGATCGCTGTCGGGATCGAGCGCTCCTTCGACACCTGGGGCCACAGCGTGGATATTTCCCACGAATTCATGGACACCCATCGGATATTCACACCCGCCTATCTCGATCAACTGGCGGCCTTATACCAAACCAAATTTTCGGACCAGACATTCGCAGTCATCATCTCTTCATATGGTCCTGCCTTTAATTTTCTCCGCAAATACGGCCGTGATCTGTTTGGTGCGACACCGGTGGTTTTCTGCGGCGTCAATTATTTCGAACCGCAAATGATTGACGACCGGCCGGAGTTCACAGGCGTGCTGGAAGCGCTCGATATCCGGAATACCTTGAACATCGCTCTGACGCTTCACCCTCGAGCGACACGGCTGGTCGTCATCGGCGATCAAACGTTGAGCGGCAAGGACTATGAAAAGCTCTTTTTCAAGGAAAGCCGGAAACTGATCCGCTCAATGGATATCGACCTGTTGGCAAATCACACCATGGCTCAGGCTCAGTCATGTGTCGCCAAGTTGAACAGTAAGGACATCGCCATCTGGCTCCATTTCACGAAAGACTGTGCCGGGCACTTATATTCATTTCATCAGAGCGTTGAAATGATCTCCAGCAGCAGCGCCGCGCCGCTCTATTCATTTTGGGACTTTCATCTGGGCCATGGGATCGTCGGCGGCATGCTGACCAGCGGCTTTCACCAGGGTCAGGCAGCCGCATCCATTGCGATTCGCATCATTGAGGGCGAGTCACCGCAAGATATCCCGGTAATGGAGAAGAGCCCCAATCGCTACATGTTCGATTACCGGCAGCTCGAACGGTTCCATATCGATTCGAGCCGCTTGCCGGAGGACAGCATCATCATCAACCGGCCCAACACCTTCTACACGCAGCACAAGAAGATGGTGTGGATTGCCGGTGCAGGCTTCATGGCGCTGGGCGTCATCATCGTCACGCTGCTGATGAACATCTCGCACCGACGCCGGGCCCAAATCGCCATCAAGACCGCACGCGACCGCTATCAAAACATGTTCAACAACACAGCGGTGGCTTTGCTGGAAAAAGACTACACCCCGTTGAAAGAAACGGTCGATCAAATCGAGGCGGCCGGCACTAAAAATATCACCGCCTACTTGACGGCGCACCCGGAAGTGCTGCAGCAAATCGCAGATCGGCTGACCGTTACCGATGCCAACCCGGCGGCATTGCATCTGTATGGCGCGCAGGACAAATCGGAACTGATCGGTCGTGTAGACAAGATCCTCACAAAGGACTCGATAAAGGCATTGAGAGAGATCGTCAAGGCCGCCGCGCAGAAGCAAACCCATTTCACCTGTGAAGCTGCCGGCAAACGCCTGGACGGCAAATACCTGCACCTGATGCTGAGCATGAATTTCCCTTCCGGTGATGACGATTGGGATCGTGTCGTGGTTTGTGTGGTAGACATAACCGAGCAGAAACGTTCGGTGGAAGCACTGCGCCGCAGCGAAGACCGATTCCGCACGGTGTTCAATCATGCGGCCTGCGGGATGGCGATGGCCGATCTTGAGGGAAACTACATCCGCTGCAATGATGCCTTCAGCCAAATGGTAGGATATGGCGAAAAAGAACTGCTGCAAATGAATTGGCGGGACATTACGCATAGAGACGATATCGACCTGACCCTGAGGCTGATCAGCGGGATAGGATACGACCAATCCACCATCCCCAAAGAAAAGCGCTATATCCACAAACACGGCCAAATCGTTTCGGTTTTGTGCAGCGTGCGCCTGATTTACGGTGAGCAGCAGGAGCCTTTATACTATATCATCCAAATGCAGGACGTAACCAAGTTCAAGGCGGCCCAGGCGAAGTTCAAAGCGCGTGAGGATCGCTATCGGCATATCTTCGAGGCCGATCTGAGCGGCTTTTATATCGCAACCCCCGAGGGCGAAATCATTCTGTGCAACAATGTCTTTGCCGATATTTTAGGGCTTGCCTCATCCCACGAGGCTGTCGGAATGGATCTGAACGGTTTTTACAAAGATCCCGGCCTCAGAAAGCAGTTGGTGGAGCAGCTGTCGACCGCCAAACGGCTCAAACATGTCGAAGTTGAGATGATCCGCAAAGACGGCACCGTGATCCATGTTCGATTGAATGCCATCGGACGTTTCGACGCCCGGGGTAAATTGAGCGAAATTCTGGGCTATCTGATGGACATCACCCATCAGAAGCGCCTGGAGGCCCAACTCCTTCATGCTCAAAAAATGGAGTCGATCGGCACCATGGCCGGCGGTGTGGCGCACGATTTCAACAATCTGCTGATGGGCATTCTGGGCAACGCGTCGCTGCTGCTCAGGGATAAATCGCCAGACGATGGCGACGTCAAGCGTCTGGAAAGTATCGAGCAATACGCCAAAAGCGGATCCGACCTGACCCGCCAGTTGCTCGGCTTTGCCAAAGGTGGAAAATATCAAGTCAGCGTCATCGATTTGAATCGTCTGATCGAGAAGAACACAAAAATGTTTGCCCGCACCCACAAAGAGATCAACGTCCGGACATCGTTGGCCGACGACCTGTGGCATGTGGAGGCGGATTACAGTCAAATCGAACAGGTGCTGTACAATATGTACGTCAATGCCTGGCAGGCCATGGAAAACAGCGGTGATCTGACGGTCAGCACATCGAATCGAACCCTCAACCAATCCGATGTCGCCGCCTATAACATCAAAGCCGGTGACTATGTACAAATAAGCGTCACCGACAACGGCATCGGCATGGATGCCAATACCATCCAGCGCATTTATGATCCCTTTTTCACCACCAAAGAGCGCGGGCGCGGCACGGGCCTTGGATTGGCGTCCGCCTACGGTATTATCAAAAACCACTCGGGTCTGATTAAAGTCTTCAGCAAACCCAACCAGGGCACCACATTCTACATCTTCTTGCCGGCCACCGATGAAACGCTCGAAGAGCAGCCGCCGGAGCCTTCCGAAGAACCCGAGAGCGGCAGCGGGACCATCCTGCTCATCGACGACGAGGAAATCGTCATCGATTCGGTCGGCTGTATGATCGAACATTTGGGCTATCAGTTGATGGTCGCCCGCAGCGGAAAAGAAGCCATCCAGACCTACGATACCAGTGGCGACGATATCGATCTGGTGATCCTGGACATGATCATGCCGGATATGAACGGCAGCGAGACGTTCGACCGACTCAAGGCGATCGACCCCAACGTCCAAATCATCCTCTCCACGGGTTACAGTGCCGACGGCCAGGCCAGTGACATTTTAAAGCGCGGCTGCCAGGGCCTGATAACCAAACCGTTTACCCTGGCGGAACTATCCAAAAAACTCAGCCGTATCCTGCAGCCGTCAAATTAGGAAGGATAGCAAACGGCCTTGGCAATCGAACGCAGGTCACGTTCACCGGCGCCGCGTCGCCCAATGCACCCTTTACTCAGTTGTCAAATGGACTTATAGTACCGGTTAGTTCGGTTGAGCCAGTTCGCAGATAGAAAATTTTGATTGTGAAAGCAAAACGTTTTCGATGGAGATCAAATAATATCAATACAAGAGGACATTATGATCGTATCTCATGAAAAAGAGGTGATGGCCACCATCATCGACAGCCCGGAAGTGCAAGGCGCAGGGATAAAAGTCCTTATCGGTCAGGATCAGGGATGGACCGATCACGTCATGCGGATCATCGAGCTGGAGCCGGACGGCTATTCGCCCAGGCATGCCCATCCGTGGCCGCACATCAACTATATGGTTGAAGGCAGCGGTGTGCTGATGATCGAAGGGAAAAATCATGCGGTCACCCAGGGTTCCTACGCCTTCGTGCCGGCCAATGCCGATCATCAATTTAAAAACACCGGTCAAGCGCCGTTTCGGTTCATCTGCATCGTACCGAAAGAAGGCCACCAGTAGCTGATAACCATGTGCCGGGAATTGTCGCGCTCGCGAAAACCCGGCATCTGCGGGTCGTCAAAGGCATGCCGGCCAGCGCAGACAGAACCATTTGAAGCCAATCGATGGAGGACGCAATGGCTGAACAAGTCGCCTATGAATGTGATCATTGCCAGAATCAGAAACTGGCCCCCAAAAACGCGACCGCACCCGAATGTTGCGGCCAGCCCATGCAAACCATCCCCATGGACCAGTGCACCCTGGCCACCACAGCCGAACACTCGCGCTTCGATGCGGATGACGAACCGTGCGACGACGGTCGGGCCGGTTGAAAAAACACATTCTCCTATCGCTATGCGCCGTCGGTCCGGTTGCGTGGAAATCAACCCGTACGGAAGTGCTCGACACAACCGTGCCAGCGGCTGAATCGACTCAAATTTTCAGTGAGTTGCACAGATAAAAACAGTGAGAACACCCACAGATTTATCTTGACATCATTATGATGACCTGTTAGCAATATCAGCTCTTTTGGGGGGTTTCCTCAAAATGTAGGTCAAGAATCAGGGCGGATAGCTCAGTTGGGAGAGCACCGGCCTTACAAGCCGGGGGTCACAGGTTCAAGCCCTGTTCCGCCTACCATATTTTTCGGGGGCGTCGTTCAGTTTGGTGAGAGCGCCCCGGTTGGTTCATTGATATAGCGCCTGTTTGCGGGGGCGTAGTTCAGTTTGGTTAGAACGTCCCGTCGCTGTAGCGACGGGAAGGTCGCGAGACTCAACTTACGCCGCCCAGTTGGTTCATTGATATAGCGCCTATTTGCGGGGGCGTAGTTCAGTTTGGTTAGAACGTCCCGTCGCTGTAGCGACGGGAAGGTCGCGAGACTCAACTTACGCCGCCCAGTTGGTTCATTGATA
>JBNKKC010000049.1:0-49157 GCA_050291625.1 Desulfobacteraceae bacterium
TATTCGGAATACAGCTTCCTCCCTCTGGCCTTGCCAAAACCATTCTCTTAACGTCTATAGCAGGGGAGTGGTTTTGGACTGCGTTATCGGTCGTCGCGGTATACGTAATACAGCTTCCTCCCTCTGGCCTTGCCAAAAACATTCTATTAACGTCTATGACAGGGTAGCTTGTTGACTCAAAGCTGAAAAATTGGCATGATCGGTCCGGGATCATAAATTCCTGTCCGATAGTGGCAATTCCTTGCCGATACCTGTAAAGCAGAAACCTGTTCAAATCGTTCAATCGTATTTTTCAACTGATCGCCGGACTTTTTGGGCGGTTTTTAAGATATGAATGCGCCAAACATGGGTGGGATGAATAAAATACATGGGAAACGGCATCGGCGAAAATCAAACACCAACGCCAGTAAAAAGCGCCCCCGCTAATCATTTGCGGGTGCTGCTGGTGGGCCTGGTTCATCAACTTGGACTGTTTCTCACCCATTCGCGAAGCAGTTTCAAAGCCCGAGCCACATCCATCCTGTTCGATCAGCTGCTGCGTCATATGAATCTGCTGGCAAAGATGTCCCGCGGTAACCGGGAAATCATTCTGCAACGCGTCGGCCGACCCATATCGCCAGGAGGCGGGTCGCCGAACTACCGTATCACGCTGGGCGACTTGACGGTGAATGGTATTGGCAGTCTCATCTCATCAGGGAAGACCGGTGCCGGCTCACAGGTCCGAATGGACGCCGCGCTTGGCCAGGCATTCGATTGTTTTGCAGCTCATGGCATCGATTCATTGCGATTGACGATGCCTGGTGATTCAGAGGACAAGATCGATCAATTGCGTTTGACGCTCAATATTATCGCCAGGTTCCGTAATGCCGTCGAAAATTCTGCAACCATCGTGTTTCGATATTTCGGTCGCTCAATCCGGGTGCCGGTCGTGCATGACAATCTCGGACGACCCGACCCTAATCTCACATCGATGGCCGGATTGAACGGCATCTCTGCCGCCAATTCCCGTGAACTGGTTAAGCAGGCCGATGCATGCCGGGAACTGATTCCAGCCTCCGGCAAAACCTCGGATAAAGAGGCCGCCATGCGCCACAGCAGCTACGATCTGATATTCAGTCTTCCCAGCTTGAGATCCCAGCTCATCAAACCCCAGGTCGAGATCAACACGTTGCCTTGGATTGTCGAAGAGAGCGTCGCGCGGCAGGAGCCCGATACGGAGTCCGCTTTTCCCGGACTGGATATCATACCCACCGACGACGATTCAGGGCGAAACGCAGTGGATCCTCGGTTTGCATGGCGCAGTTTCTCTGTTGATCGATTCCGGGAGCCGATCTCATATCAATTTCTGGTTGATCTGCTGGATACCGATGCGACAGCGATTGATGGGGCCGTCAAGGCTGTGACCGCGAACGATTTCGATCATCTCGATATTCAGGGTGTCGGCCAAAGGCTATTGGACGCCACGGCATTGCTCAAAGCGGTTGAGCATCACAGTCGGGACCCGCTGATCGTCGACCGGTTGATCTATCATTTACAAGACCAGTTTTTATGGGTGCCGGAGGCTGTTCTGACCAACATCGAGGTCCGGCGAAAAGGCATTAAGCTGCATGATCCGGGCTCTACGCTGGTCGTTGGTATGATTCATCCGAGACTTCTGGATATGATCGCACTGGTCAAAAGTGCCGTGGCGACGAGACAGAAGATGCGAACGGCAGAAAATGTGTCGTTTGTTTTTAACTATCCCAATGTCCGCCTGCTGTCGGAGCGCTTTGGTATCGACGCCAGCCATGCGCTTCATTTGCTCCGGCTGCTCAAAGGCACTATCAGCCCGGCAGGGCGCTTCAATCGTGCTGTTTTTGAAGACCAATCGGAGGATATGGGAAGGTACGGCAACACGTTGTTCGAGATCTACTATTGCCTGTTGAAACAAATGCCGCGCCGCGTGGACCGGTTGTTGCTGTTGGATTCCTTTTCTTTAATGGTCGCACGCCTGAAACATCCTGCTCTTGCGATGCGTTTTCTACTGGATACTATTTTCCACCCGGACCATCAAATCGAATACCCTGATCGAAATGCATTTGTCGTGGCCAACTGTTTGTTGCTCGAAAGAAGTACGTTTGATCAGGAGAGCATGGACCATACGCCTGACATATGGTTGTCGATGGATTGCCGGACGAACCCCGGTGCTTTGAAGTACGCACGCTGGCGTCTGACAGCGGATAAAGTGTTCGTTGGAATCAAGCTGGAGAAAATACAATCGGCAATTTTGCACAGCCTGGTCGCCGAACCCGGTGTACGGTCAATGCCCCCATCCTTTTTGCTGTCGCTTGAGCGGGAAGCCCTTATTTTTTTGTCGCTCACCGGCACAAGCACGGCCCTGACCATTATTCGACGGGCGCTATTGCGTTACAGCGACCCTCAATCCGCGGTATATCAAGGCACGTTTAAACCATCTTTTGTCGCTAATATCATGGACCATTTGCGGACGATCCTTTTTGGGATGGGGCGCACCGGCAACCTCAAAGACATAACCTTCCTTGAAACCCTCGCTGACAACATCGAACGGATTGCCGCCTTGGATAGCGGCACGGACTTTTCCCAGAAAATCGAGCAGGTGCTCCGTCGTCGGGAGGCCGCGGTAAAGGCCATACAATCACGAGCATAGAGCCGTGCGCTGATCAGGAGGGCTTCATGCTGGGTTGTATGTAAAGTGCCGGCCGTCATAATTGAGCACTTGCCAGCAATGCGCCTGTTTTTTGGTGATGTAATCCGGAAGCAATTCAATTTTGCCGCCGCCTCCCGGCAAATCGATCATGAAACGGGGGATAGCCATTCCGGAAGCATGCCCTTGCAGACGGCGCATCAATGATAAACCTTTTTCAACGGGAACCTGATAATGGGCCGTCCCCGGCACTCGGTCGATCTGATGAAGGTAGTAGGGTCGAACGCGGTTTTCCAGCAATGCTTCAAAAAGCGGCAACAGGACGCTGATTCGGTCATTGATATCGCTCAGCAGTACGGTCTGACTGCCGATAGGGATACCGGCGTCGGCCATAAGGCGCAGCGCGCGGCTGGTTTCAGGCGTTATCTCACAGAGGTGGTTGACGTGAATATTGATGAAAAGGGGGTGCAGATCGGCAAGGCGCCGGACAAGCGACGAAGTGATACGCTGCGGCCATACAATGGGTATGCGGGTATGGATTCTCAGGATCCGGAGATGCGTCAGACCTCGCAGCGCAGTCAAAATATCCAGCAAGTATGCATCGCTCAGCATAAAAGGATCGCCCCCTGACAGGATGACTTCATTGATCCGCCGGTTGTTTCTGATGTACGTGAATCCCTTCAGCAGGGCCGAGGCGTCAACCTGTTCGCCTGTCATGGGATGACGTTTGCGCATGCAGAAACGACAGTGGGCTGCACAGCGGGCAGACACCAGGAAAAGAACCCGACCGGGGTAGCGATGGACGACCAGGGGACTTGGACTTTGCCCGGTTTCGTTTAAAGGATCATAGCATCCGGATTGATCGCTGAGCTCCCGTGGAGATGGGAGGAATTGCCTGGTAACCGGATCATCCGGTGATTCCATCAAAGACAGTACATGTGCATTGATTCGCATCGGAAACAGGTCCGCAGCCGGAGCCAACAGGTCCGGGTTGGGGCACAGGGCATTTGGCAGCTGAACCGGCGAGGTGACGATCGTATTTGGGTCCCTCACATAGTATTCACTGCCGGCCGCGATTCTTGAGATGGTCGTATTCAACATGCAATCAGTCTGTTCTCGATCGGCCGGACCGTTTTAATGCTTGCACGGGCCCGCTCTATGGTCCTTGTCCATTAAACATTGAAGCGGAAGTTAATGATATCGCCGTCCTGCACCGTGTATGTTTTGCCCTCCAACCGGACGGTTCCCTGTTTTCGAGCCGCTGCGTAATTTCCGGCGGACATCAAATCGTCATAGGCCAGCACCTCGGCCCTGATAAATCCCTTTTCAAAATCGGTATGAATGACGCCGGCCGCTGCCTGGGCCGTGGTTCCCCTCCGAATCGTCCAGGCCCGGACCTCATCCTCTCCGACCGTAAAAAATGAAATCAAACCCAGCAGGTCATACGAGCGGGCGATGATGCGATCCATGGCCGAGGTCTTGATTCCGAACTCTTCCAGAAATGCCTGTGCTTCATCCGGCTGCATGCGTGAGAGTTCCTGTTCCAGCTTTCCACGGATGACCATTCCGGAACCGGCAGGCAGCCAGTCCGGTCGCTGGTCATCTTCATCGTCATTGTTTGCAAGCACCAGCATTGGCTTTGCCGAAAGAAATGCATAGCCTCGGAGCACGTGTGCGGTGGCCAATTCAGGGCTGACCCGCAGCGGCTTTTCCCGGTTCAGATGGTCATGGCATTGTTTTAACAGGCGCAATTCATCTGGATTGGGCTTTTTACCCCTTTTCTGGTCCAATTCAAGGCGTTCAAGACGTTTTTCCGCCACGACCAGGTCTGAAAGAACCAGTTCATCGTCCATGGCCTTCACATCCGCCGGACCGGTTGGCGGTGCGACACCATATCCTTTAAAGTTACGGACGATATGAATCAGCGCATCGCATTCGCGAACCTGGGTCCATACGCTTTGTTCTTTGGCGGTTTCCTTGACATGCTCCGCCGGTGCCGGCAAAAGATATTCGACCTGTGCGAAAATCGTTTTTCGGG
This sequence comes from Desulfobacteraceae bacterium, assembly GCA_050291625.1. Lineage (GTDB taxonomy): Bacteria > Desulfobacterota > Desulfobacteria > Desulfobacterales > Desulfosarcinaceae > JARRKU01. The sequence goes on from JBNKKC010000049.1 coordinate 4,701, forward strand.
GCTGGTACATGTCTGTCAGGATATCCACTCGTGGGTCCGGCACCTGAATGGTGCCGATCCGGCTCTCTTTGCGCTGGGTGATTTCCAGTTCCGTCTTTGTCAAGGCTGCAAAGACCGTAGCCTTGCCTGCCTGGGGCCGTCCGATGATGCCCAGTTTCATTGTGGTTTTCCCTTCTGAATTTTTATGCCCTCCATATCGCTGATGGTACCAGAAGGCAAGGGCTTCGCTCAAAGATGTTTGCATTCCCCCGGCAGGAGAGGCTATAGTTGATTTTGCTCGTGCATCCCAGGCATGAATTGATTTGGCGGGGCCCCATGGGATAAATCGACTAAGCGTCTGATAATATATTAAATCAATTTATATGAAGTGCGTTCCGGGACCTTTCTTCGATGTGGTGGTATCATCAGGTACGTGTTATACGGTATGTGCAATGAGCAACCGAGATGACAAACAAGAAAAGCCAACTGCCAAACGGCAACATCATTCATCCGTTAATGATCGAATGTATGTCGTACCCCCGACAACTGATGCCTCCGGCTTCGATCCTGTTCCCCCAAATCAAGGCACAAGCGCACGCTCTTCCAATCTACCGGACCTGATCTATGCCCTGGATGCTGTTGGCACCATCCTGGCGATTAATCAGGCGGTGGCCGCCTATGGATATCGGGTTGAGGATTTGATCGGCAGCTCCTTTATCGATTTGCTCTACCATGAGGATCAAACCTGGGTTGAGCGGCAGTTTGCTCAGGTGGTCGAGGCGGAAAAGGATGAGATACGTTCTCAGCAATTTCGGATGGTCAGCAAGTCCGGGGATATCTACTGGGTGGAGGCGAACGGCATCTTTCGTTTTACTCCCGACGGGGACTTCATCATGCAGGAGGGCGTATGTCGGGATATCTCGCAGAGCATCCAGAATCAACATGTCATGCTCAAGGCAAAAATGGAGCTGGAGGAGCAGGTCAGGATCCGAACCGCTGAACTGGTAAAGGCCAATGAAGAACTTCAAAAAGAGATTTTTGATCGCCGCAATACGGAGCGCAGCCTCAGAGAACGTGAAGCGGATCTGGAGATGGAAAAAGCCAACCTGCAGGAGACCAATACGGCCTTGAAGGTGTTGCTAAAGCGTCGTGAAGTGGACAAACAGGAATTCGAAGAGCAGGTTCTGTACAATATCAAGGAGTTGATATTGCCGTATGTGGATAAACTGAAGCAAGTCGCTGCCGACGAACGTCAGCTGGCCTATGTGACCATACTCGAGTCCAATTTGAACGATATCACCGGAAATTTTACGCGCAGGCTCTCAATGGATTCCTATGGATTGACCAATAGCGAGCTGAAAGTCGCAAATTTCATCCGTCAAGGCAAGCGAACCCGTGACATCGCCTCTTTACTTGGAATTTCAGCACGCACGGTGGAAGCCTATCGACTCAGCATTCGTCGCAAAATGCGAATTCAGGGACGCAAAGTAAATTTGAGGACGTTTTTGATGTCCATCAACTGATGCCCGCTGCTAAGCGGCATCCCCGAAAAATGCCCGGGATCTGCGACTTGCGGTCCAGCTCGGCGTTCTTATCGGTTTTAAGCAGCCCTCTGGGAAAGGATGCCGTTGAGTTTTTTGAATTGCTGGCTCATTTCGATAAGCTTGCCTTCGATGAGCATGGCCAGAACAGCCATTCGATTTTTTCTGTTTCCGGCTTTGTCCAGCATCATATCGATATCCGACTGGAATTCCTGGTACTTCGGGTACTTTTCGAGAAACCGGGACCGCTCAGCCAGTGCCTCCGCCAGCGCCTTTTCCGGATTCCATCCCGAAGGCAAAGATGTCTTTTTTGTGCTGATTTTCATTTTGTAAGCCATAAATCATCGTCCTCTCAAATCCACAATCGTTTCCTCTCAAACTAACCTTAACAGATTCAGTTCAATGGTTCAAATGGTGATCTGATATCATACTTAACGGCTATGAATCAATATGGTGCATAAAGTGTCTTTGGCTTCAGGAATCATTGGACATTTGGAAGATGCGCTCTAATTGCGGATAAATTGCTTCAGGATTTACACTTCTGGTGAATTTTGTTTCAGGATGTCAAGAATCTGTGACAGGATCCGTTCGGAAGTCTCATTTGACAGACGGCAGGCGCCGGCCCCTCGATGGCCTCCACCACCGTATTTGGCCAACAGACGTCCGACATTGACACGGCATTTGCGATTGACGATGCTGTGCCCTATTTTTACGACCGTTTTATCATGCTCATGGTAAATTTTCATATTGACGATGGTATCCGGAAACAATGAATAAACCAGGAAGCGGTTGCCATTCGGCACCGGCGTTATGCCTCGAAAATCGGTCAGAGATACCTTGTCGATGACCTGCGTGTGATTCTGCAAATGATGCTTATAGGCCTTGTTTTCGAGCTCAACACGATCACAATGCGCCCTTACCCTCGGGTCGGCCAGTACCTGGTCGATGGCATGATGCTGAAGGAGTTCGACCAGATGATCCCAGTAGCGCTTGTCCGGGGTCGGGTCTGCGGAAAGCGTCATGGAAACAAGTATATAATCATAACGCTCGGGGTGCAGGATTTCATCGAGGCTCAATCGTGCAGAATCGATCTTATCCGTCTGTTGGACAAGCTCTTGAAAGCGATGGTCTAATTTTCGGCGGAAATATTCGAAGACCAGTCCGGCCGCTGAGGGTGCGATGCGAAATAAGCCATCGGGCTGGTTTTCGATCGCATTGGAGACATGGTGATCGAACCACAATTGGCATTCACCATAGAATGGAAGATTGGCAATGATATCTTCCTTGCCGATCCGGACCTCTCCATTTTGAATCTGGTTGGGTTGCGCCCACAAAACCGGGATATCGCTGCCCAACGCCTCCTTCAACAGTACGGCGCAGACGATGCCATCGAAATCGGGTCTGGTGATGATTCTTGGTGCCATATCTGCTCGCCTGGGGTTGTTTGTCTGTCGGAAGTAAAATAGCAACAATTATGGACAATTGCAATTGTCGGACTTAAGTTTTTACGTTGAAGTTTTTATCAACTCATGTAAAGACTGGTAGTCTGGATGGTTGTGGAAACCGTCCGGACGAATGGATTTAAATGCAAGTAAAATGAAAAAGCAATCATCATCACATCAGCCTTTACTGGCCGATCTTGTCGATATGGAGTCACCAAGTGCCGTTTTTGATGAAGTCTTGTTCGTAGCCACTCTTATCGCGCCGCAAATGGATCCATCCACCTTGACCAATGCGTTCAGTCTCACCACCAGCCTCTACAGCGGCCTGTGGCCCAGCGAGCGGGCCTGCAATACCAATTTCCATGATTTGCGTCACATAATGGATACATTGCTGGCAACGGTTCGACTGATTCACGGTGCCATTATTTCCGGCCATCGAATTACGCCGAGACACGCGTTTGTCGGATTGGTGGGAGCCATGGCCCATGATGCCGGATACATTCAGGACATCAGAGACGGTGTCGGCACCGGCGCCAAATATACGGCAGTTCATGTTCGACGCAGCGTTGATCACATTGAACGATACGGTAAACGCTATGGACTGAAACCATCGGAGATTGAGCCCTGCCAAAAGATCATCCTATGCACGGACCTGGATATCGATCCATCAAGCGTCGAGTTCGAGAGCCAAACATACAGGACGCTGGGAAAAATACTTGCCGTGGCCGACTTGATCGGACAAATGGCGGATCGAATCTATCTGGAAAAACTATTCTACCTCTTTCGCGAGTTTGAGGAGGGCCATGTTCAAGGCTATTACGATGAAATGGATATGTTTAATAAATCGCTGACCTTTTTCGACACGGCCAATCACCGGATCAACCGTCAGCTGGATGGCCTCGATCGGCTGGCGGCGGCTCATTTCAGAGTGCGTTGGGATATACCGCATAACTTATATCAGGACGCCATTGAAAAACATCGTCACTACCTGGCGCATATTCTTTCCCAGACCAAATGCGACCCTGGGAAATATCTGCGTCGCAATCAAATCGTTCAGAACCTGAAAAAGGGGCCCTCGTCAAATGGTTGATGTGTCGAAGCATCGGATGGTCTATGCTGCTGTGTGATCATGAACATATCAACGATTCGACTGTTTAACCGGCGCTTATTGTCGGTGATCGTTTATCGATGATGCGGCCCTGGTCATCCAGAATGAAGATCAGAAAGTCTTCCCCGGCCGCGTATTTTTCCAAATCTTCAAAAATGATGGCCTGGATTTCATATTTATGCCCTTTGTCCTTGGGTAAATTGATGACTCCCTGCATGGCGGCCTCTTTGTCCATAAAGGTTGGGATGAATGAGACCTGATGTTCGGGTTCGCGGTGACCGACGATGTGCTCGTTTCTGCCTGGATTCTGCACCAGAACATACACCCAGGAATCCGCTTTGATGTCAAGTGTCATTCTTTACTCCATTTCGATCGTTTTGCAGGCTCCATGTCAACGGATATTCATCGGTCGACAGTCTGATATCGCGGTCGAGTGCATTCCGGATTTTTTGTGACAATATTTCACTCTGGAAAGGCTTCTGCACAAAATCGACACACCCCTGTTTAAGCATCGCCTGGATATGTTTGTTTACATTATATCCACTAGTCAGCACAACCCTTACGTTTGGATCGTGTCGCCGCAGCTCCAGATAAACCTGCTCGCCGTTGAGATCCGGCAGGATAATATCGAGCAGCACGAGCCGGATTTGTTGATGGTATGTCTTGTAGATATCGATTGCCTCGTTGCCATTGCCGACGACCATCACGCGATATCCGTATCGCTCCAGGATATCCCTGCCAAGGCATGCGGTAATTTCATCATCATCGACCAGCAGAATCGTTTCATTTCCACGAGCCTGTTCGCCATGGTCGGGCGGTGGCGGTGGCGCTATCATGGCTGGAAGATAGATCGAAAAGGTCGTGCCGTGGCCTTTTTCACTGTACACATTGACGATACCATCGTGGCTTTTAACGGTTCCATATACTGCGGCAAGACCCAAGCCTTCATAGCGCAACGGACGATAGGCTGTGAAAAACGGCTCAAATATGCGCCGCTTTGACTCTTCATCGAGGCCCGGTCCTGAGTCCGTCACGGTAATTTTGACATAGTGACCGGGTTTGGCATCAAAGGGTCGGGTATACGATTCATCCAGCATCACATTTTCAGACTGAAGATACAGATCGCCGCCTTTTGGCATTGCTTCGGCCGCCGTCATAAACAAGTTCAGCAATACCTGGCCGATTTGGACCCGGTCCACACGCGTTTGCCATAAGTCATTCTGATAAAGCTCATGAATTTTCAGCTTTGAATTCGCACGCCCGAACAAGCGCGACGTGCTTTTTAATATTGAATTTAAGTCGGTCGGCATAACGACGAATTTGCCGATTTTGGCAAAGCTGAGGATTTCCCGCGCCAGTTGTCCCCCTTTTTCTGTCGATTGATTGATGCGCTCCAGGTGCTTTTGCATGGGGTGATCGGCCGGCAGGTTCATGTGGATCAGAGACAGATTTCCCTGTATGGCCATTAACACATTGTTGAATCCGTGTGCCAGACCGCCGGCCAGAGTGCCCAGAGCGTCCATCTTTTGGACGTGAATGCGTTGCGTTTGTATTTGCTTCTGCTTTTCCAAGGCCTTAACCTGATCCGAGACATCCCGCAGCACGCCATGAAATCCGATGGGTTCTCCCCGTGTATCGACCAGCAGTCCTGCGGCAAATTCAACGATCAACGTATGGCCGGATTTGTGAAAGACTTCATAATTGGAGACATTGGCCTCCCCGCCGGTCTTGTAGACTTTGCCGAATGTTGCCTGCATGATTCGTGCGACGCGGGGTGCGGTAACTTCTCTGAATGTCTTGCCGATCAACTCGTCGTGATCATAGCCGGACATTCGCAGGAGGGCCCTGTTGCAGAATGTAATCCGTCCTTCAAGATCTGTTTCGAAATAGCCTTCGTTGAGGCTTTCAATGATGTTTCGATACTTTGCTTCGTCTGCGGCCAGCTTCAATTTGGTCCGCTTTCGGGCATCGATATCCAGGATCAGGAACCGAAGTGCTTCGCAGCCCTTCGCGCACATCTGCGGTAAAACAACACAGAGGACCCATCGGAATCCGATGTCGGGTTTGCCCATCCTGTATTCTAATGTCTGACGGCCTTTTTCGATGCTCTTGGCGCAGATTTGGAGCACACGCGTTTTGTCATCCGAATGGATATAGTCATCTATCGTCCGGGTGCTGATTTTTCCCGGATGCTCTCCCAGCAAAGTTTCGATATGAGAACAAGCGGAAGTAATGCGAAACGACGTGTCTGTACTGACGAAGTAAACAAGGGCGTGAGACAAGAAATCCGGATCGATGTTGTCCGCGCAATGCGCCTGGTTCGGCTTGGGCTGGTTGCGCTCCAATCGACGGATTCGGGCTTTCTGCTCATCGACGATTTGCTCCAGCTTTTTGATGGTTAAGATGTGCACATTCCCTGTGGTGTTTCGGCTCATCAATGGATCCTTGTCGGCTAAATGTCCTGTCTTTAAAGTCCCAAATCCTCATTGATCAGCACAACCTTGATTCGACCCTGGGGGAACGATTTTTCCGTAATGGTCCAACTGTTGCAGATGCGGTCCGGTGAGCTGCAATTGGCGCAGTAGCCTGTTTTGGCGCAGGGTGTCTTTTTATCCAACCTCAGCACGTTCGCCGGTGCGGCAACGTCCTTGATCCGCTGCATGGCCGCTGTCAGATCCGGGACAATCTTGTTTCGTCCAACCAGTAAAAGGACGTTTCGCGGACCGAAGGTGAGCGCCGCAACCCGATTGCCCAGCATGTCCAGATTGACCAGGTGACCCGCTTCCGTTATGGCGTTGCTTCCGGCAATAAAAAGATCCGCCAGCAACGATTGACGTCTCCGATCGGTCAATACGTCGGGATCAATTTTCTTATCATAGGTATCGATGATTTCCATTCCGTCCTGTTTTTTAAGTTTGTGGTACAGACCCGATTGAACAAACGTCATCGAGCCGCCCCAAGAGATACTGGCGGGAGAGACAGACGGGATGATCGTATTCAGCGCAAGGTCACCGGCCTGCTGAACATTGTCGACTTCATATGTTTCAAAGTGATTTTTCTCCAGCGTCTTTTTCAGTTTTTGGAGCCGTAGATGCCAGTATCGGTGTACGACCTTATCCATGAAGGGCCTCCTGTTTATGTTGATTTTCCTGTGCGTGGCTGCAATTCAATGTGTGGTTCAGCTTGATATTGAGGGGGGTAAAGTGGGCAACATCCCTTCATTTATAGAAAAACCAGCGGACACTGTCAAGCCGACTTCTGACCCAGATTGTTGAAATGGTCAAATGAAAGCCAATTTTAACTTTACTTTTTGTCTGAGTTGATTGTATTTTCGGGCCGGTTAAAACAGGACCTGCTCAAGGAGATTAAAATGGGGATGCAGTTTACTATTCCGGATGAATATCACGAGTCATTTAGACGCCTTATACCTTATATGGAGCCGCCCTTGCACAATGATCCCCACGTGCTGGAATCCTTGTTGATCTATCTAAAGCTGGGGGGCGAAAAATTGGCGCGTGTCGCCATCGATGCCTATAACATGAATCATCGGATACTCGATGCCGAGATGCGAAAGCAGCTGCGAGACCAAATGATGCTGCTCGATGAACAGGACGAATCGGATGAAGAAGAAGATGACGAGGACGGTGACGAGGACGATGATGAGGAGCGTGAGATCGATGAGGATGACCTATAGCAAGCTCTCTTTGCCTGATCCTGGAAGCCCCAGGCGCATCATGAGCAGCCGGCCTTAAAGCCCGCTCGATTGTGATGCCTCATGCAGCGTCTGTTTGCCAATCTTACCGAAGAATCCGCCAAAACCTATGGGCTGGTGCTCTCAGCCAGCGATATTCCTCATAGAGTAACGTCAACGAATCATTTTTTTTACATTGATGTCGACCCGCGATACCGGTCGGCGGCTTGTCGTGCCATCGCGCGCTATCTCAAGGAAAATAAAGCGTTGCATACAGACAAGCCGGTTTCATCGATTCCAGTAGCGCATAAAACCTGGTCCGCAGTCTTCGTAGCCCTGTTTCTGGTCGCTGTCCACTGGGCTATCGGAACTGGAGATATCCGACAAATGTTCGTTCATAGCTTCGGAGCGGATGCCGGCCGAATACTGGCGGGCGAGCTGTTTCGTTGCGTGACGGCGCTGTTGCTGCATACCGATGCCCTTCACTTGTTGAGCAACATGTTCGGTATTGTGATTTTCGGTACCGCAGTTGCTTCACAGTGCGGGTGGGGTGTGGGGTGGTTGATGATTTTACTGGCCGGTACAGCTGGTAATTGGCTGACAGCCATATGGTATCGGCAGGCGCATCTATCCATTGGAGCCTCCACTGCCGTTTTTGCGGCCGTTGGGTTGTCGGCCGCCTTGATGTCTCGAATCTATGCCAAACGGTATGAACGATCCTGGCGGTCCTGGACACCGGTGGCCGGCGCTATGGCCCTTCTGGGGTGGTTGGGGGCGGCGCCGCACACCGATCTGGCGGCCCATTTGTTTGGATTCGTCATCGGGTTGCTGTTGGGGTTTGGCTACAACCGCTGGTCTGGACCTGTCCAATGGCCCCTGCAATTGATTTGTGCGGTGCTATCGGCGGTGTTGGTGGCGGGAGGGTGTATCTGGGGCTGGGTAGTCGCTTAAAGCGCCAACCAGTTACTTTCTAATAAACATAGGTGGTTGCCAAGGGTGTTGCGGATCGCGGCCCCAGAGTTTTAAGTTTAAAGTGTTAAGTGTTAAGCAAATGATTTGGGTCGATTTTAATTGAGCCACATTTGAAGCGTTGGGCCAGCCTCCGTGCCGGCCGGACATCAACATTTCCAGCCGATTCGTAGGTTGGGTTGAGGAACGAAACCCAACGACAGAATAACCGCGGGTTGGGTTTCGCAAGCTCGACCCAACCTGCGTGAAGCGTCACCGTTGTCACAGGCAGTGCTTACAGCGGATAGGGTGTCAGGCTTTCGCAGCCGTTTTCAGTGACCACCAGGGTCTGTTCGAACTGGGCGGACAGGGAGTGGTCCTTGGTTACAGCGGTCCAGCGGTCTTCCAGTACAATCAATTCATGACCGCCGAGGTTGATCATGGGCTCAATGGTGAATACCATGCCGGGCACCAGTCTGACACCTTCTCCGGATCGACCATAATGGGGGACTTGCGGCGGTTCGTGGAAATCATAGCCGATGCCGTGGCCCACAAACTCTCTGACGACGGAGCAGCCCTGGGCTTCCGCATACGTCTGGATCGCCCAGCCGATGTCGCCGATGGTATTGCCGGGCCTGACCATGGTGATACCTTCTTGCAGGCATTGGCGGGTAACGGCTACGATTTTCCGAGCGTCTGCGCCGGGCGTTCCAATAAAGAACGTTCGATTCGCATCCGCATAGTAACCGTTGAGAATCGAAGTGACATCCACGTTGACGATATCTCCATCCTCGAGGACACGATTACCGGGGATGCCGTGGCATATCACCTCATTGACCGATGTGCATACACTTTTAGGAAAGCCGCGATAGTTCAGCGGTGCCGGTGTGGCATTGTTCCGGAGTGTATAGTCGTGTACCAGGGTGTTGATCGATTCGGTAGTGATCCCTGGTTTCAAATGGGTGTCGACCAGGTCGAGAGTCTTGACAACCAGATCGCCGGCTTTGCGAATGCCGGCAATGTCGGCCGGAGATTTTAGCCGGATCTTCGGTTTGTCCGGATGGTGGCCAACACGCAGCTCTTTTGAATGTCCGGCACAGCATTTTTTGTACTTTTTGCCGCTGCCGCATGGGCAAGGATCGTTACGGCCGATTTTGTAATTTCTTCTGGGTTGAATCACCCCCTAAGTCCGCCTTTCCAAGATTTTTTCAACGGTTGAACCGCTGCAACCTGTTGCCATTTTTCTATAATGGATTGCCGCGGGGGTGTCAATCCTCACTTCGACAACAATGCTTTGGGTGAACGAGGCTGCCGTGAATCCAGTGAATCGACGGGTTTACAACTGCAGGTCATATCGGTTATAACGTCCACGTGACGATCAGGCGCCGATTCGTGTGCTTTCGATTGCATATACAGCCGGCCGATCGTATCCTACGTGTTCGGACTTTTGACTAGTGTCCATCCAGAAATAGCCCTTTTCTGGATGGACACTAAATGGGAGTTGTACTTGAATATGAATAAAAATGACGTTGATCTCTATTGGAAAAATCGTGTCCTTTGCAGCGACGAAAGTTGCATCGGCGTGGTCGGTTCAGACGGTCGGTGCAGGGAGTGCGGCCGGCCATTCGAAGGTGAGCTGCCTGCCGATTTTCATTCGGATGATTCCGGTGCGAAGCCGGAAGATAGGCTCGCTGCCGACCAGGACGCAACGGACGAGGTCTCGCCGAATACGGAGCAGGGGACGGAAACGGAGTTGACTGACGATGAGTGGTCGCAAAGGACCCTGTGCAGCGATGAAAGCTGTATCGGTGTCATCGGCCCGGACGGCCGGTGCAAAGAGTGCGGCAAGCCTTATTCCGGCAGTTAGTCCCCATCCAGCAATTCACGCAACTTGCGTGACAACTCTTCCATATTGAACGGCTTCTGGATAAAGCCATTGCAGCCGCAGCGCAAGATTTTCGATGCTTTTTCATCTTTGCTGTATCCGCTGGCCAGAAGTGCTTTTATTTTCGGATTCATCTGGCGGATCTCATTGTATGTCTCTCCACCGCTCATTCCCGGCATGATCATATCCAGGATCACCACATCGATTTTATCCTGCTCCTGAAGGTAGATATCGACAGCCTCGAGACCGCTTCTGGCGACGAGGGTTCGATACCCGAGTTCTTCGAGCAGCTCACGTGCAACTTCCAGCACCATTTCTTCGTCGTCGACGATCATGACTGTTTCGGTTCCCCTTAACGGTGACCGATCGCTTTTTTCTCCGACGATTTCGGCCATCCCTGTGGCAGGCAGGTAGATGGCGAAAGTGGTTCCCTTGCCCCTTTCACTGTAAACGTTGATGATGCCGTCATGGTTTTTGATGATGCCGTAAGCGGATGCCAGGCCGAGGCCTGTTCCCCTGCCGCGATCCTTGGTCGTGAAAAACGGTTCGAATATTTTATTCTGGACGGCCTTGTCCATACCGATGCCGGTGTCGGTAACGGAGATTTTTGCGTATTCGCCCGGCTTGACATTATAGGCTTTGCCGTAGGCCCCGTCCAATACGACATTGCTGGTCTGGATATAAATCTTTCCGCCGCTCGGCATGGCCTGCCAGGCATTCACCAGTAAATTCAATAGGACTTGCTCGATTTGACCTCGGTCGACCGCCACGGACCATAAGTCCTGCTGAGGCTTTATGCGGAGGGTTATCTCCTTTTTTGTGCGGCCGAACATTTGAGCGGTTTTATGTATCAGGTCATTTAACTGCGTGGCCTTGACTTCATATTTGCCACCTCGTGCGAAACCCAGCAATTGTTTCGTTAGCGCGGCAGCGTCCTGAACATAGGTGGTGATATTTTTCAGTTTGTCATAGGCCGAGTGAGACGCATCCAGTTTTGTCAGCGCCAGCGACGCATTGCCTTGAATGGCCATTAGAAGATTGTTGAAGTCATGGGCTACTCCGCCGGCCAGTGTCCCGACCGATTCAAGACGCTGTGCCTGCTGCAGTTTGGCGTGGAGACGCTCTTTCTCGGTAACATCGCGCAGCAGACCTTGAATGGCGGGTTTCTCGTTAAATGTCACCAATGCAGTGGATATCTCCGCCCTGAACTGCGTTCCCTGTTTTCTTACCGCGATGTAGGACCGCGGGGCTGTGTTCGTTCTTGGGCCGGCCTGCTGGGATTCGATCAGCGTGCGCATGATCTGGTGGTCATTTTCGGACAGAACGTCCCACAGGGTCAGTTGCAGCGCTTCTTCACGAGTATATCCCAGCAAATCACACATGCGCTGATTGAGGAATCGAAAACCGCCGGTGGGAATATCACAGACAAAATAACCATCCTGAGTGTTTTCCACCAATGAACGGTAGCGTTCTTCACTCTGCTGCAGCGCTTCCTCAGCGCGTTTACGTCGGGTAATGTCGATCATGACGGAGATAAGTCCGATGATTTCACCGTTGTCATTGCGGAATGGGCCTGTGGTGGAACTGACATAGAACCGCTGCCCGTTTTTTTTCTGGCGCACAACCTCAAGGTCCGTAAATGCTTTGCCTTTCATCTTCTCTTCGAAGATGGCTTCATATTCTTCCCGTTTATCCTCTGGAACCGCAGGAAAGGGCCTGCCGATGACTTCTTGCTGGGTCCACCCGAACATATTTTCTGCAGCTGGATTCCAGAAGGTGACGCAGGTGTTGCGGTCTAAAGAAATGATGGCGGCATTCGAGCAGCGATGCACAACCTCCAGGGCTTCATTGGCCGCCTTCAATGCCTTTTCGGCACCTTTTCTCTGGCTGATATCGCGAAACGATACGATGATTAGATCTTTTGAAAAGACACGCAGGTGCACTTCCACCGGCAGATATCGACCGTCGCTGCACAGAAAATCGCGCTCCAATGTTATCTCTCTGTCCGGATCTGCAATGTCTGTGGGTGTGATCAGCGGCTGGGCATTCATATCGTCCGGATGGATCAAATTATAAGCGGTCATTTGGGTGATCTGTTCCAGGCTGTATCCGAGGATATCAAGCGCCTTGCGGTTGGCGTCGACATAGCGGGCATGGGTATTCATCAGTAGAATGCCCATCGGAGAATATTGAAACAAGCGTTTGTAGCGGGCTTGCTGTTCCAGAAGTTCGGCACGCGTCCGAACATGCTCTTCCACTTTGGAGCTTACGATGTCTTCCTCAGGTGCCTTTGTTTTCGCTTTGAGTTCTGTGCCGGTTGCTTTGCCCACGGTGATCTCCTTTGCACATCCGTCCCCATATTCCATCATTTGACTGTCCAAATGATAACCTTTTCAGGCCCGAACCCTCTTTCCCTGTTCTCTATAGGTGGTGCTGCGAAATAGGCTTATCGCTGTGTGGTTTGATTGATCGTCTCGTAAAGCTATATCTTGCTGCGAAATTAAGTCGGAAATTCTTTTGAAACCACTTCTAGCGTTGTGTCCCGGAAGTTGGATGAACCATATTTGTTCAATTCGAAGGCCTTTTTCCTTCAAGTCATTCCGGCGTATGCCGGAATTCAGAGGGTTTTCAACTGGACTCCGGCTTACGCCGGAGTGACATGCGTTTTTGAACATATTTGAAAGACAAAACACTAGAGCTTGCCGGAAATCAGCATTGGCTTATTCCTGTCGTCCTACCATACCACACCGCTCGGATTTGATCACCCAAAATCTATCGTCAAAAGGATTTCTGACAAAAGTGTTCCGGCCGCTGCCGGACTTCCAAGGGTATGGCCAGTTATCGGTAATGACTGTAGTGAACCCCATATTTTTTTGCTTTATAGGCAAATTTCCGCACGGTGGTTTTTAAAATTATGGCCGCTGAAGTAATGTTGCCTCTGGTATTTTTAAGCGCATCGATAATCATCTCTCTTTCCAGATTGGCGATGGCATCCTCCAGCGACAGTTCCGGCAGCGTATCGGATTCCTGGCCGGTCTGAAGCGTCGGCGGCAGATGATAGCTGTGGACGACACCGCTGTCGCACAATAGAACGGCCCGCTCAATGCAGTTTTCCAGTTCACGGACATTGCCCGGCCAGTGGTATTCCATCAGCATGTCGATGGCTGGTGTCGAAAACCGCTTGATTTCTTTTCCATTTTCCTTTGCGTATTTTTCCAGGAAAAAGTCGGCCAGCAATAAAATGTCCGTTTTGCGTTCGCGAAGGGGGGGCATGTATATCGGAAAGACATTCAGTCGGTAATAGAGGTCGCCGCGGAAGGTGCCGTCTTTGACGGCATACTCCAGATCTTTATTGGTTGCCGCCAGAATACGAACATCTACCTTGAGTGTTTTATGGCCGCCAACCCTTTCAAACTCTTTTTCCTGAAGAACTCGAAGCAGATTTGCCTGGACATCCAGTCCGATGGAACCGATTTCATCCAAAAAGATGGTGCCTTTGTGAGACAGCTCAAATTTACCTGCCTTCTGTTTTATGGCGCCCGTAAACGCGCCTTTTTCATGCCCGAAAAGTTCGCTTTCGATCAAGTTGGCCGGAATAGCGGCGCAATTGACTTTGATAAACGGTCCCTTGGCCCTGTTGCTGTTGTAATGAACCGAATTGGCAACCAGTTCCTTGCCTGTGCCGCTTTCCCCGCGAATCAGGACGGTTGCGTTGCTTTTGCAGACCTGGGAGATCATCTGATAGACTTCCCGCATTTTGTTGCTGTTACCGATGATGTTGGTGATCCGGTACTTGTTTTCCAGTTCATCCCTTAATCGTCTGTTTTCATTACGTAACTGGTCTTTCTCCCGCCGAATTGTCTCCAGGTTGATCACATGCTGCGCAATCATGGTGGCTACCACTGACAGCAATTGCTGGCCTTTTTTCAGGGCATACCCTTTCTTATAGGGTCGATCGACGCTCAAGGCGCCGATGACTTGTTTGCCCTTTTTTATGGGCACACATATAAAGGAGAGCTCCTGAAAATCCTTATGTTTTTTGCGGCTGGCGGTGCGGTTCAAAAATCGCGGTTCTTCGCTGATCTTCGGGATATTGATGCCTTTTCCCGTTTGGATCACCCGCCCTGTTATGCCTTCGCCCAGCTTATATTTCACTTGCTCGATGGCCCGTCGCGAGAGACTGTGTGCCACTTCGATACTGATTTCATTGCGCAATGGATTCAGGATCGATACGGTCCCGCGAACCATGTTCATGGAACTGGACAGAATGTCCAGGACTTTATATAAAGATTTTTTCAGGTCCAGATGTTCGTTCAGCGCGTTGCTGATCTCATATAGAAGGGTGATCTCCTCGATGCGTTCCATTTGGTAATGTGCTCCTCAAACGTATGGGCTCTGAATCCTATAGACGTTCAGAGAATGGTTTTGGACTGCGTTATCGGTCGTCGCGGTATACGTAATACAGCTTCCTCCCTCTGGCCTTGCCAAAACCATTCTCTGAACGTCTATAACGGGGAAATGGTTTTGGAGTGCGTTATCGGTCGTCGCGGTATTGGTAATACAGCTTCCTCCCTCTGGCCTTGCCAAAACCATTCTCTGAACGTCTATACAAAAAGAAAATTTGGCGAAACAACTGGCAAACATAACAAAATTGTAACAAATGGCAAGTGCAAATATACTCCATATGGATATGGATGCATTTTTTGCGTCTGTTGAGCAACTCGACAATCCGGCTTTGAAGGGCCGTTGTGTCATTGTAGGGGGGCGGTCGCAACGTGGCGTGGTTGCCGCGGCCAGCTACGAGGCCCGACGATACGGGATACATTCGGCCATGCCCATATTTCAGGCCAAACAGCGATGTCCCCATGTCGCGATTGTCCCTCCGCGACGCGGCCGATACGTGGAAATGTCTCGCGAAGTGATGGCCGTTTTGCGCGGCTTTTCGCCATTGGTCGAGCCGGTTTCGATAGACGAAGCGTATGTGGATATCTCCGGCTGCAAACGCCTGCATGGATCCAGTCATGACATCGCAGTGGCGATCAAACAAACCATCAACCAAAAGACGGGGCTGACCTGCTCTATAGGTGTCGCCCCCATTAAATTTCTGGCCAAAATTGCCTCAGACATGAACAAACCGGATGGATTGACCATCATTCAGCCCGATCAGGTGCAGACGTTTATCCAGACATTGCCCATCGGCAAGGTTCCTGGCGTTGGTCGGCAAACCATGAAGGTGCTGGCGAATCTTGGCATTGAAACGTTGGGACAAATCAGCGCTCTGTCGGAGGAGACCCTGGTTAAGAAGATCGGAAAATTCGGCCATCGCATTTATCTGCTGTCCCAAGGGCGGGATGATGCCGCAGTCACTGCCCAGCGGGAGGCGAAATCGGTCAGCACTGAGACGACCTTGACTGAAGACACGACCGATCGGAAGCTGCTGGCGTTCTATTTGCTCAAACAATCGCAATCCGTGGCACACCAGTTGCGGCAAAAAAAAGTGCGGGCGCGGACGGTGACGCTCATCCTTAAAACATCAGACTTTCAGCGTCAGACACGTCGGTTAACCCTTGAATCGTCGTTTCAAAATTCGGATACGATCTATCAGACGGCGCTTAAATTACTCGATGACTACCCCTTGCGCAAACCGGTACGCTTGGTGGGAGTCGGTGCCGGCGGGTTGCAGTCGGAGACACGGCCGGTGCAAATGGAGCTCTTCGCAAACGAAAAACATATCCATGATGATAAGTGGGATAAAGTGGATCAGGCTGTGGACGCCCTTTCCGACCGTTTTGGCATGCATACGGTCGTAAGGGGTTCCAGTACAGGGTTGGAGCAGAGAAAAAAATAAATTCCACCATCTTGCTTGTCTTTGTTTCCCTCTACCCTCAGACCGGCGCAAATGAGGCGGCGGTCTCGATCACGGTCGTCAACTTGGCCGCAACGGCGTCCGGTTGCAATGCATCGCAGGAAACAATCGCATCGGCGTATGTCTGGTAGAGCGGCCGGCGTTCGGCGTACAAATCGTCGATGGTCTGACCGGGCGAGCAGACCACACCCCGCTTTCCCATATCGACCAGGCGATGCTTGAGTTGATCCAGCTCGATATCCAGAAAAACGATTATTCCCAAATTGCCCAGATAGACCATGGTCTGGTGTCGATAGACGACACTGCCTCCGGTGGCGATGACGGTTCGGCGCGCTTCGAGCCGCTGGACATAGGATGCCTCCAGATCACAGAATGCCGATATGCCGCTCGCATCGATGATTTGATGCAACCGGCGCTGCTCTCCCGTTTGAATCGTCAGATCGGTGTCGATGAACCCATACCCCATGCGCTTGGCCAGCAGCACGCCGACGGTGCTTTTGCCGACTGCCGGCATGCCGATCAGAATAATATTGTCGCCTGTTTTTTTCTTTTTCATTTGCTCACATCAAAAACAAAGCGAACGCTCCCTTTGATGATGGTGATCAGGATCAATCCAAACAACAGCGGGAATATAATACAATCAAATAGATACGCTGCGATCAGCTTGATGGTCAACGCTGCGATCCGTTCGGTTTCCAGCTTGAGGAACGCGATCAGGGCCTGCACGCCTTTGCCCGCACTGGCCAGGGCCGATTTCAGATCGTTGGCGGAGAAACCCGTATTGGATTCATCGCTGAAAAAGTACTGGTCCAGGTGTTCGGGCGAAAGCGTGCTGCCGAGCTCCTTCAGCTCTTCATGCGCCTGGTCCACCATGGGGCCGGTGATGCGTTTCGAGAGTGCCGTTGCCCCTGTGATCGACAGCGGAAGCAGCAAATAGAGCACCAGGCACAGGCTGGTACCGAATCGCACCGCCTGCTTGGTGCCCTGTATGAGGCGACCACGCGTGGGAAAAAACCATGAGGCCAGGAAGTGGCCGATCAAAACCAGGATCAGGCCGGCCAAAACCCAGTGATTGATCAACTCAAGACCTTTGCCGGCCAGCTGCATCAGCACCAGTATGCTGCTGCCGGCCAGTGACGCTCGCCAGGCGATGTCGACATAATCATAGGCGGGTTGAACCACGTCGCCCAGTTCCAAATGAAATCCCACGCCCACATCGGATCCTTCAACCACCGCCAGCCCGCTTTTAATGGTGGACAACAACAGAAAGCCGGCAAGAGATTTGTCAAAGGCCCCCTCCAGATAGATCTGATTGGCCTTTTCGAGTCGATCTGCTCCACACCACTTGAGTGCACGATCGAACGAGCCCGTAGCGGAGGCGATCAGCGCGGCGAGCAATCCGACCAGGACAAGACATTTTTTCAGGGCCGATGGCATATTCACATCCTTTGAGAATTGGTCCGCCTGCATCCCGGCCGCTGAGGTCACTGCGGAACAGGGATAAATTCGGCAGGCAATGGTATGGCATTTCCAGACCGCCGGCGGTGTTGTTTTTTACATATAGCATTAAATATCAGATCGTTAAAGACAAAAAGGCAATGCGCCAGGGCAATCGTCTGCGCTGAATGCCACTTGACCCGGGATTGACACCTGCCGTAATACAAAACAGATGAAGGTCTTGTTGGTATATCCCTATTTTCTTGAAGCGCGCATTCATGTCGATGAGATCGCCGCGGTTCCGATGGGTGTGTACTATATCGGAGCGATGCTAAAGGCGCATGGCCACAGCGTTGACATTGTCAACTGGCACCGTCGTCCGGATTCCCGGGATGTTTTGAAGGAAACCTTGATATCCTGCAGACCGGATGTCATCGGCTTTTCCATTTTGCACGCCAACCGGTGGGGCGGCATTGACATTGCCCGGCTGGCCAAACAGATTGATCCGCAGGTTCCGGTGGTATTTGGAGGCATCGGGGCCACATTTCTGTGGCGGCATCTGCTGACCCACTTCGCGGATATCGATTATGTGGTGTTGGGGGAGGGTGAGTACCCGTTTCTGCACCTTGTCGATGCGCTGGAGCGACATGACACGTTGGGACAGATCTCCACCATCCCCGGGCTGGCCTTGCGAATCGGTGATGACATTGTCCAGACCCCTGCGGCTGAGCCTGTTCAGGATCTGGATTCTCTGCCGTCCCCGGCACGCTATTTCGATTTTGAACATCTGTCCATTACGAGAGGATGTCCGGGCCGTTGCAGCTTTTGCGGATCACCCAGATTCTGGGGGCGGCGGGTCCGGGCGCATTCCGCCTCCTATTTCGTCGATCAACTGATTCAACTGACGCGCAGGGGGGTCCGCTTTTTTTATATTTCAGATGATACGTTCACCCTGAATTCAGACCTCGTGATCGACATTTGCCGACGAATTATCGAAGCGGAACTGGATATCCGCTGGCAGGCCATATCGAGAGTCAGCGCCGTCAACGACCGTATGCTGCGCTGGATGCGCAAAGCGGGCTGTGTCCAGATCAGCTATGGTGTGGAGAGCGGATCGGAGCGCATCCGGCAATTGCTGTGCAAGGACATCGGCACAAAACAGATCGAGCGTGCGTTTGCGCTGACCACCGCCAATGGAATTCTGGCGCGGGCCTATTTCATCTACGGCGCGCCAACGGAGACCTGGAGTACGATAGAGCAAAGTCTGGCGTTGATTCGCAAGATCCGGCCGTTGAGCGCGATTTTCTACATTATGACGTTGTTCCCCGGTACGGATCTCTACGATGAGTTCAAAGCGCGGACGGGTATCGATGATGATATCTGGCTGCAGCGCATCGAAGATATCCTCTACTTCGAGCATGACCCGGAAATGGATCAAGCATTGATACGCGATTTCGGTCGATATTTGCGCAACTCGTACCATCAGCTGCTGCCGGAATTCGTGCAGCAGATCGAATTGAAAAAGGACCCGGATTTAACGAAATATCAGGCCGGGTTCCTATCCCGCCTGGGCATGACATTCAGCCATGGCGACTATGCCGCAGTCGACTCGACCATGGATTCCTTGCAGGTTGCCCTCGAGCTGTACCAGCGGGCCTTGAGCTTATATCCCGATCACCGGGCCTATTGGGCAATGGCCTTGGTCTATCAACGGCAGACCCGCTGGGGCCGGGCCGTCCACATTTTAAACGCCGGGCTAACCCATTTTCCGACAAGCGAAGCTCTCTCTATCTGTATGGGGATCAGTCTGATGCAAACCGCAAAGTACCAAGAGGCTTTGGAGCACTTGCTGCCGCATGCCCACTCCGATCAGGCGGCCGTCTACATCGAACGCTGCCGCAGGGCTCTGGATCGCATTTAATCCTTTAGGTTCGACCCTAAACGCCGATCCATTCATACAACTGGGATTGATGTACTGCACCTTGCGCCAGGGGTTTAATGAATCAGGTTGGCGCCCTTTTCCGTCAATTGAAGAATGGGAACGGGGCCGTTTCTGTATTTCAGTACACCTTTGGCGGCCAGTTGCTTGATCGCCTTGGCAAAATCTTTCTTTTCGAACATGTCCAATACCGGTAGGTATTCATCCTGCAACCATTTTGTGGAGATTTCGTCATTCGCTTCCCCATCTATGGCTCGGAACTGATCAAGAATGTCTTTTTTTATGGTCTTGATATCTCTGCTCATATTGGAACCTTCTCTATAAGTTTCAATTCGTTGGTCACAGATGCCGCTATCGTCTTTTTGAACTAAAGGCGCGAAGCTATGATGATGTCGTAAAAAGCCCGAAAGTTAAGTTTTACGTCATTCCGGCGAAAGACGGAATGCAGTCATTTCAAAGTGTTATGGATTCCGGTGCTCGCCGGAATGACAAAATGGAGACCTCTTACGATACCATCGAGTTATAACACAGCGAACGTTTGTCGGTCGGCAGGCGGATAGCTTACACGGAAAGTTGCGGAAGGTATATCTATTGAACTATATTTTGCTTTGGGCGACCAGGCGGGCAAAATGTGAGAACGAGCGGTCATAGGTTCGCTCAGCGTTGTCGGGGAAGCAACAGGCCGGCAATTCCCGCATGTTGAGATGATATTGCAGGCATTCGCAGCATATACCTTTTCTGGGGCAGGGTTCGTAGCTGCAATTGCAGCGGGACAGGTTATCTTCCTGGTTGCATGTCATGCTAAAGGGTTCCTTTCAGTCCAACGGCCTCGGCTACGGCGCGCATGCCCATAATGGTTTCATTGATCAATTCGGTGCGGTCCATACCCAGCATGTCACAGCCCCTGTCGATGATCGACCGATCAACACCCGCCGCGAATCGCTTGTCTTTCCATTTCTTTTTAACTGACTTGGCCTTCAGATCCAACACGCTTTTCGAAGGTCGCACCAGGGCGGCCGCCGTTACCAAACCGGTCAATTCATCCACCGCATAGAGAACCTTCTCCAGCTCGGAAACGGGTTTGACGTCGCTGCAAATGCCCCACCCGTGGCTGACGACCGCACGGATATACTCCTCGGGCCATTCATTTTCAGCCAGGATCTCAGCGCTTTTTTGGCAGTGCTGATCAGGATACTGTTCGTAGTCCAGATCGTGTACCAAACCGATGACCCCCCATTTTTCCTCATCCCGGCCCCGCAGCCGGGCAAAATGGCGCATCACGCCCTCCACCGCAAGGGCATGCTTGATCAAGCTGTCGCTGCGGTTATATTTGCGTAAAAGGTCAAATGCATCTTCGCGTGCAGGGGTTTTGCTCTCCATGGCGTTGCCCTTTAAATGATTAAAGCTGAATAGGCGCCGGCAGCAGGGCCGTATCTTCCCCATGGCTGCCGGCAGGCCGCCCTCAGTCGGTTTTGCCGTAGATTTCATTCAACAGCGCAGCATCCGGTGTGTCTTTCTCTTCCTGATAGCGCTTTCGTATGGCTCGCATGATATCGAAACGGTTTAAAAAAATCTCGACAAGTTCAGGATCGAAATGAGTGCCGGCGCTCTCTTCGATTCGGGACAGAATCACGTGCTCATCCCAGGCCTCTTTATAGGTGCGTTTCGAACTCAAGGCGTCAAATACATCCGCCAATGCCACAATCCGTCCAAACAGCGGTATCTCATCACCCATTTTCCCGCGTGGCTGCCCGTTTGGCAGCATATATCCGTCGATGGGTTTCCCCGTCAGAAAATCGACATAACCCGGATAGCCGTTGCCGTCCCAGCGCTCATGGTGATTCAAGGCCACGATGCCGGCTGCTTCATCGAAATCAGATTGCCTGTTTTGGAATAAGCGCGCCCCTTGAATGGTATGCAGTTTCATTGTTTCATATTCATCGGCGCTCAAACGGGCCGGCTTTTTCAAAATCAGGTCACTGGTGGCGACCTTTCCGACGTCGTGCAGCATGGCGGCCATGCGAAGGATGTCCCTGGTTTTGTCGATGTCTTTGTCGTTCAACCGACGGCGCAAGGCCCACTGTTCGTATATTTCAACCGAAAAACCGGCTACGCGGTTGACATGGGATCCGGTTTCGGTGGGATCACGCATTTCCGCCATCGATATCATACGCAGAATAAGCGCGCGTGTCATTTGGGCTCTTTCCAGGGCCACGGCTGCAATGGCCGCAAAATGGGACATCATGCGCTCATCCTGCTCTGAAAAGGTGGTGATGTTGTTGGATGCATCCTGTGCATTGATAATCTGCAGGATCCCCAATATCTGTCCGCTGCTGTTTTTCAGGGGCAGCGTCAGAATGGATTGGGTTCTGTATCCGACTCTTGCATCGAATTTTTTTCTAAAACTGTATGGCAGCGTGGGTTCAAGGTTGTATGCATCATCGATATTCAGCGATTTTCCGGTGGCGGCCACGTAACCGGCGATGCTTTTTTCATCGATGGGAATATTGAATGTCGAGTAGATGAGCTTTTCACCCGGGGCCAGTTTTTTTTGCAGGGTGTCGTTCTGGGTGTAGGTAAAATGGAGCCAGCTGCCTGTCCGGATATAGATCGAACCGGCATCTGCATTGGCAAACTGGCGGGCGCGGGTCAGAACGCGCTCCATGAGTATGTCCAGGTCGTTGACCTGGCTTAGCTCAATACCGAGTCGCGTCAGGCTGTCCAGTTTTTGTTGTTCACTAAGCATGTCAGTAATAGGCGCTCCGGGATTATAAGAGTACCGGTCCCCTGCCAAGTCGTCAAGTCAATTTGCTGAACAGGGGTGGCGGTTCCCACCAATGAACCGTTCATCATTTGCATGTAAATGGATAGAAATGGTGAAAGCAGTAGCCTCTTGGATCACCGTATTGAATCTCGGTGTCGACCAGGCAATTGCCGATCGCTTCACGCGACACCGTTTCGTAGTCCGGACGCTGCTCTTCCTCTGATTTGCACGCCATGCAAATCGGCTCATGGTCATATACGGACAGGATTCGCTTGTCGCTCGATTTCAAACCGGCATTGCACCGATGACATGCTACGGCACACGATAGTTTTTCTTCCCATTGTTCCATGCTTTTATCCTTTCATAATTTCCTGGCAACCAGCAACAGGTTACCGGCCAAGACGGGGATGTTGAGTTCGCCGGGAGACCGGTGTGCCGCTTGGGTTAAAATCTAGTTGAACTTAAAACAAAATAAGATAAGGTGCAATATGCTCTTCGCCAAACGCTGCCATGGTCACGCGTATCCGGACTCATGATGGGTGGCGTTTGAATCCAGTACTTATGCAAAGGATTGCCATTGACGTTCATCAATATCACCGCAATAGCCGTCGCGTTGGCAATGGATGCATTTGCGGTGGCCATCGCCGCCGGCATATCCCTCAAGCAGATCAGTTTCCGTCAAAATTTCCGTCTGGCGTGGCATTTTGGGCTGTTCCAGGCGATGATGCCCGTCATCGGATGGAGCGCCGGTTTAAGCTTTCGGGATCTGATAGTGCGGTTTGATCACTGGGTCGCATTTATTCTGCTTGTTTTTGTGGCCCAAGGGATGCTGCGGGAGGCGTTTAAAACCGAACAGGAGCGATCTGAAACAAAAGACCCCACGAAAGGGTTGACCATGGTGATGCTCTCGATCGCGACAAGTCTGGATGCACTTGCCGTCGGTCTGAGCCTGTCTCTGATCAATATTTCAATCTGGATGCCGTCCGCCGTTATCGGTGTCGTGGCCTGTGCATTCACCACTGTCGGACTGCATCTGGGAAAACGTTTCGCCAACGCAGCCAGGCTGCGCCGCTGGGCGGACGCCCTGGGAGGCGCCGTATTGATCGCCATCGGTCTCAATATCCTGCGGGAACACGGCGTGTTCGAAAGGTTTTGGTTTTAATTTTTGACTCGGAAAACAGACGTGACGTCAAGCACCGGCCTTTCACGGTCATTGAATACCGTTGCACTACCGTATAAAACCGATCCTATCGGCTTCAGGACTTTCGCTTTGGCGGTCACGGTGCCTTGCCGCACCGGGGAGATGAATTTGCTTTGTATCTCGGTGGTAACGAAATGAGTTCCGGGAGCCACCAGGCTTTTAATCGCCATGATCATGGCCGTATCAGCCAGGCTGACCAAAGCGCCGCCGTGCATCAAACCCGCGCCCTGCGCAAATTCAGAGACAAACGGCATGCGCAGTATGGCTCTGCCTTCAGCAGCATCAACGATCTCCATTTTCAGCAGTCGTTCAAAGGGTGCGCACTCGATCCATTTGTCCATCTGAATATTGTGCGGTCCGGTATTGGTCATGGCAATCGTCCTCACTGTCGTGAAGTCTGTTATCTTTTTAGGGAGAAAAAAACGACCCCTGCCAAAAGGGGTGGCATTCATTTGCGGTCCTAGGCCGCCAATTAAAACGGAGCCGGCATGTCTCAGATTGCTTAATAGATCTGCTAAGGCGAACACCTCCATCCACAAGTGGATGGAAGCCTTTAGGTATCAGGTTTTAGGTTTAAGCAAAAAAACTATAAAAAGAACGGATTCGTCGAACCGCTAATGGCAGACACCGCCATCCAGAAAAGAGCTATTTCTGGATGGACGCTAATTATACAGTTTGGCCAATGGCACCTTGTCCGGCAGCTCTTTTTCAACCTGTGTGTGTTCCCGGGCGTGGGCGGCGGCCGGTCCTTCCGATCCGGCGGTCAGCCGGTTGAAGCGGCTCCCGAACAATTCGGTCATGGCTGCGTTCAGTTGGGCTTGCAGGGCTTCGTAGCTGAAATATTTCCAGGCGATGTTGTAGTTGTGCGTCGTAACCTGGTCCCGAAGTCGCTCTGAGTCCAGTAAGCGATTGACCTGTGCAACGGCATCGCTGGTTAAAAAACCATCCATGGCAACCACATTAAATCCCAGTGGTTCGATGTCGGTTACAAACGTGGCATATCGATTGACCAGCAGCGGCCGTTTGAAATAGACCGCTTCAAGAAAACCATTTCCAAACCCCTCGTACAGACTCGGATAGGTGACAAAATCCGCCCCCGGGTAGACATCCCACAGTGAAAATTGCGGATAGCGGCAGGAATCGGTCCCCCATGGATCACAAAGATGGGTCTCGACAAACACAAGGTCCACCGCTTGGGAGCGTGCATAATCATCCAGCCATTTGGCATAATCGTAACCTTCGTCGCCGGCCTGGTGGGAGACCACCAGTTTGCATTTGCGGTCCGGCCGGTCAAGCGCCTTTACCAGATTGATGGCGTGTTCGATGCCTTTGCGCTGCACCACGCGTGTCGGCTGCAGGATCATGATTTCGTCGGGGCCGACGCCGACATGGTCTCGAAAGGATTTGGCGATTTGCCGGTCAGCCGCGGGCGGGTTCTGATAGTCGATGACATTGGGAACAACGATCGAGGAGATGCCGCAGCGGCGCGCCAGTTCTTCGCGGGCTGTCGAATTGATCACCGTGTGCGCGATATTGGTCAGTCGGGGAGGAAATGCCATTTGCAGGTAATCGCCAACGGCATTGCGCATGTATCGTTCCCGCTCCCAGTAAAAGTCATGATGATGCGCAATCGTCGGGATTTGCGTCTCAGCCACAAATTCAGACAGCGCCATCCCCAACGGGACATGCATGGGCAGGCAAAGCACATTTTCCGCAACCAACATCTCGATTCGGTATTTCTGTACGAAACGATACAGATGCTTTTTCAGGACCTGGCGCTGTTGGTGAATCAAATCCGACACCTGGGCGGCGCGTTGGGTTTGCCCGAAGATCGCCAGATTTATTTTTTGATTGGTGGGATCGTTAAAGTGCGCTTCAGACGCCAGGTAACTCGTAGACGGGTAGCGGTCAAGCTCACCCGCAAACCAGAAACAGGAATTCCCATTGCGCGTAAACACTTGGGCCCATTTGCTGGCTTCCAGTGTCACACCGTCCGTGCCGCTAAAACGTGTTGATACAAACCCGATATTCATAGCATCCACTTCCACTCTGTATAATTCAGTCAGATCTGGTCAATTCCAATTGGGTATCTATTTTCCAATATCTTCCGGAATTAGCCGATAACCAACGCTCATGCAATTGGCGTGCACGAAATGTCTTATATGAAAAATAATCGAATATTTTTTTATTACATAATATAATTAGCAGGTTGCATATCTTTTTGCAGAAATCTGGCTATTTTGCCGATTAGAGCGGTTATGTAGTAAAGTAATCATTTGATAATGACCCTTGCCGGGTTGGGAACTTTTTTTCACAAATAGATACTGTTATACGCGATTTGATTGCATAAAACGGGTATCCCGGCATTTATGGCTGCCTGAAAGGGCCGGTCGATTTAGAGTACCCAATGACCCCGGCAGGCGGCACGGCACGGAAAAACGTATGGATGTTTTCCCACTGACGGATTGGCTGAATCTCCTGAGATGGGCGTGGGCTTGCTTGGCCGTCATGACGGCAGCGGCGGTGGCCGCCGTGATCTGGCGCATGCGAGGCCTGCTGAGCTGGAAGCGATCCCAACGGAGTGAATTGGCGGAATTGCGGCGGCAAATGGAATCGGCGGAAAAAACGGCAAGCGCCGCGGCGGCCGAGATCGTTCGCACATGTGAGGGTATCCGGCGCAGCGCTGCACCGGACATCGGCCATTTGACATCATTGCCGGAATACTGGCGGCGGATTGCTGCGAACTATTACCCCGGTGAACCCCAACCGGAGCTGTGCCTGAGCGTCGGCCAACTGCTGGCCGTGGCCCGGCAGCTGGCGGATAGACTGGAGGCCTTGCTGCGGCGTCCGGGTTTCAACCGTCTTGGCCGATTACGGGTCGGCCAGGTGCAGCGCACCTTTCACTGGTACCAGCGCTTGACCGCCCAACCGGTCGTGGCCTGGATGTTGGCGCGTCGGCGGGCCATCCGTACATTTCGGCATGCCGTGCGTGTTGTGCTGCCCGATCCCCTGGTTTGGATTGCCTACCTTTCGCAGCGGCTCACGCTGATGATAGTCGTGCGCTGCGTGTTGATCGATCTCTATCTTTCTACGGGTAAAATCGCCATGGAAGCCTTCGAATCCCAGCTCCGGTCGGTACCCGCCGTGGAGCGGGACAAGGCTTCAAGGATGACTCTGGATGCCTATGGGCAAGCGCTTGAAAAAGAAAACAGGTCTCTGCCCGACGCGTTGGAGACAATCCGAAGCGGCCTGACCGGGCTGCCCGGCCGACTTTGGCAGCCGCCGGGGATCGAAGAGTGGTGCCGGGCCGTTGAACGGGCTGCCGGCGTCATCGCCGCAGGATATTTCCCCGAATCGCCGGCGCCTCTAAAAGAGGCCACCTGCCGCGTGCTGCTGGACCGGGTCCGCCACTGGCTGGAGACCATGGCCGCCGCCCGGCGGTTGTCAGTGGTGAGACCACTTTACGGGATCTCTCTCAAACGCCTGCAGCAGATAAAAGCCGTCACCGAGTCCGACCTGCTGCGCCGGACCGGCAAGGTGGCCGGAAGTGTCTGGTCCGCCTGGCGCTGGGCGCGTTGGCCGGTTCAACTGCTGCGCTGGATTCGCCGGCGCTCGCCGGCAGGCGTCGCCCTGGAGGTGGGGTCGACATTGGCCCTTAAAGCCATGCACAACTATCTGGCACGCTATGGATTCGATCGCGCCTGCCAGGAGTTGGATACCGTCTACCGGCTTTCCAGCCAGGGCAAACACGACGGCTTGTCCGATGAGAATAAACTGAATAGTGGACACACGGCAGCACTGGAGTCGCCCGAAAATGACAATACTGAATCTGATCCGCTTCAGAGAATAGACAACAAAAATGATGGGCGTGAGACACAGACGGAAAACGCATTCTCACGCAAAGACCAAATGAAAGACTCTGGGGAAGAACCGAAGGGCGGCGGTTAGAAAGAGAGGAAGTCCGGCAGGGGATGGCGACCGTTGGAGCAAAAATGAATTTCACGCAAAGACGCCAAGATATTCAATTGTAGCAGTTCAGATGCAATCTGAACTGCTACAATTGAACTTGAAATCCTTTGCGCCTTCGTGTGAGGTAACCAGATCTTCGTCTCTTCCAACCTTCATTTAGAGCCCTTCTTTGCGCCTTTGCGTGAGATAAAAAGATCTTCCGTTCATCCGCTTTTCGTTATTTTTTGCGCGAATCCTGAGCCGGTCGACGGCCTGGCAGAACGGTCACCACCAGCAAGCATGCCAGCGCCGCAACCAGTGCGGTCAGAAAGACGCTGCCCACCCCGCCGATCACCGCTTCCCGAAGCGCCGTCAGGGTGGATTCCGGCAGCATCTGCCCGATCTCCGGCTTCAGCAGAACCTCCGGGTTGTCGGCAATTTGTTGCAGCAGTCGGCCTTGGCCGATGTCGCTGACACCGTTTTGGGCCACCCGGGCCACCGTAGTGGCGATCCGGCCCGTGACCAGCCCGCCGCAAACGCCCACGCCGACGGTGCCGCCGAGGGTGCGGGCGTACTGGTGCGTGCCGGTTGCCATTCCCAGGTCGGTGGACGGCACACTGCTTTGAACGACCAACAGGGTGGATAGGGTGACAAAGCCCATCCCGACGCCCACCATTAAAAAGAGTATTGTCTGGACCAGCATGCCCGTCTGGGCCGTTATCAGCAGGGTGCCGCCGCTGCCGGCCACCAGGAAAAGGCCTCCCGCCAATGCCGTGGCCCGCTTGCCGCTGCGGTCGACAAACCGGCCCAGAAACATGGATCCCATGGACCAGCCAAAGCTCAACGACAGCATGGCCATGCCCACCTGCATGGCACTGCGGCCCTGACCGGCCTGGATAAAAAGCGGTGCATAGGCAAACAGGGAGAAGATGGCAAAACTGGAGCAGAACACCGAAAGGTTGCCCAAACCGAAATCCCTCTGCTTCAGGCGATGAAGCGGCAACACCGGATCCAGCGCCCGCTTTTCGACCCGGAAAAAAGCGATGCCGCCCAAAACGGAAACGGCCAACAGGCCAATCACCGGTCGTGAAAACCAACCATAGGATTTTCCGGCCAATAAAAAGGCCACCATCAATGCCAGAATACAGACCGTCATGGATACCAACCCCGCCCAGTCCAGCTGCACCCTCCCGCGCTTTATCCGAATCTCTTTCATAAAGCGGCCGATCCCCCACATCGACACCATTCCCAGGGGCAGATTCATAAAAAAAATCCAGCGCCAGTTCAGGTAGGTCACCACCGCCGCTCCAAGCGTCGGGCCGACGACGCTGGCCAATCCCCAAACCGCACTGGCCAGCGACATGACCTTGCCGCGACGGTGGGGGGGCGAAATGTCCGCCAGGCAAATGTAGCTGAGGGCAAAAATACCGCCGGCGCCGATTCCCTGAAAGGTACGCCACACAACCAGCATGCCCATGGTGGGCGACAAACCGGCCATCAGCGAAGCGCTGCAGAATATGGAAATAGTAAATAGAAAGATCGGCCGGCTGGGATAGACATCGGCCAGCTTACCGAAAACCGGCAAAAAAACCGCGCGGGACAAAAAATAGGCGGAGTAGACCCAGCTGTAATACGCCAGTCCGCCCAGTTCGGCGACGATGGTGGGCATGGCCGCAGACATGACCAACGCGTCCACGGCGCCTAAAAAGAGCGCCACCAGAGCCGCACCGATGATCCAGGTGCGCGCCGCGCCCTTGGGGTATTGGTCTGGCGAAGGGCTTCCGAGATCGGATCGTTGCCCGGTTGCACTTATTTTCAAATGTTCAGCCTTTATAATCTATCGACAGCGGCACGCGCTGATGCATTGTCCATAGCTCAAATCAGCCGAAGTGTAACTCAATCGACGAATAAAGTACACCACCGGCCAGGAAAAAGAGCTGCAATGCCCTATCGCAATGATGAGTTGTCGACAGTCCCGGCCGGGGGGAAAGAGATCATGAGGCTTCAGTCCGGCGACAGACAAACTTGAAAAAACAGAATACACGAGCGGAGCGGAAATCGAATAGAAAGAAGAGGCTCCCCGAAAAGGGCGCCTCCCCTCTGTGACGATATCGATCGTCCGCTCTACATCATCTTTTTACCAAAAGCAGCCCGGCCGATCTCCACGTTGAACTTTTTGCACCAGATAACCACCGTATTGAAATCTTCCGGGTTGACGCCGGCGGGCAAATCAAAGGAGACCGTGCCGGTAAATTGTTTCAGCATGCCCACCTGGACGCCGTGCTTCCAGTCCCCATCCTTGGCCAGGTAAACATAGCCGTCCGGCACCTTGTCCACTTTGATATCGCTCAGGGTCAGCACATGCGCGTTGTTCATCCCCATGTCGAAAGAGACCTTGCCTGCCGCATGATGACCGTCGCTGCCCATCAGCATGGCATTGATCCTCTTCTCCATGCCCTTGTTCTTATCCATCATGCCGTCTTTGGACATCGATTTCTCCATGCCCATTTTGTTATCCTTGGCCATGGTATCTTCCTTGTCCATCATCTTATCGGTTCCGGCATACGCCGTCACCCAGCCCAGCACAACCAGACTCAAAACTACAATCCACAAATGACGCATTCCTTTCATGTCACACCTTCCTTTCTTATTCGCATTAAGTGTTTATGGTTAGATAATAGAGCTCGGTCTTAAAGATTGGATAAAGGGAATGTAAAGATAGGATAAAGATATTCAAAAATCGCTGCTATCCGGACACTTATCTGATCACTATCTTCTCCGTACGGCTTGACAAAAGCTAATAAACACCCATATTTCATACTGAATAAGTATAGATTAAACAAGTTACAGGTTTGTGCCAGAGCCAGCACTTGATGATTCAAGCTGAGCGAATTTTATTTTAAAAGCGGTGAGTTGATGCGATTGAACAGTGGTAAGCATGGCAGCAAACAACCAACGATGACGACTGTTCCTGCGCATCCAACATCCGCTTGGATAATAACTATCATTTACTATTCCCCGCATGGGCTCAACTCGAGATGATTGTTATTTGATTTTATTAATTATTAATAGGTTAGGTGCAACACCCCCCCCCGCAACGACATATGATTGACACAATTTCCAGGCTGAACGATGTTGGCGCATCGTTTGCCGCAAGGGTGACCAGTGTCGCGCTGTTCTGAAAGGGATGCATGATGGATAGTGGATATATCATGATAACCGGTATTGGAGGTCCCGCCGGCAAAAGTGCTGTCGATTATCTCCGGAAGAGGGGCTATTCGACGATTGGGACAGATTCTCGGGAAATCACGGCGCCCGCAGATTTATTTTACAAAGTTCCGGGTGCGGATCACGCATCGTTTACGGATTCACTGATTCGAATAATCAAGGAAAGAAGGCCTTCTCTTTTAATTCCAACGGTTTCCGAGGAACTGCCCATCATCTCCGCGCTCAAAAAAACGATCGAGCGTTTTGGATGCATGGTCTTTATCAGCCCATCTGCCGCAACGGATATCGTTCATGACAAATTCAAGACAGCAACCTATATGCATCAGCATGGAATCCCTTCTCCTCGATCATTCGATGGCCGCGCACCGCGTGAAGATGTCTTCAATGAACTGGAGATGCCGTTTCTTTCGAAGCCTCGCATCGGAAGGGGAGGGCGGGGCATCGTATTGTACAGGTCGGGCGATGAATTTTACAGCGAAACAAGGACCGGACTGATCTTTCAGGAATTCATCCCCGGGGATGAGTTCGATCTCAATATGTTCGTAGACAAAAGTGGCGAGGTGCTGGCAAGCGTTGTTTTAAAAAAAACAGTCCTGAAGGAAGGCATCGTAGGAAATGCAGTTGAGGTCGAACGAGTGAATAGAAAGAGCATCGACAACCTGGGCAGAAGGATCGCTAAAATCATGAATCTTGAAGGGCCAATTGATATGGATATACGCCTCAGGCGTGACGGAACACCTGTTGTGCTGGAGATCAATGCGCGTTTGGGAGCAAATGTGCTGTCGGCACCGGAAATACTGGATAATCTGATCATGGTCTGGAAAAAGCAAAAAGACTCACGATACAAAAGTAGAGGAAAATTCTATAGGGACTGAGCGAAAGAAGAAAGGATGGGACAAATGAGACTGGCTTATTTGGTGAGTGTTGTAACGTTGAGCATTGGATTATTGGTTTTGCCTGTATTCGCCGCGAATACTGATACGAGCGACCAGGTAAAGCTGGATAGAGGTCTGCAGATCAACCTCTGGGCGGGGGGATGGGAACCGGACTACACGACGGAGGCCTATGAAGGAATGCTATCGTATAAAGGAATAGATCGTTTGCATCTCTATTCAGGATACGGTTATGCCGACCAGATCTATTACGAGCGACAGAAATTCTATGCGAAAGGGTACTACTTTTATCAACCGCGCAATTATTTGAAATTGAATGTTACGTTCAAAAACTACGACTACCCGGACGATCCCGATGTCGGTCGACCGAACCCTGACTCGAATGCGTACGACGAGGTTCCATCTATTGAGTTTGAAGTTTCTCATTGGCTGAGCAAACCTCTGCGGGCAACCGTATTTTATGAGTATATCAGGCCCACCTTCTTTCATGATCCCGATTCATATGCCGACAATCATAAGTTGGGCGCCGATGTATACTATATAACACCGCTGAAATATCTCAGAGCGAAAGTCATTTTTGCCCTGTTGAGAGATCCTGATCCCGATGAAACGGAAATTCAGGGAAGGGACAATCCCAATACATCCGGCGGAACCGCCGCGGAAACGGACATCGCCTACCGAACGACGTTTCTTCTCGGAGGCGGTCTCGAATTCGTGCTAAACAAGTGGGAAGCCGAATTGAAAATCCTGCCTAATAGAGATCTCGATAACAGTTACGACTACTCATTGCTGACAAACGTGAGCTACCGGTTCACCGATAAAATCGTCGGAAAACTGGATTATGTATATGACAAATACTCCTCTGAAAGCAATTTTACGGACGAGACGGCACAGGTGTATATGGTGTCAGGCTCCTATGAGTTAACCAAACGGATCAAAATTGGGGCCGGGTATAAACACCTGGACCTGCCGGATCGGACGGAAAATACCGGATTCGTGTCATTACAGCTTAAGACAGGTATTTTATGATGGTGCACTTTCTGTTAGGGATACTTCTCCTTCAGGCTTCGTATCTTGACCTTTATCAAGATGGGAAGGCTTATCTGGAGGCAGGCGAGATCAACAAGGCCGAGTCGACTCTTGTTCAATCGGAATCTTTGAACCCGGAGCATATACCGACAATAAAGATCCTGGCAAAACTCTACGTGGATCGAAAGCAGTTCGATAAAGCGATCGATCTGTATCGGCGTCTGGTCAAACTGAACACATATGACATCAAGGCAAGAGAGCATTTGGCTGAACTGCACTCGTGGACGGGCGATCATGACAAGGCAATTGTAGCCTATAAGGATGCGCTTGCCATAGACTCGCAAAATATCGGCCTGAAGACCGGCCTTGCGAAAGTCTACCGATGGACGAACAGATATCATGATGCTGAAGAATTATATAATGACGTGTTGCGGACGGAACCCGATCACCATGAGGCCATGAAGGGAATATCAAAAACCTATGCGATGTTGGGTAATTTCCACGATGCTCTGCATGTACTGGACAAAGCGGTAAGCCTTTATCCTGAAGATGCCGAGCTCTATAAGGAGATGGGGAACGTTTTCGCATGGCAGAAAAAATTTCGTAAGGCCATCCGGATGCTTCAAAAGGCGGTGGAACTTTCTCCCAATTATGTCGATGCATACCGAACAATGGGTGATGTCTATTTCTGGATGGAATCCTATCATGAGTCGGCGGCAAAGTACAAAAAAGCGGTGGAAATTGAACCGGACAATGTAAAAAGCCGCGTCATGCTGGCAAAAGCGTATGCATCGACGGGCAGGTACCGGTTGGCCAAAGAACATCTCAATATAGCTCTGAGTATCAATCCGTTGGATGAAGAAGCCGGTGATCTGCTCAATTCATTAAAAAAAACGCGGTTTATGTCCTTTTACATGACAACTGGAGAAATTGTTGAAATTGTCTCCTATATTTTCGTAGTTGGTCTGGTCTTTTTGACGTATTGGAGAAACAGGAAGTTGCTGAGGCGAAGGAACAGAAGGTTCGGCTTTTTCACAAATGCAATTCTGCCCTTGATGGCTGTCCTGGCAGTTGGAATGTATTTTGGCCGTAATTGGTTCAACGCGAGATTGTGGCACGGCTTTTCCGAATCGATTCTGTTTTTCGCCATGGGCCTTTCATTTATTTCCCTTTTACATTCATACTATAAGACAAAAGAATTTAAAGAAAAAATCATCCTCGCCATTGGGGCCCATCCCGATGATATTGAATTGGGGTGCAGCGGCTACCTGATGAAGGCAAGAGAGGGAAGTGCGAAGGTCTACGGCCTAACGTTGACGAAAGGTGAGCGTGGTAAGGTAAACAGGAAAGGCAAGAGAGAGCTAGAGCAGAAAAAAGCCGCCCAAAGCATGGGATACGATGACTTCTGGATTCTAGACTTTCCGGACACACGGCTCAAAGATCATCTGAAAGAGGTGCAAGATGTTATAGAGCAAAAGATAAAGAAAACGGGTGCCAATGTCGTTCTGACACACACTCCCATAGACATCCATAGTGACCACCAGGCTGTATTCGAAGCCACAAAGGAGGCCGCGCGCAATGTCAAGGAACTTCTGTGTTATGAGGATGTCAGTACACCGAACGAGTTTGTCCCCAACTATTACGTTGATATCAGCGACTACATCAAAGACAAGCTGAATCTCATATCTTTTCACAGGACCCAGGAACGCAAGGTATACATGGACCCTGAGGCAATTAAGGGAAGGGCGGCCCACCGCGGAATCCAAAGCGGGACCTATTTCGCCGAGGCATTCAGGGTGCACAAAATACTGCAATGATGACGACAGTCCTGCTAACATTATTTAATGCCTTTGGCCTGATCATTTTCCTGATGGGCCTTCAGGGCCTGGTTTTTTTCCCGCTGACGCTTGTTTATGAGATATGGAAGAAAAGGTCCCTGGCAAAGATCGCGCGTTTCAACGGCAGGGTCAGCATACTTGTTCCGGTCTATAACGAAGAGAGGACCATCAGGACAACCATCGACTCTATTCTCAAGTCTGATTGTCCCGACAGCGAGCTTATCGTAATTAACGACGGGTCAACGGATGGCACGGAGAATAAGCTACGGGACTTCATCGACAGCGGACAAATTTTATATATCAAAAAGCGCAACGGGGGGAAGGCCAGCGCGCTCAATATGGGCATAAAGGCCGCAAAGGGTGAGGTCGTCATCTTTACGGATGCCGACAGTTTTTTTCTTCCCCAGACCGTACGGTTGATAACCCGCTGGTTCGGGGACCCGTCGATAGACGCCGTATGCGGAAATGACGCGCCGCTGCATCCGGATACGGCTATACAGAAACTTCTGACGATTACGACTCATATCGGGACGGGGTTTGTCAGACGGGCCCTCTCGGTAATTGGATGCCTGCCGATCATAACCGGCAACCTGGGCGCTGTTCGAACATCCGTTTTGAGGGACATTGACGGCTTTCGCGAGATATGGGGAGAGGACCTCGAAATCACGTTCAGGCTTCATAAACACCGAAAAAGGATCATATTCGATCCCGACGCCAAGGTCCTTGCCGAATGCCCCGGAACGTTGAAGGCCTTATGGAAACAGCGTGTGCGATGGATGAGAAGCTACATAAAGACGATTTTTCTTCATGTCGATCTTTTTCTGAAGTCAGAGTTCAAGCCGTTCTCATTTTATCTTCCCATCAACTTTACCAACATGACCATCGTTCCGCTGCTTCAGTTGGCGCTCCTTGGTATTATCCCATTCATCTATACTTCGGGGCATTTTGCATTCGCCGGCACATTGGATGTGCTGACATACCTGGGGCTGACCTTTTTTTTCGTTGTCGCTGTTTACAGCATTATCCTGGACGGCGATTTTCATGATCTGTTATACTTGCCCTACGGTCTTCTTATTCTCCCTTTTTCATATTTTTATAACGCCGTGGCCTTGTTCTCATGGTGGCGCGAGGCGCAAAAAAAGGAAGAAATATGGGAGAAGAGCGAAAGGAGAAAAATAGTGCATATAGGAGCAAGAGAGGTAAAAGGATGGCGGGTTGCCGTCGCAGGCGCGCTTCTTGTTATCATATCATCGGCCGCAACCTATTTGTATGTAACGCATACAAGCTGGGACGAGCGGATTGCAAATATGAAACAGGGGCTCCAGCAAACCGTACGACCGCCATTCAGCCTTGCGCTGTCAACGCACTTCGATGCATGGGGCGATTGGGAAAAGGCGCTGCGCAACGTTTTGAACCGCCCGATGATCGGCATGTCGGATGTTATCGGCGTGGGCGCAGGCCGGCCGGAGTGGGTCTACTTTCGATGGGATGGCAAAAAAAAGACCTGGGCCAATCATCAGAAAGGGGAACCCGATGATCTGCTTGGCAAGGCGACGAATATTTTTCATACGGCGGGGTTCAAGGTTGCGGCTATCATCGACATATATGCGCCCAAATATATCAGAAAGAACATAGAGGCCGCAGCGGTAAGATTTGATGGCGAAAAAAGTGACATGCAGGTCAGCCTGACTGAGCTGGTTGATGGGGAATACGGCAAGATGGCGCTGGAAATGATCGAGTACGTGTCCAGAAACTATCCGGCGGATATCATTAACCTTACGGAAATGTCCTACCACAGCTTTTCCTTCAACAGCAGCGACCTTCGATCCTATGAGAGATTTACCGGAAAACAAGGATGGCCTCGTGATGCCAGCGGCAACATCGATATCGACGAACCGACCATCTGGGAGTGGAAGTCGGCCACAATGGAGCGCTTTATAAAGCGGGCAGCCGACATCGTCCACCTCAACAGAAAAGAGCTCTATGTGGATGTGCCCGTCAGCTGGACGGATTTTTCCCGCAACGGAAAAGAATCCGGTCTCGATTACCGGCGAGTCCTCAATCATGCGGACAAGATCATTGTATGGAACTATTTCTATCTGGGCAATGCACAGCCCGAAATTTCCCGGAAGCTATCGGAGCACATGGTGCGCAATTTTCCGATCAGCTCTTTCTACATTTCCGTCGGCCTTTGGGGTACAAAAGAACATGTCGGTCCTGAGGCTTTGTCAAGGGCTATCGACAGTTCCATAAAAGGGGGGGCAACCCAGATTTGGATAACCCCGAATGACCTCATCACGCAAGAGCATTGGGAAAAGCTCTTGCCGTACTGGCAGGTCGCGCAACCGGGGACGTAACCATAAAGGTAAAACACACCATGCGGTTTTCCATCAGATCCGGCAAAATATTCCTGCCCGCAAAGGACCAGATCCGCAATTGGCGGCGGGCTGTTCGCAAAATGAAATGGACCATCGGCGAAGAAGAATTTGATGCCATCGTTCCTTTTTCGTCAAGTGTTCGATCGCTTGAAGGCCACACCTGCGGCACCGTATTGTGCTATGGATTCGGCGATGACGGCAGAGGTGGCTGCGATGCCGTCCTTTCCGGCAAATACCCTTGGCAATACGCGCTCAAAAGATGGAGAAACCGTATCTGGCAATGCGAGTACATTGATTTTGACAAGGCCGACCGTATTCGTCTCTTTCCTGAAGCACCTTCACGGCCGAAAGGATTTTATTGGTGCGACATCTGCATCCCCTTGACGGTCCAGAAGCTTACGGTTTCAAGTTTTCGTAAAAACTGCGGCGATCGCACGGGATTGGGACCTGAAGGGTTGCAGCTGCTGATCATTACCCATCCCCATTTGCAGCAGGCGCTAAACAGCAGGCAACTGCCTTGTTTGGCATTTGCAGATTACGATATTGCTCCTCATGGTTTTCATGACTTTTATGACGCTGTACAGATGTTTTGCAGCAAGAACACGTTGGGTTTGGGTATCGGCAATGTTGATCGTGATTATCCCATGTTTGCGATACCATCCTTAAAGCTGATCGGCTGATACTTTTCCAGACACCAACCCTAAAACTCGCTTTCTTTTTGTGGGCTGTATTCAATAAGCCGGCCCCTGACAGAGGCAACAAACGCTTAAACCCGTTTGACAAATTCGGTCGAAGTGCCATTTTATTAGATATCTCCAAATTGTGAAAATTGCATTTCGTTTAAAACCAGAGTGATTTGCATCACGTTTGGATATCGGGGTTCATGCGCACCGGTGCATGGCGGGATTCATGTCAACCAATGATATTAAAAAGGAGGATGTATGAGAAGAGTGAATATGGTGGTCATCTGCGCAGTAGTGCTGGCCGTTATGTGCGGCGCGGCCTTTGCCGGGTTTGCCAATCCGGAGCAGGCCATTCGTTACCGTAAAGCCGTTATGACCGTCATCGGCCAACATTTCGGCGGTTTGGCGGTAGTGGTCAAAGGCAAGGCATCCTACGATAAGAACGAGGTTGCAAAAAATGCTGCGGTGATCCGGACCATGTCCGACCTGGCATGGCCGGCCGTTATGGTGCCTGGTTCGGAAAACGGCGATACTACCCTGAAGGCTTC
Organism: Desulfobacteraceae bacterium; assembly: GCA_050291625.1. Lineage (GTDB taxonomy): Bacteria > Desulfobacterota > Desulfobacteria > Desulfobacterales > Desulfosarcinaceae > JARRKU01. Next base: position 43,047 of record JBNKKC010000049.1, read on the forward strand.
GGCGATGCAGGAGAAGGACAAATTTATGACCATCGCCCGCCAGTTTGAAGAGGCAACTCAAAAACTTGCCGCTGCAGCGGAAAACGGCAATCTGGATGCTGTCAAAGCGCAGTTCGGAGAGGTCGCTGCAAACTGCAAAGCCTGCCACTCGAACTACCGGAATAAATAGCCTCCCCTCTTGCATTCGCGGGCCGATGCGGCAATATCGGGGCGGATTCCATCATCAAGAGCCACCGGTGGCGTACCATCAACTGGTGGCTCTTTTTGCTTGTCAGCGCACCAGAAGATAAACCCCAAAGGCCGCCAGGCAGGCCGCTATCGCCGCCCTTCCCAGATGGTTGTCCGAGGCCTCGCTCTGGTTGTGCCAGTGTTTGCGGCCGGTAAACATCGGTTGAATAAGATTCTCGTGCTTCATGATCAGGTAAAAAAACACCGCCATTACGTGCACGCCGACCAACAGCAGAATGACTCCCTGGTTCAGTTTGTGGATATGGGTCAGCCAGTCGCTGGTGGCCTTGCTGACCCAGGGATAAAGCGGCCCCTCGGTGAAAATATCGTCATTGGCAAACAGTCCCGTGACCGCCTGAACCGACAAGGCGAGCAGCATGGCCAGCACGGACCAGCCTCCCAGAGGATTGTGGCCCAGGTGCCTGGGCGCCTCCGGCTGCAGCAGGGTTCGGGTGTATCGCAGTACCGCACCGGGAGCGCGCACGAAAGCGGAAAAGCGCGCATGCCGGCCCCCCACGAAACCCCAGACCAGACGGAACACCAGCAGCCCCAGAACCGCGCATCCGCACAAAATATGGTACGGCATCCAGGCGCCTCCGATTTTGCCGGTGATAAAACAGGCCAGCACCAGGATCACCAGCAGCCAGTGAAACAGCCGGGTGGGCAGATCCCATACCCGGATCAGTCGATCGGACTGACTGGAGGTTTTCGATTCTTTGCTCGCATCCGAGGCCATGGGCAAATTCCTTTAGATAGACGCTAAGATAATGTTTTTGGACGGTGCTTCCGGTCGCCGCGGTGTCGGTATTACAGCATCCTTCCTTTTAGCCTCGCCAAATGAATTATCTTAAAGCCCATTTCAGGACACAATCAGTTTGGCCTTCATATCGAAATGTCCCCAGCCGCAGAATTTGGTGCAGCTGATGGTGAATTCACCTTTTTTATCGGCCACGAATTCGATGGTCACCGTCTCGCCCTTCGGCAACTCACGATCGATATTGTATTCTTTAATCCCGAAACCATGCTCCCGGTCCGTGGCGGTGGCCTGCAGAACAACCTTGTCCCCCTGGTTCACCTTTATCGTATCGGGAGTAAAATCATATTTTTTGGCTGTGATTTGAAACGTTTTGGTCTCCTGTGCGTACAGATCGCCGGCATTTGCCAGCACAACAGCCGCTACAATCAAATATATCAATCGATAAAATCGTTTATTCAGCATTATCGTACCTCCTTATCGCATATTGCCGGAAAGCGCCCAGCGCGTTCACTCGATCCTGGCTTGATCGCGCCACGGAGGGTTACGCACCACCGATATGCGGCTCGTGGCCAAGACCGGTTCCGGCTCCTTTTCCTCTATTGTCGTTCAAAGAATAGGTATGATGGAACGATCCGCAACCTCAATTTAAGGAGGATCTCCATTAATTCGAAGATTCTTTTGAATATGAACCGGGCATGATGGTTGAAGCGGCTTCCTTAACGCCTTTGATGATTGATTTGACGCCGATGGAGCGACGGGGGATCATTATCCGCCGCCGGCTCTCGATTTTCTACAGAAGGACAACCAAAGCGATACCGCCGACGATCACTACAAGGTTGCCCGCTGCCGACACGCCGTGCAGTTTTCTGAACTTGATACGAAGCGGGTCGTCTTTTGGCGTGGTTTCAAATGACGGTATCTCATTTTTCAGTGCGGCCGCCTTGGGCTCGATCACAAACGCCTGGGTTGCAGTGATGGCAATCATAACGGCGATGATGACCGCGGCGACGGTCTTGTGTTTGACGGCTGATGATAAAAAAATGGTGGCCAGCGCAACCACTCCGCACACCAATCCCCATTTGAAATATCCCGGAAAGAGCTCACCGACGATGCCGCCGGCCGTATCCCGGTTGAATGATTTAAAGATGGTCGGTGTCAGAACAAACGTGAAAAGGGCTGTTCCTCCGACCCAGCAGGCGATGGCGAGGCGATAAAGAATGGTAGGTATCTGCATGCGTTCCTTCCGTAAACATTGGCTGGTTGATTCCAATACCCTTGCCAAACATCACAGTTTTGCAAACTATAACACCGAACCGGCGAACTGCAAGGTCGCGGCCGTCTCCAACAACGGAAGGTTCAGGTTTAATATTGATTCCTGAGAAATAAATAAGGATCGAAGGGTGATCTTTTGTCGAGAGCGAGGCCTTCATGCGCCTTCTTTCCAATGTCTATTGGAGATCCTGTCGCATCTGTTCATATTCGATTTTGCTGATGTCTCCACTGGCGTACCGCCGCTTTAAAATGTCCAACGCATCGGAATCAGCCAAGGGGTTTCCATCGTTTGAGTCTGAAAATCGGCCGATCTTCATCAAACCCGATAGCAGCAGAATAACGGCCGTTGCCAGGCCCGCCCAAAAAAGAATCATGATGATTCCCATACCACTACCTCCCATCAACATGTGGTGCGGCCTGCTCAAGATACCGCGGCCAAAACCGAAAAAGTAATAGTGATTGTAGAGAAACCAGATACCTGCGGCGATTAATGCGACAGATATTCCCAGGCTGATCAATGTACTGGCTTTTCTGTTCATGGCTGTCTCCTTTTATCACTGCCTTTCTGACAGCAGCTTTTGCAGCTGCATCACGTTGTCCTCGTTGGGTTGATCTTTGACCGCCTCGATATCTCTATTTGGCAAACAGTATGCCAACCAGAACGATAATTTGGGCAAACAATAAATATAGAACTGTATTTATTATGTTATTTGAGCTTATTTCTGTATACTAAGGTTGATCTGAAATTAATTTCCGAGGGGCTGACTGTATAAAATCGAATCAGTGGAGCCGGCCTTAAAAATCAAATCGGGTAAAAAGTATCCAGTGGGGAAGCGTCTTGTCAAGAGCGATTCAACCATCCAATGTCGCAGCTTTGACCTGCTGGTCATAAATTGGAAGAAAATTCGGGATGGGACGAGTCTTGAATGATAAATGTCATTTGAATACTCGACAAACACTACCATTAAAGGAATGTCCCTGGACCTGCATGTCTACGGCGCCATGCGGCCTGTATCTGCGTTTACTGCTTTTGCGTTGTCGCAACCAGTTCTTCACAGATATCCATATTTTTGGTGTATACCAATGTTCTGGCCAAAGCGCTGACGCCGCTGGCGTTGCGGCAGTAGACGTAACCGGAATTTTCAACATTGGTTTTCATCCAGCTTGATATGTAGAATCCTGAAAACAGAAATATAAAAAGCGCAACAATTGCACCCAAATTGAATGCTTTCATATGTTGCTTGATAATTTTTGGGAAAAAATATTCTATGATTCCTATAAAATGTGTCAATAGAATAAGTACGCCAGCAGTGAAAAAGCCGGACCGGCTTGAAAATTGTATTACTTCGGTTTCATGATTGATGTCAAAGAAATACATCTTCAAGGCGTGATAGCCAATCCACAAGATAACTATTCCTAAAAGATCAAAGATAGTGAAAAGGATGAGCGCACGTTTTTTATTCATTGGCTGAGTGTGGGCTATATCATTCATTGCTTCCACTCCATCCCTTAACATTTAATAGTCGAATCAACCTGATTTCCAATCCGCGATGTTTAGCAATGGTATTTACCACATTTGTTGTTCAATAATCTGGAATTCGTAAGCCTTGCGATCTAAAAAAAGCATTCGTTCCGCGATATAAAGTCCTTTCGGCATCATTTGCCATCTTTTTGATTTCACTTCCCATATCTTCCAGGGTTGTAATCAGTCTGTCTGTTAAGCCGTAATGCTCGTCCATTGATTCCAACAAGAAACCTGTTCCAACTGATACTGCTATCGTAACCGCTATTGGTATGGCCGCAACTGTAATGAAGCTTCCTGCAAGAAGCCCGGCAATTGCCCCCACAATTGACGAAATACCAATTTTCATCAAATCAGAAGCCAGATTGCCGGCAAAGGCCGACAATGAGTAGGGATCTCTCAGAAAGCATTCAAGCACGGTCAGCGGCACAGTGATGCAGATGGTCAGCATGCCGCCGTTTTTGACCATATTCTTGATGCCCAGAGAACCGATCGCCATTTTAATGATTTTACGGTTGTTGGCCAAATAAATCGTTCCCGGAAACCGGGACCTCAAGCCGGCATAGCCGGTAAAGGCGATATATTGCCTGCCTCTGATCACTTTGGGAATGGCCTCGCCGGTGATGCCCAGGTCTTTACATACCAGCGTCAATGTAGCGCTGTCCAGAACAGGGGAAATATACGGCGCAATGTTTCGCCTGGCAAAGGAGACGGCGTTCAGCGCGTCCAGGTCATGCAGGTCGCGCGGCAATACGGACGTTATTCTTCCATGACCGTGGCAGGCAGCGGTGGAATATTCCGGGGCCGGTTTTATGGTCTTGTAAATCCGGGATGATTTGCGCCGCATGGAGACATGACAGGGCATCAAAAGAGCGTTTTCATCAGGCGGCGCCGACAGGCGGTACTCCTGGGGCACCCTGGAAAAATCGCAGCAGCGGCAATGAGATGTTGTTTCTTTTCTATGGCGCCATGCGGCCAACAGATCATCGGCATCGGTGATATACATGATGTGTCGATTATGTTTCAACTTGGCGTTCAGATCTTCGGCAATGCTCATTGAATACTCCTTTGCTTGAACCATTTGTATCCGGCAACAAAGCCGGATAGGATGTCAGCATAACTTGAGGGAGCTTCGCTTTACCGCTGTTTGGGCGGTTGTCAGACCAGGAACTTATATTGAAAAAATTAGAATCGCACGGATTGGCATGTGCGGAAGGTTCATTAGGCGCAGTCTATACGGGATTGCAATTGGAATGTCAAGGCAGGAACAATCGAAACAGGAATGAACGGTGAATTGGATTGAGTGGCTTTGGATGATGAAAACTGCGTAAGCCATAACCGGAAATAAAAAAAAGGGTTAGATCGATCTGGATCTAACCCTTGAAATGATTGCGGGAGCGACGAGACTCGAACTCGCGACCTTCCCGTCGCATTCAGCGACGGGACGTTCTAACCAGCTTTTCGATGAATTTTCTGCTTTTTCGATTTTTGATTTCATATTCACGGTCGAGTGCCTTGGATCGGTTGTCGAATTGTTCGGTGTAGACCAGTTTCCATGGGCGGTGAGCTTTTGTGTAGCTGGATCTACCTTGGTTGTGACGCTGTAACCGTGCGTCAACGTCTTGAGTGGATCCGATGTAGTAGCGGCCGTTTGATTTGCTTTGAATAATGTAGACAAAAAAGGCCATGGCTTAAAATAAAAAAGGGTTAGATCGATCTGGATCTAACCCTTGAAAGTATGGCGGGAGCGACGAGACTCGAACTCGCGACCTCCGGCGTGACAGGCCGGCGTTCTAACCAAACTGAACTACGCCCCCGAAAGTGATATCGGCTGGTTGGCTGGTAGGCGGAACAGGGCTTGAACCTGTGACCCCCGGCTTGTAAGGCCGGTGCTCTCCCAACTGAGCTATCCGCCCGAATTTAAAAAGAACCCTCCTTTTTGAACCCCAAAAAGAAGAAGTCATAGCTACCAATTCACCCTGACAAAGTCAAGCCAAAAATCAGGGCAAAGCCATTTTTCAATTGATGGAAATGCTGGCCTGTTCGCTGTCGTTTTTCCCCACCCCGATATGCATGTCGTCGTTGGCAAACAGGCGCTCATTCTGGCCGAGCACCAGGGCGTGGCCGAGGACTTCGTCCATGTGCTCCACGGGAACGATTTTCATCTGCCGGGTGACCACCTTGGGGATGTCCTTGAGATCCTTTTCGTTTTCCTTGGGGATCAGGACCTTGCGAATGCCTCCCCGGTGGGCGGCCAACAGCTTCTCCTTCAGCCCGCCGATGGGCAGCACCCGCCCCCGCAGGGTAATCTCACCGGTCATGGCCACATCCC
>JBNKKC010000050.1:0-71888 GCA_050291625.1 Desulfobacteraceae bacterium
GGGCCTGGGCGAAGCCGGTCATCCGCCCAGGCCGCCGGCGATTCGATGGGGTGGCGGTTTACATCGGTCCCGGACCCAGCTTTATTTCCACAACCCCCACCGTGAGGGCTGCGGCGGCATCGTCAAAGACGCCGACGGCTTCGAATTTGTTGACCAGCTGGCCGTCATCGATCCATTGGGTCAGCGCCTCGACGAATGCGTCGAATTCCAGGAACACCTGCACCGAGCCATGCAGGCGGATCACAAACATCCCCCCGCCATCCCCTTCCGGTACCACCGACGGCGCCTGAGCCAGATCGGTCAGGTCGGTGAGGATCCAGCCGCGTACCAGATGGTGGAAGTGACCCGCACCGTCCAGGTTTAGCACTATCTGCTCGGCGGAAAGGGTGGAAAAGGCCTCACCGGTGGGGGGACGCCAGTCGACTTTCATCAATGTCCGCAGATCGTCGACGGTGACGATGGTCTGGGCGGCAAAGTCGGCGGGCGCCTGCCCGAACGGCTCCACAAAACCACGGACTTTCACCGGTCCGTCGATTTGCAGCGCCGACAGGTCCAGGGTGCCGGTGGCGATCTGATAGCTCTCGGGATCGGCATCATTGGTGGCGTCAATGCCGGTTCCTGAAAAGTCGAAGATCTCGATGCGACGGTGATTGATGCTTTGCAGATCCATGGTCAGCTGCGCCGTGGCGTCCTGCTCATCCACGGCCACGGTCGTTCCGCGCAGCGTGGTGAACAGCATGCGGGCGGCCCCTTCGGTGGCGTCCATCTCAAGCGAAAGGGGGTTGTCATCGGTCAACGTACCGAAAATCGCCACCCGCTGGCCGACCGAGATGTCATCCTTGTCAAATGGGTCGGCCGAAAACTGGCGGTAGACCACCGTATCGTCACCCAGCAGCACGGTTACCTGATCGTTAAAGACAACGGTGCTGTCGTCGCGGATCAGGGTTGCCCCTTTCACCGTCAGCGTATCTCCCTGCCGGGCGAGGACACTGCCTTTGACCACATCCGAATCGCCGCCCGGAACACTCGAACCGGCATAGACCTGGCTGGCCTCAAACCGCAACGGCTCGAATTTGAGATCGCCCAAAGCCACCACGGCCGTAAGCGGGTCGAGCGCCGCCATGGCTTGCAGGCCGTCGGAGCCCTCGTACACGGTGCCGTTGACCTCGAACAGCGTTTGCTCATCGGTCAACACCGTCCGGCTGCCGTAAGGACGGTCGTGACCCGCCAGCGGACAAAAAAAGGGACGCAGAAATAGCGAAAACGAGCTTTGCGACGTATCCACCGCATCGAGCGCTCCGCGGATACGATGCCATCTGTTGGGCATGCGGTTGACGTCGGCCACCAGGAACGGATCCACGGTCAGAGTGGGTGTGCCCTGGTCAAAGGTCACCTGGTTGGTGGCTTTCAGGTCGAAATCCAACAGCAGATGGGCCGGAATCCCCGGCGCTATCACCAACCGGTTGCGGCCCTCCAGCTGCACCGTTACGGTCAGGGTGGTGACCGGGTTGCCCTCCTGGTCCACTATGGTCTGAACCTGGATATTGTCGCCACTGTCATCCTCGACCCAAATATCGGCATTGGTGTAATCCAGGGTCATCGTCGCCGCTATGTAAGCCCCTGAGGGCACGCTGGCGGCTGTCAGAAACTCCGTCATCTCAGTGTATTGAGCAAAATCAATACGCGCCGACTGCGGCATGGTCGAGACCTGCGCACCATTGGCCTTGGTCAGCGTCAAATTAAGCACATCCACCGTATAGGCTCCGAAATCGCCGACCGCATCCGTCAGACTGATCGCCAGTTCGCCACTGTTGCTGGATGTCGCACCAGAATCTTCGCTGCTGTTGCATCCCGCAAAAAGGGTGCACAACAAGATCAAAATCAGCGCCGCTATCCGCGTGCGCCGTGCCATCTTTTTCATCTCTGCCTCCTTGGTCGTCAATCGATTAAAAAGCAATTCGTTTCTTTTGAGCTCTAATCCGGTAAACCCGCAGTCCCGGAAAAAGTTGCAAATATAATCGAGAAACGATAAAAGCTGCCGAAGTCCGAGGCAAATGCAGCCCGGCCCTGAAAGAAACGCTCCGTCCGAAATAATCTAACAAATGGCGAATCATGATGCTGTTACGCGCCCTCATTCTGATGGCTACCATCCTGTTGCTCGCAAGCCGCTGCCTGGCCGGCGGTCTGGCGGAGTATCTGGATCTGGAGATCGGCGAGTCGTATACGATAAAAGACAACTACTTCGATCGCGAGGAGGTCGACTTTACACGCGACGAGAGCTGCAACCTGTTCAGGGTCTCCCCCAGCCTCTCGTGGGCGCCGCACCAATGGCTGCACCTCTTCGGTTCCGTGGACGTTGTCTGGCAGAACCCGGTCTACGACGACAATGACAATCTGGAAGCCAACCTGACTGCAGCCTATCTGGACCTGATCGGCCCAACGGCTCGTCTGACAGTGGGCGGCATACCGATGCAGTTCGGAAAAGGATTGATCATGGCCGACGAAACACTGGCCGCTATCCTTGAATTCACCTTCGGCAACCCCTACCTGGAGGTCAAGGCGGCCCGTATCCAGGATAGCTCGCCGATGGCGGGCGTCGCCGTCGGATATCGCCCCAGCCGCTTCGAATATGCGCAGCTGTTCGGTGTCTGGTTCAACGACCGTGACGACATCATCGCCAATACGCCGCTGCTTTCCGGATTGGTACGCTCCAGCTCGGCGGATTTATACTGGCTTGGCGCAGAGGCGGAATGGTTCGTCGGTTCGGCGCTCTTTTCAATGGTCGGCGCCTACCAGACAGGCCGCTTTAGCGTCGATGTCACCAATCGATCCATCGGTCCCCCCTTCCATGAGCGGACCTACTCTGTAGAGCGGGATGTCTCGGCCTATTTTTTCGACCTTTCACTGGAAGCCAATGTGGCCCAATGGGGCACCCTGGGCGCCTTTTGCTACGTTGCCAGCGGAGATGAGGAGCTTGGCCGGCACGACTTCGGCGCCTATACTGCCATCAGTGCCTACAACCCGCGTCTGACGATCTTTTTCGACCCCGATTTCATCGACACCAGTAATTCAGAGCGGTTTATTTTCGGCGGGGTTACCCTCAACGGCGTTGTTGCACCGGGAATCACCCTGACCGTGCAACCCGTCGAAGCGATCACCCTGGAGGCAACAGCCGCATCACTCTACTCCCAGAAGTCTTCGACCAACGGTGACCGCCGCTACGGCTATGAAATCGACGTCGGAGCGACGTTCAAGGTCATGCAGGATCATGAGATGTTTCTGCAGGCCGCCCGGTTCGAGCACGGCAGCTTTTTTAAATCGAGGCAGGAGCCGGGGGAGGCTCCAGATCCGGCATTTCAGTTCGTACTCGGAGTACGGCTGGCATTTTGAACTGTAACCTTTTTCAACACGATGGGTTTATTCGTTTAGATGCATACCGATCCGGATGTCCAATTGATGCTCGCGTTCAAGGCCGGCAACGAGCGGGCCTTTCACGATCTGTTTGATAAATATAAAAAACAGGTGGTGAACTATTGTTATCGGTTCTGCGGGCATCGCGAGGTAGCCGAAGAATTGGCACAGGAGGCCTTTTTGCGAATTTACAGGGCGGCGCCGCGGTATCGGCCCAAAGCCCGATTCCGCACCTGGCTTTTCAAAATCGCCGCCAATGTGTGCCTGAATGAAATTCGCAGACCGGTCTATCGCCACCAATTGGAAAGCCTGGATCAACTGCCCGAGCGTGACAGCGGGCGGGCGGGCCCTGATATTGAATTGGCCGATGCCGAGAGGCAGCGCATGGTGCGTCTGGCCATCCGGGAATTGCCGGACAAACAGCGGGCGGCGCTGCTGCTGCGGGTCGAAGGCGAGTTTTCATACAAGGAGATCGCCGCGCAGATCGGACGATCCGCCAACCATGTAAAAACGTTGATTCATCGGGGCCGGCTGGCACTAAGGCAAAAGTTGGCACTCTATCTGGGGGAGTAGACATGAAGGACATTTGCGGCAACAACAGTCTGCTGAGCGCCTACCTGGACAACGAACTGGATGATGTCCGGCGGCTGGAGGTCAGCGGTCATCTGGAAGGCTGCGCGGAGTGTCGCAGACAATTGGCCGCCCTGCAGGCGGCCGATGCGATGATCCGTGATGCCGATGCCATCGAACCTTCGGCAACATTCGAGCGCCGTTTCTGGAGCAAGGTATCGGCTCTGGAGCGACACAGGCCGCCGGCCTGGAAACGATGGCTGCAACCCGGCTGGCGGCCGGCCATGGCAGTGGGACTGACCGCCGGCATCGTCCTGTGCGCACTGATCCTTGCCGGCGACCGGAAGGCACCGAGTCTCGAAGATATCATCATCAGCGAAAATATCGAGCTTTTGACAGATTATGATCTGATCCGGCACCTGGACATCCTGGAAAACCTGGATGCCCTGGAAGCCATGAAAGAGAAGTCCTGATGCACAACTCCCTGCTGAGGATCATTGTGTTTTTCCTGCTGAGCACCGCTCCCGTATGGGCTGCCGGCGAGCAGGGCAATGACGCGGCCGAATCGCAGGTGGACGACGAGCAGGTGATCGCCGTTCTGGAACTGCTGGAGTTGATGGAGCTGGTGCAGGATATGGACCTGCTCAAAGAGATGCACTATTTGATCGAGGACGATCCAGATGAAGCGAACGAAGCGAATGAGTAAACTTGCTGTATTGATTGCGGTGATGGCGACCATCGGCCTGACGGCCGCCCTCAGCCACGCCCAGGAACCCCCGCCATCAGCCATGGAAAAATGGGAGCAGCTCAGCGATGCGCGAAAGGAAGAGCTGCGCCGCAAATTTCGTCAATGGAACTCCCTGACCGATCAACAGAAATCTGCGATAAAAGAAAGGGTTAAGGCCTTCAAGGCCCTGCCGCCCGGAGTGCAGCAACGCATCAGAGACAACTTTGAGCACTTTAAGAGCCTCTCCGCGAAGCAGAAGCAGGCGCTGCGGGACGATTTCAGCCGCTGGCGACGGCTGCCGCTTCAACAGAAACAGCGAATCCGGGACGCGTACCGCCGGTTCAAAGACCTGCCGCCGGCCCAGCGCCGGCAGCTGATGCGCCGCTACCGGCAATGGCAGCAGCTCACTCCCGACCAACGCCGGCGCATCCTGCAAAGAATCAGGAAACGGCGACAGCAGTGAAACAATCCGCATGACGAAATCTCTCACATTTTTGACGGTGATGCCGCTTTACACTTTGCGATATTGCCGGTACGCATCATATCGATGCGCGAACGACAGAATGCTTACTGGAAAGGAGTTCCGGATGGTGAATACGCCTGCTGCAGATCAGGATCAAACCGATCCCGAACCGCCGCAACCACGCATCAAAAGCGTAGCTCAGTGGATATGGGCGTTTACGGCCATCATCGGTGCCTGCATCTTTATCACCGCAGTACTGAATACCTATCGCATGTTCGCTTGCGACGACTGGCCGGTCACCGATGGGGTGATTGTACATTCAGAGCTCAAGCGGGGTGTCATGCGCGAAGGTGCGCTGAAGCATAAACTGGATCTCGTTTACCACTATCACATGGATGGCCGTATGTATGAAGGCCGGCGCATCGCTTTTGTCGGGCAAGCCAGAACGCTGAAAGAGATCAACACCCTGTTAAGCACTTATCCCAAGGATCGCACGGTACAGGTGCACTACTTGCCGACCAATCCGACGGTAGCCACATTGGAGACCCGAATCTCATGGCAGGGATCAAAACCCCTGGCCGCCGGCCTGCTCATGCTATGTCTGGGGCTGGCGGGGATCCGAAAGCGATGGTCCCTGCAGACCGATTACCTGTTTAAGGATGTGGACCCGGATCAACCTGTACCTAAATGGAAAACGGCTGTCGGTGTTGTTGGCCTGACAGCCTGTTTAGGGCTTTTCTGGCTATGGTGGGAACTCATTAAGATGTATGCAGGTCGGTAAACCGACCGGAATATCACAGTTAGGGCACTACGGCACCCCGATCACGCCACCGCAAGCGGTCGACCCCCCGCTTGATCCAGACCACGATACCGGCCAGAATCATGCGCGGAATCGTGATCCAGATTAGGGAGGCACCGACGGCCGCGAACAGCAGGGTATCTTCCAGCATGCTGTGGGAAACGGCAATATGGTAATTCAGGATGTCGGCGTGATTCCGACTGAGGCGCCCCCGCTCGACATGGTCGATGATCACCCCCGCCCCGTAGGCCAGGCCCAGGGTATTGGCGACAATCCACAAAAAGGCCGCCTGGTGGGGCAGTCCGAATGCCACCAGGAGGTATTTCAAAAACCGCGAGACCCATTGGATCACGCCGAACTCTTCCAGGATTCGCTGCAGCATCATCAGTACGGTGATGAGAATCAGAATCTTGGCGCACAGGCACCCAACGGTCAACGCCCAGGCCTTGAGCTCCACCCACAGCCCGGCGGCAGCCAGAGCGCTGAAGCCGCCGGCAAGCACCGGCTGCTGACTCTCCGCCGGAAGCAACAGATTCAAGGCAAATGCGCCGGCAAAGCTGGCGCCCAGCCGCACGACCATAATCAGACTGAACGACGTACCGGTCTTTTTCTGAATAGCGGTTTCGAGGGCAAGACTGTGGGAGATCAGACACATCAGGGCCAGAATGGTAATGGTTCTGCCGGTCAGGTCCAAGGTCTCGATCAAGGCGATGGCGGCGTAAATATTGACCAGCCCTGCCGTCACGAACACCAGCGCGGACTCGCCGGGCAGGCCGAACCATGAAAAAAGCGGTTCGCAGAGCCGGGCGATCACATATAAAAGTCCGGTCAGTTTCAGGATCAAGACCCCCAGTGAGATCGGTACGGTAATGAACAGGATCCACAGCCCGGTTCTGAGCGCCGGTTGAAGCGCCTGGGCCGAGCTGTGCAGCAACCGGTCGATAAAACGATTTGAACTGTTCATGGCATGCCTATTGAGCCGCTGACATCGCTTCGATCTGTTGCAGATGCCCTTTCAGGTGGACCGGATAATCGAGCATCAGTTCACCGAGCGTATAGCGGGTCTGCGGATTGACCAGCCAGACGTTGTCGATGCAGCGCTGATCCACGGCGGCGATGATCCGGGCCAGATGACGATTAACGTGCCGCCACAGCCGGATCAGGGCCTTCCAGTCGGTCCGTTGGTACCCCTGGATCGTCACCCAGCGGTCGTTGTCCTGTGAATAATCGGGAAACAGAAGCTCTTCGGTGATCTGCAGCCTCACGAAGCGCTGGTGATTGTTGACTGCCGAATCCACCAGGTGCCCAAGGATCTCCTTGATCGACCACTGCCCCGCTCCCGGCCGCTTTGAAACCACCTCCTCGGCCAGATCCCCCAGCCGCTCGCCCCCCTCATCCACCATCTTCCTCAACTCCGCAGCCAGCCGGTTCCAGTCTGTATTCTTTTCCATCAATCCAAAGCCTCCCTGCTTCGCATTACAATCTAGTGTTTCTTTTGGACGGTTTGCATGAGCCTTCCAGGACCAGACACTGCGATGTGCAACAAGCCGCCGGGTGAGGGCTTTGCTTGCCCACATTGAGCCGCAGGGCTTCGTGATATCAATAGCTTACCAATGGGGGAGACCGTGTCGCCGCCCGGCACAATAGATGATATGCGCCAACTCCATGTTTTTCTACTCATTACCGGATTTCACCGGTTGCCATGGCGGCGAACACCGGAGGGGGCAGGCATCCCCCGTTGGTAAGCTATTGATATCACCAGCCCTGCGGCGACTTAGGCAAGCAAAGCCCTCACCCGGCGGCGTTCTGTCTTCAATGATTCCTTCCGCTACAAGCTATGAAATACGATGGCTATTTTTCAGCAACTGCAACGGATGAAATACAGGAAGCCCGGTCCCCTCCGCAAGCTGAATCTTGCACACACTGCTTTCGGTGACGACGGCATCGATCTCGGCCTGTTTGAATTTCTCGAACAGCGGCTCCCCCACGGCACGTGACAGGGCATGGCCCAGCGGGCCCGCTTTTAAACCGAAGGTGCCCCCCATGCCGCAGCAGGTGCCGGTTTCGATCCGTTCGACCACGGCGCCGCGTCTGCGCAGCCATTGGACGGTCCCATCGCCGCAACCCAGAGGCCGCTGGTGGCACGAACAATGAAACCCCAGCTTCATGCCCTTGAGCGACTCGAGCGGCGTCCGGCCCGATTCCGCCTCCAGCTTGTTCAAAAACTCAAGCAATTCATGGGTGCCTGCCGCTACCTGGACTGCGCGCCGGCTGTCCGGCAGCAGTTTGGAGTAGGAAACCGCCAGGCAGTATGCGGCGGTGGGTTCGATGGCCACGATCTCGAAGCCCTCTTCGACAAAGGGCGCCAGGGCGGCCACATTATGCAGGGCGGTCTTGCGCGCTCGATCGAGATCGCCGTAGGCGATATAGGGATAGCCGGCCGCCTTCTGTTTCGGCGCGACCACCCGGCATCCCGCCTGCTCCAACGCCTCAACCGCAGCCATTCCCAGATCCGAATCGTTATGGTTGGCATACACATCGACAAACAGGGCCACGCTGTGCCGGGCATCCACCGCTGCAGAGGTACGTTTATTGAAGCGCTGCAGAAAGGACCGGCTGGCAAAGGGCGGCAGCTGGCGCTTTGCCGACAGTCCGATGGTCTTTTCCATGATCCGGCGCACCTGTCGATTGCCCAGCGCCAGGTTGGCCAGCGGTGCTGTCGCACTGCCCAGGCGGGCGGCCTGATCGGCACCCATCATGACCCGGTCGACCAGCCGCCGGCCGCTGGTTTTCGCATCGCGATGCTTGATTTCGGCAATGATGTGCGGCATGTCGATCCGGGCCGGGCAGATCTGTTTGCACAATCCGCACGAAATGCACAGCGGCGCGACATCAGCGGCAATGCCAAGCCCGTGCACCCCGGCGGTCCAGCAGATTCCCATGGGGCCCGGGTAGATATGGCCGAAGGTGTGGCCGCCGACAACGCCATAGGTCGGGCACACGTTCATGCAGGCGCCGCAGCGAATGCAATATAGCGCTTCACGCAAAACGGGATCGTCGCGCATGCGGCTGCGCCCGTTGTCGAGTAAAATCAAATGGCTCTCCCGGGGCCGCTCACCCTCGCCCAGAGGCGACCGTCCGTGCATCCAGGTAACGTAGGTAGTGGGCAGCTGACCGGATGCACTGACCGGATGCGCCAGGATCATCAGCATGGCATCTTCGACCGTATCGACGATCTTCTCCTGCCCCATGACACAGATGTGGCAATCTCCGATGCTGGAGACCAACCGCCCGTTGCCTTCGTTGGTTTCAATACAGATGGCCCCGGTCCGGGCCACACCGACATTGGCGCCCGTCATACCGATCTGCGCCTTGAGGAAGATCGGGCGCAGATAACGTCGAACGGCCTTCATGATGCTCGGGATATCGCTGTCGACCTGTCGTCCCGTGGCTTTGGTGAAGATAGAAGCCACTTCGGGAGCCATTTTGTGAACGGAGGGAAAAACGAGGTGGAAGGGTTTGTCATTCACCAGTTGAATGATCAGTTCGCCCAGATCGGTCTCCACGACATCGATGCCGGCCTCCAGCAGGGGCTTGTTCAGCTCGATCTCCTCCGTAGTCAGCGATTTTGATTTGGCAATGGCGGTGGCCCCGCGCTTGCGGGCCAGCTCAATGCAATAGGCGATGGCATCGACAGCGGTTTCCGCCTCAAAGACATGGACGCCGCGCTTTTGCGCATTTTCGATAAATGTTTTTTTCAACTGCGGCAGCTGCTCGATGCAACGCTCCTTGGTTTGTTTGACCTTTTCGCGAAAGGCGGCACCTCCCGGCAGGCTCAGCAGCGCCTCGGCACGGGAATCACGACCGCGCTGCATGCAGCGCAGCAGGGCCCGGCTTTTGGATCGATCCTTGATGGAGGCATCGATTCGCTGGCAAAGACGCTTATAGCGTTTGTCCGGCATGGCAGACTCCTGGTTCAGCGCCCGGCAATGATGACGGCATGGGCCTGCTCCGGCCCGTGCACACCGAGGGTCAGTTTCAATTCGATGTCGCCGGTGCGGCTCGGCCCCGAGATGAAGCTGATCACCAGATGTCGATCGTGCTGGGCCGTGATGCGTCGCACTCGAGCCGCGGCATCCTCATACCGATCGACGATATCGCGCTGATGCAAAATCCCGATGTAAGTCCTGGGCAGGGCCGACACCAATCGCACCGCATCGTCGGTGGAGACTTCCACCAGCGTGCCGGTCTGCGCGATCCCGAACGCGATGCCCGTAATGCCTACGTCGGCGGCATCGACGGCATCCGGAAGGTCTTGCGCAGCATAGGGTTCCTGTAATACTTCCAGATGGCTGCAGCACGCCTGTATGTCCGCGGCCAGCGATCCGGGCAGACCGGCAAGGGCGATGCATCCGGCGTTCACTGATTGAACGATACCTGAGATGGCATCGACCGCCTCGGCCCGGGAGGCAACGACGTGCGCCACCCCCGCCGCCGCCTCAAACCGCTCGGCAAAGTCGTATTTTTTTTCAATGCTCATCCGTCGCGTCCAATCATGTTATCGTTTACTTGCACCTGAAGCTGAGATTAAGCCCGAGGGGAGGGTTTGATGCCACTTCTGCTCGCAGACATCGGTCACTTCCACCTGCTGCGGCTCATCCAGAGGCTTGATGTTTGGATGTTCAGTGGATGTGCATGAGCATGAGCGGTGGCCAAGTCAGCCGGCGGATGCACACGGCATGGTATCAATCTAAATAACATGTGGCAGTCTGTAAAGGGCTATATTATTTTGATATGATAATCATACGTTAGGACGACGATGTCAGGGGGACCTTGTTCTTGGAATTTGGAGAATCTTTTGTTGAAAAGTATGGCTGAATATACCATACCGTTGTCATAACGATACAACGGCACTATCTTGACAATACACTTCCCTTTTGGATAACAAAATTTGTGAAAACAGATAACGTTGCTCCGAGTACCGGGTTGAAGGGTTGATTATGGAATGCCCCCACTGCAGCACCGAGATAGAGGTTGGCACGAAATTTTGCACACAGTGCGGCCGACCGGTCGGCAGGTGCTGTGACGCATGCGGGGCGCCCAACCCTTCAGGCAGCAGATTTTGCGGTCAGTGCGGCACGGCACTGGAGCCGCACGCCGTGCCGGCGGCCGAACAAGCGAATCGATACCCCCAGACCGATCCCAGTCCGATCATATCTCAAGGCGAGCGACGCCACCTGACCGTCCTGTTTACAGATCTGACCGGATATACGCGGTTGATGGAAAAATATGATCCGGAAGACATTCAGACGATCATGACCGCCATCACCCAAACCTGCATCCGAATTATCGCGTCTTACAATGGTCATGTTGAACGCATCCTGGGAGATGAAATTCTGGGCCTGTTCGGACTGCCCAAGGCCCATGAAGACGATGCCATCCGCGCCATCAAAGCAGCCAGGGAAATCCACGAGACCGTTTGCGGGATGCGGCCCGCCTCGCTTGACCCGACCGAACGCGTCGCCATGCATACCGGCATCAATACCGGCCTGGTGGTCACCACGCGGTCGGCCCCCAAAAACGGAACATTCGACCTGTCCGGTGACGCCGTCAACCTGGCATCGCGCCTGTCGGACATGGCAAAATCCAACCAGATTCTGGTGGGTCCTGAAACCTATCGCCAGGCTTTCGGCTTTTTTGATTTCGACGCCATGCCGGCCATGGATATCAAAGGCAAATCCCTGCCGATCTCCGTATACTCTGTCCTTGGCGAGAAAGATCGGCCCATTGCCGGCCGGCGGGAGCTCAAATTCACTGCGGAATTGATCGGCCGCAAGGCCGAACTGGATCTGTTACTGACAGCCATGCGGGACCTGGAAAACGGTCAGGGTGCCATTATTTCCCTCGTGGGTGACGCCGGGACCGGCAAAAGCCGCCTGTTGAATGAATTTGAACGTCAGCTCAGAGGCAAAACGATCAACTGGATAACCGGTTATGCCTTTGCACATACTCAGCAGGCACCCTATTTCCCATTGGTCCACCTGGTTCGCCGCTGGCTGGATTTGGACGGCTCCACCACGGACGAGCAAATGCGCACCGGCATCGCCAGGCGCGTCGGGAAACTGCTGGGTGCCGATGCCGAGGAGATCCCTATTCTGCAGGGACTCATCGGGCTGGAGGTAAAAGAGACGGCCGGCATGAGCCCCGAAGAGTGGCGCAAACGGCTCAAGTCCGCCATGTTGAATCTGCTGTCAGCCATCGCCCGGCAGGCGCCCACGATTTTCTGCATGGAAGACATTCACTGGGGAGATGCCGCATCCTTCAAACTGCTTAAAGACATCATCTTCAGTTTCCCGGTTCCGGCGATCGTTATCTATACTTCCCGGCCGCACGCCAGCCTCTTTACCAGTCATGAACAAGAGATCATCGCCTCCATCTACAAAGAGATCCGGTTGGGGGAACTGGCCCCTTCCCAAGCCGAAGACATGATGCGATCGATGCTCAACACGACCGCCCTTCCACAGGATCTGTGCCGCCTGATCCACAAACGGGCCGAGGGCAATCCGTTCTATCTTGAAGAGATTCTCAACGCCCTGGTTGATTCAGGGGCGCTGGTGCTGGAACAGGGCCGATGGCACCTGCATCGGCAGTTCAAGGAGTCCGATATTCCATCGACGATTCATGGGATCATTGCATCGCACATGGACCAGCTGGGCTCCGATGAGAGACGGATTCTGCAGGAAGCTGCGGTTATCGGACGCGTTTTTTTGTTCGACATCCTGAAGCAGATATCCATGCACGCGGGGTCGGTCGATTCGGGGTTGTACAAACTGGAGCGGGCCGGAATGATCGTTCCGCGTTCGCTGCATCCGGAGATGGAGTTCATGTACAAACACGCGCTGATCCAGGAAGTCAGCTACGGAAGTCTGCTGCGCAGGGAGAGACAGCTGATTCATGAACGCATCGGACGCGTAATGGAGCGCATCTACCAGGACCGGCTGTCCGAATTCGACGAAACGCTGGCGCTGCATTTTCGTAAAAGCAAAACGACATCCAAAGCCGTCGACTACCTGATCCGTTCCGGCAAAAAAGCATTGCAGCGATACGCCCTGGATGAATCGGATCAATTTTTCATCACGGCCATCGAATTGCTGGAAGAGGAAAAACCGGCCACCCGGCAGACAAAGAAGCGTCTGCTCGATGTGATTCATCAATGGGCCTTTGTGTTCTACTACAAGGGGTGGAATCGCCGGATGCTTGAGCTGCTCGAACACCACCTGCCGTTGGTCGACGGCCTCAAGGACCCGACGCGTGAAGGATTCCATTGGGCCTGGCATGGTTGCGCGTTGTGGCACAGGCACCGCTTCTCCAAATCTTACGACAGCTTAAGCCGGGCCCTGGAACTGGCCGGGCAGGCTGACGATCCCCTCGTAGGCGCATATGCTCACACCTGGTTGAGCTTGCCCTGTTCGGAATTGGGCCGATTCGAAGAAGCCATCGAAAACAGCCGGAAAGCGATAGCGCTCTTCGAGACGGATCGCGTCAAGGACCCCTACATCTATTTTCACGCTTTGACCGGCCTCGGCTATGCAGCCTGGCATAAGGGCGACATCGACCTGATCAGAAAAACCGGCGGCGAACTGCTCCGGTTCGGCAAACGCCATGCCAACGTCAGAAGCCTTGTCGTGGGGCACTGCTGCCGCGGCTGGCGAGGTTTGATTACCGGTGATGTCGACAGCGCGGCAGAAAGCTTCAAAACAGCCATCCAACTCTCATCCGATCCATGGTACGCCCAATTTCCCAGACTTGCCCTGGCATTCGGACTGATCAGCAACCAGAAATTCAATGAGGCAATACCGCTGCTCGATCAATTGGTCGAATTCAGCGATGAAAACGGCGCCGAGTTCGTCGGAGAGCCGGCACATTTTTTCAAGGGTCTGACATCTATCTTGAGCGGTCAGGTAGAGGCCGGTCTGGAGATTATGGAATCCCGCCTGGCTCAATGGAAGCAGGCCGGCGGTCGCCTGCGCTGTCTGACGTGCGGCTTAGTGATGGCGAACATCTATTTTATGTTGTATGAGCAGGCCGGGCAAAACGATACCGCAGAAGGCCGTCAAGGGGCCGCAGATATGGCGCGCAAATCACAGCAGTGGTTCCAAACCTGCATCGCGGAGGCGGAACATATGGGCGCCAATGCCTTGCAGGGTCAGGGTCTGCTTGGTCTGGGAAATTTGCTGGCCGCAATGGGCCAACCGGACCAGGCCCGCGGCACCTTGTATCGAAGCAAGGATCTGCTGGAACGGTCCCGGGCCGATGCCTTTCTGGTTAAGGCGGATGCACTTCTGGAATCTTTGGCACGGTAATGTTTCAGCACTGCGCTATCGGTCGTTGCGGTATTGCGAATACAGCTTTCTCCCGACAGCCTTGCCACACCCTGAATCCTCACGGATGACCACTCTGATCCGCGGCGCGCTGGGCCTGCTGAAGCCGCCGCTCGATGCGTTCGATGGTCGATGCCGGCAGCTGCCATGGCTGAATATGTTCAAACAGGGATGCGAACTGTTTGGGGTTGATGATCGGTATCCCTTCCGAAGAGGTTCGCCGCACCGTCCAGCCGGGCAGCGAGACGATGGCCCGGACGGCAACCGGCTCTTCTGTTTTTCCGGAAAGCCATTGTGACAGCCTCTCTGCATTCAACTGTGCATTTTCCACCACCGCATGATCGCTTCCCTTGGGAAAGAACAGCTCCCGGCCATTGTAGGTCACGATGCGGTCGTCCGGACTCTGCTTGTTCGACGCAACCAGTTTGGCATGGGTCTGGATGGCGAAAACGCCTTTGGGCCCAACCACCAGATGGTCAATGCTGAACTGGTCGCTGACCACGTCGTGAAACACACGATATGTTTCTTTCAACAGCGGATCCAGCACGCGGCGTGTGGCCAGTCGGCTCTCATGGGCCAGACGCATCATATTTCTGAGACCGATCTTGCGCAGCAGCCTCCAGCCGACGCAAAGCATCAACAGCAGGCTAGAAATGACCAGCCCCATGATTTCCACCCAGTCGGCACCCGTCATTCCCAGATAACGGGCGGCCAGATAGGCGCCGGCAATCAATACCGGTATGAGCAAAAGGCCTGTCTTGTAAAATTTTATTATGTTTTCGGTCACCTTCAATTGGATAAGGCAATCCCGGCCACGATGTCCGATCCGGCCGCCTTCCGCCATTACCGCCCGTTTTTTTCGATTCATCCAATGGCGGAAACCGCCGGCCATGATCATCCACACCAAGGCAATCGAGACCACGATGCCGGCCGGAGCGATCAGATGCACCAGATAGGGGTTCAATTCAAGCATGTTTTGTTTCCACGTCCCGTTGATACCCTCTCACCATCACCGCCACCTATAAAATCAAAAAAAATGAAAAAATGTGACCTATATCACAGACAGGATCGCTTTATTAAGCGATTCTGGCACCAGAGTAGTCCAATTATCAACCTTTAAAATTAATGGTTCTTTAATTTTCTTGCACCCTAGTTCAGCAAGCGCTCTAAGACATGACGTTGACCTTACGCATAGGAAATAATGGAGGACCGAATTCGAGGGCCAGGTTCATGAAAAAGGAATTGAAACAGCTCGACATTGAAGAGCTGAACCTGTTAAGCGCCAAGATCGACCATGATCCGGATCATGTGGCGGCCTTGCTTTTTCCGGAGCGGCCTGCCGATCACGTGTCGGTTACGGAAAAAATTGGACAGTGGGCCATCAATCAGACCGCGGTCATTGAAAGTGTGCAAAACGACAAGCCGGAAGTGGCAACGATTTTTAAAAAAGTGGGCAACCGCATATGGCAGCAACTGCCGTCTTATGCGCAACACGTCCAGATTAAGATTGAATTAAGAGCGACCTAGCTTCGCCGGCCGATATTCATGATTCATGAACAGCTGCCGGTCACAATACGATTTCAATGCGCTTACCGATATCTATCGGTAACATTTGGCGCCTGTGGTCTCCACCCCTTATTAGGCCCTGGCGCCACCTCTTTTTATTAACCCGCTTCAGATCACGCGGGATTAAAACCTTTCCTCGATTCCAACCTCTGCGTTGGAAAAAGACGGTTCATCCTCGACATACCCGACGAATAGAGCGTCGTCCCGCAGGCATTAGGCAGGGCGGTTGCAGCCACTCTCTTTCTGTAAATCAGTCTCCGGGTTAAATTGTTATTGAACGAAACGGTAAAGGCATTATATTATTTAAAACCTAGCGATTATTCCCGGCTCTTAATTTCTACGCGGCAACCAAATGAAGGCATCGGGTGGCGCCAAATGTTAGAGCGCGTCTCATTATTTTCGAGCTTAGATGACTCGCAACTTTCCGAGTTGGAGGCTATTTGCAAAACACGATCCATCCCCAGAAACTCGATTGTCATCAATGAGGGGGATGAAACAGACAGCCTCTATATCGTTAAAAGCGGGAAAGCGTACGCGGTAAGAATCGACAAGAACGGCCGGCAGTTTGTTATCAATCGCTTCGGACAATTCGACTACTTCGGCGAGATGAGCTTTTTCGATGGCGACGTCCGCTGCGCTACGGTAGTGACCAGAAAACCGTGCGAGTTGATCATCCTCCCGCGAAGCGCGTTTCTGAGATTTGCCGAAAAGCACCCTGAAATTCTATGGAATGTAACAAAAGCGCTCCTCGCCAAGCTGCGCACGGCAACCGAGCAAATCGATGCATTGGCGTTTATGGATGTGTACAGCCGGCTGGCCCGCTTTTTGACGGAACATCAAGGTCCCGACAATATTCTCACCGAAAAATTCACCCAGCAGGAGCTGGCGGACAGTGTCGGCTCGTCGCGCGAAACCGTGAACCGCATCTTCAATGAATTGATCACCGGCGGCTACATCAGCAAGCAGGATGGCCGCATCGCCATTCGAAAAAAGCTTCCCTACAATTTCTAACCCGCTTCAGATCCACCAAGATCCCGATGAATCCGCCGGATCACCCGGCCGATTTGAATCGCTTGCGGGCAGTTTTGCTCGGCCTTCGTATAATCGGCCCGCCGTGCATTCGCTTTCGCCCATTCCGGCAGTTGGTCAAACAGCGCTTTGGCTCCGGCTCTGTCTCCATAGCTGCAGTCGTACATACCGTAGCGCAGTATATCACAAATGGGGACCGGAAGGTCGAGCGCCGGTTCACAACGGGAGCCGCAGCCGGCACAATAGCCGCCTGAGGTGAGTGCCGCGTAACGATCCAGGCGTTGTTTGTCCTGCAGCGACAACCGGGTGCTGTCCAGGGCGGCGGCGACATTGGCTTGAAGAATGGTCATATTGGACATGGCCGAACAGATGCTGGCAATATGGGGGTTTTCCCATACTACTTTCAGTCTCGCCTGCTCGGCGGTGAAGCCGTGTTTCATGAAATTCTCGGTCATTTTCAAGGCCTCATCGGTTTCCGACCCGATGGAGGCATAAAAATTTGCCGTAAATGCGGCCTGCGTCTTCATGGCTGTCAAGCCGATCCCGGCGTTCGCACAAGTCTCCACCGCCTTTTTCATCTTGTCTTTTCCCATCAGCCGGTAGTTGTAGCTCATCATGATGCCGTCGATCCAGCCGAGTTCGGCGCCGGCCAGCATGCAGCTTTCCATATTCTTATGGGTGCTGAATCCAAACAGTCGGATCTTGCCTTTCGACTTTGCCTTTTCAGCCCATGCCTTCACGTCGGGTGTCAGCTCCCGGGCTACATCGTTTACATAGTGAAGAAAATACATATCCACGTAGTCGGTGTTCATTTTCTCCAGGGATCGATCGAGTTTTCCTGAAAGCTCCTTCGGATCCGATGCCGCGGATTTCGTGACCAGAAACACTTTTTCCCGATGCTGAGGAAATTTTGAGAAGTATTTTCCGATGGCCTTTTCATTCTTTCCCCACCCGTAGCTGTCGGCCGTATCCCAATAGGTGACGCCCGCGTTGAATGCCTGACGGAAGATGAGCTGATCGGACATGCCCAGCACGCCGCCGAGAGAGAGGATGGAGACATTGACGCCCGTCCTGCCGAAGGGACGCCTGGGTATGGTCTGTTTTTTGTCAGGCGAAGATTCTTGCGACGCCTGAGCCGCAGAGCCCGCAGCCCCAAGCGCCGAACCGGCGCCCAGCGCACCGGCACGCTTCAAAAAACCTCTTCTGGTGATTCTATTGTCTATCGTTGACATGGGGCCTCCTTGATCGGTACCCATCCACAAGTGGATGAAAGCCTTTGGGCATCAGGTTTTCGGTATAAGCAAAAATCTATTAAAATAACCGGTTATACTAGCTACTGATGGCTAACACCAAATACCTCCATCCAGAAAAGGGCTATTTCTGGATGGGCACTAATTAAATGATTCGGTTATCCGGACCAATCAAATCGATCCAGCCCCAATACCTTATCGATCCCCAGCCCCTTGAGTCCGCGATGTTCCTGCGCATATTGCTGAAGTGCACGCCACCACGGCTCTCCATACAAAACATCGTGAATGGAATAATCCCGCGGTTTTTCTTCATCCTCCATTTGCAGAAAGCCATATTCGGCATATACGGATCCAAGCAACAGGCAGGAGACGATATCCGATCGCACATACCCTTTCCAGGAGTCTTTAAAAAACATCTTAGCCCGGGCCATAGATCTGGGAGAATACCTCAGAGTCTTGGCGATAGACAGAATCTCATGCTCTTCAAAAAAGAACAGGTCGCACGGAATCCGGTACACTTTGGCATGCATCGGCTTGAGACTGCCGACATAGAGCAGATCGATGTCTTCCGGTTCTTCTTTCTCAATGCCGCACATGTTGCGTGCCGCAGAGCCGAACAGGATGACGGCCCGGGGATGGTGGCGGACCAGGTCAATGGTAATCCTCTCGATGATGACTTGAAGCGCATAGGATGCCATGCCGGATGACCCGTTCAGAGACCTTCATTTGCCGGCATAGAAATGGCATCCCGGCTTTTCGTACGTTCCGACAGGATCGTCCTGACCGCACACTGCCGGGGGCTTTTCCGAGCCAGATAAAGGACCATTTTGCCGCGTCGATCGATCCCGCCATCCGCGTGGAGGCGTTCAAGAGCAGAATAGCGGAGCCGGCTCGTTTTGAGCCACGCAGGCGAGCGAACAGCTGAGAATTTCGGCCGGACAGTGGAATGCGGATCGGCAGGCAAAGGATAGCATGGACTGTAAAAAAAGCGCAACCCGCGATGCACACCGCATGTCGCATAACCGTCCAAAGGGGGTCGGACAAGCTCTATCTGGTATAAACTGTTTGGGAAAAGACCGTCCTACAAGAGCGGCAACTAATTTCTGGAAAATCCCCACGAATTCAGGGCCGGGTCCAGGCCCCGATGACAAACGCACCCCGCTGAGAAGCAGTATCCCGGTGACGATCTTCCTCATCCTTTGCCTGCCGCAGCGACGCGTGCTTGTCGAAATGGATGGCGGTCCGGATCTCTCCATCAAGGTCAACCAGCCGGGACAACTCGTCCGGGGAGCGAAAATGGACGTGTCCGAACACAGAATCCGGATCCTGTCGGGCGTTTTGTCTTCGCCGCTCGGCCCAGGGGCTCAAACGATTCAGGGTGGCGATGACCAGCCGTCCGCCCCTGCGCGTGACGCGAAGCAATTCCCGCACGGCACGGCGCCCATCGGCCACAAATTCAATGGCGGTAACGCTGACGGTCTTGTCGAACGTACCGTCGGCAAACGGCAGTCGGCGCATATCCGCCACCGCCGGCAGCAGTCGGCCCAGCCCCGGTTTTCCGACACCATGCCGCAGCATTTCAATGGACAGATCCACGCCGGTCACGCACGCCCCCTGCTGGAGATAGTTCTCCGTAAAAACACCCGTACCGCAACCGGCATCAAGAATTCGGTCCCGGCGTTCGGGAGCAAGCATGTCCATGATAAGGCCCAGCTCAATCGACCGGACCAGGCTCCCGATCGGCGTACAGAACCACTGCTCATATTTCACCGGCCAGGTATCAAACAATTGGGCCGCCATCGTTCGGCTTCCTCCATTTTAAATACGGAGACAGCGCGTCTCGAGGTGATGTATTGACCGCGTTCTGAGCCGTGCGGTGTCATCAAAAACAATGAACCGGTTGATCCATTGACTCTCATTTCATGTTACAGCAGTCAGGTCAAGCAAGTGCAACGGCTTACGGCTCCAATATCTGTCGGTTCATCGTCTGTGAAGGCGTGCAACCAATGCATCCACAGCCTTCCTGTCCATTATTTCGCTGTTGACTTTGACCCGATTCTACCTTAGAAATGCCTCCTGCTTTAAAGAATGGGAGTTTTTCGTAAACCTGCGAAGAGAGACTCTTATGCAACCTTTCCTTGCTGCGTTAATTTTGATTTTGATCGGGGGCATCGGCCCCCTTTTTTTATGGTCGCATCTTTCCTTGATGCGCGCCGTAGGGGTGGCTGCCATCGCCGCCGGATGCATCGTGGGGCTGGTGCATGTGCTCTCGCTGTTGATGCAGGCCGCTACGGTGTCGGCCTCGTTCGACTATCTGCACGCTTTCACCATCGCTTTTAAAATCGATCCGCTGTCGGCCTTTTTCCTGACGGCCGTCTTTGCCGTATCTCTCTTGGCAGCCCTCTATAGCTTCCCGTATATGAACCATCCCGCCAAGGCATTGCGCTGTGCGGCCAACTACCTGTGCTTCAGCCTGTTGGTGGCCGCCATGGCCCTGGTGGTGAGCGCCGACAACATGATCACGTTCATGCTGTGTTGGGAACTGATGTCCCTGTCATCGTTCTTCCTGGTCATTTACAACTATGAAGCGGGCGCCAACCGGCGGGCCGGCTACCTTTACTTCGTTTTTTCCCAGGCCGGCGCCATGTTGATCTTCGCCGCCTTCGGCATCCTTTACGCCCATACCGGAGGGCTCGGATTCGACGCTGCGGCCGAGCTGCCCGACAGCGCCAAAATGGCGGTATTCATCCTGGCGTTCATCGGTTTCGGATCAAAAGCCGGTGTCTTTCCCTTTCATGTGTGGCTGCCGCATGCCCATCCGGCCGCTCCCAGCCATATTTCGGCCGTGATGTCGGGGGTCATGATCAAGACGGGAATTTACGGCATCGTGCGCATGTACGACATCCTCAACTGGCACACGCCGCTGTTCGGCGACATCGTCCTGATCGCCGGGATGATTTCCGGCATTCTCGGTGTGGTTTACGCCCTGGGGCAGCACGATATCAAACGGCTGCTGGCCTATCACAGCGTCGAAAACATCGGTATCATTCTGATCGGTCTGGGTATCGGCATGCTCGGTGTCGCCGCGGGCAGGCCCATCATGGCGGTGCTGGGATTCGCCGGGGGACTGCTTCACGTGCTCAACCACGCCATCTTCAAATCGCTGCTCTTTTTCGGCGCCGGCATGGTGCTGCATCAAACCGGCACCGGCAGCATCGATGCGCTGGGCGGCCTGATCAAACGCATGAAAATCACCGGCACCACCTTCTTGATCGGCTCCCTGGCCATATCCGGGCTGCCGCCGTTCAACGGTTTCGTGAGCGAATTTCTGATCTACATCGGCAGTTTCAAGGGCGTGGGTCTGGGGCGCTTCGATTTTGCGCTCAGCCTCTCGGCCATCGTCAGCCTGGCCCTGATCGGGGGCCTGGCCCTGGCCTGCTTTTCCAAAGTGGTGGGCGTCGTCTTTCAAGGCGAACCGCGCAGCGACAGGGCCCGGGAAGTGAACGAAAGCGGCGTGCTGATGCTTGTCCCCATGGTGCTGCTGGCGGCGGCCTGCCTTGTCATCGGGGTCTTTCCGCAACTGTTCATGGTCATGGCCGTCAAGGCCGTCGCTGCGCTGCAGCTGGGTTACGGCCGCGTACCGCTTGAGCCGTTCATGCCCCTGGCCGCCAACATCACCCGGGGGGCGTTCATCTTTTTGGCCGTCGTGCTGGTCATCCTGACACTGCGCGGCATGTGCTACCGGGGAAAGTCCGTCCGCCGCTCCGGCACCTGGGGCTGCGGTTTTACTCAACCCACGGTCAAGATGCAGTACACGGGTTCGTCCTATGCGGCTTCCATCCTGGCATTCTTCAAGGCAGTGGCGCCGCTGGAGGAGCACCACCCGCCCATTTCCGGACGTTTTCCCGACCCGACCCACTATCACAGCCATGTGCACGACGCCGCCGAACGACAATTGAACCGCGTCATCGCGGCGCCCGTGCTCTGGTTGTTCGACCGCCTGCGCTGGCTGCAGCACGGGGACATCCACCTGTATATCGGCTATATCCTGCTGGCTATCGTGGTTCTGCTGTTTTTTGTCTGACAGGCTGAAAGGGGATCGGTTTAACGATGAAATCAATCATCCTGCTCATCATCGCCATGCTCGCGGCGCCGTTCTATTCCGCCCTGATCCTGAAGGTCAAAGCCTTTTTCGGCGGTAAAAAAGGACCGCCCCTGCTGATCAACTACCATACCCTGATCAAGCTGCTGAAAAAAGGTTCGGTCTACAGCACCAGCACCACCGCGATCTTCAAGTTGGGTCCCGTCATCTCCCTGTGCGCCGCCGCAACCGTTCTGATGTTTCTGCCCATCGCCGGCCAGCCGGGCCTCTTCGCTTTTGAGGGAGACATCATCCTGCTGCTCTACCTGCTGGGTCTGGGACGTTTTTTCACCATCGCCGCGGCCATGGACACGGCATCGCCGTTCGAAGGCATGGGAGCCGCACGGGAAGCTTACTTTCCCATCTTCTGCGATGCCACCCTGTTCGTGAGCCTGATCCTGTTCTACGCCCTTACCGGCAAGCTTCAGCTGTCGGCCTTTTTTGCCGGTAGCCAGCCCCACGGCCTGTGGCAGGCCGCAGGCGCGCCCCTGATCCTGGTGGCGATCGCCTTTTTCATCGTGCTGCTTGCGGAGAATTCCCGGGTGCCGGTGGATGATCCCGCCACCCACCTGGAGCTGACCATGATCCATGAAGTCATGGTGCTGGATCACAGCGGTCCGGACTTTGCCCTGATCGAACTGGGCGCCTTTTTCAAGCTGTTTTTCTATTCAACCTTCGTCGCCCGTCTGATCTTTCCCTTCACGTTGGGCAATGCATTCATCGACGGGGTATTGTTTTTCGCCGTATTGGCGGTGGTGTATGCCGCCATCGGCGTCATTGAATCGGTCATGGCGCGCTACCGCATGGACAAGGTGCCCCAGTTCGTGCTGACCTCCTTCGCCCTGGCCTTTTTCGCCACCGTTATCACCCTGGAGTTTATAAAATGATCCATTCGGTCGATACCCTGTTAACCCTGGTGTTGCTTTCGGTGCTGTTCGCCTTCGGCTCAAGCCGTGTGGTGGCCCTGATAAAGATCCTGGCCTTCCAGGGAGTGTTGGTTTCCATTGTACCCCTGTTCATCGGACACCAGATGAGCGTCGGCGGCATCACCTTCACCCTGGCCACCCTGCTGATCCGGGGCATCGGCATCCCCCTGTGGATCTACCTGGCCGTCAAGAAGGTGGCCATCCGCCGGGAGATCGAACCGATTATCGGATTCAACGCCTCGCTGCTGGCCGGCCTGGCGCTCATCGTCGCGGCCTTTTTCGTGAGCCCTAAATTCGATCTGCCCCAGGCCAGCGGCAGCGCGCTGATACTGCCCACGGCCATCACCCTGCTGGCGGCCGGCATGTTCCTGCTGATGGCCCGGCGCAACGCCATTGCCATGGTATTGGGGTACATCATGCTGGAAAACGGCATCTATCTGGTGGGCACCAGCTTCTCCATGCGCACCCACCATATCGTGGAGTTCGGCATCCTGCTCGACGTCCTGGCCGGCGTCATGATCATGGCCATCATCCTTCAGAACATCAAGCAGACCTTCGACGACGTGGATACGGCTCTGCTCAGAACACTGAAAGAGTAAGGTGACAGACGCATGCTTGAGATTGTTTTCATCGCCCCGCTCATCGCCGGCACCATCGCCTTTTTCCTGCCGAAAACATCCGGCCGTCCCCTGCTGGTCTCGACCGGCGCCGTGCACCTGCTGATCTCGGTGCTCATCTGGGTCTTGCGTCCGCAGGCCGCCCTGGATGGCTATTTCGGCATCACGTCCGAAGGCTTGCTGTCGCTGCTGGTGATATCCCTGCTCTTTTTCCTGATCTCGATCTATACCATCGCCTACCTCAAGGCGTCCAATATCCGGTCCGAGCCGTTATTCACCGGCTCGATGCTGCTGTTTCTGGCCACCATGACCATGGTCACCATCTCGGATCATATCATGGTGATGTGGATCGCCATCGAGGCCACCACCCTGGCCAGCGCGCCGCTGATCTATACCCATCGGTCGGCGGCTTCCATCGAGGCCACCTGGAAATACGTACTGATCTGCTCGGTGGGGATCGCCCTGGCCCTGCTGGGGTCGGTCCTGCTTTCTCTCTCCATGGACCTGGGCGGCGTGACCGCACCGGTGGCCTTCTCGAGCCTGACGGCGGTGGCCGCCCAATTGGACGCCTTCTGGCTCAAGACCGGATTTGTCTTCATCCTGGTGGGCTACGGCACGAAAATGGGCCTGGCGCCTATGCACACCTGGTTGCCGGACGCCCACAGCGAGGCGCCCAGCCCGGCGTCGGCCCTGCTCTCCGGCGTGCTGCTCAACTGCGCCTATCTTGGCATTTTCAAAACCAATAAAATCATGTTTGCGGCAGGACTGGGCGATTTCTCCGGCAGGGTGCTGATGGTCTTCGGTCTGGCCTCCATCCTGGCCGCCGCCACCTTCATTTTGAAGCAAACCGAATACAAACGCCTGCTGGCCTATTCGAGCATCGAGAACATGGGCATCATCGCCTTCGGCACCGGCGTCGGCGGCATCGGGGTCTATGGCGCCGTGCTGTGCCTGATCCACCATAGTCTGATCAAATCATCGCTCTTTCTGTCGTCCGGCAATATTCTGCTGGGATACGGCAGCCGACTGATCGACGGCACCGGCAAGCTGGCCCGGCGCATGCCCAAGACGTTCGTGGCCTTTTTCGGCGGTTTCGCCGGCATTTCCGGGTTTCCGCCCTTCGGGATCTTCCTCGGCGAGCTCTTCATTATCATCGGCGCCTTTCGCGGCGGCCACTATGTTACGGTGGGGCTGTTCGCGTTGAGCCTCTGCGCCATCTTTGCCGGATTCGCCAACCACACTATGAAAATGGCCTTCGGCGATGCCGCGGCCGATACGCGCATCGAGGAAAAACCCATCATGGTATGGCCCCAATATGCCTTGCTGGCCACCTCCGTGGTGCTGTGCTTCTGGATGCCCGGCACCCTCTCCCAAACCATTGCCCAGGCAGTTCAAACCATCGGCGGAGGGTTTTAATGCATACGGATTTTCTGCCCATCGAAAACGGCTCGGCCGTGGCCCGAAACCGGTTGCCGCACCTGACCTTCGAAGACTTTCGCAGCCAGGCGCTGGCCCTGGCGGCCCAGGGTGCCAAGGTGGTCCATTTTTTCGCTTATGCGGACGAAGACGGTGTCAAATTCCTGGCCGTCCTGCGGACCGACCGCCTGCTCGCAGCCGGCTGTGATGCTCCCGAGCGCTATGCCGCTTTGAGCGCCCGCAGCGAACCGTTTCATATGTTCGAACGGGAGATTGCCGAACAATACGGCGTCGTCCCCGAGGGGCATCCCTGGCTCAAGATGGTGCGCTACCATGAAAACAGCACCGGACGACCCGATGTGTTCGGCAACGACTACCGCCAGGACATTCCCGGCAATTACCCCTACTACCAGGTGGCGGGCGAAGAGATCCACGAAGTGGCCGTGGGGCCGGTGCATGCCGGCGTCATCGAACCGGGCCATTTTCGCTTCAACTGCATCGGCGAGCGCGTCCTGCACCTGGAGATTCAACTGGGATACCAGCATCGCGGCGCCGAGCAGCTGATGCTGGATGCCCCGGCCCTGCGCCGCAGCATCATCGCCGAATCCATTGCGGGCGACACGGCCATCGGCCACAATCTGTGCTTTGCCCAGGCGGTCGAGGCCCTGGCCGGCATCCGGCCGGATGACGGCGCCAGGCGCATCCGCACCATCGCTCTGGAGCTCGAGCGCATCGCCAACCATGCGGGCGATCTGGGCGCCCTGAGCGGTGATGTGGCCTTTCTGCCGCCGGCCAACTATTTCGGCCGCATGCGCGGCGATTTTTTAAACTGTACGTTATGGATGTGCGGAAACCGCTTCGGCAAGGGACTGGTTCGCCCCGGCGGCGTCCGATTTCCGGTGACCGATGACGACCGCCGGACCCTGACGCAGCGGATCATCGAACTCAAACCTCAGGTGAGCCATGTGATCGACCTGCTGTTCGGCACCGTCAGCGTGCGTTCGCGCTTTGAAGGGTGCGGCACCGTGAGCCCGGAAGACGCGGCCCATCTCGGCCTGGTGGGCCCGGCCGGCCGCGCCTGCGGCCTTTCATACGATGCGCGCCGGGTGTTCCCCACCGAGCATTACCCGCATCTGGAGATCCCGGAGTACGGCCCGTCCAGCGGCGACGTCTATGCCCGGGCCCGGGTCCGGGCCGACGAGGTCATGCAATCCATCGAGTTAATACTGGAAATGCTCGAATCACCGCTTAAGACCCAATGCGTGGAGAGCGCCGCCGCCCTTGCACCGGACAGCATCGCCGTGACCCTGAACGAGGCGTGGCGGGGCGAGGTCTCCCACTGCATCGTCACCGACGCGGCCGGCAAGATCCAGCGCTACAAAATCAAAGACCCGTCGTTTCATAACTGGAACGGACTGGCCATGTCGCTGCGGGATACGGGGATCTCCGACTTTCCGCTGAACAACAAGAGCTACAATCTGTCCTACTGCGGATTCGACCTATGATCGACGGGCCACGGCAGAAACGGCCCCTAACACGAAACCGAAGTGAAAACCGATGCTCAACACACTGAAAAACCGATTTGAACAAGGCTGCCGCACCAGCGCCTATCCCGACACGACCATCGAACTGCCGCAGCGCTACCGCGGCATTCCAGTGGTCGATGCCACAGCGCCGGTTGAACTGGCCGTCCGTTGCGCAGAGGCCTGTCCCCAGCAAGCCCTTGACGTCGGGGTCGGGCGCATCGATATGGGCCGTTGCGTCTTCTGCGGTGACTGCGAGCGGCTCTCCGAGGGCAAGTACGTCTCGTTCACCCGCAAATTTGAGACGGCGGTGGCCGAGAGGCGGCATTTGTTGACAGACGGCGAGCTGCCGGATCTGGCGGCGCATGCCAAACGGCACTTCAAGAAATTGTTCGGCCGCTCCCTGCAGCTGCGCCAGGTGTCCGCCGCCGGCTGCAACGCCTGCGAAGCCGATCTCAATGTGCTGGCCACCCCCTTTTTCGACCTGGCCCGCTTCGGAATCAATTTCGTGGCCTCCCCGCGTCATGCCGACGGCATCGTGGTGACCGGCCCCATCTCCGCCAATATGCGCACCGCTACGCTGCAGACCTATGACGCCGTACCGGATCCCAAAGTGGTGATCGCCGTGGGCAGCTGCGCCATCAGCGGAGGGCCTTTTCGCGGCAGCGGGCGGATCGCCGAGGGCCTGGATTCCCTGTTGCCCGTGGATCTTTACATTCCCGGCTGCCCGCCCCATCCGCTGACCAATCTGCATGCATTGTTGAATTTTTTCAAATAGAGGCTTTAGGATAATTCATTTGGACTGCGTTATCGGTCGTCGCGGTATTGATAATACAACTTCCTCCCTCTAGCCTTGCCAAATGAATTATCTTGAAGCCTCTGAAAGCGGATTTCAGGGTTGAATGGATATGGTCGGATAGAGCCCGGCCATGGCGCCATCGGGATAGGGCTGAATGGTGTTAAACGAGATGTTCTGGTTTCTTTGGGCGTGCCCCTTGTTTTTTTTGCCGTCGTAGTAGGCGCCGTTGGCTTCCAGAATGTGATGAATTCGATCTTTGAAGGCGGACACGAACCTGGCGCCATGGCCTTCAAAATGCATATTGCCCCTGGTCAACCCGTTTTGGATTTTCGAAAATTCCTTGAGCGACATGCTGTTGCTCTCCAGATCGCCAGCATCGCCGACAAAGCCCCAGACCAGATGGCCGTCCGGTACGGTCAGCGGTTTTTTCACATCGATGATGGTATGGGGCATGATAACACTGTCTTTTCCGATGGACAGCCTGCCGTTGGCTTGCCCGCGCAGGAAACTATTGAATCCCACAAAGGTATTCTGACCCAGGCGGGCTTCGATAATCTTGGCGCCGTGGGCTGTCACGTTGAATCCTTCCAGGCGGGAGTTGATGATGTAGCAGTTTTCCTGAGCATTGGCCCCCTCGCCCAGCCATGCATTTTGAAGGTAGGCGCGCTGCGCCACAAGCACATTGTCGCCGATACGGGTCTTGGGTTTGACGACGGCGAAGCGGTCCAAAGAGGCGCTTTTGGGGACGGATACCGACGGGGTCAGATTGACGGTTTCAAAGACCCTCTGGAACGCTTCCTTGCGGTCTTCGACGAAATCGATCAACAATCCCTGCGGTGGCGTTTCCGGCCCGAAATCGATGTAGTAGCGCAATCTGTCCCGGGGATAGCGATACAGAAAATTGAACACACCCGGGCTGCGTACCCAGATGGTTCCCGGATCAATACTGAGGTGGCCGATCTCACCGGCCTGTACGTAGCTGTAAGCGCCAAAAATGCAATCGTTCACGGTGGTCAAGTCCACCGTGACAAACGGCCCTAGAAAGCTGCCGTCGGTGGGTGAGCCGTGGATATTGGCATAATGGGTGGAGATCGTGTTTGTGATGAAGAACTCTTCCAGGGTCTCCGGATCATGCGAATGGTTGTGTACCAGCGTCTTGATCAGAAAGCTGTCGTCGATGCGGATGCGTTCATCAATAGTGACCGGTATCTTGAAATCCTGATAGGTAAACATATCCCCCTTTTTCTTGAGTTCGTCACCGCGGATGTCTGACTTGTAGAGCATGGCGTTGGTCACCCGACATTTTCCCAGAAAGTAGCTGCCCGCCAGATTGGAGTGCATGAATTGGAAGTTGAGCGGATGATGGGGCGTGATGCCGTAAAAGGCATAAAATTTACCCATCTGATTCAATGGCACCAAAGCCTTGACGTAAGGGCAGGCATCGAATTCAAGCTCCCTCAAGTTAATATTGACCCGCTGCACGATTCGGTCGAGAAGGTTTTCAAGTGCCTTCATAGCGCTTCCTTATTCGTTGGTACAAACGTTCATGGAGTGATACACGGCCGCAAATACGTCCGCCAGCCGCAAAATGCCCACAATCTTATTGTTTTCGGTGGCCAGCAATGACAGATGATTGCCGAACACCAATCGATGAATTGCCAGTTCCAGGGACGCCTCCTGGTCGATACACTGACCTTCGGCCGTAGCCTGCATGAAATCCTCCACTTTCAGTTCCTGGGCACGTCTGCACAGTTCTTTCAGCGGCTCGGCCTGCATTCTTTTTTGCTGCCTGATGTCCCTGACAAATTTGTTGCTGAACCCGAATTGCGACAGCTGTGCCAGTTCCCTGGTTTGGTTCTGTTCAGGCTCCAGGGCTCGCAGGGCATCCAGATGGCTCAGCTTGCCGATCACCATGCCCGTCTCATCCAGGACCAGCACGCCGCGATGGCGGTACTTGGTATGATCGAACTCCACCTGTGCTTTTTCCAGAGCCTGCACCGCCTCAAAAAGCGTGCTGCCCTTCGCTACAGTGGCGTATTCGGAAAGCGGCACCATTAAATCCTTGACGGTGAAATTTTCCACAACCATCCTCCCTTTATGAGGTTAGACCTTCCTCTGTGATGGCCTTGAAAAAAGCATTGAGGCCCTCATATACCGGCTTCAGGCTGTCGATCACCAGATGTTCGCCGGTTGAGTGCTGAGACATCCCCCCTTCGGCCCCCCAGACGACTCCTGGAATACCCCTGCTGGAAAAAAACCTGGCATCTGAAGCGCCGTGCTCAAAACCGATACTGGCGTGCGTATGGGCCAGCAGCTTTTCCAGATAAGGCGAGGGTTCGCTGACAAAGAGCGGTTCTTTGACAACAACCTCGACATCCGATGCCGCCGTCTTGCGGATATCCTCGACAATGGCATCCGGATCATCCTTGTCGGTATAGCGGATGTCCAGGACAGCCGTGGCCAGGGCAGGCACTTTGTTGAACGATTCATCGCCGGCGCGGCATCGGCTCAACGTCATGGTTTTGTGCCAGTGGCCCGGGTTGGATTCCCAAAACAGCTTGCCTATGGCCCTGTAATCGGCGACCAGAACGTCAAACGCATTTTTTCCCAGCCAGGGCCTGGCGCCGTGAGCAGCCTTGCCACGGGCGGTCAGTTTGAGCTGGAGAACGCCTTTCTCTTTGGTGATGACCCTGCCCGGACTGCCGCCATCGAGGGCAATAAAGAAGTTCACCTGGAGCTTCTCCAGGGCGGCCGCAGCCCCGCTGTAGCCGCCAACCTCCTCGTCACCGGTCAACAGCAGGCTGAAACACATATCGTCCTGACCGCCGCCGCTTTGCCGAAGGCGCAGCAGGTGGTTTCTGAACAAAACCATTGAAAGGGCCACGGCGTATTTGTCGTCGATGGCCCCCCGGCCGTATAGCCGACCATTGCTTTCGCCCGGATCAAACTGCCCCTCGTCATCGGCTTCAACCACATCGAAATGGGTCATCAGCAGCACCTGGCTGTCTCCGGATTCTGGTCCGGCAATGATGGAGGGAATCCCCGCAAGGACCGTTTGCCGGGACTCGATTCCCTGGCTGGTGAACCAGTCGGATATAAATTCGGAGCAACGAAGGATCTCATCCGGTCGCGAATGGACGGAGGGAATGCGGATAAGATCTTTGGTCAGATCGACAATCTCCTGCAACGTGTACATGTCGGATTACCCCCGTGCAAGGTTCCGGACACGGAATCCCCGCCTCTGCGGATTGTGTCGGATCGTTGCCGATAAAGGGTTTGCGCCAAAAACAAGTTGACATTGTCTAGTTCGGTTTTTCCAATGCTTACATCGCAAGGTTGGCCCAAGGCAATAGAAATCGACCGGACATTGACTGGCCGGTGTCGGGCCCCGGAACCAGATGACCTTTTTTTTGAGTGCCTCTCATGGAAGCTCAAATTGCCGGTTTTCCCAAAGGGAAAGCAGGAGGTGGGGCGCCGTCCAAGCCATTTTCGCTGTAATAGACGTTCAGAGAATGGTTTTGGCAAGGCCAGAGGGAGGAAGCTGTATCCCGAATACCGAGACGACCGATAACGCCGTCCAAGCCATTTTCGCTGTAATAGACGTTCAGAGAATGGTTTTGGCAAGGCCAGAGGGAGGAAGCTGTATCCCGTATACCGCGACGACCGATAACGCAGTCCAAAACCATTCTCTGAACGTCTATTAGACGACCCGAAGATAGTTGGACCGCTGCCCTGTCCCATCCGAACCAGCCGCAGACTCCTGCCCGTGGCTGAGCACTGAAAATACTTTTTCAATCAGGCGGGTCTTGGAAAACGGCTTCTGCAAAAATCCATCGGCACCGGCATCCAGCAGATCCTCAACCGGACCGCTTTTATCGTATCCGCTCCACAGCACCACCCGGATCCCGGGTTGGATCTTGAGCAGCTCCTGGTAAACCTCATCCGCTTCAAGGTCAGGCAGGCAAACATCTAAAAGGACGAGGTCCACCGGCATGTTACCGGACCGTAATGTCTCCAAAGCGCTGCGCCCGGTCTCGGCTTTGAGCACGCGATAGTTCATCCTCTCCAGCAAGGCGCAGGCAGCGTTCATCACCAGCGGCTCATCTTCCACCACCAGCAATGTGGCGTTGCCGGCCAGCGCTCTCTGGGGCAGGGTATCTTCAGACAGAATGGTTTGCTTTGCCGTCTGCAACGGAAGATAGATCCGAATTTCGGTGCCTTCGCCTTGTGCGGTTGAAGTGGTAATCCATCCATTGTGGTTGGCAATGATGCCATACGACGCGCTGAGCCCCAGACCGCGCCCGATAAATTTGGTGGTAAAAAAGGGATCGAAGATCTTGCTTTGGGTCTCTTTGCTCATACCGCATCCATTGTCCTGAACCGTCAGGCAGATATAAGATCCGGTCCGCCGATGAGGATTGTTGACGATGTCCCCGGCGGCAAAGTGCGCTTCTCTAGTGCTTATGCGAATGTGCCCGCCTTTTTCCAGAGCTTCTACGGCATTGTCGTACAAGGCCAACAAGACCATTTGAAGCTGCGCGGTATCGACATACACCTGGTCCTGTATGGCGGCCAGATCCATTTCCAGCTTAATTTCCGCCGGCATCCGATGCCGAATCAGCTCCAGGCTGCCTTTGATCAGTTGCGCCAGCCCGACTTCGCAAGGATTGTATTTGCCGCCCCTGGCGTATGCCAGGAGCTGCTGGGTCAGGGTGCTCATTCGTTCGCTCATACTAATTATATTATTGAAATAACTTTTGATATCTTCATTCGGCCTCAGATCCATTTCCAATAATTCGATGTTGCCCATCATCCCGGCCAGTGCATTGTTAAACTGGTGGGCCA
The DNA here is from genome assembly GCA_050291625.1 of Desulfobacteraceae bacterium. GTDB lineage: Bacteria > Desulfobacterota > Desulfobacteria > Desulfobacterales > Desulfosarcinaceae > JARRKU01. Next base: position 32,464 of record JBNKKC010000050.1, read on the forward strand.
CGCCACCCGCCAGGGTTGCGATGGCTTCAAGCTTTCGACTTTGAAACGAACGCGCCTGCAGCGCCTTGTGCTCGGTAATGTCAAACACGATTCCCTGCAAAACGACGGGGCGATCCGAATCGTCATATATATTCTGAACATGTTCACGCATCCAGCGCCAGTGACCGTCGGCGTGACGAATGCGGTACTCCTGGGTCAGGCTGTGATCACCGCATTGCGCCAGTCTGTTGCGCCGTGAGACGACCTGAAGCACCTCTTCCGGATGGATAAGCGATTCCCAGCCGTTTGAGGAATCGAGAAGATCCGTTTCGTCATACCCGGTCAGTTCCTTTACGGCACCGTGATAGAATTCGGGCATTCCCCCCGCGAGCAGCCGGAAAGCAATCCCTTTGAAATTCTCCACGAACGAACGATACCGTAGCTCGCTCTCTTGCAGGGCTTCAAGCAATTCGACGTTTTCCATGCGCAGGCGCCGATGGGCATACGCCTTTTCAACCGATATCAGGAACTCTTCGAAATCTTCGATGGGTTTTGTCAAAAAATCAAAGGCGCCGTCATTCTTCATCGAATTGACGGCCGCTTCGATGGAGGCGTAACCGGTTAAAACGATGACCTCGATCAAATCATCGATGCGCTTGATGCGGCGCAGCAGCTCCAACCCATCCATTCCCGGCATCCGGATATCGGTGACGGCCACATCGATGCGTCTGTTCCGGATCAGATCCAAAGCCGATGGGCCGTCCTGTGCGCAAAAGACCTCGAACCCTTCACCCTCCAGGAATTTTTCCAGAAGCTGAAGGATCTCACGTTCATCATCGACAATGACAATTTTAGGTCTGTTCATATACCCTCTTGGTACTCAGTTGCACTGCGACAGATGTTAGTCGAGCCTGCCTGTCAGGCACTGCGGTATACCGGCTCCCGAACTTGGATGGGGGCCGGCTCTTTCGAACCGGTTTCACCGGATCCATAGTGAAAAAGATCCGGCAATGTGATTCGAAAGGTGCTGCCTTTGCCTGCCACGCTTTCAACCTGAATCGTCCCACCCATGGAGGCGACCAGGTTGTGACAAATGGCCATCCCCAGACCGGTGCCGCTTCCCGGTGCCTTGGTGGTGAAAAAGGGGTCGAAAATCTTTTGCCGGACCGTTTCGTCCATGCCGCTGCCATTGTCCTGCACAACGATCACCAGAATATCCGCTTCGGGACGTTCCGCGGTCACCCGTATCCAGGCGTCGGATTTGTCGGCGGCCTGGGCGGCGTTCATCAGCAGGTTGATCAGGACCTGCTCCAATGAACCTTCGTCGAGCATCAGTTCCGGAAAATCGGTCGGGCAATCAACGGTCAGTCGTTGCCCCACGCGCTTGAGCTCTCCGCTGCACAGGGTTTCGACCCGCTCCAAAACCTGCTCCAGACGGCATATGCGCAAACTGCTGTCCATCGTTTTGGATTGGGCCAGGGTGTTCATGCTGGCGACGATTTTTGAAATACGCTGGGCGCCATGCTCCATATTGTCGATCAATTGAAATAGATCCGTATAAAACCCGTCAAAGGACATGCCGAACCAGCTTTTGTCGTCATCCGACCCGTCACCGCCGTCGATATGCGACATAACGGCCGACATGTAATTGCGCAATATGGGCAGATTGAAGGTAATGAAACTGTTCGGGTTGTTGATCTCATGCGCCACACCCGACGCCAGCAAACCGAGCGAGGCCAGCTTCTCGCTGTGAAACAACTGCCGTTCGAGGTTTTTGGTTTCCGTAATGTCCGAAATTTGAATGATGGCGCCGTCCAGCCCTCCGGCGCTTTGGCACAGCGGGAAAACCGCCACGCGCTCGAGCCGGTCTTCTCCGAACTGACCCGAACGCTCAAAGGTTGCCGATTGACCGGAAGCGACCAGCCCGGGGATGCGGCATGATTCACACTGGGCGTGGCCGGCCAGGATATCAGGGCACTGCCTGCCGATAACCTGCCGGTAATCATCGATGTGAAAATAGGTCTTGGCCGCCCGGTTGATCATGCGAACCACCATCTTGCGGTCCACCATCATCAATGGATCTTGAATCCCGTCAAAAACCGCCTGCAGCATGGTCTTGCTGTGACGGATAAACTCCTGGGCCTGTCGTTGCTCTGAAATATCCTGAAAAATATGACTCGTGGCAATCTGCCGACCGTCATCCAACATCAACGGGTAGCTGCTGACCAGCCAGTGACGAAGCTGCCGGTTCGTTCCTGTTCCGGGCACGCTGACAACGTGAGATGGGATCGGTTTGCCGCTGGTGGAGATCTGGCGGATCACTGGAGACAATGCTTTGGCCAGCGGAGGGCTGACGGTTTCAAGAGTCCGGCCGATATGGGTTTCCGCAGAAGCGCCGGTCAACTCCGTCATGGTCGGATTGGCTTTGATAAACGTTCCCTTTTCGTCCAACAGACACAACCCGACCGGTGCCGACCGGTAAAAGAGTTCCAGCTCCCGCGTCTCGATTTGCGTCTCCGGCCTGCTGGAGTGCGGTGTCGACTCGCTGCGGCGCCGCTCCATAACCTCCATGTTGAGTTGCCGGTTGATTTTAGCCAGTTTGTGTGTTCGCTCTTCCACGATACGCTTGAGATCCGCGCGCTCCTTTTCAAGGGCCAGTTCGCTTTGATTGCGTCTTCGCAGTTCCTGGGACAATTGCCGGTTGGAGGCCATAAGAGCCCCGGTTCGATCGGCCACCTGCCGCTCCAACGCTTCGTTGGCGCGCTGCAGCTCGTCAAGCAGTTGTTGATTCTCCAAAAACAGGCGCCGCTTTTCCAGCGCACTGTTGATGGCTCCGACCAGCACCTCCGGCGTTTCCAGCGGCTTGGTCAAGTAGCTGTAGACACCGGCTTCCTGCATCAAATCGACGGCGTTTTCAAGTTCACCGTAACCGGTCAGCACGATGACGGCCACATGCGGATCGATCTTTTTAAGTTCGCGAATGACCTGAATGCCGTCCATTTCCGGCATTCTCAGATCGGTTACCACGACGTCTGCAGGCTGCTCGCGGTACGCCGCGATTGCCTCTGAGCCGCAGCCCACCCTTCGTGGGACAAAGCCTTCGCTGTTGAGCATCAGGCTGAGCAATGCCTGGACTTCAGGCTCATCGTCGATAATTAAAACAGATGTCATCGTCTCTCCTTGTGAAAAACACTAAATGGTGCTGAATTGATCATCGCCATGCCGACTATTCGAGATGACCCGCGTGATCTCGTCGGTCAACTCCTTCAATGTAAAGGGCTTTTTAATATAACCGCACCAGTGGCGTGTCAGGGCCCGGATCACCATATCCTGATCATCGAAAGCCGTCATGATAATCACCGGCAAATCCGCTCTCTTCCGATGGATCCACTCGACCAGCTCCATGCCGCTCATACCCGGCATCGTTTGATCGGTGATCACCAGATCGATGGACGGCGACGCTTGCAGCACTTTCAAAGCGGCATCCGCCCTTGTCGCCTCCCGGGTTTTATGGTGAAGGCAGTTCAACCCCCGGCGAAGGCTCTCCAACAAATCAGGCTCATCATCGACGATCAATATTTCCAAGTTGTTCACCATGCTCAATGACGTGTTGCAAATTGATGAGTGCCCGCCCTGTCCAGTTTCATCTTATGTCATCCAAAGCATGCATCATGCCAGCGACGGCCTGAAATTATATTTTCTTAGAATTGAGTAAAATCAAGCATGTTACAGGTGCAGCGATGGGCCGCGGGTGGAAGGCTGGCTGGAAGGCCGGAGTAAGGATCGTCCCAAAAAGGTGGGACCGCGCACAAATTTTCTTTTTTGTCAGGTGGTTATTTATCGCACACCAAAATGGCAGAGGCACACGCGCGGCAAGTCTCCTGTCGATCAATATGGATCATCAATCTTAACTATTAGTTATTATTATACATATATTCGCCATACTCCCAAATTGGCGCATTCGCGCCAGCATCCCGACGGCAAACCGTTTCATTGAGAAAACGATAAGGTTTTGTCATTTAAAGAAATAACTAAAATGCGGCAGCGCACCATCCCGGCATGCGTATTGCTACAGTCGTTCAGATAATGTTTTTGGGCGGCGCTATCGGCCGTCGCGGTATGATCATACAGCCTCTTTCCCATAGCCTTGCCATAAACATTACCTGAACGCCAATATGTCGGGCGGAGCAAATTCTAAAATTCAGCTCATAGCGAGGAGCAGCATGACTGACGTGGGCCAATTAGAAGGAAAGGAGGCATTCATGCCGGCTAAAATACTGGTGGTGGATGATGAGCAGGACATCTGCATACTCATTTCCGGTTTTCTTTCAGAGGAAGGATATACGGTCATCACCGCACAAAACGTTGAGCAGGGCCTTCGTCTGTTCAAGGAGGAATCGCCGGACCTGGTCATCACGGATATCAAAATGCCGGGCCGCAGCGGCGTTGATCTTCTCAAGGATATTAAAGCCGATGAGCCTTCGATGGACGTGATCGTGCTGACCGGACACAGCGACGAGCTGACAGCCATCGATTGTCTCCGCTGCGGCGCATATGACTACCTGCTCAAACCGCTGGAAGAGCTGGACCTGCTGCTTGCATCCATTCAACGAGCCATACAGAAACGCCGGCTTGAGGCCCGCAATCTGCAATTGGTCAAGGAATTGGAAGAGATGGCCGTCCGCGATGCACTGACCGGCATCTACAATCACCGCCACATGCACACCTGCCTGTCCGAAGAGATCGCGCGCAGCCTGCGCTATGAGCATCCCTTTTCAATCATGATGATCGACATCGATCACTTTAAGCAAGTCAATGATACCTATGGGCATCTTGTGGGCGATTTTGTTCTAAAACGCATGGTGCGGCTGCTGGAAGAGCACATGCGCCAGACCGATACCATTTTCAGATATGGCGGTGAAGAGTTCATCATTATGCTGCCGGAAACGGAGAAAAACAAGGCGCTGCTGGTTGCCAATCGAATGCTGGACGCCGTTCGCACCCACACATTCGATTGCGACGGCAGCCGCGTCCACATCACCATCAGTATCGGATCCGCCATGTTTCCGGACGAAGCGAGAGATTTGTCCTCTCTCATCGGTTTGGCGGACCGCCGACTATACCGCGCCAAAAAAAAGGGCCGCGATCAGCATGAGTTCATAACGTCGTAAGGCATATCCAAAGGAGGCCGCCATGAAAGGTGCATCGGTTCCACCGGCTGTGCGTTCAGACGATCCGCATGATACGGCTGATCTGGTTCGGATTGAAGCCGAAGGCAACATTCGCCTGGTGCGCCATCTCATCTGGTGTGCCTGGCCTCTCTTTTTTTACTTCAGTATCCACAGCTTTCTCCTGAACCATGTTCTGATCGGCTGTGTGGCCGCCGGCTTTACCTGCATCGCAATTGTATTGACCATGCACATGAACAAAAGCCGTTTCAAAGCCTCGGAAAGACGCACCAGGCAAGCCTACGAGGCGCTCAAGATTGCGCAAAGCCAACTGGTGCAATCCGGAAAACTGGCATCCATTGGAGAGCTGGCTGCCGGGGTGGCCCATGAGTTGAACCAGCCCCTCATGGTGATTCGGGGCTATTCGCAATTGATCCATCGTCAGATGAAAAAGAAACGTCTGGAAGAAAAGGAGCTGTCCGAACTGTTGGAAACCATCGAGCGCAACACCAAGCGCATGATCATCATCATCAATCACCTGCGCGCCTTTTCCCGCCAGTCTGCGTCCGGCTTTCAGCCCGTGAATCTCCATCGTGTGATCGAAGACGCCTTCCTGATGATCGGCGAGCAATTGCGCTTGAGAGGCATCCAGGTCATCAAACACCTTGATGCGTCAAATGCCTTTGTTCAAGGCGATGCCCATCAGCTCGAGCAGGTTTTCCTGAATCTGCTCTCCAACGCCCGGGATGCATTGAGCGTTTCACCGGCTTGCTATCAACGCCGGCGGAGCAACCGCCGTATCACCATAACGACCCGATCCGCGAACGATTCGTCAATGGTCGAGGTGTTGGTCGGCGATAACGGAAGCGGAATCGCCGCCGAAAACCTGGAGGCCATCTTCGATCCCTTTTTTACCACCAAGGAGGTGGGCAAGGGGACCGGGCTGGGTTTGTCCATCAGCTATGGCATCCTTCAAAAGCACGGCGGCCGGATAGACGTCAAAGAAACAGGCCCCGAGGGAACCACCTTTGCGCTGACCCTGCCCGCCATCCAGCCCGGCGCTGTGTCATCTTAACGCCTGTATCATGAGCCGTCATAGCCGTCGAGTTTGCGCCGCAGTGTATTGACACCGATGCCAAGCCATTTCGCCGTCATGGTTTTATTTCGACCGGAGCGCTCGTAAATCTTCAGGATATACTCTTTTTCCCATTGAGCCAGAGGCACGACACTGCCGTAACTGGCCTGCTGTCCCTTGAGCGGCCGGGGTGCACTTTGTTTGACTTCATCCGGAAGAAAGGCCGGTACAATAGGGGCGCCCTCAGACAGATTGACGGCGGTCTGAATGATGGATCGCAGCTCCCGGATATTGCCCGGAAACGGGTAGTGCATCAGCAGTTCCATGGCGTCTGAGGTGATAGAGGGCTGTCGGTCAGGGTGAGCAAATTGTCTTAAGAAATGATCGGCCAGCAGGGGGATGTCTACTGGTCGCTGCGTCAGCGGTGGTAAGTGGAGCCAGGCGCCTTTTAGCCGGTAGTAGAGATCGTTTCGAAAACGCCCCTGCTGGAGCAGCTGGTCGAGTTTGGCATTGGTGGCTGTCACGATGCGCAGATCCGCTGTTTTATGGCGGCTCGACCCCAGCTTCATAAATTCTCCCTCTTGCAGCACGCGCAGCAGCTTGCCTTGCAACTCCAGGGGCAGCGTGCCGATTTCATCCAGGAAGAGCGTGCCGCCGTGGGTCTGTTCGATGTATCCTTTGCGGTCTCGGGTCGCACCGGTGAAAGCGCCCGCGGTGTGGCCGTAGAACTCGGCCTCAAACAGCTCACTGGGCAGCGAAGCCATGTTAATCGGCGTAAAAGGGCCAGATGCACGGGCGCTGGCCTTATGAACCGCCAATGCCAGTTCTCCTTTTCCGGTGCCGCTCTCACCGGTGATCAGCATGGGAACATCGCTGGCCGCATGCAATTCCGCCTCTCGCAGTATTCGCGCTATTTTTGGATCCTGTGTCATGAAGCCGGCGAACGCTTCCTTGTTCTGCAGTTCAGAAGTTGCTCCCTCCTTGTCCAATGCGATGATCTGGAGCAGCCGCTTGTGCTCCAGAGCACGATTGATCGATACCACCAGATCTTCCCAGGTCACCGGCTTGACCAGATAGTCATAAGCACCCATCTGCAGCGACTCCACAGCATGACGTGCATCGTTGCGGGCGGTCACCATTATGGCTTCCAAATCGGGGGCGACCTGCTTGGCCATGGTCAACAGCTCGATGCCGTCCATAGCGGGCATCGTGATATCGAGCAAGGCCAGGTCAAAACTGCGCTGCTGCTCGATGGCGGCCAGCGCCTCAAACGGATCGCTGTGGGTGACGACATTCTTGAATCCAGCCGCAAGCAGCCCCCGCCGAACGCTTTGCAGAAAATCGACTTCATCATCCACGACAATAATGCGGTGATCCATAGGAACGCCTCACGATTGACGGTAAAAATCCCTATGCCAACGACTGCTGCCGGTCCTTTTCCCGCCGTCCAATGCCCCAGCCCTGTTCACCGGCAGGGTTCCGCGGCAGGGAAATCGAAAAGGTCGCTCCCTCGCCGGGAGCGCTCAGGACCCCGATTTGACCGCCCATTTGCCGCACCAGGTTGAGGCTGACCGACAGTCCGAGGCCGGTGCCGATACCCTTGGCCTTGGTTGTAAAAAACGGTTCGAAAATACGATCCAGATGCGACGCTTCAATGCCCGATCCATTGTCACTGATCTCAACAACGACCATTTCATCCGGATTGTCCGGGACGTACGTTTTCAGCTTAATCCAGGCATCCGACTTGTCGGCTGCCTGGGCGGCATTGATCAGCAGATGGATCAATACTATTTCCAACACTTCGGGCGCAGCCTGCAACCAGACCGCATCCTCAGGGGATTCAACCTCAAACACGCGCGTATGCTTGTCCACTTCAAACCGGCAAAGGGCAACGGCCTTGCTGATGACATCCCTCAAATCCGCTCGCTCGGGAGCATCAGGCTCAAGCCGGGGGTGTGTTACCTCCTTCAAATTGCCTGCAACGCTTCCCATACGCGCCGCGCCATGGGTCAAGTTGTCCACAAGGCTGAACAGCTCATCGCGAAAGGTGCCAAAGTTCATGCCAAACCAGTCGCGCCGGTTCTCCGGGTCGAGCGCCGCATCCAGAGCCTGCATCACTTTATCGATATAAATCCTGAGTATCGGCAGGTTAAACGTGATAAAGGTCGTTGCATTGTTGATCTCATGAATGATGCCGGACACCAGCAGACCCAGAGCCGACATCTTCTCGGCATGGATCATATGACCATCCAGCCGCTTGCATTGCGTCAGAACCTCGCGTTTGCTGCACGGATGTTCCCGCTGCCCGGACTTCGTGATCTTGCCCTCCATGCTGGATATCCCTATTTTCTAGCTCGCATCCGAGACCGGCAGTTTTACGGTAAAGGTCGAACCCCGGCCGGGACTCGATGCTACCTTGATAGTTCCGGCATAGGATTCGACCATGGTTTTTACTCCGGCCAATCCCAATCCCGTTCCTTGACCAACGGGTTTGGTCGTGAAATCGGGATTGAATATCCGGTCCAGATTATCGGGCGCAATTCCCTCCCCGCTATCCTCTATTTCAATGATCACCTGGCCGTCGAGCGATTGGGTGCTGATGGCCAATCGTTTCGACTCCGTACCGGCCATGGCATCCCAGGCGTTGTGAATCAGGTTGTCGAGAACTTGTTTGATCTGTACCGGATGACCCGAGATACCGGGCAAATCGACATCCAGAGACAACTCCAGATCGATATGATGTTTAAAACCGTCATCCAACTGAAAAAATTTAAGCTCCTGTTCGATCAGGGCATTGATGTCCACCATGCCGGTCTCGAAACGGGATTGATCCCTGACATGCAGCAGAATGCCCGAAATAATCGACTTCAGATCCTTGACACCCTGCTTGGCGATATCCAGGTACTGCGCCATCTCCTCGGGCTCCACGGGCCGCTGTTTCCTGATATTGCGGCGCAGCAGATCAATCACCCCGCTGATGGCGTGCAACGGGTTGTTGAGATTGTGAACAATCTGGGACGCATATTTTCCGATCTCGGCGATATTTCGAATTTTCATCAATTCGGCGGTCCGCTGCTCCACCCGCTGCTCCAATTCCCGGTTGTATTGCCGGAGCCTCTCCATCAATTCCTGATTCATATCCTGCAGCTCTTTTACTTCAACCACCTGCCGCAGAACCGCCTTAAGCGCCCGATCGTCCCAGGGCTTGATGATGTAGCGGTCGATATGCCCCTCATTGATGGCGTCCAGGATGTCATTCGAATCCGTCCAGGCGGAGAGCACCAGCCGGATGGTCTGAGGGTATTGCAGCGCCACCTGTTTCAACAACTCCACACCGGTCATCATCGGCATGCGCATATCGCTGACCACGATGTCGCAGCGCTCCTGTGACAGCAATTCCAGGGCTTCGGCGCCGCTGCCTGCAAACCGGCATTGATAGGGCTCCTTGCGCAGGCATCGCTCGAGTGCGTTGAGGACCTGCTGCTCATCATCGACAAAAAGAATCCGATACGTTGGCTGGGCCATCATTCATCGCTCCGCATGCGGTTATGCTCCCAAAAAACAAGAAGACGGGGCAAACGGTTGCACTTTTTCAGTGCGCTTCGGGTATGAGTTATATGGCTATCAGGCTAGTACGGTCGGCCGGGACAGGTCAGATACGTCGGTTGGGGATGAACGAAAAAGAGTTCCGATACAGGATGTTCGGCTGGGGCAATGCAGCGGCCCGGCTGTCGAGCACCAAACGAATGAGGCAATAGGGTCGTCTCTATACTGTCCATGGGAAAACGATCAAGTATTGAATGGATTCCGGCATTTACTTAACTATGCCAAGAAGGTTGACGGGTGTCAACACCTATGGTGAATGAGTGCGTCCGTCATGCATTGGGGGTTGGGAGAGGGCCTCTGGATGAGAGATAAAAGTCGCGGAAGCCACAGACAGTATTTGCATTGGACGGCTCTGTATGATTATTTGACTATGAAACGATCCGATAGGTGTAAAATTTTGTGTCGACAGACATGACTGGAAATGTGACCGGCAGCTCGGATGTATCGATTTCCGTAAACCCGCATTTTTCATAGAAACGATGCGCTGCGAGAAACTTGGCCGTCGTTCCCAGAAAAATCTGTTGAAAAGAATGATCCCGGCACCACTTTAATAGTACGGAAAGCAGCCGCTGTGCAATGCGTTCGGATGATCCGCGGTACTGTTTTTTGACGAACATTTTGCGCAAAGCCCCCATCCCGTCGCCGATATCGAGCAGAGCGATGGTGCCGACTGTTTCAGCCCCCTTTACGGCCACCCAGAAATTACCGTTGTCTTTCTGGTAGAACCCCGGGATGTCAAGCAGGTCGGGCTGCTCGCCAAGCGTGATGGAAATATTGAATTCCTTCCGTTGAATCGGCAGAATGAGGTCCACGACACCTGGCTGGTATTGCCTCCGAAAGGGAACGATCTCTGTCATGCGATTCTCCGGAGTTTAGATTGCCGCTGCTGTTGGGCGGGCGGCGTGCAGCAACCCGCATGGACGCGCTGCCAAGCGCGACGCTGCCCTGCATCACTATTTTTAACGAGGCGTCACCGGCATGCTAAGCATCGCCTCGCCATATTCAAATCGTTCTAGTCTCGTTTACCCGTCCACCAGCCCCCGTTGTCGCGAGATTGGTCGTAGCCCCAGCTTCCCTGGAATCGAAGGCCGTCCTGCGACGCCTCAAACAGGCCCCGGCCATGGGTGGCGCCCTCCTGCCACTGAAAATATAAACGGTTCTTTTCGACAATGCCGTTGATTTTGCCCGCCCCAAGGCCGTACGTGTATTCGCCCACCACGTTTTGGTTGTTTCGCTCAAAGCGGACGGCGATGGTCACTCCCTCACCACCCCGGCTGCCGAACGCACCTTCGTACAATCCGCTGAACGCCTGCCCGGATCGGGAACCGTCCTGTCCGCGATCCTTCAGCTGCGGACCCGTGCCGCCCTCCGGTCTGGGGTTCAGATAGGCCGGCTCCATGGTTCTGCCGATATGGGCGATGCTCTTTTGAATGTCGCGATCTGTCAGAATGTCGGCAATGATGTCGAGCTGGCCCGCCACATAGTTGATCCGGGCGACGGCTTTTCGGATATCCGGTTCCGTTCGGGCAAAATCCGCGGCATGGGCTTTAAGCTGCAAAGAGAGCTCCCGCATCCGTTGGGGCGACAAGGGATGGGTGGATCGGGTTCGAAGGTAAGCCTCCCACTGGGCGTCCGTGGAAAAATCCCCACGATGGCTGGACAAATAGAGCGCCGCCATGAAAAACTGCGTAATGCCCATGGGAGCGACACCGATGCGGCGCATCATTTCAATGGCAAAATGGTCCGCCTGAAGCTCATTTTGCCGCGCCTGGTGCATGGGGATGTCGTACCCGGGATGGCGGTGGCGCAGATGCCCCAGTTCGTGGGCCAGGATAAAGACGATCGCCGACTTCAAAATTTTCTGGGACAGCGAATCGACGCGCTGGTCGCTCAGGGCATCGGCCGGTATTTGCAGGGCCTCCAGGGGCGGGGGAAATCGTTTGCCCGGAAGCGAGTCTGGATCCTTGTACTTTATCATGCTCAGGTAGTTGTACAGGGTCTCCTGGCTGAACCCGTTGAACAGGAGCCAGGCCGATGCAATGGCGATATCGTCAAACAGTTTGATGGAGAGTACCGGCATCACGATGCTGCGGGGCCGCTCTGTCGCGTAAAAATTGATGGGTGAGTGTTGTCCGGATGCGATCGGAGGAAATTGCAGCTCGACCGATCCCACCGCCCGGCGCTCTTCGGCGGTAAGGTGTTTCATCAACAGATGATCAAAATTCCAGCGAACGTTGTCCGGGTATCTCGATTGCCAGTAGGTCAACGTGCGTTCAGGATAGAAGGTTTCAAGATAGGACGCCGGTGCCTGCACGGCGCCCAAGACGAGCAGCAAGCCCGTCAATCCGGCGATTCGACGTCGCATGGTCCACCTTCCTGGAGATTGATTACTCCTGCCCGTAAAAAAACATCTCTTTGGCCTGCCGGCAGCCCGCCGGCAAGGGCGCCTCGGCACCGTGCCTGATCCATTGCTCGAATGTCTCAAAGGCGCACCAATCCGGGGCCCAGACTTTGTCGAGCAGTTCCAGCTTAATGGCCGGCAGCTGCAGCTGCATATCCAGACGTCCCTGGTCGCTTTTAAAACCGCTGATCTGCCGGGGAAGCTGATTCAGCCAATAAAGGGACGGACGCAGCAACGACTGCCGCTGTGCCAGATCAGCTGGGTTCGATTCATCGCGATCTGCGCTTACGCCAAGATAGGTCACTTTTTTCTGCGGAGCATTGGCGGCGATGGTTTCACCCTGTTCTGCACTGTACTGGATGGAGTGATGCAACGACAGGGCGATCACCGCAGCGCCGAACAGCGCAAAAAACACGCCGGGGCCGACCCGGCTCAAATAGATCGAGATGTTTCCCGGTAGGATGATCTTTCCCTGGCTGTCCGTCTTGTCCGGCAGCTTGAGAAACAGCCGATAGCCCAAATAGATGGAGATGCCGCCGATAACGGCATCCAATATTCTCTCAAACGAACGGATAATGATCGGGTCCATTGGATCCCCCCCTGCCTACCATCGGCACTCACTTTTTGGCCGCAGCAGCGGTGATACCCGCAAGCGCCTTATCTATTTTCGAAATCACTTCCTCGCACCCGGAAATGCCGTGACGTTTTTTATATATTTCGGATCATTGATTTTGATCAATACAGAGACCGTCTGGAAATCGACCTTCTGCAGCGTTGTCAGCCCGACAATCGTACATACTATTAATTTGATGTGCGTTTTTCGGCGGGCTCTGTTTGCGTCCCGCTGCAACATATAAACTTCGCAGCCAAGGCTGCTTCATATACAGGAGGTGTTGATCATGGCACACACCCTACCGCAACTTCCCTATGCCTACGATGCACTGGAACCCTACATCGATGCGCTGACCATGGAGATCCATCACACCAGGCATCACCAGACATATGTAACCAAACTCAACGACGCCCTTGAAGGGCATCCAAATCTTCAGTCCACGCCTGCCGCAGATCTGGTTCGAGACCTCGAGCGGATTCCCGGCGATATCCGCACGGCGGTTCGCAATCACGGCGGCGGTCATGCCAATCACAGCTTTTTCTGGCCGCTGCTGAAAAAGGATGTAGCTGTCAGCGGCGAGATCGCCGGAGCAATTGACCGCAGATTCGGCGGCTATGACAAATTCAAGTCCGCTTTTTCAACCGCAGCGGCTGCGCTTTTCGGCAGCGGATGGGCCTGGCTGGTCATGGATCATGGTGAGCTTGAAATCACTACAACGTCCAACCAGGACAGCCCGCTGAGCTACGGCATGACCCCGATCCTGGGTATCGATGTCTGGGAGCACGCCTACTATTTAAAATACCAGAACCGCCGCCCGGATTACATTCGGGCCTTTTTCCAGGTCATTAACTGGCAACAGGTCAACGAGATCTATCGCGCCGCATTGACCCAATAGTGCGGGCCTTGCCTGTGAGCCGGCCCGGCGCCAGTCGGGCCGGCTTCACCGCGGCTGCGATCGTCCGTCAGCATCCTATTTGTCGCTCAGCAATCGACCTCCCGTTGCGAACACGAGGGGCTCTGCCGGAATCGGCCGCCATCCGATCGTCTCGGCACAGGGCGCATCGTTCCTCGCTGCACTGCTGGCAGGCGAAGCAATCCGGGCAGGCATGCTTTTTATCCTGGCGCACCTCGGGGCAAAACACTTTTCCCGGCAGACCGGGATTTATCTGCCACGCCATGACCCAACCTTTCCGAGCGTTTAAATGATTAATAGTCATACGGTAGATCGGAATTGGTTTTTGTCAAACCGGGCCCACCGTTCGAAAGACCTGCAGAGGCAGAGCCTCGTACGGTTCTGCCCTCGATTCGAGACGGCTCCAACAAGGTCGCCGAACCCATTCCGACATCACCGGTGCGAATTCCAAAAGGCATCAACTGCTTGACACGTTTCAAACCCCTGTGCGACAGTACCCCGTGTACAAAACGAGGACGCTTTATGAAGGAAGAGCTGTATAAAAAAATGGAGCAGATGTTTCCCCTGATGGCACACCGCTATCAGGAGGTGGGCCCCATTGAATTGACGGTCTGTCAGCTGGCCCGCGGAAATACATTCAACATGCGCGTGATCGGCCTGGAGGCCGTCAAACGATTCCGTGCGACACATCCCGACTGCGCCATAACCTTCAAACCCAACCACCTCAGCGAGGCCGACTTTCTGCTGCTGTCGCTGCTGTTCCGCGAAAACGACATGCCTGTGTTCACGGAGGGCGGATCCAATCTTTTTATAGAACATATCGATATATTTAAAGATATTTTACCAATCTTCGTCAATCCCGCCTTTCAGGAACACCTGCCCGACGACTTGAGCATGAGCCTGGCCGACTATTTAACGACCCGCGGAGCGTTCAAGCTGTTTCGTGAACCGCAGACCCTTCAGACGCCGGATGGCGAAGAAGTAACCATCGGAAAAAAGGATATCTTGAGCCTGAGCCGGGCCTACCGCCAGCATCTGGTCAAACAGAAAGAGATGTACGTCACGTTTCCCGGTTATTCGAGCGTCAAAACCGGTTTTATGGACTTTATCAAGAAAGACGGCATCAAAACCGGCCGCTCCTATACCGGCAAATTCGACGGTTTCCACCATCTGCCCTTCCAAATGGATATCGAGGCCTCACTGGCCACCGGTGTGGATATCCATGTGGTTCCTGTGAACATTGCCTATTCACCGGTCCTGGAAGATGAAAATTTCGTCGAGCTGCTGCGCATGCAGGAAGCCGGCATCAGCAAAAACAAGATCTATCTGAAGGATCTGGGCTACATTGTCGAAACCCTGTGCCGCGACAAACGCAAGGGCGAGCTGTCCATCAAATTCGGCAAGCCCCAAAAAATAGAGACCGTGTTGCTCAAAGACCCCTTTATAAGCCGCAAGATAAAAAACGCGGCCCAGGGCCTGGCCCAGCAGACGTTCGACCTGTCGCAGAGCATGCAGCCGGTGTTTCCGGCCAACATCTATTTCTCCGCCTTTGACGACCATTTCAACCGGCTCTCCATCCGCCACATGAAAGAAAAAATCGACGATATCCGCGACCACCTGCGCAACCTTCTCTGGGGTAAGAACCAGCGGCGCGTGGATCTGCACTATGTCCTGGACTACCGCCACCACATCTACTCCGCGGATGAAATCATCAACCGCACCTTCGACCTGTTCAGCAACCGCAACAAACAAATCACCGCCAGAGACGGCGATATGTTCGTCATCTACAACCAGCACGTGGCCATGCAATACCGCAACCACATCGCCCATTTTATGGAAAGCATGCTTGCCAAGAAAAAGAAATGACGGCGGCTAATCAGCCGCAAAATAATACGGTTATTGGGCAGCCTAATCCAGGTTGGGCCGACAAAGGTTGAAGGGAGGCCGCATATGCCAATTAATCGGTGGATTCACGCTTCTTTGGCGTTTGGAGTCCTCGCACTTCTGGCCGTGGCAGTGAGTCACTTGGCACTCATGGACATCTACCATGCTGACGGGGACGTGAGTCTGGAGTGGAACGTCCTCAGGGTATGCTTCAGTGTCTTCGTTCTCTCGCAGGTCATTGCGTTGATCACGTTGACCAAGGTGCTCCGCAGCTGCAAGCAGGCAGGAGCAGCGTAGCATAAGTTATGGAACTCTGAAGAACTGAACAAATTGTTAAAGCCCATCCAGATAAGGGTGTGGCTTGGATTAAAAACAACCGCCATGCACTGCTCCCGACGCGGCTTCGCCGCGCCGGAGAGCATGACGTTCAATGGGTAAAGGAATGACTATGAGTTTAATCGCAAATACACCTGAGCCACCTTACTATGCAGTGATTTTTACATCCCATCGCACAGAAGGCGACAACGGTTATGGCGAAATGGCAACCAAAATGGTCGATCTTGCGTCAAGACAGCCTGGATTTCTTGGTATAGAGTCTGCCAGAGCTGATATCGGTATTACTGTTTCATACTGGACTGATTTAGAATCCATTAAAAAGTGGAAGGCAAACATCGAACATCGTCAAGCCCAAAAGCTTGGCCGGGAAAAATGGTATACATCATTTAAAACGAGAATATCGAGGGTTGAGAGTGATTACGGCATTTAACAACACTATGCCCTGGATTCGCAGGGTCGGGCCGCTGTGGCCCAAGTGAAGTTTTGTGCTAACCTGCCTTTGTTAAAGTCATCATCCCCTGCTCACCTGTGATGGTGGGTGATAGATTTAGGAGATCAATATGATCGACACTTCAAAGGGTACTCATGGACGAATAGCCCTTGAACCAGACGCTGGTCAAGACGGCGAGGACCGTGTCGCCCGACAGCTTTCCGTCAGGTAGAATGTTGCGTGCAAGAACATTAAAAATCATGGGCGTCCTTTTTGCAGGCTACTTTTTGTTTTGGTTGCCCGCTTTGTTTTTGCCTGGTTATCTTGATTCTCCTTTTGGCATTATTGCTGCTATCCCAATTTTATCTGTATACCTATTTCATGGTGTCGGCATTCCAGGTCTCCTTCAGCACAACGGAGCCTGTGGTTGGGGCTGGTGTGCCCCAACTGTTTTCGGGTGGATATTTGTCTTTTTATTTTGGCTGCTCTTGCTTTGGCTGCTCGCAAAGCTTATTAGCCGCCTGACCCATCATTCAAAAGGACACCGTCAACCTGGCCCCTAAAAATTTGTGGATCGACATAAGCGACTTGAGATATTGGAAATTTTCGGATAGATGGATCCGCATCCCGATTATGACTATAAAAAGGGGAGATCTCGTTGAACGTCCTTGTTGACACGCCAATATGGTCCTATGCACTTCGCTCGAAGATTAATGAGTCAAGAACGGACTTGACCCTTCTTATACATAGTGGCATTTCTCTTTGGTGGGAACATCAAAGACCATTAGCGAATACCGGACTATTGCTCCACCAGATTCAGACCAGAAAGCGACCATTACCGGCGTGCAATTCGTTCGGCAGGATCAGATCCCGTGCCAACGGATAAGTTACTTCGAAGCACGGCCAAAGGGACTCCGCTGGGAGGTCCGCTGTTATGACGATTCGGGCGGTTGAGGACATCCAGGCTGAAGCAAGTGCGCCAATCGATCTGACGGAAGTATCGGGTCGGAAGGTTGAGTTCGACTATCTGCGCGCATTTACAGTTGTTCTCGTTCTGTGCCATCATGCGGTATCTGCCTACACCATATTCGCCTTCATCAATTTTGAAAACCCGATAGCGACCGGAACACCGGTCGTAAACGAGCAGCGCTGGCCTGTATTTGATTTATTTATGGCGTATAACGAAACGTTCATTATGCCGTTGCTGTTCTTTGTCTCCGGATTGTTTGTCTGGCGGAGTTTGGCAGGAAAGGGTGCCCGTAAATACCTTGGAGGCCGTCTGAAAAGACTCGGCCTGCCCTTTGTCGTCGGTGTTGTTTTCCTGGTTCCCCTGGCCTACTATCCGGCGCAGCTCCAGGTAAGTCTGATGACCGGATCGGACACCGGCTATGGGGCATTCTGGTTCGAAATGATCCGATCCGGCTTCGGGACCGCAGGCCCTCTTTGGTTTTTGTGGCTGCTGCTGGCATTCGACTGTCTGGCGACCCTCCTGTACCGAGTCGCACCTCTCCGGGAAGGTCTCATCAGAAAACGAACGACGATCATCCTTGGCCGCCCCGCAGCGTTTTTCGGAGCACTGCTTGGTATCTCAACAGCCGTATACCCATCGATGGCCCTCATTATCGGACCGCTGAAGTGGATCGGAACGGGTCCCTTTCATGCACAGGCTGGTCGAATATTGCTCTACCTGGTGTACTTTCTTGCTGGCACGGCGATCGGGGCATACGGCATCGACCGCAGCGCGTTCAGATCCGGCGGCGCCATCGCCAGGCGCTGGTGGGGTTGGTGGGCCGTGGGTTTGATGTCATACATTGTGTTTATCATCATGATCCTGGTTGTCACCGTCAATGATCGAACCATTGTCAGCGAGATGGCGTTCGTGCTTTGCTGCGGTGCGACTGTATTCGGGATGACCGGGCTCTTTCTTCGGTTCGCCAGGCGCCGCGTCAGTATTTTCGACAACCTGAGCGAAAACTCATACGGCATCTATGTGGTTCACTATGTTTTTGTCACTTGGCTTCAGTATTCGCTGTTGGAAATTCCCCTTGCTCCCGGCGTGAAGGGAATCGTGGTGTTCTTGGGCACATTGATTCTCAGTTGGGGGACGGTTGCCGCCATTCGGCGCATACCAGCGGTAGCGAAGGTCATATAAATGAAAATACTCATCATTCTTGGACACCCTGACTCGGACAGCCTGAATCACGCCATCGCGCATGCGGTCAGAGACGATCTGCTTGGCCAGGGCCATGATGTCATATTCCATGACCTCTATAAAGAAGGATTCCCCCCGCTGCTCCGGGCTGATGAAATACCGGAGTCCGGCAACATCGATCCAGTTGTCAAGAGCCATTGCGATGAGCTTTCCTCGGCGGATGGTATCATCATCGTACACCCCAATTGGTGGGGGCAACCACCCGCCATACTAAAAGGATGGATCGACAGGGTCTTTCGTCCGGGAATCGCATACAGGTTCGATGAGGGCGATGGTGGCGAAGGCATCCCGATTGGCCTGTTAAATGCCTCAACAGCTGTGGTTATCAACACATCGAACACGCCTGCCGAAAGAGAACAAACGGCCTTCGGTGATCCTCTTGATTCGATTTGGCGTCGATGCATTTTCGATCTTTGCGGTGTTGCAAATTTCCATAGACGGATGTTTTCCGTCGTCGTTACGAGCACAATGGAACAACGCATCGGTTGGATAGAAGAATCGAAGATGCTGTGCAGGACGGCATTGCAAGATGCTGCGCACAACATATCAATCACCGGACGGCAAGCAGCGCGGCGGATCTGACGGAATGATAGGGCGGGCCGAAACGTGACAACTCTATTCCACCATTGGCAATTTTGTTTTATCATCATCATATTTCAAATATTCGTAAGTTTTTCGAAGCCTGCAGCGATGAGCCACCATGATAACCATAGAGGTCTTTGCTTTAAAAATCACAAGATCGATCTTGCAAAAATAGAATGGGAAATGAACAAACAGGATGTCGGCCGTGTGCTGGATTATAAAAAATATCGCGAGAATAAAGATGTCATCGGATATGCCGTTCGAGACGGCTTGGAATTTGACGGCAACCAATATGATGCTGTTCTGCTTTTCTTTTTTGTGAATGATAAACTCTATAAGATCAGCATACTATTAGATGTGGTGTTTGATGATGGGTCGGGCGGCATTTGCTACCGGACCATCAAAGAAATACTCGGCAAGATGTATGGCCAATCAATTCAAAACGAGCTTCCCGGGAAAACATTCAATGGCTGGACAACTTCATGCTCAATAATAAATCTCGTTATGAGTGATGAGTACTATACGTTAAGAAAAGAACTATCGATTTTTGGTGTTCAACGTCGCCTGTCAGCAGATTTTTATGATTCACCGGCTGACAAACTTATCCGGATAATTTTGGAAAAAAACTCAAGACAAAGGGGCCATCAAGTCCGCCCTTGACGCATTACAGTTGCGGGTATCAAAAATATTTGCTCCCCTTCCTGCAAAATAGTAGATCTGCGGTTGCTTCGTCACCGATTCCCACCGGCTCTAATGCGAAACACCTTATTCTTGGTTATAGGTCCGTAATTTTTTGACATCATTCCATACAAGCGGTAAAATCTTAGTTGAAGTCAACACTTCCTCAAGTTCCAGACAAACAAACGTGTATGAAACAGGCCAACGCCGATCCGGTTCCAATCGCAAGGCCTTTTTAATAAATGCCAAAGAATGATCGGCTGGATGAATAATAGACGTTTTATCGATGTATGGGCGTCCGCGAAGGCCCTCTATCGCACAATGAACAGATTAAATGCGACCCGATGGCCTCGCTGGTGTCTTTCGTCGTATTGCAGTTTTCTGTGACATTCGATCCAAGGCAGGACCAATGACAAAACAACCGACCTATGACCAATTGCTGAACGAAATCGATGAACTGAATGAAAGCATAAAACTTTACCGGACGATTGTTGAGAACAGTCCGGACATGCTCTATCGAACCGATCTTCAGGGCCTGGTGACGTATGTCTCGCCATCGAGCTACCAGTTGACAGGTTATACAACCGAGGAGGCCATCGGATTAAATTTGGCTGAAGCGGGTTACCTGTATCCCGAGGAGCGGGCGACCTTTCTCTCAAAACTTCAGGAGACCGGAAGCGTTGCTAATTTTGAAGCCAGGCTCAAACGCAAAGATGGATCCATATTCTGGGCATCGACCAATGCCCATTTCATTAAAGACAAGGCGGGTAACGTTGTCGGCGTTGAAGGGGTAACGCGCGATATCAGTGAACTCAAAACCGCGGAGGAGGCGCTGAGAAAAAGCGAGGAGCGATTTCGACTGGCGTTTCACACGAGCCCCGACGCTATTGGTTTGAGCAGAGCCTCCGATGGCATGTACCTCGATATAAATGAAGGTTTCACCAAGATTTTAGGATATACAAGCGAGGATGTCGTTGGCAAGACATCCTTTGCCTTGAACATCTGGAAAAATCCTGACCACCGGAAACGCCTGGTCGATGAATTGTCTAAAAATGGCTATGTTGAAAATCTCGAGGCGGAATTTGTCGGCAAAGACGGCAATATCAGAATCGGTTTAATGTCCGCCCGGCTCTTTAGGCTCGATGAAGAAGATATCATTCTCTCAATGACACGGGATATTACCGAGCATAAGAAAATAGAGCAACAGCTTCATCAAGCCAATAAACTTCAAGCGCTTGGCACCCTTGCAGGGGGTATTGCCCACAACTTCAACAACTTGCTGATGGGCATTCAGGGACACGCGTCGCTGCTCCGGATTGGAGGCAACTCGGACTCCGATCATTATCTGAGCAAGCACGTTCATGGCATTGAGCAATGCGTTCAGAGCGCTGCGTATCTGACCAAACAACTGCTGGGATTAGCCCGGGGCGGCAAATACGAAATAAAAGCCATCGACATGAACGAATTGCTGATGAGCAGCGCAAATATGTTCGGTCGAACCCGTAAGGAAATACAAATTCACACGAAACTGCATCATGGGCAGATCGTCGTAAATGCCGATCAAAATCAGATTGAACAGGTATTGTTGAATCTTTTTGTCAACGCATGGCAGTCCATGCCTGATGGCGGTGAATTGTTCCTGGAGACATCTGTCGCCGCTTTGGATGAAGCGTATTGTCAATCGCATAACGTCGATCCCGGGTGCTTTTGTAAAATATCTGTTACCGATACGGGGATTGGTATGGACCAGGAGACGCTCCAGCGTGTATTTGATCCTTTTTTTTCAACAAAAGAAGCAGAACTTGGAACAGGGCTCGGACTGGCCTGTGTATACGGTATCGTGAAGAATCACGGTGGAATCGTAGATGTTTCCAGTAAAATCAATTGCGGCACGACATTCAATATCTATCTGCCGTCGACGTCTGCTCAAGTAATACAGGAGATTGAATTAAAAGAAAACGTCATCAAGGGCTCGGGAACAATTCTCCTGGTGGACGATGAAACAGTCGTTACCGATGTCGGCAGGCCAATGCTGGAAACACTCGGTTATCAAGTTTTTGTGTCTGCAAACGGCCGGGAAGCTTTAGACATCGTCGCACAGCACGGGACGGCAATTGACCTGGTCATATTGGATCTTATCATGCCGGGCATGGATGGCGGACAAACCTTTGATCATATCCGGCATCTTCAGCCAGACATGCCGGTGCTTCTATCGAGCGGCTATTCATTGAACGGGCTGGCCTCGGACATTATGAAAAGAGGCTGCGATGGTTTCATTCAAAAACCGTTCAGTCTATCCAAATTGTCTCAAAAGGTCAGGCACATCCTGGATGAGAGACGATAGGGAGATGCTATTCGACATTGGAGGGCGAAAAAATGAGAGTCGGAGAGGCCGTCTTCATCGGATATCCATCCACTGTTCAGTACAAGACAAAAGGCGAATCAGATTCGACCAAAGGAAAAGGGCCGCTGAACCAGCTCCTTTGGGGAGACTGGGCCCGTATCGAACAGATCGATGGGAGTTGGTTCAAACTTCGCACACGCGGCCGCAGCGGATGGGTTCGAAAGGAAAACGTTCAGAAGGACCGAATTCTCGAAGTCAATTTCGTAGATATCGGCCAGGGTGATGGATGTCATATCCAAACGCCCGAAGATAAGGCGCTTGTCGTCGACGCCGGAGAAGGCGACAATATGTATCGGTTTCTGCGTTGGCGGTTCGGGAAATTTACGAAAAAGTTCGAGTTCGAATCGTTCGTTATCAGCCACCCTGACAAAGATCACTATTTGGGTTTCACAGAACTGCTGGAACACGAGAAGGTGCACGTCGGGGCCATTTATCACAATACGATTGTCGAGCAGCTGTCGGGCGGCAAGAACTCATTGGGGGCGGAAAAAAAGATTGATGGCACCAACTATTTGACGGGGCTTGTGAAAACCATGGCCGATCTGAAAAAGATCACCCAAAGCGCCGCCCGGCGTGGCAAGCGTCTCTACCCGAATATGCTGAAAACGGCCGTTGATTCCGGGCGGGTCGGCGATGTGGTGGGGCTGACGGCCGGTGTCGATTTTCAGAATCCACACTATCTGCCGGGCTATGCGCCCCACGATCATCGTGGCATCACGTTCAGGGTACTGGGACCTGTGCCGCAGGACTTGGGGCAGGGCAAACTCGGGCTTCCAAAAATCGGAAAAACGGCGGTGACCAAAAACGGGCACTCCGTCGTATTCCTGTTGGAGATGGGAAATATCAAAATGCTGCTCGGGGGCGATCTGAACGAACCATCCCAGGAATACTTGTTAAGGCATTACACAGGACTCGATCCGCATCCGACGTCACCGAGTGATATGGAAACGTTGATCGCCGAGGGACGGAAACATTTTGAAGCCGACATTGCTAAGGCCTGCCACCATGGCAGTGCGCATGTTTCTCCGAGCTTTCTGATGGCCACCAACCCTATCGCCACCGTTATTTCCAGCGGCGACAACGAGCCGCATTCGCATCCGAGGCCCGATACCCTGGGGATCATTGGCAAGTACAGCCGTTCGGACCGCCCCCTGATCTTCTCGACGGAACTTGCCAGGTCAGGAAACGAGAGTATTAAACATCCCAATCAAGTCAGGGCGGAGCTTCGCGAGAAAATCGAAAGGGAAACGGCCATCCTGAATGATCCTGAAGCGACGGAGAGTGCAAAAAAGAAAGCCGGCAAACGTTTGGATGACCATCTCAGTATCATTCAACGCTCCGTTGCCAACTATGGAATGATCAACGTTCGCACCGACGGTGATCGCTTGATCATCGCTCAGCGACTGGAGCGAGAACGTTCTAAATTAAAACGATGGGATATCTATCGGTTTGAATCCGACGATCGCGGCCGCCTCAATTTCATCCGCGAAACATCGTAATATCCCTGCACACGACTGAGTCCGGTCCGCCCGACATGTCACCTGACGCTCTGACAGCGGAAAAGCCTGTGTTTCCGGATGGTAACCAATGTCATGGCCATATTGCGGCTGTTTCGACAGACGACGCGTCGTCAGACCTTGCAATACCCATTTGAGATGTTACCATATAGGCCATGCCAGCGACCCCCACTATTCATGAGGCCCTGAAGACCCTGCGCCGGGCTATCCCGGCCGCAGCCGAGCTGCTTCAGCTCGATCTGGGCGAAGCCTTTACCCATTGGACCCAGTCCCTGGATCGCAAGCTGCTGCCCCGCATGGCCCCTGAATTTCCCCTTGTCGCCGCCATCTGCGGCGGAGGATCGGCCGGCAAATCCACCCTTTTCAACGGATTGATGCAAAAGCCCATGTCACCCAGCGGCGGCCGGGCCGGCATCAACCGCAGAGTCCTGATCGGCACCCACGAGGATTCATCGGACACAGGGCTCTTTCTGCAGGCCCTGGCGGAAACTTTCGGCGCACCCGTCGAACCCCTGGACAACCCGCAGCGGCTATTGACTCCGGGCAGCCCCCTGCGATGCTCCAGCACCGGTTTGCCCAAAAGCATCGCGTTGCTCGACACCCCCGATATCGACACCGGCGCCAGAGGTCAATACACCAACCGCGATCTGGCCCGCCACAGCCTGGAGGTGGCGGATCTGTTTCTCTATATATTTACCAACGCCACCTATAACAATCGCGACAACACCGATTTTATCGCCCGTATGTTGACCGGCATGGGCGCGCGGCCTTGCTACCTGGTTTACCGGGTCTACCCCGGATTCGACGATCCGGAAGTGCTCAGCCACGCTCGTACCGTAGCCCGCAACCTCTATGGGGACGACTTTGAACGGCATCTGCTGGGTATCTACCGCGCCGACGAGGACAATGGCGTGGCATCCGGTGAAAAGGCTATCGCCTTGCGGCCGATTTGGGGCGTCAAACAGGATCTGTCATCGGCCCTGGCCGGTTTGGACACCCATCAATTGCGACAACAGGTGCTCGGCGGCATGCAGGCCGACGCCCTGGCGCAGGCGGCGCACATGGCAGAGCTTATCCGGCAGTCGCGTGAGAGTCTGTCCCGCTACCGAGGCGCCATGCAGCAGGCCCAGAGCCGTGCCATCCGGCAGGTCCTGTCGCACTTTCCCGCCGACCAGGTCCTGCGCCGGTTTGCCAAAATCTGGATGGCTTCCGATCCCTCTCATATCAAACTGATGCGCCGTACCGGCCGCATCGTGGGCTGGCCCATGCGGGTGCTGCTCAAAGCGGCCCGCAAGGCCGGCAGTTCAACAGGTCCGGCGGACCGGGCGGCGGCGAAGCATTTGCTGGAACAGCGATTGGAGACGGATATGCTCAAAGGGGCCAATACCCTTCACCGAATCTGCCTCGACCCCCAATATACATGGGAAGGCCGGCAAGCGGCGGTGCCGGCGGCGGTACATCCCGTTCAGGAGCGGCTGCGTCGACGCAATTGGCAATCCGCCATTGAAACGATCCTGGCCGGTAAAATCCGGGTGCTGAACTGGTCCCGCCAGCTGGATGACGACTTGAATGATCTGGCTCGAAAACTGCGCGAACAGATGAGCCTGATCGATCAGATTCGGCAGACCTTTTCCGCACTGCTCAATGTTATCCCCGCCACGGCCGCGATCACCTATATTCTGCATACCGGCGACCCGGTGGGCGCCGCCGGGATCAAGGTCAAGCTGACCGGACTGCTGGGATTGCACGATCTTTATGCCCTGGTGGCAATACCAGCCACGGCGGGGCTTTCAAAAACCGATCAGCAGCAGTTGGACCTGCTCTTAAAGCCGCTGGTGCAGACCTGGCTGGAAAACAAATACAAAACCGTTCAGGCATTGTTTGAGCAGCAGATCAGCGGGACCTTACTGGAGGCGACGGCCGATGCCGCCGCTCGAACAGACCAATTGTTGGCAGAGGCCCAACGGGCTCTTGAGCAGTGCGGCAAACACTAGAACGTATACAGGATCAATCAATGGCCAAACAGCACCTCGCGGCCCTGGAAGCCCGGGGCCAGATCGAAACCCATGTGCGTGACATCACCGAATGGCAGAACGCGCTGCGCAGCGTTCCCTTGTGGCGACCGGCGGCGGTGCTCGACAAACAGGCTGAAGAGGCCAAAAGCATCATTGCCGATCTGAAACGCCGGCTGGACGGACGTCTGGTGGCGACCATCGTCGGTCCCTCCGGTGCGGGAAAATCCACGCTGTTCAACGCCCTGGCGGGAAAGGACGACCTCTCACCCGTGGGCAGCCGGCGCCCGACGACGCGCGAGCCGCTGGTGCTGGCCGACGATGTCCAGGCCGCCAGGCGGGTGTTGGGAGATGCCGGCCGTCTCCGGACCATCGTCACCGCGGGATCGGCCCGGCACATGATACTGGTGGACACGCCGGACACCGACAGCGTCAATAGCCCGGAGCATGTGGATGAACTGTTGCATGCGGTTCGGCAGTCCGACGTGCTGATCTGTGTGTTTGACGCCCAGAACCCGCACCGCAGGGATCATGCCGATTTTATGGCGCCGCTGGTTCGGCGCTTTCACGGGGCCTCCCTGGTGGCCGTGCTCAACAAATGCGATCGGCTGGACGCACGGGAACTCACCGATGAGATCGGTCCGGGCCTGGAAGATTATCTGAAAAAAGCATGGGACAGCCAACCCGACGCGCTGTTGCTGGTCTCCGCCCGCAGCAACCTGCACGCTCCCCGCTGGGAGCCCCAGGCAGCTCCGCGGCATTCGTTGGATCAGTTCGATAGGCTCAAAGAGCTCGTTTTCGACCACCTCAACCAGCCCGGCACCGGGCGCGACCGCCGTATCGCCAACGCCGGGCAGATCTGCTTTTACATCGCCGATAAGATCCGGCAGGCTGCCAACGCGCATCGGGCCTTGCTGGTCCGGAGCCTCGATCAGATGACCCAGGCCGAACACCAGGCCCTCAAGCAAGCCCTTGAACAACTTCGATCCGATGAACGCCAACAATTAATGGGGGTCCAGGTGCGGGTCTATCAGGCCCTGGCCCAGCGCTGGCTGGGTCCGGTGGGCTGGCTGGTGGCCATCTGGAGCCGGTTGATCGTTTTCGGCAGCGGATTGACGGCCCTGTTGCGGTTTGGCAATCCGTTGCGCCAACTGTGGGGTATGGTCAGTTCCTGGCGCCGCTATAAGCAAAGTCGTTCGGCCCTCTCCTTCCTGGAAGATCAAACCCGCGCGGACGCGGCACTGAATGCATTTCTCAAAGCCATGATGATCCGCTGGCCCGATATTGCCGATCAACTGGTATCCGCCGAATTCGATACGGCAGTCCGCAATCTGGAGAGCTCCAGCCAGATGCAAGCGGGAAGGGCACTGGAAACCATGTGGGCCGAGGCCCTGACCCGGCAGATCGATCAAACGGCAAAGCGTTTGAGCAACAGCCTGCTGCAATTGATCTTCAATCTGCCCGGTGTGGCGCTGATGGCGTATGTGGGCTGGTTGACGGCCAGAGGATTTTTCAACCGCACCTATTTGACATCCGATTTTTTTCTGCACGCCCTGTTGACGATCGGATTGATTTTACTGCTCAGCTTTTTTCTGTTGCAGGGGATTGTGAAACTCGCGACCGGAAGGGGACGGATTCAACGCCGGGCATTTGAAGCGGTACAGCGCGATGCCGCCCAGCAGCCGGTGCTCGCAACCCGGGACGTCGCCAGGCAGGTTGCGGCCGTCATCGATATGGCGGGAGAGGCGCGCCCGGGCAGCGACTAGAGGTGGCTGCAAAACCTCCCCTCGAACCCAACCTCTGCGTTGGGGAAAACCGTTCAATCCTCGACATACCCGATGTATGCCTGCGGTTGAACGGATTTTCCCCGCCTTTTTATCCCGCTGATCTTTGGCGGGGGATCTTGGGCCCGATGGAAGCTTTTGAAGCCACTTCTGGATTTCGCTGCTAAGGGTTTGCATCCTCCATGGTTTTTTCAACCATATGGTAGCCTTGATCGATCATGTTCTTGAGTTCTTCACAACCCTTTTTATAGGTCTTGAGCCACTCATCGATGGCGGCCTTTGTTTCAACCGGCAAATTGCTGGCCTGACCGAGCATGGTGCTCAATATCAGCTTGTTCTGCTCATAGGCGGTCATGATCATATTGTAGTTGTTGTCGAATACCAGCTTGTTCATTTGAATCATCTGTTTGGCCATCTGTAACTGGTCCATTCGAAGATCTCCTTATCAAGATGTTCACATGTCAATGGCTTCCGTCACCATTGGGCCCCGGACAAGGCGGTAAACGCCTGTCGGCCGGGTGCGTTTAAAAATAGGAACGATGGCTCCAAATCTCCTGTTCCAGGTTTCTTTTGTCCTCTTTGAGCGTGAGATACATGGACGCATTTTGAATGGCCAGTGCGCCGACATGGGCCAAGGCTTCGACGAGCGTTAAAAAGTCTTCTGCGAATTGTCTTTTTTGCTTTGAATAAAGGCGCAGAACGCCGATCACGTGTTCTTTGGAGCGAATCGGGATGCAGACCATGGAGGCAATGCCTTCCGCCTCGGTCTCTTTTTTATACTGCAGGCGTTTGTCTTCGGCCACATCGTCGATGACGATGGTCTCGCCTTGCAGGGCTTCGGAAATACTTTTCCGGGCAAGCACGGCGCCTTTGTTTAAAAACGTCTCGCTCAATCCGTAGCTGGCCACCAGATCCATCGTGTCGGTATCCTCATTGATCAACCGGATCGTGGCGCCTTTCATGCCCAGGGCCCGGCACGTCTTTTCGGTCATGTTGTTGAGCACCTGGCGAATATCCAGGCTTGAATTGATCGCCGTCGTCAACTCGAGGAAAAGCCGTGCGTTTTTCTGCATGCGCTCAAACAGCCGCGCCCGCTTGACGGCCATGCCGCCATTGCCGGCCAATGCCTTCAGAAAGACGATCTCCTGTTTTGAGAATTTGCGTTGTTCCGCCGTATAGAGCGACAGCACGCCGATGCATCGATCATCCACCATCACCGCCACCGTCAAAATGGAGGCGATGCCTTCGGCCTTTTTCTTGTCGTGATGCTCCAGGCGCGGATCGGTGGTGGCGTCTTCAAAGAAGAGATGGCCTTTCTTCTTCAGGGCGGTTACGATCTTTTTGGCCTTCAAAGGGCTGGCGTGCAGGTACTTATCCGACAGCCCGTACTGTGCCATGGGGACAAACGCATCCTGCGCCTGATCGGCCAAAAACAGGCAGGCCGCCTTGCCGTTCATGGCCTCGGTGGCACGTTGCACAATCAGCTCCAACAACTCTTCCATCGTCGCCGCCGTACCGAAGGCATGGCTGAGCCTGCAAAACGTCTCGAAAAAATCCTGTTCTTTCGTCATTGCGGATCTCCTTCTTGTCGTCCCCGTCAACGAGCCGGGATTTGTGCGCCAGAAGCCCCCGGTGTTTTACTCCTGGCCCCGGTCTCGGGTGCCGAATCATCGGCCATTTTGGTCTTTCCGCGAAGAACGGTGGCTTTGGGGGGAGGCGATTCAATGTCGGTTTCGGTCTTTCGGCGCCGTGCAGCTGCGCCGGCCTTTGAGGCGGCAGTCGCTTTTTTTCGCCCTTTGACCGGCTTCGGCGATGCATCTCTTTCCTCCAGCCATTGCGCGATCTTTGGTGCAAATTCCTTCTGGCACTTCGAGCTGACATAGATTCCGATATGGCCGGTCTTGAGACAAATATCTTCGGTGTCTTTGCTGCCCACCACGGATGTCAGCCGTTCGCATGCCTCCGGAGGCACCAGGTGGTCGTATTGACCATAAATATTCAGAAGCGGCATGGTTACTTTTTTCAGGTCCACGCGCCGTCCCCCAACCACCATTTTATTTTGAATCAGCAGGTTCTGCTGATAGCAATCTTTCAAGAATTCGCGGAAGGTCTCCCCGGGAATATCCGGGCTGTCGAATATCCATTTTTCCATTCTGACGAAGTTTTCAACAAAGGTCTTGTCGGACGCATTTTCGATGAAGCCCACATACTTATCGATCATCAGGCGGGCGGGATTGAGCAGTAAAAAGCCCAGATTAAGCATATCGCCGGGGATATTGCCGAAGGTTTCGACCATTTGATCGACCGGAGCCTTTTTCATCCATAAATTGAGCAGGCCCGTGTCAATGTCGAAGTGGGTCGGCGTCACGGTGGTAATCAGATTTTTAATTCGCTCCGGATGCAGAGCGGAGTAGATCACGCTGAAAGTGCCCCCCATGCAGATCCCCATCAGGTTGATCTTTGACACCTTTTCCCGGTCACAGACAACATCGATCATGCTGTCCATATATCCATTCACATGATCATCGATACCCAGATAGCGATCCTTGCGTGTGGGATACCCCCAATCGACCATATAGACATTCACGCCTTCGCTGAGAAAGTTCTGCAAAACACTGCGCCCCGGCTGCAAATCCAGCATGGTTTCCCGATTGATCAGAGCATAGACCAGCAGCAAAGGCGTCTTGATCCGCTTCCGGGTGACCGGCTTATAGTGTTTTAGTTTGACCCGGTCTTCGGTATAAACCACCTCATAGGGTGTCGTCGCAATATCGGCATCCAGCGGTCCCAACAAAACGTCCTTGGCCTTTTCAAGGCGCTGCTGCGCCTGCCCGGCCTCCTCGGTCATCTTTTTGATAATCAAGTCAACCGGAATTTTAGGATTCGCCATTGTTTGCCCCCCTTTTGTTATTGCGGAGACGTTTTTTCAGCTTATGAATCTCCTTATAAAGTTCATCCAGATCATCCTGGGTCGGTACGGAAAAGGATCGCAGGAAGTCATTGACGACCTCCTGCCTTGCCCTGTAGAAGTCGTTCAAGGCTTGTATGGTTCTGCTCAGTGCATCAGGAAATTCGGGTTGCTTGAAAAGCTCCATGTAGCACCCCTCCAGGACCTGAATCCACTGACGGTAGTAAACTTTCGGATCCTCTTCCAGCTCACCCCTGTCCGTCATATCGGAGATCTTCTGCTGCATGATTTTAAATGACTTCTCTATGGGAAGATAAAGCACATGCAGAAACTCGGAGACCGCCGCCTGGAACATGTTTGATTTATCCACGGCCTGCAGGGCTTTTTCCTGGTAAAAGCGCCCCAGTCCGATTTGCGGGATGTTTAAATATTGGCTGAACTCCTTTTGGTAGATGTCGGTCCAGCGGTTGATCAGCTCCTTATCGAGCTGCTGAAAGTCATCAGGCGTCACCGATTTCCCGGTTTTTGAAAACCAGTCGACCATCTCCGCCTGAAACTTGATAAAACTGTTCAGACAGGTCCGGGTAAAGCCGAGCATCATATCCGGGGTGGTCCGGGTCGCGGATTGAAACGCCTCCAAAGCCGAAGGGGAGGTCATGCTTTTGGATATGGCCTGCCACATCTTCATCGAGGTTTGAATTCCCTCATCCAGCCGGCCTTGCGGTTTGGGGGATTCGGCAGGCTCGGGCGGTGATGCGCCACCGCTCATGGTGTCGAAGAAAGGAGACCAGAATTGGGTAAACATCGTCATCCATTCAAAGGGCGAGGATGCCTGTGCCTTCGCCGACTCTTGTTTTTCCGTCATTGCACGCCTCCTCCGGCAAGTGCCACTCCATGCCACTTTCCAGAAAGTAAATCTTGCGTTAACAGGTCCAGGACACTGCAGAACCAGCCAGCCGTCGGGCCGTCGAGCCGGCGCTTTGAATACCGGCATCGCCCCTCCGAGATTGTCTCAGGGTCAATGAAGTGTCCGTTGGGCCACGGGTCCGTTTATTTATTCGATGATAGGTACCGCTTCGAACAGATCAGAAGCCGTTCCGGTCAGGCAAAACTGGCAGGCACACAAAGGAACTCTGTTGGAGGTGTGTTCGTCACCCGAAGTACAGCGGCCGCAACGTGTAGCATTAAATTGGCAACAAATCAAATGTAATTGTGACAAAGGCGCTCTGAAAAATGATGAAATACCAGGGAACGAGGCCTATCCTGAAAATATTATGGCCTCACGATGGACGCTTTGTCGAGATATTTTTTTTGGCAGGGGAAAAAATCAGGTCCGATAGAGAGGCCATCAAATCGAGCGTCTGCTTGCCCGGCCGACCGTTGCCGATCATAAAATCATCGATCTTGACCACCGGCACCAGGCCTTTATTGGTTCCGGTAATAAATACCTCGTCGGCCTTGATCAGCTCCGCTTTGGGCAGGTCCCTGATGTCGACAGGGTATCGGCCGCGGGCGATGTCCAACACGCACTTTCGTGTAATGCCCGAAAGAATATCGCGGCCCGGTGTCACCAGCGTCCTGCCGATAAAAGCGAACAGGTTGCTGGTGGCGCCCTCCAGGGCGTTGTCCGCATTGTCGAGATAGATCACTTCAATGGCTTTTTGTTCACGGGCCTTGCGCAAAGCCATGGCGGCCGGCAGATAGTCGAGGCTCTTGGCGCCTGGAATGTTGCGTCGGGCCCTGACGGTGATCACCTTGACGCCTTTGGAGGTCCACCACTCGGGAAGTTTGGGCAGCGGCGTGACCAGTACGATCAGTCGCGGCGGCCCGTTGGGTGTCATGAAATCCGAACTCGAACCGCCGGTTACGATGATGCGGATATTGGCCTCATCCACATCATTGCGCGCCAGGGTCTGCTGCACCACATCGCAGATGTCGTCGTGCGACCACGGGATGTCCTGATTGATCGCCTTGGCCGAATTGAGCAGGCGTTCCACATGTTCATTGAGAAAATAGGGCTTCCCCTCGTAGGTACGCAGCAGATCGAAGACACCGATGCCCCGGATAATGGCCAGATCATCCACCGGAATGACGGCCTCATCGGCCGGCACGAATTTGCCGTCCACATAGTAAATGCTCATGCCGTTTCCCTCATTGATGTAAACAAGATCCAAGTCAGCCAACAGAGGGGCCGCTCGCTCATCGACAAATTTTATTCATACATCAGGTCACGCTTCAACTCAACGGGCTGCGGCGCAAAAACAGAACGACCATGTCGTTTCCTTGGGGCAACTGTTCGATGCGCGGATAATGGGGTTGATTCCTTAAAGGGTCCGGCGTTAGAATCAGACAGAAAGGTTGGCCCTGCCGATTTTCGGGGTCGGCGTCGGGATCGATTCAAACCGCGCTTTCCGAGTCCGACGCCGACCCCGATGATTTTTATCGAAAAGATTCAGGTTTCCATCAGTTTACGGAAGGCAGCACCTTGCCGCGCACAAAGGAGCTTCGATGATTCACCCCTTGTATCCCCATTTGCTCTCCCCGCTGGATCTGGGTTTTACCCAACTGAAAAACAGAACGCTGATGGGCTCCATGCATACCGGCCTGGAAGAACGTCCTGACGGTCCCGAACGGCTTGCCGCCTTTTACAGCGAGCGGGCCAGCGGGGGAGTGGCCCTGATCGTTACGGGCGGCATCTCGCCAAACGAGCAGGGACGGATTGCGGACCACGGCACCATGTTGAACGATGAGTCCGGAATCGGCGCACATCGAATCGTCACCGCAGCGGTGCATGAACACGACGCCAAAATCTGCATGCAGATCCTGCACACCGGGCGGTATGGATTTCATAAAAAGCTGGTGGCGCCGTCGCCCATTCAAGCCCCCATCAATATTTTCAAACCCAAGGCCCTGACAGACGATGAGATCGAGCAGCACATCGAAGATTTCGTACGCTGTGCGCGGCTGGCCCAAATGGCCGGCTATGACGGCGTGGAAATCATGGGCAGCGAGGGATACCTGATCAACCAGTTTATCGTGCAGCACACCAACCATCGCACCGACCGCTGGGGCGGCGACTACGAAAACAGAATCCGCTTCCCGCTGGAAATCGTGCACCGGGTCCGAAAGGCACTGGGAGAGAACTTCATCATCATCTACCGCTTGTCCATGCTCGACCTGATTCCCGGTGGCTCCGACTGGGACGAAGTGGTTGTCCTGGCAAGGCAGATCGAAGCGGCGGGGGCAACCATCATCAATACCGGCATCGGATGGCATGAAGCACGGATTCCAACCATTGCCGCCATGGTTCCACGAGCGGCCTTTTCCTGGGTGACGGCCAAACTCAAGTCGGAGGTGGGCCTGCCGCTGGTTACCAGCAACCGCATCAATACCCCCGAAGTGGCCGAAGCGGTACTGGCCGGCAATGAGGCGGATCTGATTTCCATGGCCCGTCCCATGCTGGCCGACCCGGAATTTGTCAACAAGGCCACCACCGGACGGGCGCACCTGATCAACACATGCATTGCGTGCAACCAGGCTTGTCTGGACCACATTTTCAACGGACAGGT
Organism: Desulfobacteraceae bacterium; assembly: GCA_050291625.1. Taxonomy (GTDB): domain Bacteria; phylum Desulfobacterota; class Desulfobacteria; order Desulfobacterales; family Desulfosarcinaceae; genus JARRKU01. The sequence goes on from JBNKKC010000050.1 coordinate 66,535, forward strand.
GGCCTCCTGCCTGGTGAATCCAAGGGCCGGGCACGAAATCGAACTGGTTTACGCGCCGGCCCGGAATCCGAAGAAACTGGCCGTGGTCGGGGCCGGACCGGCCGGTTTGGCCTTCAGCACCGCCGCCGTCGAATGCGGTCACCAGGTAGTCTTGTATGAACAGGCGGACCGCATCGGGGGGCAGTTGAATCTGGCGCTCCGGGTTCCCGGAAAATCGGAGTTTGAACAGACCCTGAGATACTTTCAGCAGCAACTGGCGCGCCTGGGAGTGGACGTGCGTTTGAACACCTGCGCCACGGCCCGGGAGCTTTCATCGGCCGGATACGACGCGATCATCGTTGCCACAGGCATTGTGCCGAGAAAAATCGACATCCCGGGGCATGACCATCCCAGCGTCCTGACCTATATCGATGTTCTGACCCGGAAGACGACGGCAGGAAAGCGGGTGGCCATTATCGGTGCCGGGGGTATTGGATTCGATGTGGCGGTCTATCTGACACATGAGGCGTCGGACGACAGCCAGGATCGCGACGCATTCCTGGCCAACTGGGGGATCGACACCAGCCTGCATCAACCCGGCGGCCTGGACCCGGATGGAGGACGGCCGCCGGAGATCGAACGTCAGGTCTATCTGCTGCAGCGCAAAGGCAGCAAAGTGGGCGCAGGCCTCAGTAAAACCACAGGCTGGATTCATCGCGCCCAGCTTTACAGAAAACAAGTCGCGATGCTCAATGCCGTCACTTACGAACGCATCGACGATATAGGGTTGCACATCATTCGTCGGGATAAGAAGATGTCCCTGGCCGTCGACAATATCATCATTTGCGCGGGCCAGGAGCCGCTTCGCACCCTGGGTGACGAACTGGCTCAAAGCGGCATACCCGTTCATGTGATCGGCGGGGCGGACCTGGCCGCAGAACTGGATGCCAAGCGGGCCATCGATCAGGGGACCCGCCTGGCGACAAGGATATAAAGCATTTACGAGTAGCGATTCCAGCAAAGTATATCGTCGATCGATTTTCGGATCTTCGGTCGAATGGTCCCATCAGCCGGATAACCCAGAGTGATCAACAGGCCGACGCGCTTGGTCGCAGGAATGCCCAGCAGCTGTTTCACCTTTTCCTCTTTGAACCATCCCAGCATGCAGGTGCCCAACCCTTCGGCAGCGGCCTGCAGACAGAAGTGTTCGGCGGCAATTCCCACGTCGATCCAGGGAAAATCCCGTTTTTTTACTGCGGCGCCGATGCGGGATGTCAGGTTGGCCGCCTCCACCACAATCACGACGTGCACCGGGGCCTGCTTGGTCCAATGGTTGAGCGGGAGCCAGCGATCGGCCGTCAGATCGGCCAGCTGATTTTTCAATTCCGGCTGATCCACCACGATGAACCGCCACGGCTGAGCATTACATGCCGACGGCGCCAGACGAGCCGCATCAACACAACGATGGATTTTGTCTTTCTCCACGGCTTGCGCGGCATACCCGCGCACGCTTTGACGACGCTGGACAAGCGCCATGAACAACTCATGTTGCATCTTTTCGCTCCGGCCGGTATGTGTGGGTTTTCTCTTCATCATCAACCTGTGCGCCTTGAGTGTGGCATCCATGCTGGATATCAATCCCGGCGCCGTCACGGAGGAGTTCGTGTGATTCATACGTTGGATATTAGAATCAGAGGCTATCATATCGATGTGTTCGGCCATGTCAACAATGCACGCTACCTGGAATTTCTGGAGGAGGGCCGCTGGGCGGCCTTCGAAGAAACGGTCGATCTTCAGGTTCTGGCGCAAAAAGGCTACGCCTTCACCGTGGTCAATATCAATATCAATTATCGGAAAGCGGCTGTGATGAACGACATACTGCACATCGAAACCCGGGTTCAGCGGCTGGGAACCCGCAGCGGTGTGATCCACCAGGCCGTCAAACTCAAAGGCAGCGATACCCTTGTGGCGGACGCCGATGTCACATTTGTGCTTTTTGATATAAAAAAACGGCAGGCCGCCACCTTGGAGGGAGAGGTTCTGGAACTGCTCAAAGCGGTGTAGGGGCGCCATGGGGGTATCCGCCATGCTCAACGATGATGAGTTTCGCCGTGTGCTGGACCATCTGGATCGCCCCTGGAGCGGATTCCGAAAAGTCCGGAAGGGGGTCAAAAAGCGGCTCCGTCGGCATATGCAGGCCCTGGGGTGCATGTCGGTCGAAACCTATCTTCGCCTGCTCGACGGTCGGCCGGAGATTCGAGCCGAGTGCGAAAGATGCCTGATCGTCACCATCAGCCGTTTTTTCCGGGACCACACGCTGTGGGCCTGCCTTAAAGATCGTATATTGCCGCAGCTGATTGAAACCCTTCAAGGCCCGTTGCAGGCATGGTCCGCCGGATGTGCCAACGGTGAAGAGCCTTACAGTCTGGCCATCCTGTGGGAGGAGGCGGCAGCCGCCCGCCTATTGAAGATAGCCGCTACGGATGCCGGCAGCCAATGCCTGGAGCGGGCGCAGGCCGCCCTATACGACCGCAGCAGCCTCAAACAGCTGCCCCTGGATTTGCGGAGCAAGTATTTCAGGCAAACCCCTTCCGGAAGCCGCTTTGTCCTGAAGCCTCTGCTGAATTCGACGATAGACTGGCAGCAGCGCGATCTTTTCGACGAACCCCTGTCGGGCCGGTTTCATCTGATCTTTTTACGCAACAACCTGTTGACGTATTACCGGGGCCCGGCACAAGTCCGGGCCTTTGAACGGATCGCCGGCACGCTGGTTCAGGGCGGTTATCTGATCGTCGGCTCCCACGAGCACCCGCCATCGTCAAGATTGGAACTGATCAGGGATGGCACATGTCCGTGGATATACCGACGTCTGTAAGCGGACCGGTTGACACTGTTTCCGGATTGCGACATAACCGTATCGTCTATGGACGCCACTTCTGACTATGAAGCAAATCGCTTGCAACCATTCATTGGAAGGAAAGCACATGAAAACAGGCAAATGCCCGAAGTGCGGCTCGAAAAAGATCTTCTCTGCCGAGGACATGCCCCTTAAGGGAGGTCCCTTCGGAAGCAACTCCATCCCCATCAGCCTGACCTCTATGGCGGCACTGGACAATTACGTCTGTACCGACTGCGGTCTGGTCGAACGCTATGTCGCCGATCAAGAGAAACTCGAGGAGATCGCCAGGCGCTGGGCCCCGGTAAATGCAGACCGGGAAGAAAGCCGGGAGTAGCGGCACACTATAGCGCGTAAAGGACAACAGCGATGAAACTATCCGCGGGCAGACGCCGCATTCGCGGTATTCGACACTTCGGTCTCATTTCCCGCATCCTGATCAAACACGGACTCGGCGAGTTTGGCGACCGTCTCTGGGGCCGCAATCGCGGGCGCCGGAAAACCGGCCGGCTGGATCCGGTTCGGCTTCGTCACGCGCTGGTGGAACTGGGCCCCAGCTTTATCAAGCTGGGTCAGCTGATGAGCACCCGCGCCGACCTGTTTCCCCCCGAATACATCGATGAATTCAGCAAACTTCAGGATCAGGTGCCGCCGGTCTCCTTCGATCAGATACGAGATGCCATTGAAAACGAGCTGCGGCAGCCCCTGGAGCAGCTGTTCGACAACTTCAACCCCGAAGCCGCGGCCGCGGCTTCGGTGGCCCAGGTTCACACGGCCAACCTCAAAAGCGGAGAAAAAGTGGCCGTCAAGGTGATTCGGCCGGGCATTGAAAAACGCATTCGCAACGACATCCAGCTGATGTACTACTTTGCAGATAAGATCGAAAAACGCTTCGAGCTGGGTCAGGTCGTTGGAGCGGTCAATCTGGTCAAAGAGTTCGAACGAACGATCTTCCGCGAATTGGACATGCTCACAGAGGCGGGACATATCGAGCGCTTTACCCAGAGCTTTGAAACGATCGATGAAATCCACATCCCCAAAGTCTATTGGCAGCATACGGCCAAATCGGTGCTGGTGATGGAGCACATCGAGGGCATCAAGATGGACAACGTGGCGGAAATCATCCGCCACGGCATCGATCCGAAAGAAGTGGCGCTGATCGGCCTTCGTTCGTTTTCCCGCCAGTTGATGGCCGCCGGAATATTTCACGGCGACCCCCACCCCGGTAACACCATTGTCATGTATGACGGCCGCGTCGGCCTGGTCGATTTCGGTATTGTGGGCTATCTCGACGAGGAGACCATGCTGCAAATCGCCCATCTGTTTCTTGGGTTCGCGGAGCACGACTATGACATGGTGATGGAGGCGCTGGAAGGGGCCGGCCTGATCAATGCCAAGCAGATGAATCTGAAACGTTTCAGGATCGACCTGAAAGAGGTGGCCGAACCGTTTTACGGCCGCGCCCTGGAAAACATATCGGTCAAAGATGTCTACGATCAGGTCATGCGCCTGATCTTCAAATACCGCATCGTGATGCAGCGCAATCTTCTTCTGCTGCTCAAGACCTTCATCCAAACCGAGGCTCTGGGGAAGATATTGGGTTCGGACGCGAGCCTGCTGGAAGTCACACGGCCCTACGCCAGAAAACTGCTCGAGCAAGGCTATGACGCCCAAAAGCTGATCCGCAACGTCGGACGCGACATGAAAAGCGCCGGCGGCTACCTGCGATGGATGCCCAAGCTGACCCATGATATCTTCAAACGCATTGCCGGCGGCGACCACCGCGTAGAACTGAACCACGGTGGGCTGGATCCCGTGACAAAAAAGCTGGAGCGGGGCATGAACCGCTTGACTGTCGGACTGGTGGTTTCAGCTTCGCTGATCGCCGCCTCGCTGATCCTCAACTCGGCTAAAAAGGTCCTGCCGCTTGAACTCGGTATGCTGGGACTGGGAACCATCGATATAACGGACCTGCTGGGACTGACCGGGTACTGCATCGCGACCTTTTTGGGGGTTTGGTTGGTGGTGTCGATCATAAGGTCCGGCAAACTATAGCATGGCGCACTGAAGGGCTGTGAGGCACCGTCATACGGCGTTCTCGACAATTTGGAATCCTCGGCGTAGCGCCGCTACGCCTCCGGGTCCAACCTGCGGCCTTGTCTGACGGCACCTCACAGCCCTTCGGTGCACCATGCCGCTTTTTTTATTCTACGAACCTCCGCCCGTGCAATCCATCGATCGAAGAGCACCGCCATACGGCGTTCTCAATTTTTTGCAGTCCTCGGCGTAGCGCTGCTACGCCTGTGGAACATCCCGGTCTTTTCCGGGGCGTGTGCAAAAAGTCTGCGGCCTTGCTTGGCAGCACCTCAGCCCCCTTCAATGCCATCTGCCGCTCTTGCTCAATCTCATACCGCTGCCGCTTCATTTCCACTGCCGGATAGGCACCGCCATACGGCGTTCTCGGCTTTTTGAAGTCCTC
>JBNKKC010000051.1:0-32222 GCA_050291625.1 Desulfobacteraceae bacterium
GCCGCGATTTCGAGGCAACCAACAGGGCATATCGCGGCGGGACGCCGCTCCCACAAGGAACTTTTGACAATAGTCCTGAGCTAATGATATTGCCGGATGGTGTTCAGTGATAAGGAAATGGATAGATCTATTTCGAAGAGACAAACGAGGCAGGTCGGCGCAATAAGGCCGTGCGTGGCGGTAGCTCGATGCGGAATGGCAGCAGGATATCCTGCTGCTGCCGAAACCGCGCCAGGTTCATGTAGCCAGCGCAGACTGAATACGTTCTTCGGCCGGGATCTCCTGCTTCGACAGAATCGTTCGTATAGCGGTAAGTTGATTCTCCAGATCGGCAACAGTCATCTCCAGAAGTTGGATGGTCTCGCCGGATGTCTGCTCGGTGACTTCCATGGCTTCTCGCAGATCACTGGCATTTTTCATCAGATGTTTGACGTTCTGGATTTTGGCCAGCCGCAGAAACAATTCGTCGAAGTTAATCGGCTTTTGGAGATAATCCGCCGCGCCTTTTTTCATAGCGACAATAGCATTGTCGATACTGCCGTGGGCGGTGATCAAAATGACTTCCGATTTGATATTGTTCTCCTTTGCGCTTTCCAGGACGCCGATGCCGTCAACGCCTCCCGGCATCATCAAATCCGTCACAATGACATCATAATATTGCTGTGAGATCATATGGACGGCTGCAACGCCGTCATCGGCCGTATCGACTTCGTAGTTTGCTTTGGACAGTTTGGTCGATAACAATGAACGCGTAACCGGATCATCATCGACCACTAAGATTTTTAACACCTGCATTGTCAAACCTCCACGATTGTAAATCGCTCTTTACCGCAATTGGTAAAAAATAGATTTTAAATGACGCTTGGGTACGAATCTTGGGCACACGCCGGTCAACGATTCGGTGGACCCGATGATCAGATACCCCTCCGGTTCGAGTGCATCCGCAATTTTATCGAATAGTTTTTGACGGTCCTCAAGTGTGAAATAGATCGCCACATTACGACAGAAGATGATATCGAATTTTCCCAGGCCTGTGAACGGCTGCATCAGATTCATCTTGCGAAAGGAGACCATGGACCTGATTTCATCCTTAATTTTCCAATCACCGCCATTTGGTATAAAGTAGCGCTGCAACCGCTCTCGAGGGAGTCCGCGTTCGATTTCGAATTTATTGTAGATACCATAGCTCGCTTGTTTAACGGCTGCATCCGACAGATCGGTTCCCAGCAACTGGATATTGTAGGCCTGTCCTTGTCCCAACAACTCGGTCAAAACAATGGCAATGCTGAACACCTCCTGCCCGGTCGAACAGGCGGAACTCCAGATCCGAATTTTGTTACCGGCTATTTTGGATGTGCGCCTGTCGATGACTTCCGGCAGTATTTTATGCTTGAGCAGTTCAAAAGGACCATTGTCGCGGAAAAAGAGGGTTTCATTGGTTGTGATGGCATCGATGATCTGCTTTTCGATCCGCCTGGACGGATCTTTTTTTACCTTTTGATATAACTCGCTATAAGAGTGGCAATTTTCGGACTGCAGCAACCTGCCCAGACGGGTTTCCAGCAAATACGCTTTGGAGATCTCGATATTGATGCCGGAAATGTCGTATATATATTTTGCGAACAGCTTGATTTCGTCCTGCGAGATCTTGACCGATGGTTTGATAGCGGCCATCGCCATGGTTGCGGCGGTAGATGCGGATATGGCTTTTTCGAGTTTCTTTTGAGTTTCGTTGTTCAGCATTTGAATAGGGCTCGTTCTGCAAAAAATATGTCAAGGACGCCGGCGTCTGCCATCGACCCCTCAATACTAGTCATTGGCCCAGCTAGCCGGAGCCTCGGTAGGAAATGGATTTTAAAACGGCGGATGCGATACCGTTGAGCGGTGTCACAATATCGACGATTCCCGCCTCAATGGGCTCCTTGGGCATTCCATAGACGACGCAGCTCGATTCGTCCTGAGCGATGACGAATGCGCCGTTTCGTTTCATCTGGTGAAGTCCTTGGCTGCCGTCCGAACCCATACCGGTCATGATAACTCCGGTGGCGCGTCCCACATACATTTCCGCAATCGAACGGAACAAGTAATCCACTGACGGTTTGCAGCTGTTCTCGGGCGGATCGTTGGTGATCTTGATGACACGCTGTTTGCCGTCGGCGCCGGCAACGATCTTCATCTGCTTACCGCCCGGAGCGATGTAAACCGCATTGGGCTTTATCGGTTCACCATTGACAGCTTCATGCACTTCGAGGGCGCATTTCTGGTCCAGGCTTTTGGCCAGTGATTGTGTAAACATCGGCGGCATATGCTGGACGATGACAACCGGTACATTGATATCGGCAGGCAATTTCGGCAGCATTTGAGCCAGTGCATTCGGGCCGCCGGTGGATATCCCGATTCCAATGATGGAAGAGGGCCCTGTTCGCGCAACGATTTTCGGAGATATCCTCCTTCGCTCGACCGGCGTACCTTCCCGGACAGTACGAGCGGCGGGCCTGGATCGGGGCAACTGGCCCAACATGCGTCGGCTGCGGGAGAAGGCGGTTAATATGGGTTCCAGCGCTTTTTGAACCGCATTTTTATTGGCCGCCATGGTGCCTGACTGGGGCTTGGGGATAAAATCGAACGCTCCCAGTTCCAGTGCCTTCATGGTCATTCTGCCGCCTTCGCTGGTCAATGTACTGAGCATAACGGCGCCGACATGGGGCGCGGTTTTCTGGAGTTCAGCCAGGACTTCCAGGCCGTTCAGTTCCGGCATCTCTATATCGAGCGTGAGCAGGTCGGGTTGCAGCGTCTTGACTTTCAGCAATGCGGCTTTGCCGTTATGAGCCGTTCCGACCACTTCCACATTCGGCAGCTCAGCCAGAACGTCTGTGACGATTTTGCGATAGACCACCGTATCGTCAACAACCAGTACTTTCAGAATGTGATTACTCGACACGTTGAGTTCCTGCCAATGCGTTTAGTTGTCTTCGGCCAGTACTTTATCGACGTCAAGGATCCCGATGAGGCGGTCCGTGGTTTTAAAAACACCTTTGAAGTAAGTGCCCTGCAATCCGCCGATGTTTGCCGGCGGTTTCTCCACTTTGTCCATATCGGCAGCGACCACGTCGCTGATGCGCGAAACGAGCAATCCGATATACTCATTGGCGGAGTTGACGATGATGTTGCGCGACGCCTCGTTCAGGTCTGTAACCGTCAGCCCCAATTTATTTCCGAGATCGATGACTGTGACGATCTGTCCCCGTAAATTCAAGATGCCGGTGACATATTCCGGAGACTGGGGGACCTTGGTCATCTCCATCAGTTTGTTTATTTCCTGAACTTTTAAGATATCCATGCCGCACAGGGCATCGCCGACATAAAAGGTGGCTAGTTCGACAGTACTGGTCTGCAACTCTTTTTTGCTATTCATGTCATCGTTTCCTTTATCGCGGTTCACAAACCGATGGCGGCATGGCTGCCGACATCGGGTGGCTATGCCGCCCGTAGAAAGTTGTGGATGCTGATCATCAGCTTTTCACGGTCCAGCTTGATTTGATAGTCGTCGATCCCGACTTTTTTCCCTTGAGCGATATCTTCCTCGCCGGCCAGCGTGGTCAGGGCGATGACCGGCAGATGAGAAAACGCCGGACTCTGCTTGATCTGTTTGGTGAGGCTAAAGCCGTCCATGTTGGGCATTTCGATATCGGTGACAACCAGCGAAACACTGTCGGCATGTTCTTCCAGCAGATCCCAGGCGATAACACCGTCCTCCGCCTCGATCACATTAAAGCCCTCTTTTTCCATGGACTCCTTGACCTGATTCCGGAAAAAACTGGAATCTTCGGCAAACAGGATGGTCGGGGCTTCGCCCAATTCGTTCTGTGGTATATCGGGGACCACAAACCACTGAGGATTGAGCGTTTTGACGATTTCGAAAATATCCACCAGAAGCGTTGTCTGATCATTGATGATGGCCGATCCCATGATGCCTTCCTGACGCAGGGTCGTCCCGTCGATGGTTAGATTGATCTCCTGGGCATCCACAGGCCCCATGGCCAAAAGACCGACTTCGCGATTGGCGACGACAAAGACGATCACCAGCATGTTCTCCAGGTTGCCCAGGGGCTTGACCGACGCAACTTCATCGATGCTGAACAGCGGCAGCGTTCCTCCCCTGTATTTGATGACCCGTTTGCCGCCGACGTTTTCCACATCTGTTTGTTTGATCTTTTCGATGCGCTCCACCAGGTTCAGGGGAGCCGCGAATTGCTCATCCTCGGCATTGCGGAAAATCAGCAGGGCCTGTTTATCCTGGCTGTTGCGTCGTGCCTCCATTTCGGCTGCGGCGACTTCCGCCGCCCGCGATGTGGCTTCAACGGACATCAATCCCGCCATCTGAGCCAGATTGGAGACATCCAGGATCAGGGCCACACGGCCATCGCCCATAATGGTTGCGCCGGCGTATCCTTTGCATTTTTTTAGATCGCGGCCCAGGGGCTTGACGACGATCTCTTCCGAGTCGTTGAGTTCGTCGACCACCAGGCCGTATTTCATGGCGCCGGTGGAGACAACGACGATATTGAGAGCACTGTCGGCATGAAAACGCCGCTCTTTCGGAGTATGCTCGTTTTCCTCCCGGCGTTCCCGGACAGGAACATCTTCGGTGGTTTCTTGTGATTCATCGGCAAAAAGCGGGCTCTTTTTCGAGCGGCGGTCGGCAATCGATTTTCGACGATCGGGCCTGCGCTCTCCTGTCTTTGGGTCCCTGTACTCCGCCTCGACTTCGATCACACCCGCCAGCCGGATCAGCGGCAGCAGATTGCCTCTCAGTCTGACCACGTCGGCGTTGCCGACACGTTCGATGCGGTTGCGGACTTGCTCGGCCGGGATTCGCAGCAACTCTTCCAGGTTGACCTGTGGAATGGCGTAGCGTTCGCCGCCGGTCATGACAATCTGGCAGGGAATAATGGCCAGGGTCAGCGGCAGCTTGATGCGGATGGTGGTGCCTTTACCCATTTCCGAATCGATGTCGATGATACCACCCAGCTGATCCAGGTTGGTTTTGACCACGTCCATGCCGACACCGCGGCCGGAAACGTCGGTGATCTTTTCTGCGGTTGAAAAACCCGGCAGAAAGATCAGATTGACCTTTTCGCGCATGGACATCAGCTTGGCCTGATCTTCGGTGATCAAGCCCTTTTCTACGGCTTTGACCGCCAGCCGGTTGCCGTCCAGTCCCTTGCCGTCGTCGCTGATTTCGATGTTCACCTGGCCGGCTTCATGATAGGCTTTCAGAAAGATTTGGCCGGTGGGATTTTTTCCGGCCCGCTGACGGACCGAAGGCGCCTCGATGCCATGATCCACCGAGTTTCGCACCAGATGGGTCAGCGGGTCACCGATGGCCTCGATGATGGTCTTGTCGAGCTCGACGTCTTTGCCTTCCAACGTCAATTCGATCTGTTTGCCAAGCAACTGGGCCAGGTCCCTGACCACTCTGGGGAATTTATTGAAGACGTTGCCGATGGACTGCATGCGCGTCAGCATGATGGCTTCCTGCAGCTCCGAGGTGATCAGGTCAATCCGCTGTCCTGCGGTTTCGGAGCCGCGATGATCGCCGGACGTTATGGATTGCAGCAGCTGGTTCCGGCTGAGCACCAACTCTCCGGCCAATGTCATCAACTGGTCCAGCAGGCTGACATGGACGCGCAGGCTGGTCTCGTGCTCCACCTTGCCGCCCTTTCTGGCCGTCCCGCTTTCCATGACCGGCTGGAACGCTGCAGGGGCGGTTTGAAGCTCAACCACGGGTTCGGGGATCGGCGGTGCGGACGTCTCCGGTACGGCGGCTGCAGGAGTCGCCTGCGGAGCGGGATCCGTTGATGCCTGCACCGGCGCTGCCGCTTCAGGTGTTTCAGTGGTTGACGCAGGCGCAAATTCGTCTGCCTGAGCACCGGCATCAGCCGGGTCTCCGTTGAGCCTGTAGAGTTTCAGATCGGACTTGATCTCCAGAATCTGTCGCTCGTTGATTTCAAACAGGACATTGATATCACCGGGCTTTAGAATCGATCCGAAAATAACGGCGATGGTGGGAACATCCGGCTTCCAATCCTTGTCCAATCCGGCTGCGGGCTGCAGGGAAAAGTTGGCGCCGATGATGGTGCCCGTCTGTTCCATCTCCTCGATGACGCCCTGACATGTTTTTCCGGCCGCTTGAATATCCGCTGCGATATCCATCTTGACAAAATATACGCTCTTGGCCTGATCGAAGAGCGGTGTGATTTTATCGGTACTGAGCGTCAGTGCCAGATCGCCTCCCGGAAAGGTCAAGATCAACTGCTCTTTATGGCCGTCGGTCGGTTTAGATGATGGCTGCACTGATGTGGCCTCGCTGACCGCCGGCTGGTGAGCGGATTGGGCTGCCGGTGATAGTTCTTCGGCAGGCGGCACCTCACCACCCTCCAGAATGGCCTGCAGGGCGCTGACATGACTGCTGATATCCATCTCATTGCTGTTGAGCACATTATTAAGCAGAGCTTTGAGTGCATCGGAGGCTTTCAACAGGATGTTCACGATCGCCGGAGTAGGGATCATCTCCCTGCTGCGGATTTTACCCAGTATGTTCTCCATTTCATGTGTCAGGTCTTTGATGTTGGTCAGACCCATGAATCCGGCGCCGCCTTTAATTGAATGTGCTGCACGATAAACTTTGTTGACCAGGTCTTCGTTTATGTTGGCGCCGTCCGCCTCTATGGCAAGAAAATCGTTTTCAATATCGGATAGATGATCAATAGATTCCTCCAGATACATCTGCAAGGTTTCGTCGTCTTGGATCGACATGGCGGCACTCCTTTAAGTTAACGTGAGAGCAAATGTGAATTTGATCTTGTGATGAATTCCATCGGTGAATGTAAGACCGTTGCTGCAATGGGTCTTGCTTTTTCAAAAGCGGTTGCGTCCGGCGAAAAGAAGATGAGGATTGCCGGATGCACCGCACCCTAGTTTTCCTACCCATGTTATCTGCGGTATCTGGAAAAACTTTAGGTAATTTTACCGGTATAGCCGATGAACAGCGGAATCGGACGGCACGGCAAATCACAGGCCCGCACCCGAAAAGTGTTATGCGATGTCTGATGTGCAGTGAAAGAGGCGGGGCGGTAAAAACACTGAGCGTTGCGATAGAACAGTGCGGATCAGAAAGAGGCTTTGGCTGCCTCCATCGATGTTTCGATACTCAAGGCGCTGGTTTCATGGAAGCCTTTAAGGGCTTCATGCTGGCTCTGCGTCGCCACGATGCTTACCGGGATTTTCGACCGCGAAACACTGTTGACGATTGAAATAATCAATTGGATGGCGTTCATGCTGACATCCGCCAACTGGGCCAGATCCACCAGGAATTTGATTTGCTTGGCAGCGCCGGCGCGGTTGATCTTGGCGATCTTTTCTTTGAGCGCCTCTTCAATCGTTATGCCCACCGACCGCGTGATCTTTTTGGGCATGCAAAGAATGAGAAAGTTGCCGTCGGCGGCGAAGTAATTTCCGGCAGAGTCGGATGCGGTGCTGGGAACTTCGTCGGGATCCATGGATGGTTGAAGGTCAACGATATTCTGGGCGCGTTCAATGAGCTGTTCGCCTTTAAACGGCTTGACGATGTAGTCGCTCACACCCATTTTGATGATGCTCATGACGCTGTCTTTGCCCGATTCCGCTGTGAGCATGATGACCGGAATCTGGCTCAGCATGGGGTCCTCTTTAAGTTTGCCGAGCATTTCGATTCCGGTCATGACCGGCATGGTGATATCCAGCACAATTAAATCCGGTTTCTCTTTTGCGGCGGCAGATAGACCTTCCACCCCGTTTTCCGCTTCAAACAGTTGGCAATGATAGGGCTTGAACGCTTTTTTAACAATCATTCGAATGGTGCGGCTGTCATCAACTGTCAATATTTTGAGGGCCATGCAATGCCTCCCTGGTCTTTAATAAAACAGTATCCATATGCTTTATCGGTCTAACGGAAACGCACTTTAGATTTTTGCCGACATTTCGGCTGGAATGAGCTTCGATCCGGTCAGAATTTGGAAAATTGTTCTGTTTTATAATGTATGTATGGAAAGGAGGAGGTGTTATTTCATTAGGTTGCACCATCACCCTGACCCTCTACCTGAAGGGAGAGGGAATAGATGGGGAGGCACTCGCCACGTGTCAAGATGATTAAATTTTTTGTCTAATATCGGCCGGGCAAATCGCAGAACATATTTACTATTTGACGATTCGACCAATCGACCATTTATCGAAACGGTTACATCACCGAAGATCCGAAGCTGGCCTTGATGTATTCGCGGTTCAGTCTGGCGATATTGGTAATCTTAATCTCTTTGGGGCATTCGGCCTCGCATTCGGTTTCATTGGTGCAATTGCCGAATCCTTGCCGGTCCATTTCGCGCACCATACGGATGGCCCGTTTGGCCGCTTCGGGTTTGCCCTGCGGCAGCAAGGCCAGCTGGGACACCTTGGCGCTGGTAAAGAGCATGGCCGATGCATTGGGGCAAGAGGCGACGCAGGCGCCGCAACCGATGCACTGAGCTGCATCCATGGCCAGTTCCGCCGTCTCGGCGGCAACGGGCAGGCAGTTTGCGTCCTGGGCTCCGCCGGCATTGACCGAGATGAATCCTCCGGCCTGGATCACCTTGTCCAGAGGGCTGCGATCCACGGCCAGGTCTTTGATGACTTTAAACGCCATCGCTCGGAACGGTTCGATGGCAATAACATCACCATTGTTAAAGTGGCGCATATGCAATTGACACAGGGTCGTACCCTTTTCAGGTCCGTGGGCACGGCCGTTGACGACGGCGCCGCACATTCCGCAAATCCCTTCACGGCAGTCGTGATCGAAGGCAATAGGCTCCTTGTTATCCAGTGTCAACTGCTCATTGACCACGTCCAGCATTTCAAGAAACGACATGTCGGTGGATATTTTCTCGGCTCGATAGGTTTCAAAGCTTCCTTTTTTTTCAGAGCCGGATTGACGCCAGACTTTGAGCGTTAAATTGATGGTCTTGGTCACTTGTAGCTCCTTTGCGTAAGTTTGACGTTTTCGAAATCCAGCGGTTCTTTATGAAATTCCGGTTCCTGACCCTCGCCCTTGTACTCCCAGGCAGCGACATGGCAGAAGTTTTCATCGTCACGTCGGGCTTCATTTTCATCGGTCTGAAAATCTTCATTGAAATGACCACCGCATGACTCCTGGCGCGCCAGGGCATCGGTGATCATCAATTCTCCAAACTCCAGAAAATCGGCGACGCGTCCGGCCCGTTCCAGGGCCTGGTTGAAGTCTTTGCTGTTGCCGGGAACGCGCACATCCTCCCAGAATTCGGCCCGGAGATCCCGGATCATGGCCTTGGCTTTTTCGAGACCGGCATTGTTGCGGGCCATTCCGCAATAATCCCACATGATCAGTCCCAGTTGGCGGTGGAAATCGTCTACCGTCCGCCTGCCGTTGATGGACAGCAGTTTTTCGACACGGTTTTGAAGCGATTTTTCCGTTTCCTGAAAGGCCGGATCGGACGCCGAGATATCGCCTTTGGTGATTCCGGCGAGATAGCCGCCGATAGTATAGGGCAGGATGAAATAGCCGTCGGCCAGGCCCTGCATGAGTGCACTGGCTCCCAGACGGTTGGCCCCGTGGTCCGAAAAGTTCGCTTCGCCAACCACAAACAGTCCCGGGATATTGCTCATTAAATTGTAATCCACCCACAGACCACCCATGGTGTAGTGAACGGCCGGATAGATCATCATGGGGGTGGTGTAGGGATCGTCCGCGGTGATTTTATCATACATGGCAAACAGGTTGCCGTACTTGCGTTCAATCACATCCCGGCCGTCGCGCTTGATGGCGTCGGCAAAGTCGAGATAAACCGCCAGTCCGGTGTCGCCCACACCCTTGCCGGCGTCGCACTGATCTTTGGCGTTGCGCGAGGCCACGTCACGGGGGACCAGGTTGCCGAAGCTGGGGTATTTATTTTCCAGGTAGTAGTCGCGTTCGTTTTCCGGGATCTGGTGCGGTGGACGCTTGTCACCCGGATTTTTAGGCACCCAGACCCGTCCGTCGTTGCGCAGACTTTCACTCATCAGGGTGAGCTTGGATTGATACGTGCCGTGAACCGGAATACAGGTGGGATGGATCTGGGTAAAGCAGGGATTGGCAAAGTATGCGCCTTTGCGATGGGCGCTGTAACATGCCGTCACATTGGATCCCATGGCGTTGGTGGACAGGAAAAACACATTGCCGTACCCGCCGGTCGCCAGAACCACCGCATCTGCGGCATGGCTTTCCAATTGCCCGGTGATCAGGTTGCGCACCACGATGCCCTTGGCATGGCCGTTGACCAGCACCAGGTCGAGCATTTCCCGGCGCGGGTACATCTCAACTTTTCCATCGGCAATCTGCCGGCTCAGCGAACTGTAGGCTCCCAGCAGCAATTGCTGACCTGTTTGGCCTCTTGCGTAAAATGTTCGTGATACCTGGGCGCCGCCAAAGGAGCGGTTGGCCAGCAATCCGCCGTAGTCACGCGCAAAGGGAATGCCCTGAGCCACACAATGATCGATGATCAGGTTGCTGCACTCTGCCAGGCGGTGAACATTGGCTTCGCGGGCTCTGAAGTCGCCGCCTTTGACCGTATCGTAAAAAAGACGATAGATGCTGTCGCCGTCGTTGGGATAGTTTTTTGCGGCATTGATGCCGCCCTGGGCGGCAATGCTGTGGGCGCGTCGGGCACTGTCCTGAAAACAGAACGCCTTGACATTGTAGCCCAGTTCGGCCATTGTGGCGGCCGCTGCACCGCCGCCAAGCCCCGTACCTACGACGATAATGTCAAATTTGCGCTTATTGGCGGGATTGACCAGTTTCAATTCGAATCGATGCCGCTCCCACTTTTCCGCTATGGGCCCTGCCGGAACGTTTCCGTCTAGCAACATGAGATGTCCTTTCTATGCGCTAATGGAGAGAAAGATGGGTAAAATGCCGAATCCGATGCCAATCACCAGCGCAAATACCAGGCTCAAGGTTCGAATGATCGGCATGTATTTCGGATGATTGGCGCCGATTGTCTGGAAAGCGCTCCAGAAGCCGTGGCTGACATGGATGGCGGCCACCACCATGGCCACAATATACACAATCACATATAGCACGCTGTCGAAGGCCCGGCTGACGATGTCGTAAATCGTGGTGTCGGTTTTATCCACAAAGTGAAAGTTGATCAGATGAAACACCACAAAGAGCAGCAGCACGATGCCGGTGTATGGCATCGTGGCTGAGCCGAGGGTGCGGCCGCCGGCCCGCTTATCGACGCGATAGCGTACCGGGCGCGCCCTGTAGTTCTGATAGAACAACGTCAGGCCGGTCAAGACGTGGATGACGGCGAAAATCAGCAGACCCCATTCGGCGATGGTCAGCAACACTCCCAGCGAATGCAGGTGCTCGGCATAGCTGTTAAACATCGCTTTTCCACCGTAAATGGATAGGTTTCCACCCAGGTGTGCAGCCAGAAAGCCGCAGAAACATAGTCCTGTGACGGCCATCAATAGTTTTTTGCCCACTGAAGACGTCAATGTGGCGATTAACCAGTTCATAGGCTCCTCCAAAAGGTCATCTCAACGTTTTCCCCCAATGGTACAGCTCGATTTTTTTCAATTTCAATCCGTTTGGGTGAAAACCGTGTTGGCATCCATCAAGCTCAGGACGATAGCGGCAGGAGAGTCGGAATCATAGGAATGCGATTTCGAATCCAGCAACGATTATCCCCAAGAGTACGACCAGTATTGGAGAACATTGTTACTGTCAACAAAAAAGTTTACGCCACCAACCATCATATTCAGCCTGGAGCAGTGCCTCTCCCAAACGCTTTCCCAGCCTTGTTTTCAGGCGTTTTTCGACATGCGGTATCCAGGCGTCAGGTGATTGGTAACCGGTATCTTTCAATGACTTTAAATCGATGAGCAATGCCAACTGATCTGCGTCATGAGCCAGTTGAGACTCCAGCGTCTCGCCGGCCTCGAATTCGGTAATCAGGGCGTCGATCCGGTCTCCGAAAGGAATCTCTTGTAACGTATCCCGAAGCGCTCTGGGCTCGTCTTTGGTCAAATAGCGTTTTTGGACATAGTTCAAATCGCCGATGCGGGCTTCCGGTAAATCGTGCATCAGGCACATACTGATGAGACGATGGCCGTCGGCCTTCGGTTCGAGCTGCGCCATCACAAAGGCGATAAAAGCTGCACTGTAGGTGTGCTCGGCAACCGACTCGTTGCCGGTGCCCAAATATTGGTAGCCGCTTCGCGGCAGTTTTTTCAGGAAGCAGGCTTCAAACAGCAGGTCGGCAATGTGTTTCATTATTACTCCTTGATAGATGTAAAAAAGAACTTAGGGTCTATTCACTTTTAAGGGGCGGCCATTTGCTGCCGTTACCCTACCAGAGTTGGCCCTGGATGTGAACCGGCATTCGGGCGACCGAAAAGGCACTTTTTGGTTGACATTCTGAATTCATCAGCGCAGATTTTTGCATATCGAAGCAACCTTGGGCAATTGACTTGACATAAATGCCCGGCTTGTATAGGCTAAGTGTGCCATTCGGACCAACTTTTTCAATCGTTCCAGGCTGTTAGGGGTGCTGCCGGGCGTGGGGCGATTTCCTTGCAGAGGGCTTAGAACCGCGATTAATCAATACTCACCCAAAACGAATCGATATCCCGGACACGATGCGAGCAAAACATACCAAGATTATTTCGGAACGTGTGCACCGTCGCAGGCGAAACAACCTTAGGAGCGTAAGTCAATGATGCATTCTGAGATCGATATCATCCAAGTTCTTTCCAGCGCAGGGTTGGTGGTGCGGTTTGTACTGCTGATCTTGCTTTTTTTCTCCGTCACCTCCTGGGCGATTATCATCATCAAATGGCGGTATATCCGCAAGGCTTATAAAGAATCGAATCGCTTCATCGAGTACTTTTGGAAGAGCAGGGACCTGGCCAGCGCTTATGCCAAGGCCAAGCAGCTCACCGGATGTCCCATTGCCCGCATTTTCAGAGTCGGATATGTCGAGCTGAAAAAAGTCAGCCAGACCGGGAGAACCCAAGGGTTGGGTGGGGCCTCCGATACATCGCCGTCGCTGACCGGACGCATCTCGGGGGGTGACAATGTCAAGCGGGCGCTGCGCCGGGCCATCAGCAGCGAAACCACCCGCATGACCCAGATGGTTCCGTTTCTGGCGACTACAGGCAACACCACCCCCTTTATCGGACTGTTCGGGACGGTATGGGGGATCATGAATTCATTCGCCGGGATCGGGCATCGTGGCTCGGCCAGCCTGGCGGTGGTCGCACCCGGTATCTCCGAGGCGCTGATCGCCACTGCGGCGGGATTGGCCGTGGCCATTCCTGCGGTCATTGCATTTAACCACTTTATGCAGAAAATCAGAGTGATCGAATCCGATTTAATCAGTTTCTCCGCCGATTTGCTCAATATCATCGAGCGGGATATCCTCCCAGCCAAAGGATCCTGATTATGGCCGTTGAAACCAATTCCGATCGATTAATGTCCGACATTAATGTGACGCCCTTTGTGGATGTCATGTTGGTGCTGCTGGTGATTTTCATGGTGACGGCACCCATGATGATGCAGGGTGTGGATGTGGCGCTTCCCGAGGCGACGGCCAAGCCTCTGGTCGCTCAGAAAGAGAACCTGGTGGTGACCATCGACAAAGAGCAGAAGGTGCACATCAACGATTTTGAGGTTGATACGACGTTTTTGAGAGAAAAACTGGCCAAGATTCTGGAGAATCAGCCTGATCGCGAAGTCTATTTCAAGGCCGACAAGGAAGTTCCCTATGGCAAGGTGGCCCTCGTGATGGCCGAGATCAAAGGCGCCGGCGTCAAAAAACTCGGCATGGTGACTGTTCCTGTGGAAGAGCAGCAGCGCCGCGGGCAAAGGAAATAGTGGGATCCGGCATGGCGTCTATCCCGACAGCCTTTGTGGTCAACGCAGGCCAACAGCCCTATCGATGGCCCTTTGCGGTCTCGCTGGGGGCGCATGCGATCCTGATCGCGCTGTTCATCTGGTCGCCTCAATGGAGCTCCGAGCCATCATACATTCCATCGATCATCGATGTGCAGATGGTCGATTTAAAAGACATAGGTTCGGCGCCGGAGTCAAAGCCCACAACAAAAATGAAAAAAGCCCCGGTTCCTTCAGAGTCTTCAAAAAAGGAGCCTGCAGAGGTTTCCGTATCGACGCCAACCCAGGCCAAACCCGAAGTTTCTGTGGCGCCCAAGCGCAAAAAAACCAAAACTGCCCTGAAATACAAGACCTTCAAATCGGAAGAGGTAAAGAAAAAAGCCCTGGAGCGCATCAAACAAAAAGTCGAGACCACCATACCCAAACCGCTGCAGGACAGATTTGAAGAGCTGAGGGAGAAAGTGGCAAAGGAAGGCAAACCCTCACCTTCGGGCAAAGCGGCCGATGCGGATGCCAAACCGGGCCAATCAGGTGTCTTCACACAAGGCAGTAGAAAAGAGCTGGAAGCCATTGACTTGTATCGTTTGGAAGTTGCCTATGCGGTAAATAAGAATTGGGCTTTTGCCGACCAACTGGGCGGAGGAAAAAACCAGGTGGTCAGCCTCGTTTTCAAAGTTCTGCCAGACGGAAGTATAGAAGATATATTTTTTACGGACCGTTCGGGGAATTCATACCTGGATGACTCGGCATACAAGGCAATCGTTAAATCAAGTCCAGTCAAGGCCTTCCCACCGGGATTGAGCCGGAAATTTGTTGAAGTGGGCCTTCGATTTGGACCTGAAGGTGTTCGATAAATTATCTTAACGTCCATATGGGGCTTAAAACCACTTCTGGTTTGTTTGCACATCTTGAATCGAGCGATTCAGCATGTGGTGGTTGCGATGAAATGGAATAATTGAATGATGAGTTTGAAAAAGATCTGTGCGTTGCTTGCAAAGTGCATCCTGCTGTTTGCTATTTTACTCTTTCCGAATGTCAGTCCGGCTGAAATTAAATATTTTGACCTGACGAAACCCTATCTGCGTAAAATCCCAATGGCTGTCCCGGTGTTTCAAGCTGCAACGCCCACGCAGACCGAACTCGATCAGGCCGTGACGGTGGCCGATAACGTTCAGAAAATGATCGAGTTCACCGGCTACTTCAAAATGCTGGACCGGATCAGTTTTTTATACAACCCGCAAACATCCGGCATCACACTTGACAAACTTAATTTTCACAACTGGACAACGGTGGGCGCCGAATTGCTGGTTACCGGCGGGGTGACCGTCACGGGGCAGGAGATGGTTCTGGAACTGCGGCTGTTCGATACATTCAAGGCCAAATTGCTGGTAGGCCGTCGTTACAGCGGCAATATAAAGGACCAGCGTACCATGATCCGCCGTTTCTGTGCGGAGGTGATCCAGGCACTGACCGGCAACACCGGCATTTTTGACAGTCGTATGGCTTTCGTGTCCAACGGCAGCGGAAACAAAGAAATCTACATCTGTGACTTTGACGGCGCGAACATTCGCCAGATCACCAAAAAACGGACGATCACCGGATTTCCGGCATGGTCTTCGGACAACCGTCATCTGGCCTTCACCTCGTTCGCCGGTGGGCCGGCGCGCATTTATATCCGCAATCTGAAAACCGGAACCGAAAATTACGTTCGCTACAAAGGCCTGCAAACCGCTCCTTCCTGGAAGCCGGGTCGGTTCGAGCTGTCGGCTACACTGAATTTCGGAGGTGATGAAGAAATTTATCTGTTGACCGGTAGCGGGAAAATGATTAAAAGATTGACCAACAGCCGGGGCATTGATGTGGAAGCGAGTTGGTCGCCGGACGGCAAGAAAATTGCCTTTGTTTCGAATCGAACAGGCGGACCTCAGATTTATATCAAAGAGGTTGACACCGGTCGCGTCCAACGGATCACTTTCAAAGGCAAATACAACACACAACCGTGCTGGTCGCCCAAAGGCGATCTGATTGCCTATTCATCCATGGAAAACGGCCAGCAAGATATCTTCATCATTGACATTGACGGCAATAACCCGGTTCAGTTAACTTACAACCAAGGCGACAACGAAGCGCCGTCCTGGTCACCCGACGGCAGCTTGATCGTATTTAGTTCAAACCGTGAGGGAAGATCGCGGATTTATGTCATGACCGCTTATGGGACTGATCAACGCCGATTGCTGGCGTTGCCTGGACAACAGTTCCAACCCAAGTGGTCGCCCAATATCCCGCAGTAGCTTCAAGCGGCATTGAAAAAGGAGGAAAAAATGAGGAAAAATCTTTGGCTTGGTTTGGCACTGGTACTGATTCTGCCGGCGATGCTTTTTACGGTTTCGTGTGCGAAAGACGAGGTGGCTGCTGCGCCGGAACCCCAAGCAGAGCCAGCACCGCCAGAACAACCGCAAGAAGAACCGGCTGAAGAGCCCAGCCCCGAGGATCTCAAGGCCCAGGAAATGGAAAGAGCCTTGATGGCCGCCAAGTTCGATTTTGAAAACAATGCCATCTATTTTGAATTCGACAGCGCTGCGCTACTGCCTGCGTCCCAGCAGAGCTTGACCGAGAAAGCCGATCTGCTGCTGGCCCATCCGGAAGTTTCAGCGACCATCGCCGGACATTGCGATGAGCGCGGTACAGATGCATACAACATGGCGCTAGGACAGCGTCGAGCGGATGCAGCCAAAGCGTTTATGGTGAACCTGGGAGTGGACGCCAATCAGCTCAACACCATCAGCTACGGCGAAGAACAACCGGTCGATCCGGCTTCGAATGAAGAAGCATGGGCTAAAAATCGCCGGGCGGAGTTCAGCATCAACTAATCGGTGCCGAACATCGATGCCGCTGCCCGTGGCCTCCCTGAAGGGGTGAACTTCAGCCGGCCATGGACCGCTATTGTTGACTACCTCTTTGGCCGACGACCGGCTCTGCCGGCCGTTGGTCAAAGATTACCTATGGTGCCGTCGCTATTCGACGACCGAATAAGTTACCTCCTATGACGATACCCACGCCATGAAAGCAATTACCCTATTCATATGTTGCACTCTCCTGGGGATAACCGGATGCGCAATGAGCAGCGATGTTGTGGTTCTAGAGCAACGGTTGGAGTCCCTGGAGGCCCAGAATTATGATCTGCGCCAGCGCCTCAAAGAGAGTCTGGATGAGCTGGGCAGAACGCGCGGCACGACGGAAAAAAACCTTCGTTCCAAGTACGCCGGTGTCAATGTGGACATTGAAAATCTGCGTAGTGAACTGCAGCGGGTCAACGGCCGCCTGGAAGAAATAGACTACATGCTGAACCGCAAACTTGCGCAGTACGAGACCGACGGCAACAAACGCCAGGAGCGTCTGGAGGAGCTCAGCCTGAGTGTTGCCAAATCGGAGAAACAGCTATCCGAATTGGCGCGATACCTGAATATAGAGGGCAAGCCCACTCCGACACCGGCCGCGACCACACCGGTTCCGGGCGACCAGGGGACCACAGCCCCCACCGCAAAGGACATTTACAGTAACGGACGGCAGGCCTTTGATAACGGCAAGATGGATGAAGCCCGGCAGCTGTTCCTCTCGCTGATCAAAAATTTTCCGAAATCCGATTATGCAGATAATGCACAGTTCTGGATTGCCGAAAGCTACTACCGTGAAAAGTGGTACGAACGCGCCATCCTCGAATATCAGACGGTCATCGAGAAGTATCCCAAAGGCAACAAGGTGCCGGCTGCCAAACACAAACAAGGCATGGCATTTCTGCAAATCGGCGACAAAGCCAATGCACGGATTATATTCAACGATCTGGTTAAAAAACATCCCAAATCCAGTGAAGCAAAAATTGCTGCGCAAAAGCTTAAAGAGTTCTAAATTAGATTTTCGACAATTCGATCATGTTTGCGGTGCCGCTCCGTGGCTGCGGATCAGCTGCTGCATTCAAGGCTTGCTTTTTCAAGTGACCGGCCCATGAAACGCTGTGTCATCGGTATTGATCCTGGTTTGGCCGCCACCGGCATCGCGGTAGTGGGCGGATCGGGACGCCAAATCGACTCCTTTGCTTACGGTGTCATCAAAACCACTTCCACATTGTCAATCGAAGCGCGGCTTGAAAAAATCCATACCGGGATCGCTTCTCTGTTTCGACAAGAGGCGCCGGATCTGGTGGTCATCGAAGATGTTTTTTCGCTGGAGAAGTATCCAAAATCCGGAATAACTTTGGGGAAGGTCTGCGGTGTTATCCTGCTGGCGGTCCAACAGGCCGGTGTTATGGTCAGGGAAATTTCCGTTCGTGAGGCCAAGCAGATACTGACGGGTAATGGTAATGCCGGCAAAGAACAACTTGAAAAAGCGGTGCGCCAAACTCTAAAACGCCGGGAAGCCATTCGGCCCTACCATGCCTCCGATGCCCTGGGGCTTGCTCTGATCGGGCTCTTTCGTTATGATAGCCTGCAACCTGTTAAAATGAGTAGCACATGATCGGCTATATCGAGGGAAGACTATTAAAAAAGGAAGACGAGCGCATCCTGCTTCTGGCGAGCCAGGTGGGATACGAGATCCTGGTGCCGGCCTTCGTACGAGACACGATTAAAGCCAAACAGGTCGGTGATGAACTGGCCTTGTACATTTACTATCATCAGACCGAACGACAACCGAAGCCGGTGTTGATCGGGTTCAATCTGGAGGCGGAAAAAGAGTTCTTCCAGCTGTTTATTTCGGTCGAAGCCATTGGCCCGCTCAAAGCGGTCAAGGCGTTGGATATCCCCATCAGCGATGTTGCCCAGGCAATAGAATCCAACGATCTGGGGCGACTGAAACGACTTAAGGGGATCGGGCCGCGAACCGCTCAGAAGGTGATCGCCACGCTGCAAGGCAAAGTCAGCAAGTTTGCGCTGATTCGAAAAAGCGACGCACCGGCGCCTCCTGAGCCCGAAGATATTATCCAGCCGGTGCTGGACGTGCTGATCAACCAACTCGGGCATCGTCCGGCCGATGCCAAGCGCATGATCCATGCGGCATTCAAACGCAACGGCGACATTTCGACGCCTGAGGCGCTGTTTGATGAGGTATACCGCGGCGAAATCTCTCCCTAAGCTTGCAGCAGCCTTAAGGACTCCATATCCGGCGTTGCCGAGGGTTCGCAGTATCGAAATACGGCTTCACCCTCGGCGCCTTCTTGTTCCGCCGGTTTTTGGCGGAAGGCTCTGGAGCCCTCAAGGCCCTTGCCGTATCAGGGGTACCCCCTTTCGAAGCAAGAGCCTGCTGTAATCGGCGTCGGTGTTGCCGAGGGTTCGCAGTATTCGGAATACGGCTTCACCCTCGGCGCCTTCTTGTCCCGCAGGGATTTTGCGGGGCTTGTCCCGCCGGTTTTTGGCGGGGGGCTCTGGAGCCCTCGAGGCCTTTGCCGTATCTGAATCGTAGGGCCGGCCTGTCCCGCTGGTCTTGTGCGGGGCCTGTGCGCCGGTAATGGACCGGACCATGGTGGTCATTCCGATGATATGAACACTTGGGGCTATAACGATTTGAAAAAATATGATAAGATTGGCACGTTGTTGGCAATCGAGAACCTTTCAATCCATGTAAGATGAGACGCACCATGAGCGATGAACCGATTCTCTACCGATCTGAAACTCAGGGCATTCTGGATGAGAACTGCCTGCCCGTGGACAGGGAAGCCGAGATCCAATCGCTGCGTCCGGAATCCCTAGGCCAATATGTCGGTCAGCGCGAAGTGGTGGATACGCTGAAGATCGCCATCGAGGCGGCGTTGATGCGCAAAGAACCTCTGGAGCATGTGCTGTTCCACGGCCCTCCTGGTTTGGGAAAGACAACGCTGGCGCATATTATCGCCAGGGAGATGGGCGGGCGTTTGACCGTGACGTCGGGGCCGGCTTTGGAAAAAGGCGGTGATTTGATCGGGATTTTAACCCACCTTGAACCTGGTGATGTGTTGTTTGTGGATGAAATCCACCGGACGCCAAAAAATGTGGAAGAATTTCTCTACCCGGCCATGGAAGATTTTGCCGTGGATTTTGTTTTTGACAAGGGAATTCATGCCCGCAGCCATCGATATCAGCTCAATCGCTTTACGCTGGTCGGTGCAACCACGCGGGTCGGCCTGCTCTCCGCTCCATTGCGGGACCGTTTTGGATTGTTTCGCAACCTGGACTTTTACGGCTTACAGGACCTGGTAAGGATCATCAAGCGCTCAGCCGATATTCTCCAGGTTCAGGTCGATGACCAGGGGGCTGCGGAATTGGCGCGACGATCACGCGGCACGCCGCGCATCGTCAACAGGCTCCTGAAGCGGGTTCGGGATTATGCCCAGGTTCGCGGCGACGGGCAGATCAGCCGGAAGACCGTCGAAGCGGCATTGGCGCTGGAGGGTGTGGATGATCGCGGATTGACGCGATTGGATCGACGCTATTTGAAAACCATCATCGATTACTACCATGGCGGACCCGTGGGTATCGAAGCCATCGCCGCGACCTTGCAGGAAGAATCCGATACATTGGTGGACGTGGTTGAACCGTATCTGCTCAAGATCGGCATGGCGGTCAGGACTTCATCGGGGCGTAAGGCTTCCGAGAGTGCCTACCGCCACCTGGGTTATTGCGTACAGGAGAAACTTTTTGATCGACAGGCCCACGGATCGATGAAAAAACCGTAACAAAGATAACGATGGATGGAATGGTAACATCATTCCTTTCCCGGGACGGCATATTCAATGGCCATTATCACGCTTTGCACCGATTTCGGCACCCGGGACGAGTACGTCGGGGTGCTTAAGGGTGTCATCCTCTCGGTCCATCCAACTGCGACCATCGTGGACCTGTGTCATCGGATTCCTCCCCAGGATGTCATTGCCGCAGCCTATATGATGCGCGCTTCTTTCGTTTACTTCCCCGAGGGAAGCATTCATGTCGCTATCATCGATCCGGGGGTTGGGACTGCGCGCGCCATTGTTGCGGCACGCCATCAGGGACACCTGTTTCTGGCTCCGGACAACGGTCTGCTGCCCCTGATGTTTAACGGTGATACACCGAATGAGCTGGTCAAGGTGGATAACCAGGAGCTGTTCCGCCGGCCGGTCAGTCATACCTTCCACGGGAGGGACATCTTTGCACCGGTGGCGGCGCATCTGGCAAGGGGATCCGAACTTGAAACCGTTGGGCAAGCCATCGCACCATCGAGACTGCAGCGTCCGGACCACGACAGCCCCTGCTTTGACCCTGCAGCCGGTATAACCGGCCAAGTCATCGGGATCGATCGTTTCGGCAACCTGATGACAAATATTGAGCTTTCACTGTTGAACCGACTGGCGTTTGACGATCGTAACGGGGCGGTCGAAACACGTATCGGTCAACATCGCATTCTCGGCATGGTCAATCACTATGCCGAGGGAGCATCCGGAGAAGCCGTGGCCCTAATCGGCAGCCGTGGGTGTTTGGAAATTGCCGTCAATTGCGGGAGCGCTGCTGAAAAACTTCGAGCAACCCGGGGTGACGGCGTTTGGGTGAAAATGGTCATATGATCCGGCGTACCAAAAAAGCGGTTGCGGGCAGGATGGCATCATCCATCAAATCGTGGGGAACCGTTGTGATGGTGTTTGTCCTGGCATTGCCGGGGTGCGCGCGGGAGCCCGATCAAGCCGTCCCGATTCGGATTCCTCGGCAGCTGGTTCACATCGATCTCCCCAACAGCATGGAGATCGACCCGCCACGCATACTCCTGGTTGACAAGAGCCGTCAGCGAATGATTCTTTATACCTATGACGGGCGCTGGCAGGAGAGTGCGCAATGGCCCTGTTCGACCGGTAGAAACGATGGCCCCAAACAGGTCGAGGGCGACGGCAGAACACCCGAGGGCATCTATTTCGCAACGCGAAACGTCACGCAGCCCTACATTGCTGAACGATATGGATCCCGTGCCCTGCCGCTGGACTACCCAAGCTGGATCGATCAATACCATCGACGCGGAGGCAGCGCCATCTGGCTGCACGGAACAAACCAACCACTGTTGGCCAATCATTCAAACGGCTGCATCGTTCTTCAGAACGATCACGTCGACCAGGTGGCACATTTTATCGAATTGAAGCAGACGCCGATTATCATTGTGCGTCGTATGACCTGGTGGAGCGAACAAAAGGCGCAAATCACGGCCCGGAAAATCCTGACGGCGGTCGAGCAGTGGCAGAAGGCGTTGATGTACGGCAGCTATAACGAATACTGCCGCTGGTACGCTTCCGCATCGAAACCTGGGATGATATGGTGGCAGCGATGGTGCCGCCAACGAAAATCCCGTAAAGGCTCTACGATGCGGCCGGACAGCATTATGCTAAAGCGAGCGCTTTACCGATCGAATGATGCCTTCGTTATGACCTTCGAGCATCTGCTGGCGATTCAATCTCAGCAGGTTCGGATTGGCATGGGCAAACTCTATTTGAAACTGGATGACGGACGCGTCCGGATTATCGGGGAAACCTACCAGGAGGATTCTGCAAAGCATCGGGACCTGTTGTTTAGCGCCTGGCGAAAATTATGGAAAAAGGTCAAGCAGCAGTCTGAATTCGCCACCGTCGGACAGACGGAAAGCGAAACGTGAGGTGACGCACGGTCATTGCCGGCAGCAGAAAAGAGGCCGGCGGACAACATCATATCGATTAACCCCCCAGCCCAGGGATAGTATCGGAAATGTGCCGCGGGTATATGACACTGATGAATGCACAACCATTAGATCAAGTGGGACAGATTCATGGCGATTAATTCTGAATTCAAGCATGAGAAAGACGATCGATCAACCAAACGCGACCGCTACTGGAGTGTTATGCTGGTGGGAGACCACGGACGCATCATACCGTTTCGACGGTTCAAGGGTATCGCCATCAGCGTGGTTGGTGGACTGGTTTTGGCCGTACTGGTCATCATTGGGCTGAGCATCGCCTATATGTTACAGGCAAGCACGATCGATGAACTCAAGGCAGCTGCGGAGGAATCGACTCGGCAGATGGCCAAGCTGCGCGATGAAAAGGATCTGCTGCTCGCAAAGTTAGTGGTAAGCAACAAGACACCGACCTTGGAGAGGCCAAGCGAGCCCCCAACATCGGAGAGTACTACTGAGAAAGATGTTTCAAACCTTGCGGAGAAGGCTGGCGGCAAACCGGAAAAACAGACGGCTGCAGCTGCTGACAAGCCGTCCACGGAGCAAAAACCGGAAAGGGAGCCGGAACCGGAGCCGGAGCCGGAGAATAAACCGGTCCGGCCGGTTCAATTGAATGCAGACATACGACACTTCAATATCACGTACCAATCACAGCAGAACCTGCTCAAGTGTGATTTTCGGATATACAATACATCGAAACCCAAAAATCCTTTGGCAGGTCGCTCTGTGGTGGTGTTTAAAAACGTGGACGAGCCGCCCATCAAATGGCTGTCTGTTCCCAGGGTCCTGTTGGCAGACGGGGTTCCAAATGGCAAACTTGGAAAATCGTTTAAGATTAACAACTATCGGACAATGACGTTTAAGGCCTACGGCCTGAAACTCCCGGTACGTTTCAATGCGGCCAGTATTTATGTCTATACAAGCGAAGGCAAGCTTCTGCTCAACCGCGAGATTCCAATCGATATAGATGTCCCGGCTCCCCCTCCGCCAAAACCGGCGCCGACCCCGTCAAAAACGACAACCAGCGGGACGACGGCCGCACCTGGCAGTCAGCCGCAACAGACAGTGTCGCCTCAAAAACCGGCAACGCCGTCAACACCATCGCCGGAACCAAACGTAACGCCTGCACCCGAACCATCGCCGGTTGAATCGGAGCAGAGCAATCCGTCCGAGTCCGGAACGTCCAAACCGGCGGAACCCTTGCCGCATGCCCCAACAGGAACCGAACAGCCGTCCGAAGTACCACCCATACAACCTGCCGATGGCAACGCAATCGAGTCTCCACCTGCGCAGCGTCCGAATCCTTCAGGCGAACTGAAAACTCAAGGAGAATAAGAGTGAAAAATGATCCCAAGAAATTTTCGATTATTGACGAGGGCTTTACGGTAGAAGGCACGGTCACCGGGAAAGGCCGCCTGGTTATCAAAGGCATGGTAAAAGGCGCCGTAACTGGCGACAGTGTCGTGATTGCTGAAGAGGGCGTCGTTCAGGCCGATGCAAAAGCCAACGAACTGACCATCGGCGGTTCGTTCGAGGGGCAGGTCGAGGCCGAAAAGGCACTGATCATTCTCTCTACCGGCAAGTGTTCCGGGCATGTCACATGCCGGGATCTGGTCGTTGAAGCCGGCGGCATTCTCAACGCGGATGTGACTTGCCGGTCTGGAAAGCCGACCTGATTCTTGTCGATCATCCCGTGTGCTATGCACGCGGCAAATGCCTGGAAGTGGTTTCTAAACGATGGTTGGCGTACCATCTCCGCTTTCATTAGCGCGGGCCATTGCCATCAAGGCAAAGGCCAATGGAATTCCGCAATCAGCGGGAAATGGTCCGACGGATAATACCCTCCAAAAGCCTGCTCGATCACTTGGGTATGGCTGACCTGAATATCGCCTCGATACAAGATCCAATCGATGGGATCATTACGGCTTGTTCCTTTGAATCCGTGGTATGTCCCGGCATAGGGCGGTGGATCGAATGCATTGCTGAATGCCGGGCCGTAAAACTCGTTTTGATCGGTGAAGACTGCATAGCAGGCACTGCCTGGAGAGCAATTGAAATCACCGGCCAGTATGACCGGATCATTTCCGCTGATTAAATCGATCTGCTGCTGAACCAGCAGTGCGCTGCGGCGCTGAACATCATTGTCAAAATCAAAATGAGTTGTCACACAGGTCAACGTCCGTCCGCCGCAATCGAAGCTGCCCAGCGTACTTTGGCGGGGCCATCGGCTGTCTGCATACTTGCTTTCAACATGCGGTGTTTCGCTTAAATAGATGTGACGGCCCTGTTTGCATTGCCAGCGTCGATGAAAAAAAATGACATTGTTCTGCCACCGGTCCGGTGCCGGAGACCTGCGGCCGATGTAATCGTAGCCCTCGAGCAGCCCTGCCAGAAAGTCGATCTGAAAATCGTTTGCCTCTTGAAATGCATAGAAATCGCACGGAAATTTCTGCAACAGGGCGGGATAGGCCCGACTGCGGAAGCGCCAGTCGTTGGGACCGTCATCGGCCAGTCCAAATCGCAGATTGAGATTCATCAAGCGGGCCGTCGGGGCGGCCATGTTGTGTTTGAGGTGCATCATCGGCGGTCTATATCATTTGCAGCCGACTTCCAGGATCGGCAGGTAGGGCTCGATGGCGGTCGGATGCGAGGCAAAATTGTCAAATGTCACGTCGGTAAATGGCAGACGGGCGTCTTTTCGGATTATTTCAAATATTGACAAATAGTTGGCAAGTATGCGCTTTTCCCAGGAAAGATCCAGCAGAGCAGCGATATCCATGATTCGTTGCTTGGAACCTTCGATTTCTATAAATACTCCGTAGGGCATGGTGTCGATGCAGATTTCTGCGCCGTCCAACGAGTAGGTCTGCCGCCACTTTTCATATACCTGGGCGGCGTGAAAGCCAATGGCATCCAGTATGGCGGCCATGGTGTCAAAATCACCGATGTCTACCTCCAACTCGTGAAAAACCTTCACTTCTCTGTCGGCATTGGCGGGTTTGCGTTTGAATGTCAATCGGTTGGTTCTATCCCTGCGCAGTCTCAGCAGGCAGCCCTTGTTTTGCAGAGCGGCCCGATCGTCGTCAAAGCGCGTATTGCTTTCGAATACTTTGGGACCTTGGGCGGCTCCCAATTCGAGCAAGCGTCGCTGCATATCCGTTTCATCTTTCAGGTGGAACTTGACTTCGATTTCGAGATTGTCCGTTAAAAGAGGCATGGGTTGTAATTATAGCCTATTTGGCGATATCATCAAGGACGTTTATGCTAATCGGGTATAGTCAGGGGAGAGCATGAGAACGCGGAAAGATCAACCATTTTGAATAGTACACGTAAAGGGAAAGCAGATTCATGCTGGCCATCTCAACCTCCTTTATTTCACAGTCCGTCGCCGACGGCGGCCGCCTGCTCGATGTCATTGCGGACTATGGCATCCAGCGCGTCGAGTTGGATTGTCGCATAACGAAAACTCAATTCCAACAGATCAAGGCCGGATTGAAACAGACACCTGTCCAGGTTGGGAGTCTTCACAACTATTGCCCCTTTCCGGCCTTGATACCGAACGTGCCGCCAGGCGGCGACTATTTCGAGCTTGCTTCATTGGATCGGGAGGAGCGTTCGCTGGCGGTCGATTGGACGACCCGGACCATTGAGAATGCGAATGATCTTGAGGCGGAATTGGTGGTGCTGCACTGCGGATCAGTTGATATGAAACCGAACCACCGGCATCTCTACACCCAGTACCGAGACGAGCCGGACAATGAGCAACGGCTGGATGATTTGGTTTCGATGGAGCTGGAGCAGCGCCGGCGCCATCAAATGCCCCATCTGGACGCCATTCGTTTCAGTCTGGACCGTTTGTTGAATGTCGCTCAGACATACGGTATCACCCTTGGTCTGGAAAACCGCTTCCACTATTACGAGATTCCCGATTCCGAAGAGTTCTCTGTGCTGTTCGCTGAATTTGAAGGGGCTCCCATCGGCTACTGGCACGATACGGGCCATGCGCATACACAGGAGGTACTGCGCGTTGTTTCACAGGCAGATCTGCTGACGACTCATGGGGACCGATTGGTCGGCATCCATCTGCACGATTCGGTCGGTTTGGATGATCACCAGACCCCCGGTAAGGGAGAGATCGACTTTGAGATCCTGAAGCCCCATTTAAAGGCGGGACCGCCGGTTGTTATTGAACTATCTCCAGGTACCGTGGAAGATGATGTGCGGCAGGCGGTCTCATTTGCAAAGAAGTGGCTTCAAAACCTCCCCTCGAACCCAATCTCGGCGTTGGGGAAAACCGTTTAATCCTCAACATACGCGATGTATAGATGTTTATCCCGCCGACCTTTGGCGGGACGGTTAAACGTATTTTCCCCGCCTTTTTATCCCGCTGATCTTTGGCGGGGGATCTTGGGCCCGATGGAAGATTTTGAAGCCACTTCTGGAACCCTGATCGATCGTTCCGATTTTTTGCTTGACTTGGAATGAAATATCCATTAGTTGTTCACGATTCTGAATTCCGAACCACGAACAGGAGAATTGAAAGTGAAAAAATATACTTATAGCGCCAAAGCGTCCGACAATCCTGGAAAATGGTGGATTGTGGACGCCGATGGTGCTGTATTGGGACGGCTGGCCACTCAAGTCGCTGCCCGCCTTCGCGGGAAACACAACCCATTGTTTACGCCCCATGTCGATACCGGTGATTCCGTCGTTGTCATCAATGCCGCAAAGATCAAACTGAGCGGCGACAAGATGAACCAGAAGCACTACTATCGACACAGTGGGTACATGGGAGGATTGAAATCGATCACAGCCCGCAAACTGATGGAAAAGAAGCCCGAAGAATTGGTTTTGCATGCAGTCAAAGGCATGTTGCCGAAAAACCGGCTGGGACGCAAGCTTTTCAAAAAATTGAAGGTTTACGGTGGTGCCGAACATCCGCACACTGCCCAACAGCCCGAGACCTTGACCATCTAATCCATACCAGACGTAAATTTGGGGAGCTTTATGGCACAGGAAAACAGTTATTACGCAACCGGTAAACGAAAAAACGCCATCGCCAGAACCTGGATCACTCCCGGTAAAGGTGACATCAGCATCAATGGACGGCCCGTAGACGACTACTTCAGGGTTTACACGGCCAAGACCATTATCACTCAGCCGCTGATGCTGACCAATAATCAGGATAATTTCGACATCAAGGTCCGCGTGATCGGCGGCGGGGTGATCGGCCAGGCCGGCGCCATTCGCCAGGGAATCACCAAAGCGTTGATCGCATTCGATGCGGATCTTCGACCGGCATTGAAAAAAGCCGGATTCGTCCGTCGCGACCCGCGCAAAAAGGAGCGCAAGAAATACGGGCAAAAAGGCGCCCGCGCCCGTTTCCAATTCTCCAAGCGCTAAACCGGCCTGCAATTCGACTTTTCCAAAGGGAACCGGAACACTCCGGTTCCCTTTTTTTATCCGGACCTGTGGCCCGGGTTCAGAATTCAATGTTGATGAATTCGTGATAAGTTCGATTGTCGTCATGCCGGATCCCGGATCAGGCCCGGGACAGGCTTTGATCCGGCATCCAGAACCGTCTGAAATGACTGGATTCCGGCTCTCGCCGGAATGACGTTTATAGTGGTTTGGAGACGTTTTACGAAGCCGTCAATGTTTGACGTTCAAGATGAATGGGCTTGCGGTTCGGTTGGTGATTTCACCCTTTGATAAAAGTTCGGAAACGCTGAACCTTGAACCATGACGTAACGCTCCTAAAGGATCGTTACGTCATCTCGGTATTGCCCCAGCTGCTCCAGCCCCTGATCGATCACCACATGCGTGTTTTCGATTCCGACTACCCCTTTGCCGGGGATGATCGCTTTGGGTTCCAGTGCGATGGTCATACCGGCCTCTAACGGCATGGTCTGGCCTTTGGCGAGAATAGGGTATTCGTCCAATTCAAGACCCACACCGTGCCCGACGAAGCGGATGCGTTGATCTCCGCACCCCATGAAATAATCGGCATAACCGGCGTCGGCGGCTTGCGCAACGCACATCTCGTAAATGTCGCCCGCGGGTGTGCCCGGCCGGGCGGCCTGTTTGACGGCGGCTTGTATCGCCAGCATGGCGTCGTGGGCCTTTATCAAATCGTCCGGAAGGGGACCCAACGAGAAAATTCGTGTGTGGTCGGATATATAGCCGTTATAGGCGAACGTATAGTCCACCAGGATCGGCTCGTGCATGGACAGGCGAGTAAAGCCCGCACCCTGGGCCACGGCCGGACTGGGGGCCCGACCGCCGGTGGGTGACGCCAGGAAACTCGGCACGGCGCCCGAGGCTCCGGCCAACAGGTGTCCGTAAAACATTTCACCGCCCCACATCCGCATGCGGACGATTCCCTGGTGCCCCAGCTTGCGGGCATAAGCCTCCACCAGGCCGGCCAGTTCCAGTTCGGTCTGGCCGACCCGGATGACTTCGGCAACATGAGCGGCAACCTGGTCGGAGCGTCGAGCCGCCGACCGCATCAGCGCGATCTCGTAAGAGGACTTGACGGCTCTGATGTTGCGAATGGTCGGTGAGACATCGACAATCTTGGCCTTGTCAAACAGATCGCCATATAGACGGAATAGATTGACCGGCAGGACATCCAGCTCCATTCCCAGTGTCGCGGGATTCGGCAGCCCCTGCCGTCGTATCAGAGACGCTATCTGCTTTGGGCTTTTCAGGGGGAAAATGTCGGAGAGCGGCGATTCGGCCTTTGCCCGCTCGTAGCTTTTGCGGGTCAGCAACAAGGGGTTGCCGTCGACCGGGATGTAGAGATGGCTCTGCTGAATGGTGCCGCTGAAATAGAATAGATCGCTGTTTTGAAGGATCAAGGCGCCATCCATATTCTGCTTGGCCATTTGAAGCTGCAGATTTCCGATGCGCCGCTGGATTTCTTCTGCCGGCGTATTGGTGTCGGTTTTGAACATCGTTTTTTCGGTCATCTCAAAGTCTTTTGTCCCGCCTGCCGGCAGCGGACGTAGTGGCCCGGATCGACTTCGATCATTTCATCGACCATCGCGCCGCATTCCGGGGCATAGGCGCTGCACTGGCCGGCAAACCCGCAGACGGACGTGGCATCTGTTGCTTTATCGTCGGCCTCGATTTGCGGTGTCCAGGTGCCTGAGGCGGTATCGGGGACAGCGGCCAGCAGTTTAAGCGTGTAGGGATGACGCGGATCATCGAACAGGATGTCTGCCGGGGCGGACTCGACGATTCTTCCGCGAAACATGACATTGACGCGATCGCAAATATAGCTGACAACGTTCAGATCGTGAGAAATAAACAAATAGCTCAATCCGAGTTCTGTTTGCAGGTCTTTGAGCAGATTGATGATTTGGGCCTGAATGGAGACATCCAATGCACTGATGGGCTCATCGCACAGGACCAGACGGGGGGAAACGCTCAGCGCCCTTGCAATACCGACCCGCTGGCGCTGTCCGCCGCTGAATTCATGGGGGTAGCGCTCGGCGCTGGCCTTTGGCATACCAACCATTTCCAGCAGCTCCGCGATGCGCCGCCGCAGGTCCTCGCCGTTCGTGATGCCGGAGATGCGCACGCCTTCGGCGATGGATTGCGCCACCGTCATTCTGGGATTCAACGAACTGTAAGGATCCTGAAAGATCATCTGGATCTCTTTGCGCAGCGGCTTGAACTGACGTTCGTTCAAGTCTGAGATGTCCTGGTTGTCGAAGCGAATGCTCCCTTCATCCGGTGTGAGCAACCTAAGGATCAGGCGGGCGACCGTGGATTTTCCACAGCCGCTTTCACCGACCAGGCCGAGGGTCTGGTTGGGTTGGATGTCGAGGTTTACGCCGTCCACGGCGCGGACATAGTCACCCACTCGCTGGAAGAACCCCCTTCGGACCGGGAAGTACTTTTTCAGCCCTTCTACTTTCAAGATAGGTGTTGCGGCCTCGGACATGATCATCTCCACGATTCAAAGACCACCGGGCATCGTGCCAGGTGGCCGCTGCCAAAGTCGCACATGGTCGGGTAATTCTGCTCGCAGGGCGGTCGGCGATACTCGCAGCGCGGGTGGAATGGGCAGCCTCCGGGTTTATAGGCCGGGTGAGGGACACTTCCCGGTATGCTGTATAAGCGCTTGCCTCGTTTGTCTTTGGTAGGCAACGCATCCAGGAGGGCCCGGGTGTATGGATGCCGCGCCTGCTGGAAAATATGGGTCGTGTCGCCCTGCTCGACGATAATTCCGGCGTACATGACGTAGATGCGGTCTGCGATGGCCGATACAACCCCCAGATCGTGGGTGATATATTGAATGGCCATGTGCTTTCTCTGTTGAAGATCCTTCAGCAGATTCAGGATCTGAGCCTGGACCGTCACATCCAGGGCGGTTGTCGGCTCGTCTGCGATGATCAAATCGGGCTCGCACGCCAGGGCCATGGCGATCATCGCCCGTTGGCGCTGGCCCCCGCTGAGCTGGTGCGGGTAGTCGTTGACGCGCCCCCGAGGATCGACAATCCCCACGTCGTCGAGCAACTTCACCGCCCGGTCCAACGCCGGCTGCTCGGGTATTTCTTCGTGAGCCATGATGGCCTCGGCGATCTGGTCGCCGATGGTAAATACCGGGTTCAGCGATGTCATGGGCTCCTGGAAAACCATGGCTATCCGTCTTCCTCTCAGGGCGCGCAGCGCAGCCGGTTGCATATCCAGCAGCGAGTCGCCGTCAAATACGATCCTGCCGCCGGCAATGTGCGCCGGGGGCTGCTGCAGCAATCCCATGGTGGCCAGGGCCGTAACGGTTTTTCCGCAGCCCGATTCGCCGACAATGCAGACCGTCTCACTGCGCCGCACCTGGAAATCGATGCCGTCCACAGCCAGCGAAACCGGCCCGTCACCGTGAAAGTGAACGCGCAGATCCTCGACGGAAAGCAATATATTGTTGGTTTGGCTCATTTAATTGCGTTCTCTCAACTTCGGATTCAGGATATCCCGCAATCCTTCACCAAACAGGTTAAACGCCAGCACCACCACCAGTATGACCAGTCCAGGCGCGAAGGTCAGCCAGGGAGCGTCGAAAATATAGGCCTTGCCATCGGAAAGGATATTGCCCCAGGTGGCGTGTGGCGGCGGCACGCCGAACCCCAGAAAACTGAGTCCGGCCTCGGTCAGCATGGCCGAGGCGATGCCCAGCGTGGCCGAGACCAGCACCGGCGCCACGGCGTTCGGCATCACATGCCGAAAGATGATTCGCATGTCGCTGATCCCCAGAGCTTTTGCAGCGAGGACAAAATCCTGCTCCCGCAGGGAGAGAAACTCGGCCCGAACAAAACGTGTGGTTCCCATCCAGGAGGTCAGCCCGATGATCACCATGATATTATAGATGCTCGGAGGAAGCAGGGCCACGACGGTCAGGATCAAAAAGAAGGAGGGAAAGCAGAGCATGATGTCCACGGCTCGCATGATCAGGGTGTCGATGCTCATCGTGGGCCACCACAGCCATCGCGCCCAGACCGACTGCGATGGGTTCGAGTGCCGCAGCCGTCGGTAGAACCAA
>JBNKKC010000052.1:0-41865 GCA_050291625.1 Desulfobacteraceae bacterium
AGCCATGCGGTCTTAGTGGGGCTTAGGGGCAGCGGAGGATCAGCGTCCCGCACTGTTTGAGCGATAGTGAGTTTGCGGGACGCCCGCAGCGCCCCTTAGCCCCAGTTAGGCCGTGATGGCGTGTCCGACAACCCCACATCACCACCACCGACGAGTTAATACCAATTGGCGTTTAAGCTTTATGGAGAACCGCGTTAACTTTTATATAATCTCTTTTATTCGGCAGTGGGGTAAATCTTGAGTCCGATGTGTCGATTCGTTGACCGGCCTGTCAGAATTTTGCCTGTTTTACAGACCCGTTTAAATCGACAAATCGATAATCGTTCGATTATCTTTAAAATTGGTCGAATCGGTCCGAACGTCGAAAGATGGTATGCATATTGCTACCTTGGGATTTTATCTAAAGAGACATTGCTTATTTTGCTACCAGCTGAAGCGCGAACACACGCACCGAGGCACACCCAATTGCTGCTTAATACCGGCAATTCAACTGAACCGCCTGAATCCTGCGTGCTCTTTCATTACGCTCTTCGCACATTCCAAGCAAGCTCCACCTTAATGTCTCAATAGACGCAATCGCTACACAACCGAAAAAGGGAGAGACGTCTCCCTTGAATGCCCAGGGTTTTGTCAATGTTTAGGAGACACAGAACTATAGGTAAAAAGAGAATAGCTTAAACGTTCATTCCCGTCTTTTATCCTAATCCAGGTCTCTATCCGGAATAAAAATAAATTGAAAAGAGGAAACGATTCATGTCCAGATTGCCAAACAACAACGAACGCAAAGTGATCCGTGAACTTGTCAATTCGGTTACCGATTGCAAATCACTCTCCATGACCGATGGCCTGCAGTCATATGCCAAGGTGTTGGATGAACATCAATGGTTGGGCCGGCGCACCACGGTGTCGGATTTAAAAGAGACGCTGAACCTCGGTCCATGTGAAATTGAAGAGATTGAAAAAGTGTCGGCGAAGTTTCCAATGAAGATACCGTATTATTACGCGGAACTGATGAGAAAAAAAGAAGTGCTCCGACAGATCGTCGTGCCTTCGGGAAAAGAGCTTGTCGAATATGAGGATGATGCCGTCACCGATGTACACGCCGATGAAAGCGAGTACCAGCCGGTGGAAGGTATCGTTCATCGTTATCCGGGGAAACTTCTTTTTCTTCCCACTCTCAAATGTTTTGGGCATTGCCGTTTCTGCTTTCGCGCCGGACAGCGCATAAAACTGTTGGGGAAAGAAAAACTGGACGCCGCCATCAACTATATTGAAAACAGGACAGAGGTCCGTGAAGTGCTGGTGACCGGCGGGGACCCATTGACCTTGCCTATGGAAGACCTGGAAGAGATCCTGGCCAGGATCCATGCCATCGATCATGTGGAGATTATCAGGATCGGCACACGGGCCCTGGCCTATGCGCCCCAGGTGATTACACCCGAATTGGTGGCGATGCTTTCCAGATACAAGCCGGTTTTTATGTCTCTTTCCTTTGTCCATCCGGACGAGATTACGCCCTATTGCGAGCAAAAGCTGAATATGCTGGCGGACGCCGGTATCGTCATGCTTCAGCAGGGACCAGTTTTAAAGGGGGTCAATGACGATGCACAGGTTCTCAAACAGCTGTATGAAAAACTGGCCAGAAACCGTGTGCTCGCCTATTATGCCATCTATGGGATTTTTGCACCGGGCGTTCGCCACTTCATCGTAAACCGGGAAGAGGCGAAACAGCTCTTCATGAAGCTGGAGAACAACACGTCCGGCCATTGCCTGCCCCATATGATTACGCTGGATCAGAATGACAGCAAGACCCGTTCGGTTGCCTAGCCCTCAAAGAAGAGGGAAAAAAGGATGCGCCCGATCTAAAAATAGAAGTCGATCACCAACGTTCCATAGGAGTTGTCGCTTGACGTTCTCTCCTGTCCCGGCGGCGGATCGGGCAAAGACGCCTCATCCAGGAACGACGAATTGTAGAGCAGGGAAAGCCTGATCGAAAAACGATCGTAGTAGTAATAATTGATGCCGAACCCTCCGGCAAAAATGAGCGTTTCGCGGTCAACGGATCTGTCGTCACTGGTGATGAGGCTGCCGTCGTAAACCACCGTATACAACAAACCACATGCACGGGCGCCCATGATGAATTCAAAACCGTGCGGGGAAGCGGTCGGCGGCTTGGGCAGGTGGGAGCTTTGAAAGATGCCGCGGCCCGGCGGTGCCGGATAAGCGCTGAACCCTTCTTCTATGTTCCATCCGAACCGTATGGCCAGACCAAGCTCTGTTGCCGTAAACAGGTTGCCCAGATGGATGCTCGGAGCCAGGGACACCTGCCCGGCCCAGCCGTCATTGTATCGGCCGACGTGTGCCAGGCGCAACAGATACGAATAGGCCAGATTGACAATGGGCTCGGTTTTTCTTTGGGTGTCCCACCCCTGAGGTTTCTCCATTCCAAGCAAATCATCGTGCACGAACGTCTGAACATCTTCCGCTAACGATGCCTCACCGAGGATACCGATATTGACTTGAAAATTTCGCGCCGATCGCCGGTTAAAGTTCTGCCAGTTCAGGGTATAGGTCAATGTCCCGGCATAGGGCAGGTCTTCTTCCGGAGGATTTCGGTTGGACAAGTCGCCCGGTGTCAGCATATTTTGCCCGATACCCTGCCCATGGCGAACAATGCCGTCTTCATGGTCAAGGGTCGGAAAATGGTTGCCCACCCATTTGATCATGTCGGGTGCCTTGGATTGCTCCCAGTTCCTGTAGCGCACCGTGTGGTATTGAAGACTCCAGCCATTGGTAAAGTTGCTGTCCCGATCCCAGATGGCATCGTTATTTATTTCAAATCGAAACAAACCATTGTTGCGCGGACTGTCGAGGTAGAAATCTTCAGCAGACGCCGCATCATGCGCCATTGCCATCAATACAACAACAAGGACAGATTGGTAAATTCTCATGGCTGTTCTCCGCCAGTTCAGAACTCGTTATGCAGCAGCCGTTCAACTACGCAAAGATCGGACAGCGTGCAAATCAAGGACGCCGTGATTCGGCGGATACCACTTAGCTTGTAGCCTTCCAGATCAAATATACAATATAGATATTCTGGACTCAATGAGATTTAATATTTGAAAAAGCGCTTATCTATAAAACTTAAGTTGATGTTTCACATGTTCGAAGCGAAACCTGGAGGTGGAGGTCGTACGGTGGGGTTGCCGGACGTTCGCCATGCGGTCTTAGTGGAGCTTGGGGGCGGCGGAGGATCAGCGTTCCGCACTTGTTTGACCCCGCTGTAAAGCGGGGGAGTTTGTCCCGTCTGGTTTTCAAGCGGGGCAGCGCCCCTTAGCCCACTTTGAGCGTGATGGCGTGTCCGGCAACCCCACCGTACGACCTCCACCGGCGATCCATCACTACTAGTCGCATTTGAGCTTTCTGGATAACCGCGTTCGAAAATAGAGGTGTCAGTCAAAGTAAAAAGGGCGGATCTGGCCATGAGGATATGGAGTCGCCATCAACAAAAAAGGCTCCCATTTCCAGGCGGTGACCACCAGGCGCCCTTTTGATGCATTTTGGGAGAAAGAAAAGTGCCGTCCGGAGACAATCACACGGACGGCACCGTTGTCCAGCGCCAGGGCCTGTATCTTCGCATCTAGCTCAACATTTGGCAGTGAACTGTTTTCATGTACAATGGTTCGCTTGCCGCTATACTTTAAAACTGCCCACCATTGAGTTGATCTGTTCGGCAAGGCCGGACAGCTCGTCGGCACTCACATTGACCTGTGAGCTGCTATTGGTCATTTCACTCGCGGCCTGGTTGACCTCGGAGATATCCTGAGCGATGTCATTGGTGGCTTGTGAGCTTTGGGTGATATTCTGATTGACCTCCATAATGCCCGAAGAGGCCTGGGCAATATTGCCGGCGATCTCTTTCATGGCCACCGATTGTTCTTCCACAGCCGCGGCAATGGTGCTTACAATCTCATCGACATTGTTGATCACACCCGAGATCTCTTCGATGTCGGTAACCGTCTCTCCGGTGGACTGCTGCACCCCTTCGATCTGATTCTTGATCTCCATGGTGGCATCAGCGGTCTGTTTGGCGAGCTCTTTGATTTCATTGGCCACCACGGCAAAGCCTTTGCCGGCCTCGCCGGCCCGGGCCGCTTCGATGGTGGCGTTTAAGGCCAGCAGGTTGGTCTGCTCCGAGATTTCCGTGATCACTTCGGTGACCTTGCTGATGGCCTTTGCGGCCTTGCCCAAACCGTTGACCTTTTCCATCGTGTGCGTGGCCTTGGTAACAGCCTGATTGGTAATTGATTGGGCTTTTTCGGAATTTTGACTAATTTCATTGACACTGGCGGTCACCTGTTCGGTGGACGATGCCACCAGGCTCATGTTGGTCGTGGCCTGTTCCATTGCAGCAGCCACCGAGTTGAAATTGGCACTCATCTCTTCGGCGGCAGAGGCCACAGCGTTCGATTTTCCCGAAGTCTGCTGCGCACCGGCGGACATCTGAGTTGAGATGGCCGACATTTCAGTGGACGCCTCGGCGAGCGTCGCAGCATTTTTGGCGATGTCCTGGATCATGGTTTGGAGCTTCTCCACAAAGACATTAAAGTCCCGGGCCAGCTCACCCAACTCATCTCTGCCTGAGACTGTCAGCCTTGTGGTCAAATCGCCATCACCCTGGGCAATGTCTTTCAATCGAAAAAGGATCTGGCCGATGGGTTTGGTGATGGTTCTGGTGATCAAAAGGCCGACGATGGTGCCGAGTGTTACAGCCCCGCCGAGAATCACCATCAGAAAGGATTGGGATGCGGCCAGCCCTGAAAGAACAGCTTTCCCATTTGTCGAAATACCGGCTTGTGCCGCCTCGTCGGTTGCGGTTACCGAGTTTTGCAGTGCTGCTGCGGCGTGGTCCATTGTGGCCAGGGCCGTCTTAATTTTCTTGTCAATCTCCACGATGGCCGCCATACCGGAGTAGTATCTCTCAAAAAGATTGCGCAGTTTCTGGCGATTATCGTCAGCCATGCCGATCATTTTCATTCGCTCTTCAAATTCTTTGATGCGCTGACTGATTTGACCAAGGTACTTTTCATCGCCGCGAAGAAGGTAATCTTTTTCATGGCGCCGGCACATGAGCATCAGCACCGTCAGTTCGGCCAACCCCTGTTCCTTGACCATTGCTTCAACCTCATGGACGGCCTTGCGCAGCTTGCCTTTCAGCCCTTCTTTTTCGCTCAGGCCGCGCTGGGTCTGAAGATCCACTACATTTGCCAAACCCTTCCCATATCGGCTGAGTTGTTCAAGAGCGCTTTGGACCTGCGCCCGGCTCTTTTTCTCGGTCAGTTGTTCAAGAATCCCATGCAAAATGGTTTGTATAGAGGCGATATGGGCTTTGGCCTTTTCAAAGGCCTCCGGGTCGTGTTGATGCAGAAAATGCAGCTCTTCAAGCCGGGTATCCTTTAAATCGTTGAGGATATGGTTGGCCTTCAATAATAGCGGCATGTCGCCGTCGATCAGGGCCCCCATGTTTTCCGAAGCGTTGCGGGCCGCCCACCACCCGGTTCCGGTTGCCAGGGCTGTGACGATGACCATAATGCCGAAGCCGGCCAACAGCCGCTGTTTGATAGTGAATTGGTTGATTGCAAATTTGAGTCTCATCGTACTGCCTTTTGTTACATTGTGCGGTGCATGCTTTTATTTTTAAAGGAGATTCGAGCGGACAACTACCCTTGGATGCCGCATTGAATCCCCCTGTCAGGTTATTGCAATCCTATGAAACGATTGAACGCACTCCTGTTACAGGGTCAAGAACCCCAAAGGGAAAATACACTCTAAGTGTTATGATCGGCTAAGGAAGAAAATTGATGATAGGAAAAAAACACCCCTTAAATGTCTATATGAATTAGACAACATATGATTCTGGGAGAGTGAAAAGAGAGCAGCTTCGCCAAAGGGGTTGGGGACTGCCAATAATCAAACTTTTGAAATGGCATCAGATGATCAGGCGGACGCCCCCCAGTTCGGCGAGACCATACAGGAAATGGTTGCCGGGGGAACCGATAAACATCAGATTCGTGGGGATATGCCACTTTTTGGAAAGCGCCTCGATCATTTCCGGTCCGAATTGACCGATCTGAACGACCAGCTCGATATCGATAGTGGGATAGGCTTCGTCCAGCATGTCGAGATCCCTTCTCAGATTATTCGGTACTTGCCCATGCTCCGGCATGACGGTGACGACCTTGAGGCGGTTGGTATGCTCATTCTGCTGGACATACAAAATGGCCCTGTTCAGATTGGCCAGATTGTCTCCACGCGTAAAAAATACCACCTGCTGTGAATTGATCTGATCGATTTTGTCGCGGAGCATTCTGGAAATGGACGTCATGCGGCCGATGAAATATTTGAGAATGCTTCTTACGATGAACAGGCACGCCTGGAGGATGACAATTCTGCTCAGCATTACCGATACCACAAGAAGCGCGCAGGCGAAGTACTCCAGAAACACTGCCAGATAGTGCGGATTCATAATGGCATTGCCGACCAGGCCGGCGATGACGGCCGCCACGGCAATCAAAACGGACATCAATGGTGCCACCGTGGGTCTGGGAAGACCGGCGCGTTTGGTTTTCAGAAAGAT
The DNA here is from genome assembly GCA_050291625.1 of Desulfobacteraceae bacterium. GTDB lineage: Bacteria > Desulfobacterota > Desulfobacteria > Desulfobacterales > Desulfosarcinaceae > JARRKU01. Next base: position 6,638 of record JBNKKC010000052.1, read on the forward strand.
GTTGCCAAGGCCGAACAGGGCCATGACCGCCAGAAAGGAGATGGTATAGACGCCTGCCAATGCTTTCAGTTGGCCCTCGGTGATCAGCAAAATAGAGACGCAGAGAATAAAGAAGGCGATGATGATCCGATGGGTGGTCCCGCGGCGGCCGGTCTTCAGCAAAAATTGCGGCAGGCAGCGGTCCAGCGCCATTCGTCTGACGAGCCCGTTGACACCGATGAAGCTCGTCAGTACGGCGCCGCTCAGTACGAGAGCGGCATCGACGGAAATCAGGTTGGCCAGCCACGCACCGCCGGAGATCTGGGCCATGTGGGCCAGCAACGCTTCCTGATGCCCTCCGACCTGGCCGATCGGTACCAGAGCCAGGGCCAGTAGCGCCATTGCCGGGTTGAAAAAGGTCACCGCCGCCCACATGTTTTTCAAGGTTTTGGGGAAAACGCCCTCGGCTTGTTCCTCTACGAAGTTGGCCGAACTTTCAAATCCGGAGATGCCCAACAGCGAAGCGGCAAAGCCGAAATAGAGGGCGGTGGACAATCCTTCCGGCGCCCTTACGGCCAGATTGCCCAGCAATGTCTCGATCCCGGTTGCGCCGATGAAGACGATGCCGGCGCCAAGCAGCAGCGCTAACGTCGTCAGATGGAAAATAAAAATAAAGATGGCCACCCGGGATGACTCGGTGATGCCGATGATGGTCAGCACCATGAAAAAGGCCAGAACGCCGATCGTCGAAGCGGTGACGGAAAGATTGTTCCACATGGCATGCACATAGTGCATGGCCTCGCTGGCCGATATGACGGCCGTGGCCATGTAGGACAGAAGCGTGAGGCAGGCGGCGATGGAGGCCCTGTATTTGCTGGTGGTGTTCAACAGCGCATTATAAGCGCCGCCGTTGAGCGGCAGTGCCCCCACCACCTCCGCATAGATGGATCGAAACAGAAAAAGGACACCGGCCACCATCAGCAATACCACCGGTGCCCATCGGCCGGCATAGATGATGGCCAGGGCGGACACATACAGACATGATGAGGTAATATCGTTGCCACAGATCGCCGTAGCGGCCAACTGCCCCATGCCGCCCTTCTTATGCGCCGTAATCCCTTCGGTCGCCGTCTGTTTCGATGGCGCATGTCCGGTATCGTCAGTTGAGACGACCGTCAGCCCCTTTTCCATCGATTCTGCGGGTGTTTCGATCGTGTTGCGTGTCACGTTGCGTTATCTTCCTTTCCAACGCCCTCAACAGCCGGCATGATCATCGGATATCACTAGGGACGAGGCTCATCCGCTGTGACGGAACGGTTACTCACCTTCGATACGATAACGTTTAATCTTTCGCCATAAGGATACCCGGTCGATTCCCATGGCGGCGGCGGCCTGGGTTTTGTTCCAGTGATATTTTTCGAGTACCCAGAGAATGTAGCGTTTTTCCATTTCCTCCAGGGTGGGGATCTCACCGGGCGCCTGGCGGTAGGTTTCGATGGTCAGCTGGTTGATATGGGTCGGCAAATCGGAGGCCCGCACACGATCGCCCTCGGCCATGGCAACGGCCCGCTCGATGGTGTTTTCCAGTTCACGCACATTGCCGGGCCAGCTGTACCTTTTTAATAGCTCCATGGCCGCCGGTTCAATGGTTTTGATCTCTTTCTGCATGGCGACGCGCTTCTGGGCCAGGAAGAAATTGGCCAGCAGTGGAACATCCCCTTCCCGCTCGGCCAGCGGGGGCATCCGGATGGCGATGACGTTCAGCCGGAAAAACAGATCCTGCCGGAAATGGCCGGCTTGCACATCCTGCTGCAGGTCTCGATGGGTGGCGGCGATAAAACGAACATCCACCGGTACGGGTACCGTTGCCCCCACCCGCAGCATCTCCCGTTCCTGAATGACCCGCAGGAGTTGAATCTGCATGCTGGGGGGCATGTCGCCGATCTCGTCAAGAAAAACCGTTCCGCCGGAAGCTGTTTCCAGCAGGCCGGCCTTGGATTGGTTAGCACCGGTGAACGCGCCTTTTTCATGTCCGAACAGCTCGTTGGCCATCAGGGCGTCGCTGAAGGAGCCGCAGTTGAAAGCCACGAAGCGGTGTTGGGTCCGATCGCTCAAATCGTGGATGGCCCGCGCAATGATCTCCTTGCCTGTTCCGCTTTCGCCGAGAAGCAGGACATTGGCACCCGAAGGCGCGATGCGCTGGACGGTCGTCAGCACGGTCTGCATGGCCGGACTCTGGCCGACAATCATCGGTTTTGTCCGGCCCGATTTCAAGCTCTCCTTGAGCTGCAGGTTTTCCAGTTGAAGGCGGCGTTTGATGAGGGCTTCGGCGACGATTTTGCGGATGGCCTCTATCTTATAGGGTTTGGCAATGTAGTGATACGCCCCGGCCTTCAGGGCGCTGACGGCCGAGTCCACGGTGGCGTAGCCTGTCAGGATAATCACTTCGGTCAGCGGGTGGCGGCGGCGGCTTTCGGCCAGCACCGCCATGCCGTCCACTTTCTCCATCTTCAGGTCGGTAAGGACCAGGTCGAACGTTTGGGTGGCCAGCAAGTCCAAGGCTTTCGCGCCGCTCTCGGCCGGTGTCACCGTGTAATCCTGTTTTCGCAGGATATGCACCAGGTTGTTACGGGCGATGGTCTCGTCTTCCACCACGAGAATGGACGCTTCACTCGGCATTGTCATGAGTCGTTCCAATCGGCAGGCAAATGGTGAAGGTGGTTCCCACTCCGACGTTGCTGTCTACGGAGATCTGGCCGCCGTGTTTCTGGACGATGCCGTGGCAGATGGCCAAACCCAGGCCGGTCCCCTGTTGCTCCAGGATGCCGTCATAGGAACGCATGTCGCTGTCGGAATGGCGCAGGCCCTCCTTGGTGGAGAAAAAAGGGTCGAAGATCTTGGAAAGATTTTCGCCGGGAATGCCGCAACCCGTATCGCTTATTTCAATACAAAAAACGTGATCGCTGCGTTCATAGGAGCTGATGGTAAGCGTGCCCCCATGCTCCATAGCCTGAATGCCGTTGATCACCAGGTTGAGCAGCACCTGCTGCATGCGGCGGAAATCCAGGGCGACCTGGAAGTTGTTTTCTATTTTGACTTCAACGGTTACATCGGCTGGCAGTTCTCCCTTGATCAGTTTAAGGGTATCGCTCACCAGGGATTTGATGGGCACCGGTTTGATGGAAAAAGCGCTCTGGCGCGAAAATTCCAGAAGGGCTCTGACAGTGTCCCGTGCGCGCACAACCTCCTTTTCCGCACCTTCGAGCAAATCCCGCTTGAAGTCAAGGTTGTCTTCTTCCAATTCTTCGAGCAAAATTTGCAGCGATGTGGAGATATTGTTGAGCGGATTGTTGAGTTCATGGGCCACACCGGATGTCAGGGTCCCCAAAGAGGCCATTTTCTTGGCCTGGATCAGCTCCTGGCTGCGCCGGTTCAATCTGTCGATCATATGATTCAGGCTGTCGACCAGGGATTCGAACTCCTGGCCGGCCGAAATGGCCGGGATGTTCTGGTAATGCCCCGATGCGATATCGCGGATGGCATTTTCCAGGGCCTTGAGGGGGCGATTGACATTAACGAGAAAGAAGACAAACACGAGGAGGGACAGAACCAGCAATCCGCCCAAGGCCGCAAAGCTGTAAAACCGGGCGCCCCGAATCAGCCGGCTGATCTGCCTCCGCTCGGTTTGGACCATGGTTTCGATCTCGTCGGTAATCTCGCGGCCCAGGATCCGGATGACATGCTGCTCGGGCACGGGTTCGGCAGCGGCAGTCGGGTGTTCAGCCTGTGAACCGGCCAGTGCGCTCATGGAGGCGCCGTAATCCTTGAGGTCGACCAGGAAGCGGTCCAGATCCGGGGTGGCGGCAAAGCTGGCGTGATGGGCGATGATATCCTGCAGCTTCTCTTCAGCCTTGGATATGAAGGCCACCGCTTCTTTCAGATGGGAGCTGTTTCTGGTCAGGAAATAGTTTTTCTCATAGCGCCGGGCCTCCAGGATGGTGTTGAGCAGATCCTCCTTTTTTTCGATGAGGCGCAGCTTTTCATTCAGGGTCAGGCCGTTGTGGAAATTGAGCAGCCAGAGGACACCCGCGACGATAATATAGGCGACAATGGTCAGCACGACTTTTTTGCGGATGCTGATTTGCATAAGCGGTTTTCGGGCGGCCGTTACAGGACCGATCGGTTTAGGGTTCACGCAAATTTATTCTTGCGCGAGTCCTTAAGCATAATAGGGGGATTCGATTTCGCAAATCAGATTCTTGACGCCGGGAATCTTGGAGATCAGCGCAGTGATTTCCTGCTGCAGATCCTCCTTTATGCGGTCCTGCACCCGTTGCTGCAGCCCTGGCCTGGTAAAACCGGTTCCCCGCAGTTTCTGCCCTTTGACCTTGACGGTGACGATACCGCCGGCGACGGCAACGTCGGCCTCACAAAGATCGCTCAACGCTGTTCTAACATGGCACAACACGGCCAGATCGTTGAGATCCTCCCGGGACCGGGCCGTGGTTTTAAAACTGTCTCTGGCCGCGGCGGCGCAAATGATCTCGCTGGCGTCGTCTATGGTCAAACGGCCGACATGCAGGACCATATCATAAAGGCGCGGGTCGCTCATATCTTTTTTGTAAACCGCATGGTACCATTGCTCACGATGCCGATCCTCGGCTTCGATCAGGGCAACCGCCTCGTCGTTACAGATGTTTCGCATGTTGCAGACCAGGGCGACGCGATCCTCCATCTCGGCCGTCACGCGGATTCTCAGGACATGGCGGATGCCGGACAGAAAAAGATGGCCGGCCATGCCGTGATAGACGACGTTGTCTTTTTTGACATGTTCCAGCAACGCCGCCTGGATGCAGTCCAGATAATGCTGGCGTGCCTGCGGATGGATGATCCGTTCCAGAAAGTCGGGCGTATCATGAATGGACGACGTCAGGCGGTTTTCCGGAATGTTGAAAGACTGAGACGCCTCCAGAAGGATTTCCTTGCTGATGCATTCATATCCCAGGGCGGCGGCCACGCGTTCCGCGATTTCCTTGCCGTGGCTGAAACACCCTCTGGATATCGTAATAATAGACATTGATTCAATCCCTTCGATCGATGTCGTTTGCCGGCGATTCAATATATTGTCATTTATTGAATGCCATAGAAAAAATACAATATCGTCAGTTCCACCACCAGAAAGAGCAAGGTCATGACGGAACCGGCCTTGGCGTAGTCGGTGGTGCGGTAGCCGCCGGGACGCATGATCAGCGCGTTGACCTGGTGGGTCGGCAGCACGAACGTGTTGGAGGCTGAAAGGCCCACAACCAGGGCGGCCATGCGCGGATCGCCCCCGGCCATCACCGCCATGTTCATGCACAGGGGCACCAGCAGGACCGTGGCGCCCACATTGGAGATGACCAGGGTGAAAAAGGAGGTCAAAACGCCCACGGCGGCCAGGAGCACGATGGGCGAGGGCGAGCCCAGAACACCCAGGATCTTTTCGGCGATGAATGCGGCGGTGCCGGTTTTTTCAAAAGCCATCCCCAGGGGAATCAGACCGGCCAGAAGAAAGACCGTCATCCAGTCCACGCTGCGGTAGGCTTCGTCAATGGTCAGGACGCGGGTGATGATCATGCCCAAAGCGCCGGACATCAGGGCTACGGCCAGGGGCACTTTGAGGAAAATGATCTGCGCCAGGGCCACCACCAGCCACAGCACGGCCAGCTTGGCTTTCTCCGGACGCAGGATTTCCCCCTCCAGGGGTGTGGCAAAGGAGAGGCTGCGGGGCTGTGGCTGGCTTTTTAAGATGTGAAACCGGTCCCAGGGGCCGAACAGCAGCAAGGTGTCGCCCATGCTTAAAGGGATGTGCGTCAAGCCGCTGTAGAAGACGCGCCTGCCCCTGATCAGCGCCAGGGGATTGAGGTTGTAAAGGTCTTTGAAATTCACGTCACTCATGGTTCGGCCGATGAGCTCGGACCGGGGCGAAACCACCGTTTCCGCCATGCCGGCGCTGGTGCGGGCCAGGCTTTCGGCAAAGACCTCCAGCCCCGGCCTGATTTGCCAGCCCATATCGTCGGCCAGGCGGCGCACATTGTCTTCCCGTCCGACCACGGCCACATCGTCACCGCCGATGATGTTGTCGTAGCTGTGCGGCACCAGGTTTTTATCCCGCTTCCGGGCATGGTTGATCGCCACCACGGACACCAGGTATTTGCCGCGTATGTCCAGATCGCTCAATGATTTCGGACCGGCGAAATCTTCCGGCACATGGATCTCGAAGGCGCTTTCCAAGGCGTTGTACACCCCCATCAGGGAAGCGGTGACGCCGCGATCCGCCTCACCCTTGGCTGCCGGCAGAATCAGCTTGCCGAATACCAGGAAATAGACAATGGCGCTGACCAGGAGACAGATCCCGATGGGGGTCTGAGTGAAAAGACCGAACGGCTCCAGTTTTTTGCCGCCCAGGATCATCAGATCGTTGAGCAGAATCGTCGGACTGGCGCCCACCAGGGTGAGGGTGCCGCCGATAATGGCACAGAATCCCATGGGCATGAGAATGCGCGACACCGGTATATCCATGCGTTTGGCGATCCGCTGGGCCGCCGGCATGAACAGGGCCGCCGCACCGATATTCTGCATCATGCTGGAGATGACGCCCACGGTGCCTGAGATCAGGCCGATGACCCGGTTTTCGCTGTTGCCGGCGAATTTGACAATAGGCCCGGCCACCTGGTTCATCACGCCGGTTTTGTCCAGGCCGGCGCCGATGATGATGACCGCGATGATGGAAACGACGGCGTTGCTGCTTAAACCGACAAAGGCTTCCTTGGCCGAGATCAGACCGCTCAGCGGCAGCAGGACCATCATGATAATGCCGACCACGTCGACTCTGACCCATTCGAAGACAAAAAGAGCCACGGCAAATGCCAGAATCACCAGGGTGAGTACCATTTCAGGTGTCATCAACAAACATCCTTTCCAAAAGAGAGGTGCCCGGTCAGCCCCCGCGACCGGAAACAGCTTGGGTTACTTGTTTTCTTTGCGGAAATAGTAACAAAGACCGAAAAGCAGCAGGACCAGCCCAAGCCCCAGATAGAATTGAAGATTCATTTTTTCTCCTTTGATGCGCATGCATAAGGCCGTCTCCTGCGAGACGGCCTGGATTCAACCCTTGACAAATGCCGCGGCCTGATTCGGACCGCCGGCGATTTCCGCCGGCGGCATGTGTCAGATCATGGAATAGACATAAACACGGCGGCTCGGGCGCTGCGTTTCGGAGTCCCGGTTTTCCAAGGACACCGGTTGTTCGTCGGTAATCACGAAATCGATGGGGTCGTATTCTTTCTGGATCATTTCAAGGGCTTTTTCCGGTTCGGCGAATTTGACCACGTGGGCAAAGGGGATCCCCATCTCCTGGGCCGACTGTTTGAAACGTTGGGCATGCTCTGCCGACATCTGCTTGAACTCATCGCAAAGTTTTTTCTGCGAGGCGGAAAAGGGCTTGAACGCATTACAGGCTAAAGGAGCCGTGTTCAGGGCGACGATTTCATAGGACATGCGCCGGGCCATATCAAGGGCGTAATCGATGACCTTCTGGGAAAAGACCGTTTCGTGGCCCACAACCAGCAGTTTCCCTGAAACGGCGGGCTCGGATACGCCGGGGTCATTTCCCAACTGCGGATGACCGGCCTCGGCAAACGTAATGGCTGCCTGGGTTTTTTCCACCCTGCCGGCAATTGCCTTGGTGCGTTTTTTTATCCTACTCAATAAGGTTCCCACGTTGGCCTCCTCCTTCTCTCGGCTTTAGGATATTGTTTTTGGACGGCGTTGTCGGTCGTCGCGGTATCACAATCCAGCTTCCTTCCTCTATCCTTGCCAAAAACGTCATCTCGAAGCCTGTTGCGGTTCCGGCAAAAGATCTTTGACAAAGACAAGGGGTATGGACAGCTTGTTCAATAGGCCCGAAACAAGCCCCTGCGCCGGTTCAGGTTTGGATACGGTTTTGCGCCCGAAACGCAGGGAATCGAAAATGGCCAGGATGATATTGCGGTGCTGGTCGACATAGCGTGTGAGCACGGCGTCGGCATTTTCGCCGGTGACCACGCAATGATAATCCACCGCCGTCTTGATGTCGGCCGGGATCAGCCGTTTCAATCGGCGTTCCGCCTCGGTGCGCAGCGATTCGGCAAGTTCGGGCGCCCCGGCCTGGGCATATGTGGCCGTCACCATGGTATCCTCTACCAGGTCGCGGGCGCGGTAGATGCTTTTTTTGAATCGGCTCAAGCCGGCGGAATATCCTTGCGGACGAATGATCTGCAGGATGTCCAGTCCGGCGCGAACGGGGTCGCACAAGCCCAGGGCGTAATCCAAAGTGATTTTGTGGGCCGCCATGCCGTCGACAGCCAGTAAAATAGTTTTCATCGGCCACTCCTTCGGCGAAAAATGAGCAATGGTCACATGCGCAGCGTGGGATACTGCTTGGCCGAGGTTGAGACACGGGATTGGGGCCTTTGCCGGGCATATCGTTTTTCCTCGTCCATGACCCAGCGGGCTGTGTCCGCGCAACCGGCTTCAGCAAAAGTGACCGCTACCATCAACCGTTCCATTCGGGCGATGAATCTCATCAAAGCTTGCATCCCAATCACCTCCATTGGTTTTGAAGCGGTGGGTGAATGTACCGCTCCACACTCATGACTTAATCAATTTATGTGCCAGTCGCCTGAAAACATTTCAACATGCTGAAAATATATAATATATTTAAAGTTTGGGGCCACGGACGGTTCGAATGGCGCCGTTGCTATTTGCAACGATTCTGGCGACAAATTATATAAATATTGTTATTTCAGGATGTTATATGTGTTGCGCAGAATGCGAGGGGTGTTACAATATGCAACGCAAGCCGCGTTCACGACCTTAAAACGAGTTGGAGCGCAAATACTTCTATGGTATGATTTTAAATTGTGTGTGCCATCACGGACCTATCGCCTGTACGATCTGCCGATTGCCCCGGGGCTCCTGGAAAACGAAGAGAAGAAGATGAGGTTATTCAAGAAAGACGGAAACAACACCCTGATGGGTTTCACGGAAATCGACGAACTGCACCAGGCGGTTCAGGCCGCCGGCATGCCGCCGGATGTCCTAAAATCAGTATCCAGAGAGATCGACCGCATTGCGAAGATGGGCGCAGGCAGCGCAGACTATACCATCGGCATCAATTACATCGATTATTTGACCAGTCTGCCCTGGGACCGGTCCAGCGAGGACCGCCTGGATCTGGAGGCGGCCAAAGCCATACTGGATTCCGAGCACGACGGTTTGGAGGATCTGAAGCGCCGCATCCTCGAACACCTGGCCGTCCGGATCCTGAAGGCCACGCGGCGCCCCAGGATGCTGGTCGTTGACGATGAGAAGGTGACCCGCAGGAACCTGGAACACGTGTTGGGAAAGGAGGGCTACGAGGTCCTTACGGCTCAAAACGGCGCCGAAGCGCTGGATTTGATCTCTCAGCACAGGTTCGACGTGATCCTGACCGACCTGAAGATGGACAAGGTGGACGGCATGACGGTGCTGTCACACGCCAAACAGGACCACCCGGATACCGAGGTCATCCTCATCACGGGCTATGCCACCGTACCCACGGCCGTGGAGGCCATGAAAAAGGGTTCCTATCAGTTTCTGGCCAAACCGCTCGAGCTGAATGACATCCGCAGCACGGTCAAAAAAGCCCTGGCGCGCAGCCAGGACAAGTTGAAAGCCGCCGGCCCGGTGCTGTGTTTCGTGGGACCGCCGGGGACCGGCAAGACATCCCTGGGCATGTCCATCGCCCACAGCCTGCAAAGAAAATTTGTGCGGATCTCCCTGGCCGGAATGAAGGACGAGGCCCAGTTGCGCGGCCACCGCCGCAGTTACGTGGGCGCCCTGCCGGGCCGGATCATCCAGGAACTGCGGCGCTGTGAAACCAACAATCCGGTTTTCATGTTGGACGAACTGGACAAAATCGGCCGGGAGTTCAAGGGAGACCCGGCCGCCGCCCTGCTTGAGATCCTGGATCCCCAGCAGAACTCCCATTTCATGGACCACTATCTGGATGTGCCGTTTGACCTGTCGAGGATCATGTTCATTGCCACGGCCAACAATCTGGACAACATTCCGTCCCCGTTGCTGGACCGGCTGGAGGTATTGTGGCTTTCGAGCTACTCCGAGGATGAAAAGATCCGCATCGCCTTCAACCACCTGATTCCCAGAGAACTCAAGGCGGCCGGCCTGGGCGACGATCCAATCCGGATTGAAGAAGAGGCGCTGCGCAAGATAATCCGCAACTATACGCGTGAAGCCGGGCTGCGCAACCTGCAGCGTCAGTTGGCCGCCTTGTGCCGAAAAGTCGCCCTGGACCGGCTGGATGGCGACCCTCGGCAAACAGCCACCGTGATAACGGGGGAGGACGTTGAGCATTACCTGGGATCGGCGCAGTTTTTTTTCGAGGCGGCCCAGGCCAAAGACCGCGTGGGTGTGGCCACGGCCCTGGCCTGGACCGAAACGGGGGGCGAGATCGTCTTCATCGAAGCCACCAAAATGCGGGGCAGCAACCGCCTGATCCTGACCGGCTCGCTGGGCTCGGTCATGAAAGAATCGGCCCAGGCCGCCCTGAGCTATATCCGCAGCAACAGCCGTCGCTATAAGATCGCCGACGATTTTTTCGAGCGGCACGACCTGCACATCCATGTACCGGCCGGTGCCATCCCCAAAGACGGCACGTCGGCGGGACTGCCCATCGCCATGGCGCTGATATCGCTGATCACAGACCGATGCTGCCGCCGCGAGGCCGCGATGACCGGCGAGTTGACCCTTACCGGCCGCATCCTGCCCGTGGGAGGGATCAAGGAAAAACTGCTGGCCGCCCGCCGCGCCGGGGTGCGCACCGTGGTTCTGCCGGCCAAGAACAGTGTCAACCTGCGTGACATCCCGCCGGAGGTCATGCAGGCTATCAGGATTCTGACCATCGAAGAACTCGATGCCGCCGTCGACTCCGTTCTGCATCAAGAGCGGCAGGTCTAGTGTTGTGTCCCGGAAGTTGGGTTAATAACAGTCATTCCGGCGCAAGCCGGAATCCAGAGGGCTTCCAACTGGACTCCGGCCTGCCAGACTGTGTCATAATTGACCCAAACGACGACATGTGTAGCTGACGTCATTCCGGCGAAAGCCGGAATCCAGGTATTCCAATGGCGCACATTTCTGGATGCCGGATCGAGTCCGGCATGACAGAGTAAAAACGTGCATTTTCTAAATCGCGACACAGTCTCCTGCGCCGGAGTGACATTCGGGTTTTAACTTATTTGCAGGGCACTTCGAAGCGATTCAGTCTATCTGAGAATCAGCAGCGATGTGGCGGCGGCATCCAGCAGGCGATCCACGCCTTTGGGAGGAATGAGTCGGTGCAGCAACGATTGCCGCCCCATCCAAAGGGCCACCAGGTCCTCCTGGGCCGCCTGGGCGGCAAATGATACCAGCGACGTTTGGGCTACCAGTCGGACCAGGGCGGTAATCCCGTTGGACGCATAGTACTTCAGGACCTGGCTCATTTTTCGGTCGACTTCTTCAGTCAGGCCATCGTTGCCGGTCAGGCCCACGATTTCAAGATCGGACTGATAGAGCGTGACCATCTGGTTGATCATTTCAAGAGAGGACTGGCTGACCTGATCATGATCCAGGCAGGCGACGATTCGGCGGGGCTGTTTGGTCTCCGACACCATCAGCACCGAAGCGTCTGTCTCACGGATGACTTTTTTGACGGATCGGCTGATTTCTCCGCCGGAAGGGGGCGCCATGGTTCCCAAGACAATCAGGTCGCAAGGTGACTCGCGGGCTTCCGTCAGAATCGCGCGGGCCGGGTTGCCCGGCCGGATGCGGGATACCAGCCGTTTGAGAGCGCCGCGGCAGACCCTGAGATCTTCCCATAGCCCCTTTTTAATTTCCACCAGTTCCTGGCTGAAAGCGGTCTCCTGATACGGAGATTCTTCGGCCTTGAACCGGGCCGTGAAATTCTCGCGGTGATTGCGCAGCGCTCGAACCAGGGGGTGCAGTTCATCCGGCCGGTCTGCTGCGGTCAAAGGCGGTTGATCTTGGGATGTTTCCGATTCGACACCCAACAACGTGACATCGGCCCAGGTCGAACCGGCCAGGCGTGCAACTTCCTGGACGACGAAAGCGCTTTGGGCTGTTGTATCCACTGCAACCAGGATATTCATGGTGCCTCCTGAACTGGGGTTAAATAGTTCTACTGCCAGCAGAGCAAAATTGGTGCAGGAGTGGCCCCCATCAGCTCCAACAGTGCGTTGTCCCGGCCAGGTTGACGGGACAGGCTGGTGGCCAGCAGGCTGTATTCCTCAATCTGCCGGGCCAGATTCTGCACGGATCCCTGCAGGGCAAGACGGCCGTCGGGCGTCCACTCCTGCCCCTCGAGAATCTCGTCAACCTCACTGTATATCGGCAGCTGCTCATCGATAGGCTCCACCGCTGATTCCGGCCCAAGGAACCTGCAGTACATCAGATCGATTCTGACGTCCGCTCCCTTGAACAGATTGATCAGGGCCGGCAGGAGTTTGCCGACGTTGATCCGGTCATACAGAATGACCAGGATTTTGCGAAGCGGGATGAGGTTGCGGGCAATGATGATAGGGCAGGGCGAATGGAGGTATAGTCTGGAGCCAAGCCGCTGACTGAATTCCAGTTCCTCATAACTGGGCACGCAGCCTTCAATATAAAGATCGTACCGGCCTCCCAGCAAATTCGACAGGATTTGATCGTCGCGCTGGCCCTGAAGAATTTTCGGTTTGGCCAGAATCCCCGTAACGACCTTTTCGCCCTCGATGAGACGATGCACCGCGTCCCGCTCCTGGCTGAGCAGACCCTGCTCCCAGGTGCGGCGCACCCAGCCGGTGCCGGGAGCCTCGTCACCGGGTTCAGGCTCTTTTACGTAGATGGGCTGGATGCCCATCTCGATGACACCGGAAAGTTGGCAGGCGTAATTCAGCGCGATGACCGACGCCAGATCCGGATTGACGGAAACAACGGTTTTCAGCATGCTCGGTGTCCTCCTTGAACGCGTGCTTCTCAGGTTCCAACTGCGGCGGCGGCCTTTCAGGCCGCCTGCTCTGCTCCCCAGTTTTTAATTCGGGTTGTTCACCGCAAAAAGGGACTGCTGCATGTTTCTGCGCCGCTGAAAGGCCTGAACCACTTTCATCCGAGTGAAAGATAGGAACGTGCTTTTTCCGCGATTGAGTATGCCAAACCGTTACTTTTGTGTCAAACGCTATGTCTATCGAGCCGGTCGGACCGGTTCCCGGCGCCAAACCGTTTTCAGGTTCTGTTTCTTCACCCTCCGTGGTATCGCTGAATTTGCCGTATCGCTATGCCGCCCTTATTATAAAGATAGATAACTTACTCGAGCATCAACCGGAGGACCACTATGTTCGAGCATATCAAAAAAATCCAGGGCAATGTTCTGGCCATTGCGATCACCGGAGAAATTACCGAAAATGAACACGAGAAGCTGGACCGCCTGATCAAAGAGTCGGCTGCTCGATGGAAACGGATCCGCATCTTTATCGTGTTCAAGCACTACCCCTCGTTCAACAGCGCCGAATCGCTTTACGAGGATCTGCGCATGGTCGTGAAGCACTCGGACCATGTCGACCGCCTGGCGGTGGTGGGGGATCGTCTCTGGAAACGCACCTGGGTGGGGTTGTTCGGCCTCTTTGGCGGTATCGAAACCGACTATTTCGACATGGAGCAGATAGACGCCGCTTATGAGTGGCTCGTCCAATAGGCAGGAAGAAAGTTGCACCGCTCCATGGACTGCTTCTCACTATGGTTGTGCCATTAAAAGAAATACACTTTGGCGATGCAACATGCAGTACTGCCCGAAAGGCCGCATTTGACACTCCGACATCTTGTTGACATACTATCCGTGCAATAGGCATCATCATTGGAACGACCACTATTGGGATGGACCTGACTCTGAGAGCGGTTTTTTTTCAAGGTTTGCTGCTGAAAGCGAGTAATGATCACTCTTACCTCTACTTCAACTGGCGCAAAGGGAATTGTTGTGATGCGTAACGGCGGTTTGGCTTCAGTTTGTCGTTTTTTCTGTTTGATGTTTTCTGTGATTTGCATTGTCGGTATTGTCTCCGCTTCCGCCGAAGTGCTCAAAGGCAAAGTGGCTTCAGTATCCGGAAAGCGTGTGCTTATTGATCTTGCTGGGCCGTTTTTGCCCCAGCCGGGGGACAAGGTGCAGATCAGCGAAATGGTACCGGGGGTCGGAGAACTGCCGCTCAAAGGTGACTGGCGTGTGACAGCCGTTGATCAAAAGACGGTGGTGGCCGAACCTGTCGGCGAGGTAGGCCGGCCCCATGAAGGCCAGAAGGTTGTCATTCACAGCGACAACCCGCGCCCGGCCGCCGGATTACAGCAGGATGTCGAAAAGCTGTATCAACGCGGACAAGATCACTTTGATGGTACAAACGGAGTGGCAAAAGACTATAAGAAGGCCTTTGAGTTGTACAGTGAGGCGGCCGCCAAAGGGTATGCACCGGCGCAGGCTGATCTTGGGTATATGTATCACAACGGCTTGGGGGTCAAAAAAGATGAAGGCAAGTCCTTTGAGTTTACGCGAAAGGCTGCCATGCAGGGGGATCTTACGGCCCAGTACAATATCGGCCTGAAGTATTTTTACGGCAACGGCGTAGCAAAAGACCGGACAGAGGCCGCCAAGTGGTTTCGCAAGGCGGCGGATCATGGGGATTTGGATGCTATCTTAAAAATGGGAGACGTCTGCTATTTCGGGCACGGTGTCGAGCAGGATTATTCCCAGGCGGCTGCATGGTATCGCAAAGCGGCCGAGCGCGGCCATGTCGACGGCCAATGCGAGCTCGGAAAAATGTATATAGAAGGAAAAGGCCTGTCCAAAGATGTGACCCAGGCCCGCTACTGGCTGCAAAAATCGGCCGATCAGAACGGTGCCTGCGCCCAGATGCAGCTCGGTCTGCTATACTGGGATGATGACAGCATCCCCGATTATCGGAAAATTGCTCTTGGTTGGTTTAAAAAAGCAGCCCGGCAGGGAGACGCTGAAGGACAGCGGGCCGTGGGGCTGTTTTATGAAAACGGCTGGGGCGTTGCAAAAGACACAAACAAGGCGGTTTTTTGGTACCGGAAAGCGGAGGCCCAGGGTGACGAGAGCGCCAAAGAGGCGCTCGTACGTTTAGGCTCGGTATATTCGCAAGCATCGGCCGGTACATCCAAAAGCGGCGCCGGGGTGTCTGCCGGTGCGGCCCACTATATCGCCATGCTGAAATCCCCCAAGGCCAGTGAGCGGCAAAAAGGGGCCAAGGCGCTGTATAATAGCCCCTATAAGCGGGAACCGGAAGTATTGGTGGCAGTCAATGCGGTGCTGCTCGAAACGTTCAATAGCCATGTGCGGGACCGCCGGCATGCCGACGCCATGGCATGGTTGTGCAACATCCTGGGCACGTCGGGGGATAAGCGGTACCAGGCAACCCTTAAGAAGCTCAGCAGAGAGAGCAAAAACCGCAAAGTCAGAAAATTCGCCGGCAGCAACTACCGTAAACTGCGATAGCGCGATTCAACCATTATTTACAACGCGTTTTATATTCCAGGCAGCGGACGCTCTTTTCACATTTGGGAGGCCGGAGACCCGGGCCAGGGGGTCTGGCTATGCCTCCGGCACAGAGACTATGGCGGCCGTCGGAGACGTTCAGCCATAGGATTTTCTTTCTAATGCAAACTTTCCGGCATTTTTTGGATGGTTTGTCCGATCGGGTAGAACCTGTGGAGCTCGAACGAGACGGTGTGCCGCTGGAATTCCGGGAACTCGAACGAGACGACGTGCTGTACGACCCGCTGCCGGAAGATTCATCGCTGCTCTGGTCGTCTGAACGGGTCATGGCATCCTTGATGGCAGCCCCGAGGACCTGGCCAAATGCCTGTGCGAGTTGTTGATTTCTCTGTCGCTGCTGCTGGGAACGCCGCAACGCCGAGACAAAATCAGCGTAATAACTGCAATCCGAGCTTTGGGCCAGAATGCGCTTGAAACGGTTCATGTCGTTGGCATGATAGGCCGCCGTGATGGCACTGAGATTTTCCGAACATTTCAGCGATTGCACATGATCGCTATCGAAATCACAGTCGGCGTTTTGGGCCAATATGGACCGCGCCCGGTTGTAATCCCGGGACCTGATCGCATTGAAATAGGCCGCATCGGCGCTGATGCATTTGCTATCCTCCAGATCGGAACGCTCCGCACTGTAGAAGGCGCAATCCTGCGAATCCGCCAGGATTTGACTGCAGCGGGTATAATCGTCGGTGCTGAAGGCGCTATAATACAGGCTCAGGTTTTTGTTGCAGCGCTCATTTTTTTCGTAAGGTCTGTATATGGTCAGGATGACGGTGCTTTTCTCCTTAAGACGGCTGCCGGCCGCCTTGTCCTGGCTCTGGACCGTATTGCTCTGGGTGGCTTCCGCTGCGCGGTCGCCCTGGGTTTTGGCGGCAACCAGGCCGGCTTCGGTGATGCGCAGAGTGGCCTCCGTGGCCCCCAGTCCGGTCACATTGGGTACGGTGACCATCGTTTTTTTGTATTTGCCGTAGAGGATCACGTTGACCGTGGCGCCCGGAACCACCGCCGTACCGCCGGCAGGGCTCTGGGAATAGGCCATATATTCGGAATCCGGATCCGGAGCCCCGTCCCCCATGGCCATGGCGGCCGTAAATCCGGCATCGGCGATGGTGCTTTTGGCATCTTTGGCGCTTCGGCCGACGACATCGGGTACGATGGCCGTCGCTTGATCGACATAGGCGCCGTAGATCACAACGGTGACCGCCGCCCCTGTGGAAAGCAGGGTTCCGCCGAAAGGCTTCTGTGAGCGTACGGTGTATTCCTGCCCCTTTTCCACCGCAGCATCACCGACGCTGATGGCGGGCACGAGCCCGGCCCCGGTAATCAAGGCCTTGGCACGAGCGGCGGGCAGACCGCCAACGGATGGAACTTTCACTTTTGCCGCGCCAACGTCCAGGCCGGGCGTTGCACGATTGCCGGAGCCGTCCGGATTAGTATCCGGCGCGGCGGCGTCCGGCATTGGCGCAGACGGGGATGCCACATCATCACCAACCGTTGGGTCGGATTTACCCAGTTGCTTCTCAAGTTCCAACAGCGCCGTCATAATATAATCTTTGGAACCGGCCACTTTCGCAGCCAAAAGCGTGACCTCGTAATTGTACTCGGTCAGCAGGAATCGCTTTTTGGTAAATTCAATTGTTGTTTCAAGCGCCTTCTTGCCCTTGTCTAACGAGCCGATCAGATTGTCACGGCGAGGTTGCGGCGCTCTTTTGATATCTCTTTCAAGATATTTGGTGGCCGCTTTGGCGGCTTCCGCACGATTCAAGGCGCGGCGAACGGTATCCAATGGCACATCGGCAGGCGAGCGTGCGCCGCTGCCTATCTTATGAAGTGCAAGCCGCGCCGCCTCCAGTGTGCCAAGCGAGACGTCAAGTCTCGGTTCCAGATTGCCCTTGGGTCGGAGTCCTTCGCGAAGACGCGGGTAAAGATCATGTTTAACCCATTTTAGAACGACCTTTTGAACGAACCGGATCACCAGTTCATTGCCGGTAAGCGTCAATACATACTCCCGAACCAGCGTTTCTAACTGCTCGGCAGCAGCCGATTCAATCGCTCGCCTGGCCGTTCGCACATCGGGAAAGCGTATGCCGAGCCATTGGTAGGTTTTGCTGTCAAACAAGTGTTTTGCACGGCGCCGCAGATGACGGACCATCTCGTTGCGGGCATCATGAAAGCTGTTTATCGTCAGGATGCCGTCAAGCCCGTGCTCTTCGAGCAGTCTCGTTACACCCATTTTGATTGCAGTCTCTGCAATGTCTTCGGTTTCATTCCTTATTTTCTTCTCTGTCTCCGGTACCTCAGGAAAGATTTTGTCAGCGTCAATATGCCCTAATCTCATGATTTCATTGATTGATTTATCTACGCTTTCAATGCAATGATTAATCAGGTTTGCCTCTTTTGCCAGGCCGCCGCGGACGTTTGAAATGGAAAAGGAATAGGTTGTCTGAATAAACGCCTCTGACTCTTTGATGAGGGCACGCGTAATGGGCAGCAATTCGACTTTTGAAGGCTGCTTTCCCGAGTCAAGCCGGTCTATCTGTTTTTGAATATCCAGGAGGGCTTGGTGATGGGCGCCAAAGGGGGCCAGGAAGCGGGTCAAAGAATCGTTCTTTGAAAATGCATTTGCCGTTGTAACAGTCGATGTCAATGACAGCAGGATAATCCAGGTGAACCACAATCTTTTTTCCCATCCAGAAGCAATAGCACGCATTTTGCGCTGAGCAGTCGATGTTAACATGTCTCTCCATTCCAGTATTCGAATCCAAGATAAATGTAATTCTGTGAGTCCTGTTGTTCTCTTTTTCAGCTGCTTCGAATGATGTTGTTCTCTTCAATTTTGCATTCTTTGTAAACAAATATCTCAAAGGCGCGGTATTGTGTCAACCGGCTTGAGTTGAATGAATGTTGAACGTGTTCAATTTCCGGAATGATTCAATAGAAAAGATGCAACATCTTCAAAAAGCAGCGCGTCAACGGCCCGGTGACGTTTATATGAGCTTGTCGGTGGCTGTGGATTCGGTTCTGCCTGGGTGACCACTACTGCGTTGACGTCCGGCATTATGACAATTCTCTGACCGCCATGGCCCATCGCGAACGGGAAATCCATTTTGTTGTGCAGTCGCCTGACCCACCAGAGGTAGCCATACCCGTAGGCCTTATTCCAGCCGGAATAATAGGTGCCTATCATGCCGGTCTTTTCAGTTGTCGAAGATTTTATCCATTCTGCGGGTATGAGTTGGTTTCCCCCATAGCTTCCATGGTTCAAATACAGGGTCCCGAACGTTGCCATGTCTTTAGCCGTCATGGACAATCCCCAGCCTCCAATGCAGTATCCTTGCGGATCTGTCTCCCATTTTATCCTGGTGATACCCAGTGGGGAAAATAAAACGGCCCTGGCATACGCCAGGGTGCTCATGCCGGTGGCTCTGGTGATCGTCGCCGACAGAAGATGGGTGTTAAAACTGTGGTAATTGAATCTCTTCCCGGGTTCCCTGTTCAATGGAAGTCGCAGTATGTGCCCCACCCAATCAGGCGAATGATATAACTGCTGATAATCCTTTACGGTTTCCTTGATATCGAATCCCGATGTCATGGTGATCAAGTGCCTGATGCGAAGCTTATATATGTTTGGATCTAATGTATCGGTTCGATATTCGGGAAAGAAATCAATGACCGTTTGATCGATGCTGTCAATATAACCATCATGTATTGCGCAACCCAAAACCGCGGATAAAATACTTTTTGAGGCAGACCGAATATCATTAAGCTGATCGGAGCCGCCGCCGTTCAAATATGCTTCGGCGATGACTTTATCGTCTTTCAGAATCATCAGGCTTTTCAAAAACGGCATCGCTTTCGCTTTGGATAAAATTCCTGATAATTCATCCGATGTGTCGTCAACGTTGCTGATGGCCCCTTCATTACTGCTGTGCCATACGAGACAGCTCGAATCGGCGAAGCAATGGGCGGACAGAAAGAGAACGATAAGTATGTTTACTATCGGCTTCATCATCAACTCCTCAGATGACGGAAGGCAAATCAAATTTGCTTTTGTAGGATTCCTTGATTTTTTGTGACATTCTTAAAAGAAGGGTCTGCGGATGAACGTTCGGCAATTCCGATGTCGAGACAATCAAAATGGCGCTTTTATCAGTCAAATCCGCGATGACCTGAGCGTTGACGTTGAATCCCCTGCCGCCATGCCAGATGAGTCGATGTCCGTCTTTATCCGTTTTTGTAAACCATCCCATCGCATAGTTGAAGCCAAGATCGATATCGATATCCCACTTCGCCAGATCCGGTGGCTCGTGCAGCCGATGTAATGTGCCGGGTTCGATCCATTCGGATGTGCTTGCAGAATAAGAATTGATGTGCATCGAAATGAATCGGGCCCAATCCTCCATCGTCATGTGCATATATCCCGCCGGAGCGAAAAAGCTGGGGAAATCGGATCGATAAGGAACAAATGTGTTTGATGTTTGATCCCAGTAGTGCCCTAGTGGCTGCCTATGCGGCTGTGTAGCCGCCGGCGGTCCGTAGCCTGCGGAAGTAATACCCAGCGGCGCAAAGATCTTTTCTTCCCAAAGATTGTCAATCGGCCTGTTGGTAACCTGCTCCATCATCGCCCCGGCAAGGATATATCCACTATTGGAATAATGGACCCTTTCACCCGGGGGGCACAGCAGTTGTTGCTGCACCGTTTTTTCCAAATATTGAAGACGAAGATCTTTGGGGGTGGATCCGCGCTCACGATCAAAATCATAATCGATCAACCAGGTGGTTTTTCCATTTTTATAATTTTTTGGCAGTCCGGCTCTATGGGACAGCAGTTGAGCTATCGTTATATTCTCGTAATCGGGAAGCATTTCCAGGTCCGGGAATACGTCGCGAATGGTCGTGTGCCACGTTAAGACGCCCTCATCGATCAGTACGGCAGCCAAGCTTGCCGTAATCGCTTTTGTGCACGATCCAATCAGAAATTTGTCCTGCACGGTAACCCAATTGCCGGTTCCATATTCTCTTGTCCCGACGGCGGCAACCGAATGAATCCTCCCGTCGACAATGAGCGCCGATGCCAGGGCCGTCAGGCCCTCTTTCACTCGAATAGACTCAATCAAGTTGGCCAGATCCACATCACCGGAGCCCTTTGTAATCGGACAAGGAGCGGCCTTTGGGATAAGCGGATATTGACATCCGTAAAAACAAACCATGAAAAAGACGAGTGTTGGAAATCCCGATTTGGTGATGGCTTTTCGAATGTCGATCATCTTATTTGTCCGCCTGTTTTATCCGTCATTGCGCCACTTGATTTGAAATTCTATTTCCTCCATATCACCTTCCCGCTCGTGCTCGATGTTGAAAACCGCATCTGCCGGAACGCGAACCCTCTCACCGGCAATCTGTATGCGGAATCGCTCTCCACTTTCGAGAGCATCGGCAAAGCGTCGCAGCTTCGCCGTGAACTGGGAGGTTGAGTAAGTTTTTTCGATGTCTCTTTTTGGTTTTTTTGGCATGGGGGACCTCCTCAGGGTTTGATATTCCAAGCGGCACCTCCATCAAAACCGGAAATCGTCAATTTTTCAAGTCCTTTGCCGGATTCAAATGGGACTTTCACAACTAAAATAATTGATAGAGCGGCTATCAGGGGGGATGCCAGGGGGATTCGAACCCACGTTACCGGCGTGAGAGGCTATATTAACAATTTTTTAAGAGCAGGACAAACGATAATTTTTTAAGCCTTTTGATTTATTCATTTAGATACTCTCAAAAAAATATTCCTGAGAGTCTGCCAAACTTTCGTGCTGCAGTTACGATCCACGTTTCCTTCTTTCAGTAACTGTATCTCCCCCAATTCCCCAGTTGTCTGTTTCTACTTCCTCAATAATAACAACGGTTGTTTGGGGATTCTTTCCAAGAACATTCTGAAGTAAAGCCGTGACGCCCTTGATTAACTCGGCTTTTTTTTCCGGGGTTACACCTTCATTTGTAATCTTAATATTTACGAACGGCATCTTTTTTTCTCCTCGTTCATTTCTGTTATCAATTTTCTTTATCTTCCTGCCCTGCCATCTCACCTCTCACATCAGCAATCCGTCGTCCCATTGGCTTAATCCGTGATGTTGCACAACCTTTTTGCACGGGCTTGTTTTTGTGTTATATCCACCTGGCGGGAAATCATTATCCGCTGCGCTTGGGGAGATCCTGCGCCATGCATGGATTCGGTCAAATAGCCGACCGAGGCGGTTCCAAAACAGATATTCTCAATCAGCCTGAGAATTTTTCTGCGATTGGTTGTGGAAACCGATGCATTGGCTTTAAAATATTTTTCAAGCCATTTCCCTGATTCTGGGCAATTAAAATCCTCTTCTGACGGGAGTGTCACCAATAGACCGCCGGCAATGTCCTGGGCAATTCTTGCAATTTCAAAAGGTAATCGTGTCACATTCTGTTTGCACACATTGGCCAGCAGAGTGTTGACAAGAAAGGTGCCGCTGGGTTCTCGGGCGCCCTTGCAGGCGCAGGCAACCGAACCGCAGTAGAGCGTTTCGTTCAAATGGTTCATTTCAATGATCTTGTCTTTGATGTGGGAAGCTTTTTGGACCCCATTGTACTCGGCGATGGTTTGGGCCGCACCGATCAGGACATCTCCAACACCGGCCTTGCAGGCATAACTGTGGCGGTGGTAGGAGGCAAACTGCTCCACCAGTCGGGCAGCGAATTCATATTCCTTATACATGAAAACCCGCTCCCATGGCACGAACACATCGTCAAACACCACCAGAGCCTCATGTCCGCCGAATTGCGGATTTCCACGGTCAATCGTTCCGGTCTCTAGCTTTCTTGTGTCACAGGACTGGCGGCCTATGATATAGGTGATGCCTGGGGCGTCGCTGGGCAGGGCAAAGGAAATGGCGAACTCCTTATCTTCGGCACGCATGGAAATGGTGGGCATGACGATGACTTCATGGGAATTCACCGCCCCTGTCTGGTGCGCTTTGGCCCCCCGAACAACAATTCCCTCCCTTTCTTCACGGACCACGTGCATGAACACATCCGGATCCGGCTGGTTGTGGGGCGGAAGCGACCGGTCTCCCTTGGGGTCTGTCATGGCACCGTCACAGGTCAGATCATTTTTCTGGACATATTCAAGATATTTGAGAAATCGCTTGTTGTAGTCTGTGCCATATTTTGCATCGATATCAAAGGTGGTTATGGACAAGGCGTTGAGGGAATCCACGCCCACGCAGCGCTGGAAGCAGCTGCCGGTCATGGCGCCTAAAAACCGGCCCATGTCGGTCTTTTTGACCAGATCTTCCGTGCTCTGATGAATATGGCAGAACCGATTAATTTTTTCACCGGTAATGTGGGATGTGGCAGTCATCAGATCCTCATATTCCGGGATGTGCGCCAACTCATAGGTGAGCGCCACCGAGTTCATGGACGGCCGGATTACGGGATCATCCACTACATTCTCGATGCGTTTGCCGAACATGTATACGACCAGGTTCAACTGCCGCAGACTCTTTTCATATTCTTTTGCTGTCTTCATGTACTCTCCTTTTTTTGCCTGTCGCCGGGTTGCAGAATCGATGGTTCAACCAATGCCACCTTTCCGGACCCATTATCGACCGGCGGCGAAACTAATACTCCTGCCGGCTTAATCGCTTATAATTATCGATCCTTTCCATGGCATCATTTTTTGCCTTTTCGAACAGATTTCTGGCAATGTCCGGATACTGTTTTGACAGGGCTGCATACCGCACTTCACTGAGAAGGAATTCTTCAAAATCAGCCGTCGGGTCTTTTGAATCCAGAACAAAAGGATTTTTCCCCTGGTTCTTCCGCAAGGGATTATACCGGTACAATGACCAGTAACCCGATTCTACGGCGCGTTTTGATTGAAGCTGTGTATTTCCCATTCCCGCTTTGATCCCGTGGTTGACACAGGGTGCATATGCAATGATCAATGAAGGGCCCGTATAGGCCTCTGCCTCTATAATGGTTTTCAGTGTCTGGGCCTTGTTGGCTCCCATGGCGATCTGGGCAACATAAACATAGCCGTAACTCATGGCCATCATGCCAAGATCTTTTTTCTTGGTCGCCTTCCCTGCTGATGCGAATTTGGAAATGGCAGCCGTGGGGGTGGCCTTTGATGATTGTCCGCCTGTGTTGGAATAGACTTCCGTGTCAAAAACAAGGACATTGATATCTTCGCCGGATGCCAGGACATGATCCAGTCCGCCGTAACCGATATCATAGGCCCATCCGTCTCCGCCGAATATCCAGTTCGACTGCTTTATGAAAAAGTCTTTCAACTTAAGGATCTCTGAAAATTTCGGATCCTGAGAACAGTGTTCCAATTCATTTACAAGCTCATCCGCTCTTTTTCGCGTCCCTTCCGACTCTTCACGAAAATTCAGCCATTGTGTCATCACTTTTTTAGTCTTCTCGGGAATATTTTCCCCAAGCAGTGCGGTGATCTTTGACGCCGCCATTTCACGGATTGTTCGGGCACCCAGTGATATTCCGAATCCATATTCAGCATTATCCTCAAACAGTGAAAATCCCCAGGCAGGCCCATGGCCTGCACTATTCTTGGTATAAGGGACACAGGGTGCTGATCCGCCCCAGACAGTAGCGCATCCGGCAGAGTTTGAGACAACCATCCGATCACCGAACAATTGTGTGACCAATTTGGCATAGGGCGTTTCCCCGCAGCCGGCGCAGGCGCCCGAGAACTCAAGCAAGGGCTTTAAGAACTGACTGCCCTTGACGGTTGACATCTCTTTTGGGGTCAATGGCACAGGTTCCATATCCTTGACAAAATCCCAGAACCTATCGAATTCCTGGCGTCTGTTTGACAGCAGGTTTAACGCCAATGCTTTTTCCTTTGCAGGACAGACAGAGACACAGTTGCCGCACCCGGTGCAGTCAAGTGCGGAAATGCCCAGAGCATAGTATTTTCCCGGGTAGCCTGTGGCCTTCCGGGTCACAAATCCCCCAGGTGCTGCCGCTGTCTGCTCATCGGTCAATAATAAAGGCCTGAGCACACCATGGGGGCATACAAATGAACATTGATTGCACTGAATACATTTGTCCGCATCCCAATAGGGAACATCAATTGAAATGGCGCGCTTCTCGAACCGGGTCGTACCGGTGGGATAAGTGCCGTCTTCCGCACCTTTGAACACGCTGACCGGCAGATCATCTCCTTTTTGCCGGTTCATGGGAATCAGAATGTTCTTCACAAAATCAGGCAGGTCTGATTCAAGCGGTGAAGTGCCGTCTTCGGCATTTTGCCAGTCTGACGGGACCTCAATTTCACCGACTTTTTCAACCCCTGCGTCAATGGCCTTAAAATTCATTTCAATGACCTTCTGCCCTTGTTTCCCATAGTTTTTCTTAACTTCCTGCTTTAGATAGTCAATTGCCTCATCTATTGGCAGAACCCGGGTCAGATTGAAAAACGCCGCCTGCATCACCATATTGATTCGATGGCCAAGACCGATACTCCGGGCAATTTTCACGGCATCAATGGCATAGAATTTGATATTCTTGGCTGCCATCGCCCTCTTCATGGCCCCCGGAAGGTTCTGATCGATCTCTTCCGCGTTCCAGCTGCAGTTCAGCAGGAATTTGCCGCCTTCCTTAATCCCGTCCAGCAGATCATATTTTGTGACATAGGCCTGGTTATGGCATGCGATAAAATCAGCCTGGTTAATAAGATAAGGCGCCGTGATGGGGGCGGAACCGAATCTTAAATGGGACACGGTCACCCCGCCTGATTTTTTCGAATCATAGGCAAAATAGGCTTGCGCATACATATCTGTGTGATCCCCTATGATTTTTACGGCGGATTTATTGGCGCTGACCGTACCGTCTGCCCCAAGACCCCAGAATTTACAGGCAATCGTTTCCCTGGGGGTCGGGTTAAAAGGGCTATTGTGGACAGGAAGAGACCTGAATGTCACATCGTCTGAAATGCCAACCGTGAATTGATCGCGTGGCTCAGCCTTTTCAAGATTTGTAAGAACCGCCATGACATCCAGGGGGGTAAAATCCTTGGAAGCAAGACCATACCGCCCGCCAACGATGAGGGGAGCATTCTTCCTGTTGTAGTAGACATTGCGGACATCGAGATAAAGGGGATCACCCAGGGAACCCGGTTCTTTTGTGCGATCCAGAACGCAGATTCGTTTCACACTGTCCGGTATGGCATCCAGCAGATGCCGTGAAGAAAACGGACGGAACAGATGGACTTCAACCAATCCGTAATTTCCTCCGTTTAAATTCAGGTATTCAATGGTTTCATTGATGACGTCACAGCTTGACCCCATGGAGATAATGATGTTTTCAGCCTTTGGCGATCCTTTATAATTGAACAGCCGGTAATCTCTGCCGGTCAGCCGGCCCACCTCACCCATGTAATACTCAAAAACATCCGGCAGGGTCTCATAGAATTTATTGACAGCCTCCCTTGTCTGGAAAAAGACATCCGGGTTTTGAGTCGTTCCCCTCAGGACGGGATGGTTCGGATTCAATGCGCGGTCACGGAACGCATTGACGGCTTCCATATCGACCAAATCTGCCAGTTCGTCATATTCGAGGATGTCTATCTTCTGCACCTCATGGGACGTTCTGAATCCGTCGAAAAAATGCAATGTCGGGATACGGGATTTGATGGCCGTAAGGTGTGCCACAGCTCCGAGGTCCATACACTCCTGGACATTTTTTGATGCCAGCAGGGAAAAGCCGGTTTGACGGGTTGCCATCACGTCCTGGTGATCTCCGAATATACTTAAGGCGTTTGAGGCCAGAGACCGGGCGCTGACGTGGAATACTGCCGGAAGCAGTTCGCCTGCGATCTTATACATGTTCGGAACCATAAGGAGGAGCCCTTGTGATGCCGTATAGGTCGAGCAAAGTGCCCCTCCCTGAAGACATCCGTGCAGGGTGCCGGCCGCACCGCCTTCTGACTGCATCTCTCTTACGACAACCTTTTGGCCGAAAATATTTTTTCTGCCTTCACAAGACCACTGGTCAATCGCTTCGGCCATATCGGATGAAGGCGTTATGGGATAAATTGCTGCAACTTCCGTAAACGCATAAGATACATAGGCTGCCGCAGTATTACCGTCCATTGTCTGCTTTCGGCGTGATATCATTTCATTCTTATTCCTTTTGTTTTTCTTTCCATATCAGTCCGGAAGATATTCCTCTCTAACCGGCGAAAAAACTTCGATTGCCACTGAGTCCTCAAGAATTTCGGCCCGATGTTCAAGCCCTCCAGCGACACACCAGGAATCCCCCGGTTCTGTAAAAAATTCTTCATGATCAATGAATAATTTCATTTTTCCGGACACCAGAAATCCGGTCTGCTCATGGGGGTGGCTGTGAAGCGGAAGCTGCGCCCCTTTTGTCAGGTGAAACCGGGTTAAAAGCGTTTTGTCGCCGTAAACCAGGGTTTTTATTTCAATGCCGGGCAAGGGATTTTTAAAACCGTCCGAAGTATATTTTGTGAACATGAGGATTTCCTTTTCAACATATAATGGATTCGAGATCGTTCAGAATCTGACTGAGATTGGGCAATGGAGTTCTTTCCCCTTGATTACCTTTAACCCAATGTATCCAGTTGAGCCTGAGCATCATATTGATAATCAGCCGGATCCGTTACAGCTGAAACATCAGGGATTCCAACCGGAGGCTCGTCTTTCAAGGATATGCACAAGTCAAAAGCCCGGTCGACCCTGTCTTCATCCCCTTCAATGGCCAGGTGGACAGACCCCTCGGAACCTGCCACTCCCCCGGCTCCGATCTGATAGGCTTTCACTCCGAATAAAAGTGCAAGCGCCTCTATCTCGGTTATGGCCTTGGCTTCCACCAGAGGCACAATCTTGGCCGGTAGTCCCATGGATTTATCAAAATGATATATCCCACTATGCCGGGCAGCGGTCATTACGCAAGGCACCATCTTCTCCAGGCTCACAGGGATGATAAATTCACCTCCCCTTGGCGTTACATAAGGCCAGAACGCGCCCATAGTGCCGCATTTCAGCGAAGAGGCAAACGTACCGGTCAGGCCCGTATGGTCAATGGCATTGGCGCCTTTCACAACGACATCACCCCTGACGAATTTGCCGATCTCCACATTGGAGTCAGCACCTTCAACGACCTTGCCTTCATGAATGACATGCCAGGTGCACGGCGGAGGCGTACTTGCACTGTTTGTTGCCCCTTTGGCGACCAGACCGACGGTCTGGTTGGCTTTATTCTCAATGGAGATATTAAAAAGTTCTTCACACATATAAGCGTTGGTGATTCCCCGGGCAATAATAACCATCCCTTCCTTATATGCTTTTTGAAAAATGGGGCTGGCAATGGCACCTTTGGCCACCAGGCGGCGGGATTGGGCAGGGTTCAGTACCGCCAACGCGGCAGCCTGTTTTTTATCCGGATCAGGTTTTGGTATTTCTACTGGGTAAAACATTGATATGACTCCTTACAATTCGGGTTTCCAAAAAGGTTAACAGATTCGATACATTTTTTTTGCGCATCTGGGATGTTCCCGGGATTATGAAATAAACCCAAGCGCCCTTGGGATAGCAAGCGAAAGCTCAGGGACGAAGGCCAACAGCAATATCACCAGAATATCCACAACCAGAAAAGGCCACAGCTCGCTGCACACTTTTTCAAAGCCCACCTTGCCCACTCCCACTGCGGCGAACAGCGCCACTCCTAATGGCGGCGTAATCAGCCCCACGTTAAGTACCACGAGCATGACAACTGCAAAGTGAACCGGGTGGACACCGACTTTCGCCATAACAGGTGCCAGGATCGGGGCAATGATGATACAACTGGCCGTAATTTCCATCCAGGTGCCCAGAAAGAGCAAAAAGACGACCACCAGAAGCAGCAGAATCGTGGGATTGGTGCTCAGAGATAGTAAAAACTTGGCGATTGTCTCGGGTATCTGCTCCCGTGCGATGATCCAGCCCAGTATGTTGGCAAAACCGATGATGAAAAAAAGCATGGCCGATGTGCGCACGGAGTTGGCCACCGATTTCAGCATGATGCCGGTGGTAACGGTGCGGTAAATCACTACTCCGACAAAAAAAGCGTAAAATGCTGAGGCGGCGGCTGCCTCGGTGGGGGTGAATAATCCGGAAAAAATTCCGCCGATGATGATCAACGGCATAAGGATGGCCAGTATGGAGTCTTTAAAACAGAGGAAAAAAGCTTTTACCTCAAAGGGCTCATCTGTTTTGGGAAAATTTTTATTTTTTGCGACCAGCGCAACATATGCGCTCATGCCCAGCCCCACCATGACACCGGGTATCATGCAGGCCGCAAACAGGGTTCCTATGGAAAGCCCGGTAACCGACCCGTAAATCACAACGATGATGCTGGGTGGTATAATCGGTCCGATAATGGAACTGACAGCAGTGATAGTGGCTGAAAACTTTCGTGTGTACCCCTGTTTTTCCATGGCGGGTATGAAAATAGAACCCAAGGCCGCCACATCGGCAACCGCCGCACCGGTGATACCGGCGAACAACATGCTGGAGTATATGTTGGCCTGTGCCAAGCCCCCCCGTACCCTTCCGATAATGAAATCCACGAACTTGATCAGGCGATCGGTAATGCCGCAGTGATTCATGATCTCGCCTGCCAGAATGAAAAAAGGAATCGCCATGAGCACAAACAGGTCTATACCGGCATACATGCGAGACGCAATCATCTGGATGGAATTCCCGGCCAGAATCACCCAGGTGGTTGAAACAACTCCCAGCACGATGGCCACCGGCAATCCGGCCAATAGCATGAAAATCATTAAAGCAAACATACTGATGGTAAGCATTTAAACAAGCTCCTTTTCAAATGGACATATCATTCTTCTGCTGCGAGCATTTCCTGCCGGGCACGCGCTTCCTCTTCAGCCCGGATGGTCTTGTCATCCGCAAAAAGCAGGTGGATAAAGCGTGCAAACGCCTGGATCAGCAGAAAACCGCCACCGACCGGAATGGACAGATATGGCCAGAACTTTCTGATTCCGCTTGCCGGGGATATACATTTCAATCCAAATGTCGCATAGTCGATGCCGTAATAAATCAACAGGATAAACAGAACTGCAGACAATATGGCATGAAACATTAAAATGTAACGAAGCAAGGATAGTTTTGAAATGAAGTAATTGATGGCGATATGCCCGCCTTCACGAAGCACCACTGAAGATCCCAGCAACGCCATCCATACCATCAGATATTTTGCTACTTCCTCAGACCAGGCAATGCCGCCACCCAGGATAAAACGGTAGAATATCTGTACCCACACTATCAGCGTCATGATGGTAAAAAGGATGACGGTTGCATTACTGGCGATTTTATTCACCACAGAACTCATCCTTTCTGCGGTACGGAGAGAATTCATGCATCCCCCAATGTTCAATCGTGCTTTAACCGAATTCATGCGTAAATATCAGAAGTGTCGGACATCATCCAATTCTGAGTTATGAACTGGTTATGAATTCGGCTTGTCCGGCCAGGCCAACGAGGTGGGAGGCCGGGCAAGCCAGTGAAATGACCCGCTACTTTTTGTATCCTAACGTGTAGAGAGCCTTGTCAGCTTCCTTGACGATCTCATCCACCCATTTGGGATCTTTGACACCCTTTTCGCGGATGAACTTGAGAACCGGGGGCTGGGCCAACGCTCTGAACTGACTGACTTCATCCGGGGTGGGATCGTAGAACTTCACTCCCGCCTTAATGCAGATGCCTCTGCCGATGTCACGATATACACGGTTGGCACGCTCGCCGGCAACACCCGCCTCTTTTCCGCCGCGCAGGATGATCTCCTGGTTTTCCTTTGACAGACCGTTGAACCATTTATCATTGACAAACAAATGGAGTTGGCTGTAAACGTGGCCGTCCATGGTCATGTATTTCTGCACTTCCTGAAGAGACCCCAGAAGGAAGGTGGGAATGGAGTTTTCCTCACCATCCACAACGCCGGTCTGCAAGGCAGTGTATGTCTCTGCCCATGAGATGGGAGTGGGCTTGGCACCCAGAGAACGCACAATTTCCATGTGGGAGGGGTTGTCCATGGTGCGGATGCTGAGGCCTTTCATATCGTCTGGAGTATGAATCTCGCGCTTATTGTTGGTGAAATTCCGAAAGCCGCCATTATCCCAGATACCGATCACGCGAAGACCGGTCTGCTGACGCATGTCCTCCCACAGCTTCTTACCGAAATCCCCTCGGAAAACTTCCAGGGCCTGGTCCACATTTGTAAAAAGATAAGGAATTGAGAGACATTGGATATTGGGATAAACGATGGCAATGGTGCCCTCGGTATGGGAAGTCGAGGCCTCGATCTCACCTGTCATGGTCATTTCCTGAAGAGAAGCGGTATTTCCCAGGGCAGCAGCCGGGCTGATATTCACCTGGATTTTCCCGTTGGATTCCTTTTCAACGTACTCTTTAAAAGCCACCGCCCCCGCATGCACATACGTGGTAGGGTCGGCCACATCAGCATGGGCAAGGGTCATTTTCACAACCTTGTCCGCGGCGACTGCCGGCTGCATGCTGATTACCAAAGCGGCAGTGACTGCCAATCCCAGAACAAACCAGTTTTTCATCATTTTTTTAGTCGCCATTGGATCATCTCCTTTGTGAATAAATTACTACTGATTTTTGCCCATGCTTAACCTTTTGTTCGATATTTCGGACAAAAAACGAAATAGCGTACAATAATGACTTGCGTAGCAGAGACTTTTTATCGTGTCAAGTTATATTTATGAATGAACTATTTATTGATTTTATAGATTTTTAAAACAGGCCGGGGGCTTTAGCGAGACTGTTCTTTTGAATTGACACATCTGCTATTTTGGATTATTTACGTATATGCGTATGGATTTTAACGTTTTAAAATCAATCTCTGGTAAACCTGCTCAGTTTGTATTAAGTATCTGTTACTAAATAACAAGGAAGATAATACTGGTGAAGACAATACCTTCGATTCAACGCGCTTTTAAAGTTCTTGAATTGTTTCTGAAAGGGACCCGGACCCTGTCTGTTCCCGAAATTGTTGCCCGGTTGGATCTCCCGCGGACAACAGCCTATGAAACCGTCAATACACTTATAGAGTGCGGATACCTTGCCCGCGAAGAAAGTCAATCCAACAAAGTTTCTTTAGGATTTAAGCTGTTCGAACTGGGCAATGCCTATGCCGATAATGTCGATTTAATCTCAGAAGGAAGAAAGATCGCAGAAAATATTGTCGAAAGATGCGGTGAAACATGCCAGATGGCGGTTCGTGACAATACGGAAGTCATTTTCATTGCAAGAGTCGACTGTTCAAAGGCATTACGGCTTGTTTCAACCGTGGGATCAAGATTGCCTGCACACTGCACCGGTGTCGGAAAAATGCTTCTCTCTGCACTTTCCAATGAAGAAATTATAGAATTGTATAAAGGGCAGGATGAGTTAACAAAAATGACCGCCAACAGCATCGGTTCCGTATCAAAATTGATTAAAGAACTCGAGGTGATCCGTCGGCGCGCCTTGGCTTTTGATGATTGCGAATCAAACACGGATGCCAGTTGCGTCGCCGCCCCTGTTTATAACAACAGGGGTGAGATGATTGCTGCAATGAGCTTTTCAGTACCGGTTAACCGTATGAATTCAAGCAAACAGGATCAACTGGCAGTGGTGATCCGTGAAGGCGCTGAGACATTGTCCCGGCGTCTTGGATTTGGAAGCGGGATAATCTAAAATAGTATAAAACGGTTTTTTTCATTTCGCAGCGGTCAGCTGTCCAATCCCACCTTGCACAACATGCTGTATAGACATTGAGATTGACACACTACTATCGGTTTGACATACTCAGTGCCGCAAAAAGCAAGTTCTTATCCCCCCATCCCCTGGAGAATGTGTGTCCGTAAACAGCCCAAAAAACCCGGATGATAAAGACGTAACAAAGAGGGCGACAGCTGATCGACAGCTGCAGCATCTATGGGGGATTTCAGCGCTATGAATTTTTCCTGGCTATTTGCGCACCTTTTGACAATCATTGGATTTATCCTGGCGCTGGCTTTTTTGTCCCACATCTTAAGCGAGCGGAGATCGCCAACCAGCACACTTGCCTGGCTGATGGCCATCATCTTTATCCCCTACATAGGCGTTCCGCTTTACCTTATTTTCGGCGGACGAAAGATGATACGCAAGGCTGACACAAAACCAAACCTCTCCATTGATAAGTCAAAACGTTGCTGTAATACGAATAGTTGCAACACCTACCTTTTCGAGCCCGGCAATGGTATTTTCCCGCCATCAACAAACAATCACATCACGTTTTTGCCTGATGGTGAACAAGCTTTTCAAACGATAATAAACCTTATTCGGGATGCCCGCCACACCGTCTATATTGCGACTTTCACATTTGGAAAAGATGAAACCGGCAGTGCGATTGTGCACGCCCTTGCGAAAAAAGCTTCGCAAGGTTTAAACATTTTTCTCATTCTGGATGCGTTGGGATCGGTGAGAATATCCAAGAAGTTCTTGTTGCCGCTTTTACAGGCCGGCGGACATGTTGCCTTCTTTATGCCGATGATTCATTGGCCTTTCCGGGGGCGAGCCAATTTACGGAACCATCGCAAAATGATCGTCTGTGACTGTAAAGCGGCTATCATCGGTGGGATGAACCTTGCCTCGGAATACATGGGGGCAAAAGCCTCCAAAGAGCGATGGCAGGATCTTTCATTGCTGGTTCAAGGCCCGGTGGTCGATCATATAGCCGATATTTTCAGGTCGGACTGGGAATTTGCAGCCAATACCACACTTATCCGCAAATCGGCTGACAGTCAGACACCCGAGCCAAAGCCTGAAGGGGCAACCCAATTGATAGCCAGCGGACCGGATGTTCGCAATGATTCACTTCGCAATGCGATCTTGACTGCTATTTTCAAAGCAAAGCAACGGATATGGGTTGTAACACCGTATTTTATACCTGATGAATTTTTGTTGGAAGCCTTATATATAGCGGGATATCGTGGTGTCGAGATATCCATTATCGTTCCGAAAAGATCCAATCATCGTTTGGCGGATCTTGCACGTGAAGGGTACTTGACGCGTATCCAGGAGGTCGGCGCCGGGGTATGGCTTTATGAACCACGCATGCTACATGCCAAAGCGATCCTGATAGATGATACCCTCGCCATCGTTGGATCAGCCAACCTGGATATGCGAAGCTTGCTGCTGAACTATGAAGTCGCGCTGTGCATGTACGATACGGTCTCGATCAAAGAGCTTGAATCCTGGATGCATAAATTAAAGGCCGACTGTTCAGCGCGAAAAATTAAACCAAAAGGTTCATTTGAATTCATTAAAAGCATGGGGAGACTTTTAGCACCGCTGCTGTAACAATATTGAAAATCAAAGGGTTAAAGGATTGTGCCAATGGGTGGAGGGGTGGTAAAAATTTTGGTCATCGCTTTTTTAGTTGAAAGCATCGTACTCCATGAGATGGCCCACGGCTATGTCGCTTGGCTGTTCGGTGACCAAACGGCCAAACGCATGGGGCGCATCACATTCAACCCAATCCCCCATATCGATCCGCTATGGACCATCGCCATACCGATCGGCGCTTACTTTTTTTCCGGAGGGACGTTTATCATCGGCGGAGCAAAGCCCGTACCTGTAAATCCATTGAACTACCACCGGCCGGTTCAGGGAGACATCTGCGTCTCTATCGCCGGAGTTGCCGCAAACTTCCTGATAGCCGTGGTGATGATTTTGCTGCTCAACATTGTTCATTTCGTTTCCTGGAACCCCACCGGCATACTGGCCGCCCATGTGCTGTCGCAAGTTGCACTCCTGAACATCGTGCTGGTCCTGTTCAACCTGATTCCCATTCCGCCACTGGACGGCAGCCATCTTTTTAAATACCTGTTGCCCCGGGAACTGCGTCCTGGTTATGAGAAACTGGGGCGGACCGGCGTGGGTTTCATAGTACTTATTATAGCGATCAATATACCCGGTATATGGCATATTGTCAGCACGATGATAGCGGGGTTGAGGGATTTTTTGCTGGGGCACCTCGTTTTTTTCTAACGATGATCCATCCAAAAATCGGAGGATTTGAGGCGTATATTTGCCACACCGATGCAAACAGAAGCTTTGGCCAATAAACCGTATCGTGCGAGGGTGGACCGATCTACTTCCGTTGTACTTCCTAAAACAAAAAGGCCGGGCATTTCATACCCAACCTGTTGTTTGATTTGGTGATCCCAGGGGGATTCGAACCCCCGTTATCCCGCTTGAAAAGCGGGACGTCCGAGATGGCTGGGCCAAAAAAAAGAGTCTCTCATACGAGGGACTCTTGTATGTTTAGTGGTGATCCCAGGGGGATTCGAACCCCCGTTACCGGCGTGAGAGGCCGGCGTCCTAGACCCCTAGACGATGGGACCACATCTATCTCTCACAGCGTCTCATCGTCAGCGGTGATTCGAACGTCCGTTATCCCGCTTGATAAGCGGGACGTCCTAGACCCCTAGACGATGGGACCACATCTATCTCTCACA
>JBNKKC010000053.1:0-6277 GCA_050291625.1 Desulfobacteraceae bacterium
GTTAAAAATATGTGTTCGATTCGAATGCCTTTTTTCTTCAAGTCATTCCGGCGCAAGCCGGAATCCAGAGGGTTTTCAATGGACTCCGGCTTACGCCGGAGTGACATGAATTTTTAAACTTATTTGTAGGACACAACGCAAGAAGTGGTTTCAAAACCTGCCCTCGAACCCGACCTGAGCCTTGGGTTCATATTTAACTAGTTGAAATAAAATAAAATTAGATGTTAACCTCACCTTTTGCCCCGTTCGGCTTTCCGCGGGGCTTGTCACGCCGATCTTGAGCAGGGAAAATTTTATGGCAATTTCTCTGCTGATCAGCAAAATCGATGCTTACATCATTGGCCACATTTTTACGGTAGAATTTATATATTAAAAGATAACAATATGTTATATTAATAATTACTTCCTCACCGATGCCTTGGGGCGTTGAAAAATGTTAAAAATATTTTCTTTTTTATTGCTTTTTTTTGTTCATAAGTTAATTAACCATTTGATTTATATTGATAATTGACATTGTACAAGAAGTATTTTATTTGCTTGACAATCGAATTTCCCCCTGGTAAAAACCTCCATATTATTGGTAGCCGGATTTAGTTAATAATCTACCGATATCCTAATATCCTAAGTGAAGCACCAGTTTCGATGTGAAGCGAACCAAACTGAACAGATTGAACGGCGACATGAAGGAAAAAGTTGAGATTAGGACCATTGGTTGGATTGATTAGTTAACTCCGGCACTTTTTTATTTGGGGGTTTGGCGATTCCCAACTTTTTATCTTAACGTAAGCGTTAAGGAGGACTACAGATGAGGAAATTATTGGTAGTATTGATGGTATTGGCCCTTACGGCACCGTTCGCGATGGCCGACGACACCCTGGATCTCTCGGGTGCCATGCGTGTTCGCGCATTTGACAAAACCAACCACGACTTCGACACCGATACAGACACCGACCACAAACAATACTGGGATCAACGTTTCCGCGTTCAGGGCGCCATTACGCCGTCTGAAGGCGTTCAGGGCGTTTTCCGCGTGGATATGGCTGAGAATGTCTGGGGTGCCGACGGTATGGATGATCACTCCAGCAACAATGACGTTGGCGGCGTGGACGTCGACAGAGCCTACCTGGCCATCACCAAAGGCCCGGTCACCGTTGTAGGCGGTCTGCAATACCTGGGGTTGGGCAACAGCGTGGCCTACGATGGCGTGCACACCGCATTGGCGTTTGTCATCCAGACCCCGGTGGTCATCACCGCGGGCTGGGCCAGAGTGGATGAAGATCAAACAGGTGGTACCGATACGACCGACGAAGAAGGTTTTGAAGACCTCGATCACTACTTCATCAATGTTGGCTACAGCTCCAAGGCATTCAGCATCAACGGATTCTACGCTTTCCAAACGGACGGGGTGGAAGCCAGCGCCGCTCATACAGCGGTAGATGCCAACTGCATCGGCCTCCAGGGTAAATTCGCCGTGGGTCCGGTCAACATCAATGCCGAACTCAACCTCTTCGGCGGAACAATAGACGACGGCACCACCTCCATCGATATCGTCGGCACCCAGCTGTTCGGCGACGTCAACATGGCCATGAGCGATGCGCTGACTCTCGGTATGTACTTTGTCTACTCCATGGGTGCGGACGAAGACTCCGACGAAGTTAAAATCACCTACCTGACCGACGACGGCGGCACGGTATTCTCCGACTACGGCGCAATGAACACCCTCGGGATCAGCCCCCTGGGCGCCAACGACATCTTTGATGACGGCAACGGCACCGGCACCATCGGCGCTACCCTGTACACAAAATTCCAGGTCATTCCGGATCTGACCCTGTTCGGCCAGGTCGGATATGTGACCGCAGAGACGGAACTGGATAACACCACCGGTGAATTGGACAGCTTGACCCTGGTGAACGTCAGCGCCAAATACACCATCGTTCCCAACGCCCATGTTTCCCTGCACTATGGTTATTTCGACCTGACTGCGGCTGACGATGTCGACACCGACACCGCCACCACGCTGGGCGCCAGACTGCAGATCGACTTCTAAGCATCTGATCGTCGATTTGATCTGATATCAGCAATCCAAAGGGGGGCTTGGCCGCCGAGGCCAAGCCCCCCTACTCTTTTGATCCACCGCGTTTTCCTCCGTCACCGGTACGCTCCGGCCATCCGCGCTACAAAGCCCCCTCTCTCGTATAATCGGAGGCGATATCCGATAACTCCCCGGCTTAACGGTTAAAACTGTTTTCGAGCTGAACACTGACCGGTTGCAGGTTGGGGAGAGGAACGTAACCCGACAATCAAATCCTTTTCCGGTCGGCTGAATGTTGGGTTTCGCCGGCACGAACAAAATAGCGAACTGTAAAAAAAAGTTGTAAGGATCCGTCAAGGAGGCCGACAAGTTGTTCAAACACACTTTGATTGAACCCTACTGACAATAAGAAACATGGAGGATACCATGAAAAATACAATTAAATATTTCGGATTTGCATTAGCGGCAGCCGCATTGATCTTTACAGGAGTCGCCAGCGTCTCCGCAGCCGATGAAGGCTTCACCATTCATTACGAGGGACAAGCCCTTGAACGCCATCGGGCAGTCGCCGGCGGTGAAAACAGCTAATTTTTTGACGTCATAGCTAAATCAACGAAAAACCGGGAACCGGGGTATTGGGTTCCCGGTTTTTCCTTTTTGGAGCCCGCAATAAAACACCAGCGGCAGACAGAAAATAATAATCTCACGCAAAGCTCGCCAACATACTAATTTCAATTGAAATTGGTATGTTGGCGAGCTTTGCGTCTTTGCGTGGGGCTTTTTGGCGAACGTTTGCACCAAACTGGTGTATTTTCGGACCCGCCTTGCATTTAGCAGGCAACTTTGCTTTGCAAAGTCCGGACTTCATGGTATGTGTGTCTCCATCCTTCGGTTCCTTATGAGGGTACTGAAATCCGGTTTCCGCGTGGACGCGGACGCTTTTTGGCCTGGAGGCGAATATGGCTTTGAATCTTTCAGATCGCAAATGTGGAGTGGTTTTCATCCTTTCGGCATTCATCGTGCTGTTTCTGCCGTCTCACGGGTTCAGCAAGGTGATCCGGCTGGCGATCATGCCCCCGGCGATCCATGCCGGCCAGGATATGTCATTTCTGGAAAAGGGCGTTGTAGATATGCTGGTCGGCCGTGTTACCACGGCCGGGGCATCGGAGGCCGTGCCGATTGCCCCCGAAAACCGAACACAGGATGCTTCCGCCGCCGTGACACAAGGCAAAGCCGCGGGAGCCGATTATGTGGTGGTGACAAGCATCACCATTTTGGGCAGCAGTGTGAGCACGGACGCCAAAGTTCTGGACACCGCAACAGAGAGTATAGCACTGACATTCAGTCAGGTCGGAAACAATCAGGCCGATATTATCACTCATATCGACCGCCTGGCCGACCGGATCAAAATGCGGCTGCTGGGACAGCAGCAGGCCGCCTCGACCCCGGCTGCCGTGCAACAGCCAACGCCGCCTCCGGCCGCCGGCCCAAGCGCCCAGGCCGATATCCATCAGCATCCCGAAAAGCTGCTGGAAGGTCTGGACAGTGACAAGGAAGGATTGCCTCCGCGATATGGGGCGGCGGCTCCGGCAGCCGTCAGTCGACTGGTCACCCGCAGCGGGCGTATGGATCGGCAGATACGGGGCGTGACCGCCGGGGATATCGACGGCGACGGCGCCATTGAGATCGTCTGCATCGACAGCGATGCTGTCCTGGTATATCGCGTCACCAAGGGCCGTTTTGTTAAAATAGCCGATATGAATGCGGGGATCGCCAACATCGCAGTGGACGCCGCCGATCTGAACGGCAACGGCCGCTCGGAACTGTTCATTACCCATTTTAATGACGAGAAGTTGCGCTCGTACGTGCTCGAATGGGAGGGGGACGGACTTCGCCGTATCGCAGACAATCTTCGCTGGTATTTCCGCACCATTGACATGGCCGGTCGCGGTCGGGTGCTGGTCGGCCAGCGAAAGGGCATGAGCGAGCTTTTTCTGCCGGGTATTTTTGAGATAGGCTTTATCGACGGCAGCTATGACGAGGTCCGGAAATTGCCCCTGCCGAGAAGCCGCAACATTTTCGGCTTTACTCAAGGCGCCGTACGCACCGCCGGAGAGGTCGATATCGTCGACTACAGCCGGGATTACTATCTGCAGATTACCGACAGCAAGGGCGGCCAGGAGTGGTCCAGTGAGGAGAGTTACGGCGGCAGTGCCAATGCGCTGGTCACCAAACCCCAGGGCGACCATGGTGACCCGGACATACGCTATCTTTCTTCCCGGGTGCATGTCGTCGATCTGGACAGCGACGGCATCAAGGAGATTGTCGCCGTCAAAAATGAAGATCGGGCCAGCGCTTTCAGCCGTCTGCGCATGTTCAAGCAAGGGCGTTTGGAGGTTCTCAAATGGGACCAGGTCGGGCTTGTCCCGGTATGGCACACCCGCAGTATAACGAAATTTATCGGCGATTTTACCGTGGGTGATATCGATGGCGACGGCCGGGCGGAGATTGTCGCCGCTATCGTGCAGGAAACGCGGAAGGTGATGAGTTCCGGAAGCAGCTACCTGGCCGTTTTTTCACTGGATAGTCAGAATGCCGCGATGCGGCCATGATCAAGTATTCAGTTTTTTGGATAAAATTTGATTTACCAGCTTGGGGTTGGCCTTGCCTTGGGTGGCTTTCATCACCTGGCCCACGAAAAAACCCATGAGTTTTTTGTTTCCCGCTTTGAAACGAGCCACTTCATCCGGGTGGGCCGCGATCAGCGTGTCGATTTCGTCTTCAATGGCGCTGCTGTCCGATACCTGAGCCAAGCCTTTTTCCGCCACAATCTGCCTGGCCTGTTTTCCGCTCCCGGCCATCTCTTCGAACACCGTTTTGGCGATTTTTCCGGAGATAACGTCATCATCGATGAGCTGCAGCAGCCCGGCCAGATTCCGGGCTGATATCGGCGTTTGTTCGATGGTCTTGTCCTGGGCGTTGAGCAAGCCCAGCAGCGGTCCCATGATCCAGTTGGCCACCTGCTTGGGTTGGGTGCTCTTTTCCAAACAGGCTTCGAAATAATCGGCCAGTTCCCGGCTGGAGGTGAGCACGGAGGCATCATAGTCGGGCAGCTGAAAATCGGTGATAAACCGGGCCTTGCGTTCCGCCGGCAGTTCGGGCAACTCCCGCCGAACCGCATTCACCCAGTCCGGGTCGATCACAAGGGGCAGCAGATCAGGATCGGGAAAGTAGCGGTAGTCGTGGGCCTCTTCTTTGCTGCGCATGGAGTGGGTCGTGCCATTGTCCGGATCCCACAGGCGCGTTTCCTGCACCACTTCGCCATCATCCAGCAGAATTTCAGCCTGGCGTGCGATTTCGTAGGCGATGGCCTTTTCCACATGTTTGAAGGAGTTGAGGTTTTTGATCTCGGTCCGGGTTCCGTAGGTGTCTGAGCCCATGGGCCTGATGGAGACGTTGGCGTCGCACCGGAAACTGCCCTCTTCCATGTTGCCGTCGCCCACCCCGATCCAGCGGATAATCGAGCGCAGCACCCTCAGGTAGGCGCCGGCTTCCTGGGCCGAGCGCATATCGGGCTCGCTGACGATCTCCATCAACGGCGTTCCGGTCCGGTTCAGGTCCACGAAGCTGATGGGCCGGTTGGGGTCGTGCACCAGTTTTCCTGCATCCTCTTCCATATGGATTCGGGTCAGACCGATGCGTCTGGTGTCGCCGTCGATATCGATATCCACGAATCCGTCGACGGCAATAGGCAGTTCATATTGAGAAATCTGATATCCTTTCGGCAAATCGGGATAGAAATAGTTTTTGCGGGCAAACCGGCTCTTTCGGGGAATGGTGCAATGGGTGGCCAGGGCCATGCGCAGGGTGTAATCCACAACCTTTTTATTGAGCACCGGCAGCGAGCCGGGCATGCCCAGACAGACCGGGCAGGTATGGGTGTTGGGAGGCGCACCGAATGCGGTGGAGCAACCGCAGAATATTTTGGATTCGGTTTTCAGTTGGGCATGGATTTCCAGCCCGATGACGGGTTCGAATTGCATGGGTCAACCATCCGGTTTCAGGTTCAATGCTCACGCTGGGCACCGGTAATGAATATCAATGCTGTGAGTTTCGTCAAGTTATTTGTGATTTCATCAAACGCAATATAATAATGTCGCGTTATCTTGGCGTTGTGGGGGGGGGGGGGGGGGGGGGGGGGGGGGGGGGGGGGGGGGGGGGGGGGGGGGGGGGGGGGGGGGGGGG
>JBNKKC010000054.1:0-9624 GCA_050291625.1 Desulfobacteraceae bacterium
GACGCCTATGCGCACACAGTCGCCCACGACTTGAAAAACCCGCTGGGCATAATCATCGGCTACAGCAACCTGCTAGAGAAACTGCTCAGCGAGTCATCCGATGAAACCCTGCATAAATACGTGCGCATGATAGTCAACCACAGCCTCAAGATGAACACGATCATCGAGGAATTACTCCTGCTTTCCAGTGTACGCTCAGCCTCAGAAGTTAATACCGAGCCTCTCGATATGCTCCCCCTGATACAGTACGTGCAGCAGCGGCAACACACCATGATTGAAGAATATCAGGCGAAAATCAAGCTCCCTGAACAGTGGCCGCTGGCCCGCGGATACGCGCCCTGGGTGGAAGAAATATGGAGTAACTACCTGAGCAATGCTCTCAAATATGGGGGCCGCCCGCCTTACATTGAACTCGGCGCTGATATGCAGGACACCAAGACGATCCGGTTCTGGGTGCGTGATAACGGTCCCGGCCTCAGCCTGGAAGAACAACGACGGCTGTTTGTCCCTTTTACGCGGCTGAGCCAGGTCAAGGTTAGCGGTCACGGGCTGGGGCTATCCATTGTGCAGCGCATCGTGGAGAAACTTGGCGGGCAAGTGAGCGTCAACAGTGCCATTGGCAAGGGCAGCACGTTTAGTTTTACCCTGCCAGCGGCTAAAGCCGGAAGCACCAACCATGCCATAAAAAACCGGGCGTGATCGGTTGATCACACCCGGCACAGCAAGTTTCAATATCTCCCTACCCGTGTATCTGACGCAGTACCAGCGGTGCTATGTTTCTAACATACTGCGCAGTACCGGCGGAACTACGCTTTTAACATACTGCGTAGTACCGTATGCAGGATGCCGCCGTTGCGGTAGTAGTCGGCCTCGCCGGGGGTGTCGATCCGCACGACCGCGTCGAACGCGACCACGGCACCGTTGGGCTTCGTGGCGCGCACGGCCAACGTGCGCGGGACGACTCCGTCGTTCAGGGCGCTCACCCCGGCGATCTCGAACGTCTCCGTGCCGTCCAGCCCGAGAGAGTCGGCCGACTCCCCCGCAGGGAACTGCAGCGGCAGCACACCCATACCGATGAGGTTCGAGCGGTGGATCCGTTCAAAGCTCTCGGTGATCACCGCGCGCACGCCGAGCAGGCCTGTGCCCTTTGCGGCCCAGTCACGTGAGGAACCGGAGCCGTACTCTTTGCCTCCGAGGATCACCAGCGGGATGCCGGCCGCTGCGTAGTCCTGCGCAGCGTCGTAGATCGTTGCTTGTTCCCCGGTCAGGTGGTTGATCGTGAAGCCGCCCTCGACGCCGGGCACCAGCTGGTTGCGCAGCCGGATGTTGGCGAAGGTTCCTCGGATCATCACCTCGTGGTTGCCGCGCCGCGAACCGTAGGAGTTGAATTGGGCCGGCTCAACCCCCTGGGACACCAGATATTTACCGGCGGGATAGGCTTCCGGAATGGCCCCGGCAGGAGAGATATGATCGGTGGTGACGGTGTCGCCCGCCACTACCAGTGCCCTGGCTGCCGAAATATCTTCCACCGATCGGGGTTCGACCGAAAAGCCCTCGAAATAGGGAGGATTCTTGATATAGGTGGACTGGTCGTCCCATTCGTAGGTGACCGATTTGACATCCGGCAGTCCCCGCCAGAACTCGTCGCCGTCGAAGATGCGTCCGTACTCCAGTTCGAAGAACTCTTTTTTCACATGTCGGTCGATCATGGCCGCGATATTATCGTTGGACGGCCAGATATCCTCCAGGTAGACCGGTCGGCCGTTGGGATCCAGGCCCACCGGTTCATAGGTCATGTCGATGTCGATGTGCCCCGCCAGCGCGTACGCCACTACCAGCATGGGCGATGCCAGAAAGTTGGATTTGATGTTCTGGTGGATGCGGGCCTCGAAGTTGCGATTGCCGGACAGCACCGCCGCCACGTTCAAATCGTTGTCCAGGATGCACTTTTCGATGACAGGGTTCAGCGGTCCGCTGTTGCCGATACAGGTCGTGCATCCGAAGCCGGCCAGATGAAACCCCAGGGCTTCCAGGTAGGGCATCAATCCGGCATCTTCCAGGTACCGGATCACCACCTTGGAGCCCGGGGCCAGAGAGGTCTTGACATAGGGCGGCACTTTCAATCCGCGCTGCACCGCCTTTTTGGCCAACAGACCGGCGCCGATCAGCACAAAGGGATTGGATGTATTGGTGCAGGAAGTAATGGCGGCAATCACCACCGAACCGCTGCGAAGGTGTGCCGGCTGGCCGTTCAGGTCGATCTGGCACGAGCTCTCCTGCACCGGAAAGCATTTGGAAAGACGTGCGGTTTGAGTGCCGGATTCATCATGAAACTGGGAAATGCGCGCCATCTCTTCGTCCCGATCGTATGCGCAGCCCAGTATCTGTGCAAATCTGGTTTTCAGATCTTTCAAGGCGATGCGGTCCTGAGGACGGGACGGGCCGGACACGCAAGGCTCCACCGTTGAGAGGTCCAGTTCGAGCACGTCCGTGTACTCCGGAGTTTCGCCTCCTGAATAAAACAAGGCATTTGCCCTGGTGTAGGCCTCCACCAGATCCGCCTGCTGTTCCCGGCCGGTCATGCGCAGATAGTCGATGGTTTTTTCATCAACGGGGAAAAATCCCAAGGTGGCGCCGTACTCGGGTGTCATGTTGGAGATGGTGGCCCGGTCGGGGATGGTGAGCCGTTGCATGCCCTCGCCGAAATACTCGACGAATTTTTCCACAACGCCGTAGTTGCGCAGCATTTCGGTTATGGTGAGCACCAGATCGGTGGCGGTTACGCCGGGCTTGAGCTCACCGGTCAGGTGAACCCCGATCACCTCGGGAATGGAAAGATAATAGGGCTGCCCCAACATGACCGCCTCGGCCTCGATGCCGCCCACACCCCATCCCATCACACCCAGGGCGTCGATCATGGTGGTGTGGGAGTCCAGCCCCACCAGAGTATCGGGATAGGCCACGGTCCGGCCCGC
Organism: Desulfobacteraceae bacterium; assembly: GCA_050291625.1. Taxonomy (GTDB): domain Bacteria; phylum Desulfobacterota; class Desulfobacteria; order Desulfobacterales; family Desulfosarcinaceae; genus JARRKU01. The sequence goes on from JBNKKC010000054.1 coordinate 2,976, forward strand.
CTCATCGTCCGTCATGACCACCCGGCCGACATGCTCCAGGTTGACCTGGTGGCAGATGCCGGATCGCGGAGGAACCACCTTGAAGTTGTCGAAACTCTGCTGGGCCCACTTCAGGAAAGCATAGCGTTCGCTGTTGCGCCCATATTCCTTTCGGACATTTTCGACGACAGCATCCTCGGTGCCGAAGGCATCCACCTGGACCGAGTGATCGACGATCAGATCCACCGGCACCAGCGGGTTGACCTTGGCCGGATCGCCGCCCAGTTCCTTCACCGCATCGCGCATGGCGGCCAGGTCCACCACGGCCGGTACGCCTGTAAAATCCTGCATCAGAACCCGTGCCGGATGATAGGGAATCTCTACCGGCGTGTCGTAATGTTTTTGCCAATTGGCGATGGCTGCCACGTTTTCTTCCTGCACCACCCGCCCGTCCATTTTTCGAAGCAAATTCTCCACGAGAATACGGATGGAAAACGGCAGGCGGGCGATATCGGCGATGCCTTCGGTTTCCAGACGTCGAATATCGAACAGAATATAGGTCTGATCGCCAGCCTGAAACTCACGAACGTAGGTCTCTTTTTTCATTGCGTCTCCCGTTTGTACTTTTCAATTCGTATTTTTGGAAATATCATCCCGACGGCTAAGCCGACATACTGGAAACAACGACCCGGGCAAATGCGCTGCAGCCCGCGTCCTCATCTGCGTCTAGCCCAACGGCCACGGCAGTTTAATTAACCCGGCAGGCCAATCCATGCCCAGCACATGGGAGGCCAGCGCCAGAAAACCCAAAGCCGCGCAACCTGCCACAGCGGACGTCACCCACTTCGCTTCGGCCAAGAAACGGTAAAAAAGCGCTATAAACAGAAACATGGTCAGGGGGTAACCGATAAGGTAGATAAACACATAGACTGCCAGAATAATACCGATGTAGAGGCCAAATCGCCTCCAGACGACAGACATGGGCATATCCCAGTCCACGCTCAGATCAGCGCTTGACGATTTCTCGTGAAGATCATCGGCTCGATCGACGACCTTGCGGATTTCCAGAACAATGCTGATGACGGCGAAGATGAGCAGGACCAGGCTGACGTAAAACGGGAAAATCTTGGCCAGGAATGCATAGGAACGTGCTTCCCACACACCGTAGGCAAACCAGGCAATGAGGAAAAGGGAAAATAAATTCTTCAAGGTCAGGTATCGTGACATAGTTTATTTCTCCTTATCCGTGACCGTCTTACCGGCTGTTTTGAGCTTCTTCTGGTAGACAATGGATGCGCTCAAAGAGGCGACGATAATGACCGCCATGATGATGACCCCGGGTCGGCTCAACCAGTCGAGACCGTAACGCTGCACTGAGATGAAAAGGTACTGTTCCAGATTGCCCGCCAGGACAAATCCGATCAAGGCCGCCGGGCGGGGCCAGCCAAACTGCTTCATCAGCCATCCCAGGATGCCCACCAGCAGCAGGGCGATCAGATCCCCCCAGCTGTATGTCGCCTGGTAGCTAGCAAAGGTAATGATCAAAATCATAAATGGGGCCAGGTAGCTGAACGGCACCACCGTGAGTTTGGTGATCGGTTTGGAGAGCAGCAGTGCCAGGCCGGCCCCGAAGATGTTGGCCAGCGCCAGGCTCCAGATGGCGGTGTACACCAGGTCGATATTTTCAGTCACCATGGATGGGCCGGGCTGAATGCCGAGAATGAGAAGCCCTCCCAGGAAAACCGCCATGGAGCCGGAACCGGGAATGCCGAACAGGAACGTCGGTATCAATCCGCCACCTTCCTTGGCGTTGTTGGCACTCTCCGGCGCGATGACCCCGCGGATGTCGCCTTTGCCGAAACGCTCGCGGTCTTTGCTGGTCTGGATCACATGACCGTAGGCGATCCAGTCCACAACGGAGCCGCCCAGTCCGGGAATAAAACCGATGATCACGCCGATGATGGAACAGCGCAATACGATGAGTTTGTGGCGAATGGCATCTCTTACGCCATCCATCCAGCCCTTGCCGAGTTCGGCTTTCTCTGAAATCGCGCGCCCTTTGATCAGCAGGTCGATGATCTCCGGGAAGGCGAACAACCCCAGTCCCACGATAACCAGGGACACCCCGTCCATGAGATAGTCGATCCCGAAGGTATAGCGATACTCGGTGACCGCCGGTGCATCCCCGATGGCTCCGAGCATGAGGCCGATGCCCGCTCCGATAATGCCCTTGATGGGCTGGGTGCCCGATAGCACGCCGACCATGGACATGCCCAAAACCGCCAGCATGAACAGTTCCGGCGAGCCGAAGGCTAGCACCAGCGGACGGGCGACGGGAATGATGAGGGTCAGAACGGTGGCGCCGATCAGGCCACCGATCAGCGACGCTGCGAACGCGGCCCCTAGAGCCCGCGCTGCTTCACCTTTGCGCGCCAGGGGATAGCCATCCATGATGGTGGCCTGTGACGCAGAAGATCCGGGGATTCCCATCATCACCGAGGGAAAGGTGTCGGATGTCGGAATAACCGCCACCATACCGATGAGCAAAGCAAACGCGTTATGAGGGTCCATGCCGTAGATCACCGGAAGGAGGATGGTCATCCCCACAATCCCTCCGAGTCCCGGCAAGATGCCGACGCACAGTCCCAATACGACGCCGCCGATCAACAGCAATAAATGAGCAGGAGCCAACAAGGTGGTGAGTGACTGGAAAAAGGCATCCATGGCATTTCCTCGATATGGGGACGCAGGCGTGGGGTCGTGGAAGGAATGACCTCTACGACCCTTGATCCACCCCGCTGATTATGGTTTGGGAAGTACCCTTGCTTGCGGCAAGCCGGCCGGCCCTCGATGGCACCGGCCTGCCGGAAAGTCTATTTCACTTCAACATCGTAGTTGTCTTTGATCCATTTTAGGATCCAGGCTTTGTCTTCCTTGGAAACGCTCAAGACCTGATCGAAGGCCTTGCGGGCCTTTTCGCCGGCCATCTGGGGATAGCCGCCCAGGCTCTTTTCAACGACGTTCTGGAACTCGGCGTCGGCGATGATTTTGGCTGCAGCCTCCCGGTAGGCGGTGACGATTTCGGGTTTGGTTTTCTGGGGCAGCCACATGGCTTTCTGAACGCCGAAACCGGCCACCATGAACGCTTTCCATGCGTTCCAGGCCTGACCAGAGGGCTTTTTGCCATGAACCATTTCATAAACTTCGGGGAAACAAGGCAGATCGGGCTCAACGGGGTCGCGCACGACGTTGCCGTCATCATCCAGAACCCCCCAGGTCATCAAGGGAACCGCCAAGCCCTGGTCGACCAGGGGGCGCACATTTTTGATATAGGCGGTGGTGGTCTGGTAATCGATGTTGACTTCACCCTGCTCAAAGGCGACTCGGCCGGAGCCGCGCCCCTTGTAGCCGAAAACGGCCTTGACCTTCAGCCCCAGCATGTCGAAGGCCAGCAGCGGAACGATATCCAGGGATGTGGCCCCTTGGGATGCGTAGGCCATCTCGGTTTTCAAGCCTTTCAGATCGGCCGCCGATTTCACTCCCAGTTTGGGGTTGATGTAGGCGACTCCCCCGGTGGGTGAGGCAAAAACAATATGGTACTTGGAGAAATCATACCTCACCTTGCTGTTGCCCAGAAGATATGGAAAGGAGGTCGAACCGGAAGAGCCGAAAACGGTCAAACCATCGGAACCCCGCACGCGCTGTTCAAAATGGTTTCCACCGGTAATGCTGCCGCCGCCGGGCATGTTCTTCACGGCCACGATCGGATTGCCCGGCAGGTATTTCTGAAAAAAGGGCGCATACAGGCGGGACCAGACGTCGCTGCCGCCCCCAACTTTAAAGGGAATGATCCAGCTTATTTTTTTGCCTGAAAAATCCGATCCGGCCTGGGCCGCCGGAGCGGCCAGCACGATCGCGCACACTACTGCCAATACCATGCTTTGCCATCTTCTCATTTAAAAACCTCCTTCTATTGCAATTGGTGGATCTTTGTGTTGGGACTTTGCCGCTGCTCGTCTTCCTGTTCCTCTCTTGAGGGAGTTCATCGATAGTTGCGATGCCCCAAAATATATTTGAAAAGGGATCGCTTGATGCGATGGCCCAAACAAGCTGAAACATTTTGGCAGTTAGAAAAAGCATTTGGCAAGACATCGAATTCATGATCTGTGCCAAGGGAAATAGCAGAATCGGCTATGGATAGAATCCTTCAATAGAAGGCAATTCCAGGGTAGGCCAGGTGGTTGTGTTCACTGAACGTTAAAACGTATTGACAATATGTTTCAATTGTGAAACGCATTGTTTAAATGTTTCGGTGAATTGCTCGGAGACTCGTCTCATGGACCGCAAAAAAGTCCGCATTGGCATATTTGCATCCAGCCACTCGTTAATCGATCGCGTTCAGGCCCTCGCAACAGAACAGCCGGATCAAATTTTTTTAAACACCCACGGGCTCGACGATGCCATTCCTCTGGCACTGGAAATGGTCCGCAATGGTGTCGAAGTGATCATCAGCCGCCGGGGAACAGCCCACCTGCTGCGTGAGAATCTGCGCATTCCGGTCCTCTCATTTCCACATCGCTCACTGGATATCTTAACCAGTCTGACACAAGCCAGGAAGGAAGGCAACAAAATCCTGCTCCCGGTTTTTCGCCATGAATTGGGCGGGTTCGAGGTTTTGGAAGATCTTCTCCGCATAAAGCTCGTCCAATACATCTATACGGACAAAGCCAGCTTAATCCAGGCCGTAGCCAAGGGCTGCAACGACGGCTGTGACGTCGTTGTGGGCGGAAGCGTGACCCAACAGAGCGCCGAATCCCTCGGTCTCAAGTTCGTGGAGATCCGCACATCGGAGGAGGATATCGTTGCGACCATTGAAAACGCCAAATCCGTGGCCATCGCCGCCCGGGACCAGAAGGCCACGGCCCTGCGATATCATGCCATCATCGACGCCGCTTCGGAAGGACTGATTGCCGTTGATGAAAGCGGTCGCATCACCACCATCAACGAAACAGCAGCCGCTTTGCTCAAACTCGACAAAGCAGCCATATTGGGAAGCCACTTTACCCAAGTGATCCCCCAGGCCCCCATCTCCCAAGTTTTGACCACCAAAAAGCCGATTCCCGACCGCCTCACGCGGATCGACAAGGAGAGTTTTGTGTTTAGCTGCAGGCCCATCACTGTTGATGGCGCCATTATCGGAGCGGTATCCACTTTCCGGGATGTCAGCAATGTCATGCGTACCGAGTATGTGGTCCGCCGTTCGCTGTCCAAGGGACTTGTGGCGAAATATGGATTCGACGATCTCGTCCATGTAAGTCCCGCCATGCGGGATGTGGTGAATATCGGCAAGCAATACGCCGACACGGACTCCACCATTCTGATCATGGGGGAGACCGGAACCGGCAAAGAGATATTGGTCCACAGCATTCACAATCTCAGCCGACGCGCAAAACAGCCCTTCGTATCGATCAACTGTGCCGCCCTTCCCGAGCAGCTATTGGAAAGCGAACTCTTCGGCTATGAGGAAGGCGCCTTTACAGGATCCAAAAAAGGCGGCAAGCCGGGTCGCTTCGAAATCGCCCATCAGGGTACCATATTCCTGGACGAGATCGACACCACCCCCGAATCCGTACAGATCCGCCTTCTGCGGGTGCTTCAGGAACGCGAAATCATGCGTATCGGCGGCGACCGGAAAATTCCGGTGGATGTGCGGATCATTGCCGCCGCCAGCCAGGATCTGAACATTGCCGTCCAGGAGGAAAGATTCCGCGCCGACCTTTTTTTCCGATTAAATGTCCTGCGGCTGCACATCCCGCCCCTGCGTGAAAGGCAGGAGGACATCCCGCTTTTGCTTGATTTTTTTATCCAGCTGATTTCGGATCGCCACGGTCTGGAACCCATTTCCATGCCGGCAGAGTACCTTGATCGGCTCACGGCCTATGGTTGGCCCGGCAATGTGCGCCAACTGCGCAACTATGCCGAACGCCTGGTGATGAACTGCAATCTGCGCTGCAATCGGGATACCTTGGAACTGCTTTACCGTGAGCTGATTCAGTATGAACGCCGCGCCGTTTCCCAACAGCCGGATGCCCTGCCGCCGGTGACCCTCAAAAGCCGCATGCAGCATCAAACATTTGACAACGAACGCGCCATTATCCTGGAAGCGCTCGAACAATGCCGTTTCCACAAAAACAAGGCGGCCCAGCGGCTGGGTATCAGCCGCACGACGTTGTGGCGGAAGATCAAAGAGCTCGGCATCGAATAGAAGTGGTTGCAAAACCTCCCCTCGAACCCAACCTCAGCGTTGGGGAAAACCGTTCAATCCTCGACATACCCGATGTATGCCTCCGGTTGAACGTATTTTCCCCGCCTTGATTTTGAGCCCGATCGAAGCTTTTGAAACCACTTCTGGATTTCGCTTCATAAGCTCCCCTCGAACCCAAAAAAATACGGACCTATAACCCAAAACAAGGCGAATGAGAATTGGCCTGGCGCATCTTATAAGCAGGAGGTCAGATGGCCAGCCGACCCGCCGCACATTGGGCAAGAGTGGCTTAGCAAGCGTTAGATGCAGCGGAGGACAAGCGGGCCGCACTGTTTGAGCACAGCGAGTTTGCGGCCCGCCCGCCTGTCCCGTCTGGTCTTCAAGCGGGGCAGCGCATCTTACGCT
>JBNKKC010000055.1:0-31127 GCA_050291625.1 Desulfobacteraceae bacterium
GAACCCGGTCAGTGCGGCTGCGGCGTTGCCGATACGGACGGCGACAACGACGGCACGCCGGATTGCAACGACCAGTGTCCGGAAGATCCCGATAAAGCAGATCCAGGTCAATGTGGATGCGGGATATCGGAAACGGATCCCTGCAACGGCAGACCCCTGCCGCCGGTCCTGATTGCACCGGAAAATGCTTCGTCCGGCATCAGTCTCTCTCCGACCATCAGCGCCGGTGAATTTAATGATCCGGACCGCGATGACGTCCATGACGGCACCATTTGGCAGATCAGTCCATATGATGATTTTTCCGAACTGGTCTGCAATGAAACGACCCAGAACCACCTGACGTCGTTTACTCCGTCAGAGCCCTTAAATGCCGATACCACTTATTACTGGCGGGTGAGCTATGTCGACAACCGGGGGGCGCAATCGGAATGGTCGGATGTGTTCTCCTTTACAACCAGGACACAGGACCAAACACCGGACTCGCTCCCGGATGATGACGGCGGCGATGGCGACGGCAACTCCGGTGGAAGCGATTCCGTTGGTTGTTTTATCGGTATAATAGGGCGATAAATCATATAATCATAGGGCCATATCTGTAACCCTTAAAGGTCGGATTCTGTTTTGATGCAATTTTTGCCGCTCTTTTTTGCTGCATACATCGCTTTGTCCGCACGGCTTATAAGGGTTTCAATCGTATCACCTTGCCGAAACTGAGCCACACCGCCCGATACGGTAACGGCCAAAGAAGGCGCCACTTCCCTGAAATCGATCGCCTGGGCAACCTTTCGAACTCTGTCGGCTGCGTTCTTTGCGCCCAAAAGATTGGTCGCTGTTGCCAGCAGGACGAACTCCTCGCCGCCGAATCGGGCAAAAAGATCCGAGACCCTCGAACGAGACCGGGCGGTCGATGCAAACCGTTGCAGAACGATATCGCCGATGTGGTGGCCCATCGTATCATTGATATCCTTGAAATCATCCAGATCAAAAAAACAGATGCAAAAGCCGATATGGCTGCGGTCTGCCATGGCTTTATGACGGTTCAGCATCATCAGCAGGTACCGTCGATTGGGCAGTCCGGTCAGCTCATCGGTGATCGCCATGCGCTCAATTTTTTCCATGGCGCCGGCCAGCGCCGCATTTCGATGGCGCAGCTTGCGGCGCACGAGACTGACTTCATTGCTCACCAGGGAAAAAGCGATAATAATCAGTGCGAACGCCATGGCAACCACCGTTTCGTTTTCAAGGGTAATTGAATCCGGAACCTGCAGATAAAGTAAACAGATGACGATGAGGTAGCCGGTGACAGTGAATACCGCTGTGGCGATGTATTGCCGTGCGGTCATTCTGAATGCGCCGTAAATCAGGATAATGGGAAAAAACATCATCATCAGCGGGCGAAACCGGTCCATGAAAAACAGGGTTGCGAGCAGTACAAAATTGGACCAGATCACTTGCTCGCGGGTCATGCTCGGATCGGCGAAGTGTCGATTCAAGCCGCTACGAATGACCAGATAAAAAGCGATATGACCGGTCCAGAAGGCGGCCATTAATATGGTGAAGCCTGACATTTCCAGCCGGAAGCCGTCTGCAAAAAAAACGATGAGGGCCACCATCGACTGGATCACGGCCCCGCCGATGGCCTGGAGAACGCGCTTGACTCTCAGTTGTTGCCTGGTATCGAATTTGGGAAGGAACATGTCTGAACTGGAAAAGAGTTGAGTTGACGTAAAAAAAGCGACCTGTACCTATCATCGGCGGTACCTCCGATAACTTAATCAGAAATGTTCGATCAGGGCCAAAGCCGTTGGAAGATAAAGTTTTCACCGGAACTTGTCGATAATACTATTGATCGTATAACCAATGACCTTCATGGTTTTGAACAGGACGTCTTGATAGCCCAATGCAACATCGACCCCAACGATATGACCCACGTTCTGCCGCGATGTCTGCGACCTATATCCGGTTGCCTCTGTGGGTGATCCTGATAGGCTTTTGGCTGCTGGTCCATCCGAATGTAACGGTGGCATCCCACCTGTCCACCCCAGCGCCGGACGATACGGTTGCCCGGCAAACCGCGCCTCCAGCCGGCAAACCGGTCGGATCCGCCACATTCCGGTTGTCTGTGGATGAAACCATGCGCCGGACCACCTTTTTGCCGGACGATTTGCGGTGGCAGCCGCCGGGTCCGTCTGCGACAGAGATCCTGCCTGAAGGCACAGGGATCGAGGCCGACGCGGATCGGTATCTGGCCGATCTGAAAGAGCAACGCCCTTTCTGGGGGATCTATTTCCGATCCGATGCAGCCAGGGACGTCGATTCGGGAGACAGCGATCTCACCTATCGCCTGGAGTGGGACCTGTTCAGGCAAGGCCGGTACGAGAGAAAAAAAGAGCTGGAGAAGAAGCGCCATCAGAACGAACTGCAGACCCTGCAGATGCTCAACGATGTCAACCAGCATCGCTTGCACGAACAACTGGACGGCATCGAATTCCTTTCCCGGGCCGTGCAGTATCATCAGGCCGAGGAGCTTTCCGCCCTGTTGGCCGATATTCTGCACCGCCGCAAGGCGCAGTTGGAAAAAGGCTATATCACGCGGGATGATTTCGATCACATCCGGTTTAAATACCGTCAGGCGGAACTGCAAAAACAACTCTGCAGCGCCGGTCGGAAGGCCGCGCTGGAAGCCTCGCTGCATGACCTGCTCAATTGCGTCGAGTGTGTCGATCTGATCGCTCTCGACCGGGCTCAGCAGGCTGCCATCGAACAGGCCTATGCGCTGAAGATCCAACAACGTCTGGCCGAGCGGGCTCAATACGCCCGGTCCTGGGCCGACGATTTTTCACTCAATCTCTATGTGGAGCGGCACGAGGATTTTAACGCCGACACCCGCAGCAATGTCGGTTTTGAGGTCGAGATCCCCATCCATTGGGATGCCAGACGCAGCCCTCTGATCGATCAGGAAAAACGGCTGTACCAAAAACAGACCGCCGTGCTGACACGGCGCATCATGACCAACGTGGAAAAGCTCTACGATTTTTTCGCTTTCCAGCAGGTGCGTATCCGGATGCTGCTGCTGGAGCTGGAAAAGATTGAGCAAAGAAAGCTTTACGAACAGATGCGCGCCCAGAGGTCCCTTGAAGATCTGGACTATACACCCGAACGCTCCCTTGACCGGATCCGCATGGAATCGATCGATCTGCGCTACGAGGCCGTGCAGACACGTCTCAAGCTGTATGAAATTCTAGTCAAGATTGCCGCCCTGACCCATGCAGATCATCCCCGGGATTTAATAGCCGGGACTCATACGCATTGTCCGGTCCGCTAGGCGGCGCCCAGCGCGCATTGCGGTCGGTGACCACCACGGGTTGCCAGGGGTGATAGGGCGGAATGGAAAAGACCACCTGCTCCACGCGGTTGTGATGCTCGCCGCCGCCGTGGAAATTGATATCCACGCCCGACCGGATGTTGCGCAGCAGGTTGTAGGCCGCACTCCACTGCAGGGTGATGTGCCGGATATCGCTGACCGTGATATCGGTCAGGCGGCAGTGGTAGGCCCGTGACAGCTTGAGATACCCGTTGCCTCCGGGGCCCTTGTTCCAGGCGCCCCGGATCGAAAGGTTCCGGGCGCTGCATTCCAGGCTGTTTTCAAATACCAGGGGATGCCTGCCGGCATCGCGGATAGTGACATTTTGCACCCGGCAAAGATGAGTCCATCGAAATGCGATACCATCCACCGCATGATTGCCGAAGCGGTTTTCGTAGAGACCTGTGACCTCGCTGCTGTCGTGGCCATCAATCACCTGTTGGATGGTAAATCCTTCGAGAACAACGTTTGACACCGGCTCGACCAGGGAGACCGCGGTCTGCCCGCCGTCGAAGCGGCTGCCGATCTCCCTTGCGAAGTAGAGCTGTTTGTCCGTCGAGGGGCGGTTGAGGCGCACGAGGGTCTGGCGAATGGCCGGATAGGGCCGGCGCCACTGCCGGCTTTCGATCCGGTTGAAAAAATCCTCGGTATTGGGCTGGGACAACAGCAGTACCTTGCCGACGGCCGGCGGCCGGTCCAGCGAGGCGACGGCCGTTGTATCAGCGGCTTGCACGGCATGGCTCAGGCGGCCGATGACGGGTCCTTTGCCGCCGGAGACCTCGATGGCGGCTGCCGTCGGGCTGGCCAGATTGACCCGCAGGCGGGTCCGCTCCGGGCCGGCACCCCTGACCGTCACGTTGCTGCGCTTGATCACCACGGGTGTCATGATATCCAGCACGCCTTCGGGCAGGGTGATGACCAGGGGGCCCGGCCCTTTGTGGGCGGCGACGGCCCGGTTAATGGCCGGCGCGTCATCGCGGCCGTCGTTGGCAATGATGGCCGCGACGCCGGGCTGCGGTTGTGCGGGCACGGACGCGCGGGCTTCGCTTTTGAAGATATGCAGGTCGGGCATGCGCACGACATGCTCGGCCAGCAGCAACACCCAGAAGAACACCACGTAGAACAGAATCATGGAATAGGTCGGTATCCAGCGTGCCAGGGGGTGATCGATCCCCACGCTGTCCGGACTTTTCTGCTGTTTGCTGCCGCCCTTGGACCATTTCTGGCTCGACAGGTTGAAATAGGAATGGATCTTGATAAAGGCGCCGATCCATTGGTTATAGAGCATCAAGGGAATGGTCTGCATGGACACGGGGTGGCCGCAGTAGGTGATTACGGTCATCTGGGCCGTGCGCACGATCAGCACCCAGGCCAGGTACATGGGCAGGTAGATGAAGGATTTGAACAGGCTCAGGATAGCGGCCCCTGAAATCCCCACCAGGGAGGTCCACATGGACAGGCGCTGGTCCAGGATGCACATCCAGATAAACAGCCCCACCTTGCGCCAGCCCACGGCCAGGGCACGGTCGTTGTTGCGCAGGGTGTTGCCGTACCAGCGGTAGGGCAGCGACAGGCTCAGCTCCACAAAGTCGGCATCGCGGCTCTCCAGGGAATAGCACAGCACATCGGGCAGGTAGAGCATGTCCCATTGGTTTTTCAGAAGATAGTACCAGCTGCTTTTGTCGTCGCCCATGAGAAAACGGAACTTGCCGTGGCGCCAATGGGTGATCACGTCGTTTTCGATCTGCCGGATCAGGTCTTCCTGCATGACGATGGAAGAGCGGAACACGGAAAAACGACCGGTCAGGGTCAATACCTTTCTTGACAGGGAATGGGACTGAAACAGGATATGGCGCTGGCCGAATTTGAGGTTGAACCAGTTTTTATACCATGAGGATTCGGTTCGGATAAACGCCACCTCGTTGGTGGTCAATGCACCCAGGCGGGGCATGATGGCGAAAAAGGGCAGCACTTTGGCCAGGGTGCCCGGCTCCAGGTAGGAGTCGCCGTCCATGAAGATAGTGGCGCTATGGGGGTCGTCGTCTGTCATGTGATACCGTCGGGCCGCACTGCGCAAGGCGTGGCCCATGGCGATGCGCTTGCCCTTGGACTGGCGTTGAAAAATCAGGTCCACCTTCTCTTTGACCGGGTGGGAGTTGTAGATCGACGAAATTACGCTGTCATCCTTGTCCGAGCCGGTGGCGACGATCAGGGTGGCACTGGACGGTATTTTACCGAGCTCGGAAAGGATGGAGTGAAAGGCTTCCCGGCTGACCCAGGCCTCTTCATTGTACGACGGAATGATGAAGAACAGGTGTTTCGGGAAGCGCAGCTCTTCGGGCAGGGCCGCCGCCCGTTTCTTCAAACGGGGGTAGTAGACAAGGCTGTAGAAAATGGCGCGCAGGTAGTGGGTAGCCTGCCAGCCATAGCGCCACATGGCAAACGAACCCAGCACGATCAGGGTTTCGTTTTTCATGTAGTAGAAATAGGGCCAGAAAAGATAGCCCGTGCAAAAGGCCAGGGTTAGATAGAAAACCCCGGGAACCACCAGAGACTTTAGCGCTGTCTTGCGTCCGAATCGCCTGACCATCGTTAGCTCCTTAAGAAGTCGCGCCGGATGCGCACCTCAACCCGGGAATTGAGGGGCAGGGTGATCTCGTCGTCGAGGATTTCGATTTTGACCAGGCTTTCGTTCAAACTGGTCTCCTGGGAAATGGTGGCGTCGGCGTTCACGGCGGCGTACCCGATCTGGGTTACCTTGCCACGATAGGAGACGTCGTTGAATTTGGAATAGATGCGGGCATCATCGTCGACTTTGACCTTGTAGATGTCCCTGGAATGAAGTTTCAAAACAACAAAGGGTTTTTCACGGGTGACCAGCACCATCACGGTATCGTCGGGGCGCACGAATTCCCCTTCACGGTGCTCGATGCGGTAGACCGCCCCTTCGACCGGCGCCGTCCGTCGTTTGAGGGACGGCACGGCAACGGTTTCGAAATCGGGTGTTCGAATGGTTTTGATCTTTTCCTGCCGTGTCTCGAGCTTGTCCCGGCGCCGTTCGTTTTCCCGGTCCACCCGGTCTTTTTCGTGTTCGTAATCGACCTTGGCCCGCAGGTAGTTGTTGTAAACCAGATTGTAGTCTTTGAGGGTAATCAGCCGCTGGTCGTACAGGAGCAGCGCGTCCTCGTATTCGCGTCGTTTGCTCTTTGCCCGCTCTTTCAAGGCATCGATCACATCGCTGACATAGGGAACAAACCCGGCTTTGTTTTCCGACGCCACGTCTTTGACGGTCAACCCGGCCGTTCGGGCCCGGCTGACATTTTCCGTCGCCATCATATCGAACAGCACCAGGCCGGGGTCCACGATATCATGAATGTTCACGTGGATATCGTCCAGGATGCCGCTGTTGTTGGCCGTGACTTTGACAAAACTGCCGGTCACCACACCGGTGGAAAAAATCTTGTATTGCAGGTTGTAAACCGTCGTATAGCCGATCACCAGGGCGATCACCGTCCCGACAAATAGAAAGGCCAGGCTCTTTTTCAGAAATGTTTTTTTGATGTGAACCGCTTCTTTTTCCTCGAGGGCCAAGGCTTCGCCGATGGGGGTTTCAAAGACCGGTTCGGAATAGGCGGCGATAAAATCTTCAACGTTGTCGATGCGGCCTTCGATGGCCAGTTCGATAAAGCGCCGCAGCACGCGCTTGTTTTTGGGCGCCAGGTCTTTGAATTCGCATCCGACGATGTTGCCGCGCCTGTTTTTCATCACGATGGCGGCGGACAGTACGAAGTTGGCGCCTTCCAGGGGCAGGATCAGGCGGCACTCTACGGTTTTGTCCTTTTCAAACGTCGCATCCAGATCGATGATGCCCACGCCGGCCAGTGACCAATCCTTGGTCTTATAGGTCTGACTGTCGATCTGAACCAGCATGGGCAGATCGACGCGCTGTGCTTTACGGGTATAGTTGGGTTCTTTGAGTAACATGGTTCATCATCAACGTTAATTTCGATCTTCGACACATCATAGAAATCAGCGCAATCTATGGTATGGCAAATCAAAATAGATATAAGTTCAGACGGTTATGTCTGCTCGGCGGCTTAGCGCCGGAAAACCCCGGGCCGCTTGTCGACCTTATCATCGGTAAGAATATCGGCTGTTTGAGCCGTATCTTGAGCCTTTTGACAGCCCGTTGATCCATCAGGCCATCCAGTTGGAAAAAGGGTGCCTCGCTGCGAGGGGTGAATACCTGCTCCACCGGTGACCGGCATCCTGAAAAAGAGCGATCGGAAGATGCACGACAGCGTCTGCCGCAAAAAAAACACGCGCTCTTCCGAAATAGCTATCAATGTGTGAACAATGTGATCCGTGTCACAAACATATTCCGACCAATATGATACGGGTGGCGTTACGTTCTTGTTTTTATCCCGTTCAAATCTCCTCATTTCGTTAATCTGCGGCGCCGATGTCAGGTCGGTCATTACTTCTTTCAAGTTGAGAGGATTCGATTCGCACCCCTCATTGCAGTCTGCCATCAGACACTGATCTTCAAAACCTGTCTCTATCTCATGCACTCGGGGTATGACAAACAACTGAACGATCAGCACCACATGCAGTTCGAGGCCCGGATGACCCGGCTATCACTACCCATGGAGGAAGGTGATCTCGGAGGTTATGCTTCTGGAGAAGGTCGCCCTCTGGATGCCTGACGAATCTAAATGGCGACAAATGCAAAGGAGATATGTCATGCCAGCAACCATTGATGCCACCATTTTAAGACGTATTCAAGACAGTGCCTTTCATCGGCTATCCTCAAAACGCAGAACGTCCACCAACCTATACGTTCTCGAAGACGTTCAGCCGGCCGGAAGCGTCATTCAGGCCCGCCACCAGTCTATCCGAATCAGAAAGCCGTCGGCGGTTGTCTTTGTGGACGAAGAACCGATGGCCAACTGGGCCCACGACTGCCGGTACCTGCTTCATGATGCGGACGATGCAAAGCTTTATAAGGAGGTCAAGGCCGGCTTTCCGCCGTATCTCGTCGATCCGCCGGACACGTTCAAGGCTTTTCACACGCCCGTTGTTGCACTGAATCCGCACCGCCGAATTTGGAGAGTGGACCGGCAAATCGTCTTTCCATGGAGAATTCCCAAGGGAAAACGTTATGCGATTCTGTTTTCCGGCGCTTCAAACAATCGCCATACCAATGACCTGGAGTTTCTTTACCGTCAGTTGGTCGACCGGTTCTATTTCGATGAAGATAATATCACCGTTCTCAATTACGACGGTACACTGAACTATTCCGGTTGGCCTCAGCCGGCAACCAGTTGGCCGGGGGATGGAACTCCCTATACCATGCCCGTGCACGATGCCGGAACCAAACCGGCATTGGAAGATGCAATAGACGCGCTCAAACCCAAGTTGAAGCAGGACGACTTGCTCCTCATTCACACCAACAACCACGGCGGGCATAACGGAAAAGAAAGCTACCTGTGCACCTATTCGGGACCGGACTATACCGCGACCGACTTTGCAGGCAAACTGGGTGAACTTCCGGCTTTCAGCGACCTGATCGTCATGATGGAGCAGTGCCATTCCGGCGGCTTCAACGATGCCGTGATCGAGTCAAGCACCGCTGAACGAACCACCTTTTCCGCTGCTTGCACCGAGGGAAAGAATTCTATCGGAGGCGCCGATTTCGATCCGTTTGCGCGTGACTGGATCGCGGCCTTCGCCGGCTCCGACCCTTATGGCGCGGCCCTTTTATCCGATCCTGACTATGACAGCAGCGGAAGAATTTCCGCCCGGGAGGCGTTTGCCTTTGCGGACGATGTGCACCACTCCTACGATAGCCCGGTATACTCAGCCTACGGCACAGATGCAGGCGATCAGCACCTGCACCAGAAATGGCGCACTATTTTCGTTTATCGAGAGTTCGTGGTAAAGGAGCTCAAGCTGTTGTACAAAGAGTTTCGCGACCCGATTCGATTTCGCCGGACCATGAGAGCCAGAGTGCTGCCCGGGCTCACCGAATTGGATGATGAATTGGCGGCTGCTCCCGTGGAGCCGGGGCAGGCGAAAGAGATGATCAGCAACATAATCCGTTCCGCTGTTTAGCGACGAGGTGCCCGTGACGTGCAACTGGAAAGCGTTGGCAGCCGAAGTGATCGCCTCCCTCTCGCGCGATGAGAGGGAGGCATCCATCGCATATCTGGAGCAACGCGTTATTTCGCCTGGGCAGGCATTGCCTTGGGTTGGAATAACGCAACGGTTCGATGAACCGGTTGTCATCGCTTTTGTCGATTTGGAGCCTTCGCTGAATTGGACGCACCGTGCACGCTATCTGGTCCTGGGAGCCGGAGGAGGCATTCGACAAATGATAAACGTGGACCGTCCGCCGTTTCTCAAAGGCGTGTCGCGGCACCTGCACCTCGTCCATCGGGGGAATCGGGCACCCGGATGGGCCGTCGTCACCTCCCCTTCGGCAAAGACAAGTCCTGACAATGATCCGGACGGCGAAGGGCCGTAGCGCGTCGGGCATGCCATGCAACCGTTCGCTTCCCGGGCAATCGCAAAAAGAAAAGCCCGTTCGGATGCAATGTCGATCGGGCTTTTTTTCCACGAACCTTGTCCAGGAACCGGTTAGATCCTCAGCAGAGGATGAGACGGTTTGCGACTTTTATGTCATTCTAAGTTTTTTCGGGGGGGTTAAACGATTGAAACAATCTGTGCGACGGCACTGCCCAGATATCCGGGTCGGCGATGGGTTTTATCTCTTTTCCGGTATAAATCACCATGCCGCCGAGCCACTGCTTGTCGAGCTTGTGCGCCAGGCTGCGCATCGGGCGGGTGTCCCTGATATCGGCAGCGGCACGGGATTTGATTTCCAAACAAACAATACCGGTCGGCATTTCAATGAGAAGGTCCACCTCCATCCCCGATCGGGTTCGGTAGAAAAAGAGTTCGGCATCTTTGTTGCGGGTGCGCATCCATTTGACGACTTCCGATACCACCATGGTTTCATACAGTTGACCGCTCATTTCTCCCCTGAAGCCGGTCAATTGACGCCAGATGCCAATGTCGGTCCAGAAGAGTTTCGGCGTTTTCATTGTCGAACTGGTGATATTCTTGTAGTAGGGCTGCAGCAGAAAGGTCTGGTAGGAGAGCTTCAGGTACTCCATATACCTTCGGGCCGTATCCGTGCTGACCTGGGCGTCTCTTGCCAATTCAGAGTAGTTGAGCAGCATTCCGGAGCGCAAAGCGGACAGCCTCTGGTATTTGCGAAACGGCATCAGATCATCCAGTCGGGCCAGATCGGCGAGATCTCGTTCCAGATAGGTGTAGCTGTAGTTTTTTAACCATTCCCAGCGCCGGTCATCTGTCAAAGGAAGCAATGCCGGCATGCCGCCCCAGGTCAGCAGGTGCTGCTGGGCCATACGCAGGGGCAGGTCATCGGACTCGAGCAATATGGATGGAACATCTTTTAGAACGGTTGAAACCGGCCGGCCTGAAAAGAGAGCGTCCATCAGCGGCGGCGGGTGATCCGCCACTTCATTGTTGTCAAATATCAGTTCACACCCCATCAGCGGCCATAGTTCATAAAAAAAAGCCCTGCCCGCCAGCGATTCCCTGATATTTTTAAGCAATAAAATCTGACTCGACCCTGTGAGGACGGTGAAAGCGACGCCACCTTCATCAAAGGCGTATTTCACCTTTTCGAAGATCGCCGGTTCCTTTTGCGCCTCGTCGATAACCGCATCTCCTACCGTATCAGACCAGGCCAATGTCGATACCTGCCGAAGTGTCTCCCGATTTTCCGGGGCATCCAGATTGATGTATCGCAAGGAGGGATAAATCGCCTTGCTCATCGTTGTTTTGCCGGTTTGGCGGGCACCGGTGAGCACCACCACTCTGCGTGTCGGCGGCGTCGGCAGGCGACGGCTTAGATAGCGGTATTTCAGCAGATCAGACGACATTATCGTTAAATATACTGTAAATCTTACGATGTCAACGTAATATTTACAGTATATAACCATGCTATCAACACAATAGTTTCATTTGAATGTTTATCGTTTTCTATCAGTTGTATCCAATCCCATAATAAAAAAGCCCGATCGAACTCAATGTCGATCGGGCTTTTCTTCCACGAACCTTGTCCAGGAACCGTTTAGAATCTAAACTGATCCACCATTCGTTTAAGGTTCTCCGAAAGGTTGGAAAGTTCCTGGGCGCTGAGACTGACCTGGTTGCTGCTGCCGGTCATTTCATTCATCGAGACACTCACATTGGAAATGTCCTTTGAGATTTCAGAGGATACCAAAGAACTTTGATTGACATTCTCGTTGACCTCCTGGATCCCCTGGGAGGCTTGCGTGACGTTGTTGACGATTTCGCGAGTGGCCGCCGATTGCTCCTCCACCGCGGTGGCAATACCGGAGACGACGTCGTTCACATTCTTGATGACCCCGGTGATCTCGGTAATCTGGCTGACGGTAACCGATGTCGTTCCCTGAATCGCCTCGATTTTGTCCTTGATATCCTGTGTGGCCGCAGCGGTCTGCTTGGCCAGCTCCTTGATCTCGTTCGCCACCACGGCAAAGCCCTTGCCCGCCTCGCCGGCCCTGGCCGCCTCGATGGTCGCATTAAGGGCCAACAAGTTGACCTGTTCCGATATTTCCGTAATGGTCTCGATGACCTTGCCGATGGCATTGGCCGCAACCCCCAATTTATCCATGTTTCCCGAAGCGCTGGATGCCTTGTTGGCCGCGTCGTCGGACACGCTGCGGGCGTTCTCGGCACTGTGGGCGATCTCTCCGATGGTGGCGGACATCTCTTCCGCTGACGAGGCCACCAGGGTCGTATTGGTGGATGTTTGCTCCATGGAGGCAGCGACATTGTTCATATTGGCGTTCATCTCCTCGGCAGCGGTGGAGACGGTTTGCGACTTCTCCGACACATTCGTGATGGATTGGGTCATTTGCTCTGAAATGGCGGACAATTCAGTGGATGAAGAGGCGAGCGTTTCCACGCTGCCGGCCATTTCTTTGATAATGCCCTGAAGTTTTTCGATGAACGTGTTGAACCATTTGGCCAGTTCGCCGACTTCGTCCTCGCTGGCGATGTCCAGTCGCTTGGTCAGATCCCCGTCGCCATGCGCGATGTCTTTCAGTCCGGTGACCGCCGCGTTTACCGGCCCGGTTATGGCCCTGCTGATGAAAACGGCAAGCAGGATGCCTGCACCAACGCCGAGGGCGATAATGGATGCCAGCGACACCATGGCCTTGTGGTAGGTTGCAGAGGCGGCTTTATTCTCTGCCGTTGCAATGTCGAGGTTCAATTCCGTCAATTTGTCGATGTTGTTGCGCATGGTCTCGAATTTGTGCATGGCCTCGCCCAGCGTCAAATCCAAAGAGAGCCGGCGGCCTTCTCTCGTATCCATGACACGGCCTTCGACGACCTTGCGGGACACCTTCATCCACTCGGCATGAGCCTTATCATAGTTATCGATGATCGGCCTTTCCTCGGCAGTGATCGGCAGCGCCTTGAATTTTTCCCAGCGCTCCTGAGCCTGTTTCAGGTTTTGTTCATAGTCATTCAGCAATTGCTTGAATGTGTCTGATTTGGTATTGGAAAAAATCATGGAGCGTTCGGCCACCAGGAGCTGTTGAAGGTCCCTGTCGATTTGCAGCAAAAGGTCGGTGGAGGGCAGCCGGACTGTAAAAATGGCATGAAGGTTTCTCTCGATATTGAATATGCTTCGATATCCGGTCAGCCCCACGCCCCCCATGAACAGCAGCACCAGGGCGAACCCGAGCATCAGTTTGGTTCTTATTTTTAAGTTTTTAAACCATTTCATAGCGTATCTGTCCCGTGTCGTACCAGAACCGGTTGATTCGGTTTTGGGTCGTTGTTTTTTTATGAAACCGCGCGCGTTGCATGCGGCAGAACGTATTGGAGACGAACCGTCTCCGCTTCACTTCGCCGCCTAATGCTGCAAATTGAGTCACACCCCCTTGGGCGGTCGTTTACTCAACTTTATCCACATCTATTCCGAAGGTGATGGCGCCTATGACCTGCCCTGCATTCCGAACAGGGACCGATACCTGCACGAGATACGCCTGGGTGCTGTCGTCAAACTCAACATCGTCAATAAAAATAGCACCTGATCCGCCGTTGAACGATTTTTGGAACTTGGCCTCATCGCCCTGCCAGTAATCTGACGTTTTGTCGGTCATGGCCACATTCGCCCCGAGGTTGTCCATAACGAAAATTTCAGCAAAATAGGGCGCGGAGTTTTGCACATTTTTCAAATAACGGCCGCATTCGTTCTCCATGATGGCTGTCATATAGTCCGCAAGCCCGGCGTGATGTCGCCATTTTTCATCTTGGGCCTTTATTTGGCCGAGGGTTCTGCCTTCGCCATTCCGGGCCAATACAGCCTTGACAATGACAGGATCATTGCCGTATGCGGCGAGTTTGCTGTTCGCAAGATCCTTTATCTTTTGCGGCGCTTCCTCTGCCAATGCCAGAGACGTCACGGCAAAGATCATCAAGATGGATAAAAAAAGAATGGATGTTTTTTTCATGTTCCGGCTCCTAATCAAAAGGGTTGTCTGGTTAGCGTTAGAACCTGGTCAAATGAACTCCGAGAGAGTTATCTGAAGGAGTTTCTAAAAGAGCTATCAGGGGAAATATATCGGTATGATTTTTAAAATGTTTAATATAAAGATTTGAAACCGCTGATGGCAGGACAATTTTTGACAATGATGGCGCCCGCTTTGACAACCCGCTCCATCGAATCACTGTTCGAGCTTTTCATAATTATCTATAACATGCTGTTATTATGTTATAAATGAACAAAATCCATAGGGTCTGGCTTTTGGCACAGCCGTTGCTTCTTTAAAAACATTGGCTCAGCGCCAGACACGGCTTTCATCGTTCCAAATCTTCTCTAAATGATACGCGTCGTCATCTGATACAGATGCGACGGGTCACCCATATAATATTATCGGAGAAGTTCTCATGAAATGGATTCGATGGTCTGTGCTAATTTTAATGGGTTGTTCCACTTTCTCGATGCTGCATTGTCAATCCTCCTCAAACGATGAAGACAAATTCAGCGGGAACGGCCAATTATGTGAAGCTCCCGGCAATCTCACGGCCACCGCCATGTCGGATGCTCGGGTTCAGCTCGGGTGGCAGGATAACTGCAACCAGGAGGCGGGCTTCCGCATTGAAAGGGGTTTGAGCCCCGGGGCGACCGTCACTATCGCGGTCCTGGATCCGGATGAAACACGTTATGATGACATCGGCCTCGTGGCGCAGACGACCTACTATTACCGTGTCAGTGCCTTTTATGCCGGCGCCGAGTCCCAGTACACCAATGAGGCCCTTGCCACCACCCAGGCTTCAACGGCACCGTCCTGTACGCTCTACGTGGATGAATCCGGCAGCGGCGATCTGTGCACCGAAAGCAATCCATGTCCCTTGGATTATGCGACGCAAAACGCCAAGGGGGGGGATGTGGTTTGCCTGATGCCGGGAGATTACGGCGAAATCCTTTTTGACGGCGCCAGTGCCACCGGAACAGCCGATGAATGGATTATCTATCGAAACAGGCCGGGATCCGAGGCGCCGCATGGCACTTACATCACGTTTGACGGCACCAAAAAGAGCGCCTTTACGAAGTTCATCGGACTGCTCATCGATCCGGGGTACGTGGATGCGGCGCGGGGCCTGGCAGGGGTCGTCAACCTGAAAGGGGCCAACTATGTGTGGTTCGAGGATTGCCACATCGAAGGCGAGAAGATCGCCGGCGCCATACCCAACGCATCACCGCTGGCCCCCTATGTGTTCATCCACGGCCGGGTGGTTGGGCCGGGAACCAATCCGGGGGATGCTTCCCACATCACCATCAAAGGCTGCACTTTCAGACATGGATGGGACCAGCTTTTTGTGGGTGAAGACGCGCGCACGCCGGAAAACAAGGTGGAAAACTGGACCATCCTGAACAATGACTTCGCCAGGGCGGGCAACGACAACATCAATCTCAACGGCTCCACCAACGGACATGTCATTGCCGGCAATTACTTTCACGATCAAACCCAATACAATGCCGAGTTCTGTTGGACGGGAACGCCCGCGGGAGACTGGTCGGACAAGCAGTGGCAAACGGTGACCCAGGATACCACCGGGGCGTCGGGCTTTTTCTACACCTTGGCCGACGGCCGTTGTGCGGGGATCGACGGAGAAGTGATGGCCATCCTGGCGGACGATCCCGGTCACCTGCCGGTCCGCAGCAATCAATATGCCTGGAGGCTCGACGCCGACCCGGCCAACGTCTTTTTTGCACCTGCGGGCACCGGAGACAACGGTCACGTGGACATGCTGACCTTCCAGGGGCCGGTCGAAGACACCGTGGTGGAGAACAACATCTTTTATGACGGCCTATACGGCTGCCAAATTATCAAATTCGACCCGCTCTATTCGGCCGATGGAAACCCGGAAAATATTCTTGTGCGCAATAATCTCCTTTTCCGGACGGAAGATGTCGTGGGCTATATGATCCTGGTGCAAGGCGCCAAAGATGTCCATATTTACAACAATCTGATCGACACCTCCGGAACGGCTCATTTGCAGCGTGGGCTCAGACTATTGGCCTTGTTCCCCGAAACCATGGATTTGCACTTCCACAACAATATCATCTCCGGAGCGGTTTTCAGCGCCGGTTCCATGGAATCGGACACCAATATATGGTTTTCGGATCCTCCGGCCGAATTCAACGAAGGCTCCCACAGCCGGGTTGTCACCGATTTCGATACCGCTCTTTTCGAAAACAGGGCCGTTGCCGATTATCGATTGAAGGCGGGCAGCCCGGCGGTGAACACCGCCGATCCTGATGTCGCTCCGGAGGAAGACATCCTTGGAAACTCGAGAGATGACAATCCGGATATCGGACCCTATGAACTTATTGAGTAGTACGATGCAATTAGGCCAACGACTACGGTGACGCCGCCGCCGAGGGCATTATCATCCACGAAGAGGCCGACCATATCTGGGCCATCAACAACCGCATCCATAACTGCGGGATGGGCATGATCACCACCGTCAGCACCAATACCTGGTTTATCGGTAATACGGTTTACGATATCCACGGCTCCACCGATCCGCAGAGCCATTACGGCCTTGGCGTCGGCATCCATCCGTCTATGACTATTATTTTTCCCGCTACGGCATCTCCATCAACAGGGATCAGGCGGGTACGCTGCGCCCCTTCGTCAGCTGCACCAGTTGCACAATGGAATGCCCCGGGTTCTCCAGGGCGTTGAGCAGCCGCTGATTCTCGTAAAATCCAAGACGCACCTCCTCCATGGACTGCATGCTGTGACCCGTGTGATAGACAAACGCCTGAGGCGGCAGGATAAATCCATAAAGATTCAGTAATAGATATCAAGTGGTAAGAGTTGAATGCCGATATAAGGACAGCTGTTGTCCAGACAGGTCGACTGTTTCGCATGAAAAGCAGCATCGGGCGTACAGCTCAACGATTTGGTCTTATTCAAGATAATTGTTCGTCCAAAGACCGCAATGAATGAACAAAAATTGATCGTTAAGATGACAATTTGCAGTATCGGTCCTGGCTCGGAGAAAATATCATGCTGTATAAGATTTCGATTTTAAACGGTTTTAATCAGGATCGATTTTTGGCCTGAATTTTGCGTAACGTATAGTTGCAGGAATGCGACAGTGGAAATATCGGATCAATACTCGTTGAATCCAAGAATATAGGGATGGTGGTCATGAAAAAAATAAAAATGTTGGCTATTGCTTTCGTTCTGGTATTTGTTTCATTTGGGTTGATTCAATTTACTCTCGCAGAATCCACCGTCTATATCGGCGTTCTGGCCAAACGCGGTGCCGCAAAAGCGTTTCAGCAGTGGGGCCCCACCGCTGAATATTTGTCGAAGCGTTTGAATAGAGATATTAAAATCCTTCCGCTGAAATTTACCGAGATTGAACCTGCACTGAAACATAATAAAATCGATTTTCTTTTGGCCAACTCGGCTTTTTATGCCCGGTTTGAGGAAAAATATGGACTGAAGGCGATAGTGACCATGTCCAACCGCAGAGGCATAGTGGCATTAGATAGGTTCGGCGGTGTAATATTTACCCGTAAGAACAGTAAGATAAAAGAGCTGAGTGATATTAGGGGCAAGAAGTTCATGTGTGTTAAATACAGCTCGTTCGGCGGGGCGCACATGGCCTGGCGGCTGCTTCTGGAAAGCGGTATCGATCCTAAAAAGGACTGTGCCGCGTTTCTGGAAGGGAAAACCCATGACAATGTCGTTATGGCGGTGAAAAATGGCGCGGCGGACGTTGGTACGGTTCGATCGGACACCCTTGAACGGATGGCTGACGAGGGAAAGATCAGCATGGGCGATTTTACCATCATCAATCAGATCAACGATGGATTCCCGTTTGTTCACAGCACGAGGTTATATCCGGAATGGCCGTTTGCGGCATGTGCGAAAGCAACTCCAGATCTCAGGAAACAAGTTGCAAAAGCGTTGTACCTTGCAAAAGGCGACCACCCGGCCATGGTGGCTTCCAAGGTGTTCAGCTGGACCAGACCGGCCAAATATTCAGACGTGACAGCCTGCTTGAGAGTCATCGGCGCGCTATAGGCGATTCGTTTACGGGGGGACGGGCAGCGTCATCATTTGCGTATGCCCCACAAAAACGCCAGCACCGATAAAACAATCAGGATGATGCCGTAGGGGCGGTCTTTGCCGGCGATGTGCATGTTGACACCGGAAACCAGCAGGCCGGCGGTGATGACCATCCAGGCAAACCGGTGTACCGACAGGTCGATGCGATGAATGGCTTTGCGCGTTTCTCGTGACAGCGCAATCTGGACGGTCAGCGCGCCCTGGTTGGCGCGGGTCAGCAATTGCTCCATGCGGGACGGCAGGCGCCAGAGGTTCTTGCCCACCATGAATATCTCTTCCCACAAACCTTGCCAATCGCTGGTGAGCTCTTCTTTGGCAAAACGTTTGGCATAGGCGAGTGTTTTGGACCAGGGGTCGAACTGAGGATCGATGGTGTTGGTCAGGCCCGCCAAGATGCCTATCGCCCGGCTGATAAACAGCATATCGGCTTGAATGTGAAATGGCGTTTCGGTGATCAGATCCCGGTACTCACGCATGAAGTAGCGTATTTCGCGACGGGCGGTCTCGTGGATGCTTCCCAAACGGAGTCCCCATGCCTTTTGCAACCACTCCTGGTGGGCCTCTTCGAGGCGGCGCAGATCGGCCCCCGGCCTCAGGGCTCCGGCCATGACATAGGCCTGAATGATTTTGCGGGCATCCTGGGTGCCCACGCCGATGGCGCCCAGCCGCATGGCGGCCTTCAGACGTTCGGAAATTTCAGCCGTCATGCCGAAGTCGATAAAGATGAGCTGGAAGGGTCGCTGTTCGGCATAGGGCGCTGCGGCTCCCGGTTCATAAGCGGCTATCCCCGCCCGGATCTCTTCGGGCAGGGGCAGCGGTTTGACAAACAGATTGCCGGGGTGGGGGTCCACGTGGACCAGGTTGTCCACGAAAATCTGATGCATATAGATATCGTAAAGCAGGTCGGCCACCTGCGGGCAGTCAATGCCGCAGGCCTCCATGGCATCGGTGTCGCTGATTTTGATATAACCGACATTTTCCAGTGTGAGTGCCCGGCTGGCGCAATACTCTTCATAGATTTTCGGCACCGTCACGTTGGGATTGAAAGCGAAGTTTTTGGCAAAACGACGGATATTCTCTTTCTCTATGTTCAAGTCCAGCTCGTTCCAGGTGGTGGCCGCAAACTCTTGAAAGAGACGATCCAGGTCCATGCGCTGATGGATATGTTTGAAGCGCTTCAACCATTTGCACACAAGCCGCAGGGCAGCCAGATCCGTTTCGACGATGCTATAAATATGAGGACGCAGAACTTTGACCACCACCCATTGCCCGTTGGGCAAAACAGCGGCATGGGCCTGAGCCAGGGATGCGGAACCCACGGCAACGGGGTTGAAATGGGGAAACAGCGTTTGAATGGGGCGCCCGAAGGTTTCTTCCACCACCCGGATGATCTCTTTGTGTGGATCCGGAGGGACATCGTCCTGAAGACCGGCCAACTCGCGGGTGACTTCCACCGGAAAGAGGTCCACCCGTGTGCTGAGAAATTGTCCCAGCTTGATCAAGAGGCCGCCCATCTGGGAGGCCAGCTCTCTGTACTGACGGGCCACGGCCTTCCAGCGTTTCAGGGGAGGGGATCGAAACCAACGCAATATGGGCAGCGTAAAAATCACATCCCACCAGAACGATTGCAGTAATACTTTTGTGAAAAACCATTTGAGGTGGCGATAGCGGCGTCGGTCGATGGCATGCGATCGTTTGGATATTTGCGGCGCTAAAGAACCATTTTGATGATGGTTTTGCCGGGTCTCCGAAGCTCGATTTTTATCCATCGTCGCAACGACCTTTGCGGTTTACGGTTGCCGGGCTTTTACGGAAAACTTTTCCTACGTCGCGTAAGGGCGCTTTAACCACTTTGATTGGTGCAAGCCATGCTTGGATCGATGGAGCGCTGATAATGCATGCCTCGGAGCCGGTCAGAGGAAAACAGGCGGTGACGTCCGGGATTCAAATCAAAACAATCCGATTTTCTGAAGAATATGGAATATAAACATTTCCAGTTGCTTATATTACAATTTTATCCCATTCCCAACGACGGGGTCAACCCGGTTTAAACGTGATTATTTATTGCCGTCATCGGATCGCTTGGACGAGATTGCGGCGCTGACGATTTCGATAGGGTGGAGGGCCTTGCGGGCGGTGCCGTCCTTGATCTGGGTTCGACAGGATGTGCCGGCGGCCGCGATGACGGTTTCCGCCGTGGCGGAACGCACGACGGGAAACAGCGCCAGCTCGCCGATGGCCATGGAGATATCGTAGTGCTCCTTCTCGTAGCCGAAGGCGCCTGCCATGCCGCAGCAGCCGCTGTCGATGGCCTCGACGGTTGCATTGGGTACAAGCCTCAGCATCGCCAAAACCTTGTCGACCGTTCCCAGCGCCTTCTGGTAGCAGTGGGTGTGGACCTTGATGGTTGTTGGCGGATGCGTCGGATCAAAGGGCAGCTCCAGTTCCCCCCTGGCCGCCAGATCGGTGATGAACTCTTCGAAAAAGAGAGCCCGCCCGGCCACGCGAGCGGCCGTTTGGCTCTTGATCAGATCCGGGTACTCGTCGCGGAAGCAGGCGATACAGCTTGGTTCCACGCCGATGAGAGGCAGGCCTTTTTCGGCGATGTCCCGCAGGCGATCGAGATTATAGCGTGCATTGATTCGGGCCTGTTTCAACATCCCCTTGGAGATCAGAGGGCGTCCGCAGCATCGCCGCCCCTTGATCAGCCTGACCCGGAAACCGGCCGCCTCCAGGATCTTGACCGCTGCCGCACCGATATCGGGTTCGTGAAAGGAGAGATGGCAGTCATCCCACAGCACGACCTCTCCCTTGGGTGCGACCTGTGGCGGCAGGTGCCTGCGGAACCACCGTTGAAACGTTTCGGTGGCCAGACGCGGCAGTTCGCGGCGCCGGTCGATCTTCACGGTTCGGTCGAGCAGGTTGCGAAAGGCCTTGTTGCGGTAGACTCCGTTGGCCAAACGCGGTACCCTGCCGGCCACCGCATCCGCCAGAGCCAGGTTGCCGACCATGCGGCTTCGCAGGGGGATGCCGTGCCGTTCCTGGTAATGGGCCAGAAACTCACATTTGAGCTTGGCCATGTCCACTTTGGAAGCGCATTCGGTGCGGCAGGCCTTGCATTCCAGGCACAATTCCAGCGCCTTGTAGACCGCCTCATTGGCCAGGCCGTCCGGCCCCAGCTCACCGGTCATTGCCGCCCGCAGGAGGTTGGCCCGCCCCCGGGTGGTGTCCAGCTCATCTCTGGTGACCCGGTAAGAGGGGCACATGGTTCCGGTGACCTGGGAGCGGCAGACACCCATGCCGTTGCACATCTCCACCAGCCCTGCGTAACCGCCGTAATGGCTGAAGTCCAGATAAGTGTTCGCGGGTGCCAGTGGGGTCCGGTAGCCGGGGTGGTAGCGCAGCCAGCCGGCATCCCAGGGCTCGATGGGATCCAGCACCTTGCGGGGATTGAGGCGATTTTCCGGATCGAAGGCCGCTTTCACCGACCGGAAGACCTGGTGCAGGCGGGGGCCGTAGAGGCGTTGGTTGAAGTAGCTGCGCGCCAGCCCCTCACCATGTTCGCCGGTGGTGGTGCCTTCGTGGGCCATGGCGATCTCCATGATCTCCTTGGAGAGCAGTTCCAGCAGGCGCAGTCCCTCATAGGCTTTTAAATTGACATCCAGTCCCATGTGCAGGCATCCGGCCGATGCGTGGGCATCGAAATTGATGTCGACGCCGTGTTTGCGACCCGCCGCCACCACCTCTCGAGTATATTCATTCAACCGATCCACGGGAACCGCGGCGTCGTCGATGATCCAGATCGGCTTGTCATCGCCCGGTTTGCTGAGCAGGAGACCCAGCACCGATTTGCGGGTCTGCCACACATTGCCGATCTGTTCCGGCGCGGTGCAGTGGGTGAGCGGTCCGCCATAAGCGTTTCTGTCCAGCCAACTCTTGAAGGCCTCGATCCGGTGGTTCAGCGCTTTCTGTCCGGTTTCGGCGAACTCCACGATCAGGATGGCGCCGGGATACCCCTCGACGAACTGACGCAGCCGGGAGCGAAAGGCCGGGTGTCCGTCCGCCAGCATGATGGAGGGCGCGGTCATCAGCTCGACGGCCGCCGGCTGGTGATCCAAAATGGCGGGCACCATCTCCAGCGCCTGATCGATATGGGAAAAGTGGAGGATCATCAGGTTCACCTTCGCCGGTCGTGGAACGAGGCGCAGTTTCAGCGCGGTGATGACGGCCAGGGTTCCTTCGCTGCCGACGATCAGCGGGGTCAGATTGAAAGGGACCCCCTTGTCGCGCGCCGCCAGCAAGCGATCGAGTCCGTAGCCGGCGACGTTGCGCCAGGTCCTGGGATAGCCGTCTCGGATTTGTTCTGCATGGGTGTCGATCAGGGCGGGGATCTCCCGGTAGAGCCTGCCCTCGAGGGATCCTTTGCGGGACAATGCCTCCACGGTTGCGGTATCTTTGCCGTCAAGCAGGACCTTGCTGCCGTCGGAGAGGACCGCCTCCATCTCGAGTATGTGGTCGGCCATCATGCCGTAGCAAAAGGAGTGGGCGCCGGTGGAGTTGTTGCCCGCCATCCCCCCCATGGTGGCCACGCCGCCGGACGATGGATCCGGGCCCACCATGAGGTTGTGAGAGGCCAGAATAGCATTGAGAACATCCAGCACCACGCCGGACTCCACGCGCGCCCACATCTCCTCCGGGTTGATCTCCTGGACCCGATTCAGGTATTTGGAGTGATCGATGACCAGACCGGTTCCCACCGTCTGACCGGAAAGGCTGGAGCCGCCTCCCCGGGGTATCGTCGCCACCCGATGACGGGCGCAGATCTCCATCGCAGCGCAGATATCATCCGCCTCCCCGGGTATCACCACACCTACGGGAACCTTGCAATAATCGGAGGCGTCCGTGCTGTACAGACGGCGGCTGAGGTGATCGAAGCGCACCTCGCCGCGAACGGCCGTGCTGAGCTCGCGAACCAGCGCTTTAGCGGCTTGATCCATCGTTGTTGCCATTGAAGTTCCTCACTTCGTTGGAAATGTGTGCTGAATGCATAAAATAAGGGTCCTTTCCAAATTAGTTGGGCATTCGCTGGCCGCAAGGAATGAGCCGGAACGCCGCTGGATGAGGGCATTGTCTGCGCACGTCGCCTCCGGGCTGGTCATCTCAATACCTTATCAACGGGGGATGCCTGCCCCCTCCGGTGTTCGCCGAGGTGATAGGCTGTAGTGGCTTTCATGGCGGAGCCATACATAAAAGTTTTGTTTATCCCTGTCCGTGCTAGGCGGCGACACGGTCTCCCCCATTGATAAGGTACTGAGATGACGAATCCCTCCGGCTCAATGTGCGCAGACAATGCCCTCATCCAGCGGCTTGTGCGAATGATGCGGCATTTCTTTCCAACGGATTTGGAAAAGAGCCAGCAAGGATAGCTGCCTTGGCACGCACCCTGAGTCCCTTAGATCCCCCGTCTTGCGGCCTTGTCGGGGCCATCTTGTTGGGTCGTTGGACAATTTACACCTCTTCTTATCCCACCACTGGCAGGATGACACCGCCCGAGGGGACGACGTTGACCGTGGGCCGGTCGCGTTCCTCAGCGATCATGGCGATGGCGGCGGCCATGTCGGGGGCATATCGGAAACCCAGCCGAATGGCCTGTTCGGCCGGAATATCTCTGGTTATCAGGACCACATCGAAATCGTGGAGCGCCAGCATGGCCATGGCCATGGCCATATTGAGCTCGGTCGGAGCGTCGTCGAGGATGGGCCGATAATGGGAGAAGTGGTCCAGAACCGCTCCGCGCAAATCATGGCCGAATCGGGCCCGGAACCTTTCACAGCCGGCGAGGAAGATTTCGGGCAGGGCTGTGGTGCAGTCGGCACGCAGAAGAATCGATCCGCCCTTGCGGGTGATCCGCCCGGCCGGAGAGAGAGGTTTCATGATCTGGGGGCCTTCGGTATAGGGAAATGCCGAAATCAACGTCACATCGGCAGGCGCCGGAAAATGACGGGATACGATCCGTCGGCAGATCTCGATTCCGGCCAGGTGGGCTTTAACCGGGTCGCCGCACACCAGGTCGTGCAGGCTGTCGGTGTGATCGAGCACGCTGTTGATGATGAAGTCCAGACCACCGGCCCGGGCCATTGCGATCACTTCCCGGTAAAACGGGTTGTCCCCCACGTTGCCGAGACAGGCCTTGCCGCGAAAACTGTGGTGCAGATGGTGTTCGACGATGGCGTCGAAGTTGGCCACACCGGGGAAAAGAATCTTGCCGCCGCCGCCGAATCCGTTCAACGGATGGGGGAAGATGGAGCCGATACCGATCCGGAAATCGGCATCGTGGACCCGGCGGTTGATCTTCACGCGGGCACCGCTTTCCAACCGGCCCACCGGCACCAGGTCCTCTGCGCGGCAGTCGTGGTTGATGAATGTATAGTCCGAAACCGTTTCTTTGCCGAATGCCGCTTCCAGCTCCTGCCGGGACAACGGCCGGTGAGTCCCCAGCGCGATGACGATGCAGATCTTTTGAGGGGGGATGCCGATCCTGGCGAGATGCTTCAGCAGCACCTTCAGGATCGTTTTTTTGGGAGAGGTCCGCGTCAGGTCCTCGATGATGATGGAGACCGTTTGCGCCGCCTTCAACCGGTGTTCGAGGGGCGGGGCGCCAATGGGATGCTGCAACGCCTCGTTCGCCAGGGTTTCGGGGTTTCCACGATGGGCTGAAGGACCGAAATCGGCGATGGTCAACACCTTCCAGTCCTCAGGAAGAAAGATGTCCACCGTCCGGTTCGTCGATAGCAGGAAAACCTTTTGCATGGCTATAAACCTTATTCCTGGTTATAGGTCAGTTTTTTTATACCACAACTTTGCCGATCAGGCATATGACCATCAGACAAGCGAATGCCGGAACAATAGTACCTTCCGCACCAAGCTGTATGGACATTGAGATTGACACGCAAATATCGGTTTGAGATACTCGCGGGCGTAAAAAAACAAGTTCCTATAGACGTTCAGATAATGTTTTTGGCAAGGATAGAAGGTGGAAGCTGTATGGTAATGCCGCGACGACCGATATCGCCGTCCAAAAACATTATCTGGATGTCTATATTTCCAACCGTCTTAACGCATCCTTAGACCGGTAACCACTAAAGAGGAGGGGCCGTGATGAGAAAGAAAATGCTTCAATCCAGAAACAGCGGGTTTGTTTTATCCGGCGCGGTGACCCTGATGTGTCTGGCGGCAGCGCTGATGTTGGCACCAGGCCAGGCCATGGCGCGGAACATCAAGGTGGGCGTTATCGACTGCTACTCCGGTCCGCCGGCCGTGTACGGAAAGGATGCGCTCAACGGTTTTAAACTGGCGCTGAAAACCATCAATCAGGCCGGTGTCCTTGGCAGGAAAATCGAATTTGCCACCCGGGACACCAAATTCAAGGTGGATATCGCCCTCAATATGGCCAAGGAACTCGTCATGCGCGAGGATGTCGATGTACTGGTGGGAACGATCAACAGCGGCGCGGCCATGGCGGTTTCCCAGGCTGTGGCCAAAAAGAACAAGGTCCCCTTCATCGTCTGGATTTCCAAGAGCGAACGCATTACGGGTGAAAAGGGCCACCGTTATGTCTTTTCCAGCGGCGAGAACTCGGCCATGGCCGGCAAGGCCGGAGGCGTGGCGCTGGCTCAAAAGCCCTACCTGAAATATTGGATTGCGGGTGACGACTATGAGTACGGCCATGCCATTGCCGACGCCGCCTGGCGCAACCTCAAAATGCTGAAGCCCGACGTGACCGAAATCGGCAAGTCGTGGTGGAAACCCGGCGAGCCCGACCTGGTGCCTTACATCACCTCGATCCTGGGGGCCAAACCGGATGCCGTGATTTTTGCCACCGGCGGCCGGAGCATGACCAATATCATGAAGGCCATCAAAGCCACCGGCATGGCCGAAAAGGTGCCCATCTGGATTCATTCGGCCACCGACCACACCGTCCTGAAACCGTTGGGGCTGGAAGCGCCCACCGGTGTCATGGGAACCATGGATTACCATTTTTACTACCCGGATATTGAATCGAACAAAAACTTCGTGAGCCAATTTCAGGCCGAGTACGGTTCTCCCCCGGGCTTCCCGGCCTTCCACGGGTACATTACCGCCCAGTTTATCGCCAAAGCCTTTGCCAAAGCCGGGGCCGTGGACAAGGAGAAATTCGTGGATGCCATGGAAGGCCTGGAGATCGACAGCCCGGTGGGGCGGATTGCCATGCGGGCCTGCGATCATCAAGTGGAATTACCCATGTACCTGGGCATCACACGGAAAGTAGCCGGAAAGGACTACATCGTTTCCGGAGACATCAAGACCCTTGCCGGCAACGAAGTCATGCCGACGTGTGAAGAGATCGAGAAAGCGCGGGGGCAATAGCCCGTCAGATAGATATGCCGCGGCATGGAAGCGGCAAACGGCCGAGTTGCTCGCCGTCTTCCCGTAACCCCTATGGGCCGGGAAGCGCGTAAAACGCAGTAGTGTTGTCATGGAAAGTCTGGAAACGATCACCCTGGCTGCATTGGGCAGTCACTTGCTGGTGGGGTTGAGCCGGGCGATGATTCTTTTCATCGTTTCCGCCGGGCTTAGCTTCGTACTGGGCATCCTGCGGGTGCCCAATGTCGCCCATGGCTCGCTGTACATGATCGGCGCCTTCGTAGCCCACAGCATATCCAGCCTGGCCGGCGGCGGCACGGCCGGTTTCTGGCTGGCGATCGCCCTGGCGCCGTTCATCGTGGCCCTGATCAGCCTGATCGCGGAACGGGCGCTTTTCTGCCATCTCTATCAGCGTGAACACCTGATGATGCTGCTGTTCACCTTCGCGCTCATGCTGATCCTGGGGGATCTGGTTAAAATCATATTCGGTGCCGATTATCGATCCATCATGGCCCCTGAATTTCTCCGGGGGTCGGTATCGATCTTTCACTCACCCCTGCCCCGGTACAACTTTTTTCTGCTGATCGTGGGGCCGGTGGTGGCGCTGGGTTTGTGGTTTTTCTCCAACAAGACCAGGATCGGCAAAATCGCCCGGGCGGCAGCAGTGGATCGTGACATGGTGGGGGCCATCGGCATCAATGTGAGCTGGGTATTTGCCTTCGCCTTCGTGTTGGGATGCTTTCTCGCCGGCCTGGGCGGCGCGCTGGTATCCCCCACCATCAGCGTCACGCTGGGTATGGACCATGACATCATCATTGAAGCGTTTCTGATCGTGACCATCGGGGGGCTCGGAAACATGTGGGGAGCCATGGTCGGCTCGCTGATATTCGGTATCACGCAGTCCTTCGGCGTTCTGCTCTGGCCCCAATTCGCCATCGTTTTTCCCTACATGGCCGTCGTCATCGTATTGACCCTGCGCCCCAGGGGTTTACTCAAATCCGTCTGGTAGCAAAGAAAGGTACGACACCTTGATCAAAGAACTGCTTGGATGGCGGACCGCAATCGTTGTCGGGATCTTTTTCATCATCCTTTTGGCCCTCCCGCTGCTGCTCCCCACGTTTTATGTCTACATCACGGCCGTCATCTTCGTGACCTCGCTGCTGGCCATGAGTCTGAACCTGGTGGTGGGGCACGGGGGCATGTTTCAATTCCACCATGCCGCCTTTTACGGCGTGGGAGCGTATACGTTTGCCCTGGTCCTGACCAAGACATCCTGGCCGGCATGGACGGCTTTTATCGCCGGTCCCGTTATGGCGGCCTTTGCCGGTATGTTGATCGGTCTATTCTGCGTTCGATTGACCCAGCTTTACTTCGGTATGCTGCAGATCTCTCTGGGCTCGTTGATCTGGGCCATCGCATTCCGATGGTACAGCCTCACCGGCGGCGATGACGGGATCCACGGCATTCCGGTGCCGGCGGCTATCGACTCCTTGAATGCGACCTATTACTTCGTACTGGTGATGCTGGCCGTCTGCCTGATATTGCTCTTTCTCATTCTGAAATCCCCATTCGGCGCAACGCTCAGGGCCATTCGGGACAACCCCGACCGATGTGCCGCCGTGGGAATCAACGTCCGGCGCCACCAGCTCATCGGCATCGTGATT
This sequence comes from Desulfobacteraceae bacterium, assembly GCA_050291625.1. Taxonomy (GTDB): domain Bacteria; phylum Desulfobacterota; class Desulfobacteria; order Desulfobacterales; family Desulfosarcinaceae; genus JARRKU01. The sequence continues at coordinate 28,158 of JBNKKC010000055.1, forward strand.
GCCACCTTTTTTGCCGGCGTCGCCGGCGTGTTGTTCGTCGTCGTGGAACGGTCGGTGTTTCCGGACCTGCTGTTCTGGGTCCTGTCCCTCGAAATCTTTATCATGTGTCTTCTCGGCGGCTGGTTTACATTTATCGGCCCCATGCTGGGAGCGGCCATTACCGTTTCCTTGAGAACCTTTGCCGGCACGTACACCGAATACTGGACGCTGATTCTGGGGGTCATGCTGATCATCTTGATCTTCTTTATGCCCGAGGGCGTCATGGGCCTCATCGAAAAGAAATGGTTTGGCGCCAACCCCGGCATTCAGGAAGGGAAAAAGCTGTAAATGCTCCATGTGAAAGGAATATCCAAATCCTTTGGCGATTTCAAAGCCGTCCGGAACGCCAATCTGCGCGTGGAAAAAGGGCAGCTGGTGGCAGTCATCGGGCCCAACGGAGCGGGCAAAACCACCCTTTTCAATCTGATCACCGGGCAGCTCAGGGCCGACAGCGGAACCATCCGCTTCGAAGGTGAACATATTGCCCGTTTGCCCGCTTATGACATCTGCCGGAAAGGCATCGCCCGCTCCTTTCAGATCGCCAATATTTTTCCCCGCCTCACCGTTTTCAGGAATGTGCAGGTGTCCGTTCTATCCCAGCACAGGCTCAGCGAAACGTTTTTTTATCCGGCTCAAAAACTGGCCGTGGAGGAAACTTACGCGATTCTGCACGCCGTCGGACTGGACGATAAGGCCGATGACATCGCCGGATCACTCTCGCATGGCGATAAACGGGTGCTGGAGATCGCCATTGCCCTGGGCAATGAACCGCGCCTGCTGGTGCTCGATGAACCCACGGCCGGGATGTCACCGGAGGAGACCAGAACAACCATGACCCTGATTCGCCATCTGGCCGACAGCCGTGGTTTGACCATCCTGTTCTGCGAACACGATATGGAGGTGGTGTTCAACGTGGCGCAGCAAATCATGGTCATGCGTCACGGCGAAACCCTGGTGCAAGACTCACCGGAAGCGGTAAGAAACAATGCCGAGGTTCAAGAGGCATACCTGGGCGGATGATGATACCATGCTTGAACTAATCGATATCCATACGTTCTACGATCTGAGCCATATCCTTTTCAATATCTCTCTGTCCGTACGCGAAGGACAGGTGGTCTGCCTGTTGGGACGAAACGGCGCCGGTAAGACCACTACCCTGAAAACCATCATGGGACTGGCGCCGCCGGCTTCGGGAGATATTATTTACAAGGGAGAATCCGTTGCCGGCCTCAAACCCTATCTGCTGGCTCGCAGGGGCATCGGATACGTTCCGGACGACCGGCGCATTTTCGCCGACCTGACCGTGGCGGAAAATCTTCAGATTGCCGCCCGGCCCCTGCCAGGCGGCGGCGGCTGGAATGAAGAGCGGGTCTACGATTTGTTCCCGGCGCTTGAACAGATGGCACCCCGAAAGGGCGGCCTGTTATCGGGGGGAGAACAGAAAATGCTGGCCGTCGGCCGGGCCTTGATGGGCAACCCCGACTTTCTGCTCCTGGACGAACCCACCGAGGGGCTGGCGCCCCTGATGGTCCGCACCCTCGGGGAAAGCATTAAAAGGCTGAAGGCCTCCGGTTTAACGGTCCTTTTGGCCGAGCAAAACCTTGTTTTCACGCTGCAGTTGAGCGATTATGGGTACATAATCGACAACGGCCGCATCTGCTATCAGGGCGCCGTGGACGACCTGACCGAAAACGACGAAGTCAAAAAAATATGCGGGATATGAATCATGTATTATGCTTTGAAAGACCTGAAAAAGAGATCACCGGGGGCCGGTGTCGAAATGCGCGCCGTTCATGGCGATCGCATGACGCTGGTATTTTTTCTTCTCCAGACCGATGGGGTCATACCGGAGCATCGCCATCCCCACGAACAGATGGGAACCGTGCTTTCCGGAACCATCGAACTGACCATCGACGGCCGGCGGCGGGCCCTGTCAAAAGGCGAGGCCTGGCACATCCCATCTGATGCCGTTCATAGCGGCCGCTGTCTTGAGGGCCCAGCCGAAGTCGTTGAAGTATTCTCGCCCGTGCGGGAAGATTTCAAGTAGTCTTGCGATCTTATCCTTTTGGGTTTTAAAGAAAAAAAGCAGCCCCAGGTAATACCGGGACCGCTTATTATGTCCAATGGCGCCGGAGGCCGGAAGCGGAACGGCTCGCCCCACGTCTCCCCGAAGGGGATTCGTGGGGCGTTCTGCTTGAGCAGTGCCATCGGCACTGGAAACCCAAAGCGTTGATTTTTCCACAAACAGCCGGTCAAATAAATATCGATCGCTACCTGATGGCAAACAGGCTGTTGATAAAGCATGAATCGCCGTCGCCGCTATCTTCAGACAAAATCGACAGCACCTGGTCGGCAATCACATCATGGGCTTCCGAGGTGGGATGAATCTCATCCCAAAAGACATAGCCTGCGCTGTTGTCAAAATCACCCGCTACCGCGTATGAAGGAGAAACCTGCGTGGCATTGGTGAAACCGTAAAGGCCCGGGTCGCCGGCGACTCCTTCCAGAAAGGCATAGATATCGAATTCATAGACCATGACGTCCGGGTGCGCAACTTGAAATGCGTCGATGACAACCGCCAGCGCCGCATTGAATCCCTGTGACAGCGATCGGGCACCGTCTTCTTCCGCCGTCCCAAGATAGCGGGGGGTTGATCCCAGATCCGGAAGATTGACAATCAATAGGTGCTCCGCACCGAACGCGGCAAGGTCGTCCATTGCCGTGCCGATATTGGCGGCACTTGCTGCATAATCGACGCTCCCGTTGAGAAAATCGTTGGCACCGATCCAGATGGCAAAAAGGGTATTGTCCCCGAGGGTTGCCGAACCGGTATAGGCGCTCACCTGTGACAACAGACCGGGAGGTGACGCGCCGTCGGTCGTTGCGCCGCCGTAGGCATTGTCCACCAGAACACAATCCAGGAAATCGGCA
>JBNKKC010000056.1:0-34598 GCA_050291625.1 Desulfobacteraceae bacterium
GAGATGGTCATGCCCGGAGACAATGTGGCGATCACCGGTGATTTGATCACCCCGATCGCGATGGAAAAGGAGCTGCGCTTTGCGATTCGCGAAGGCGGTCGTACCGTTGGCGCTGGCGTGATCAGCGAGATAATCGAGTAAGAGAGATTGACCCATGATAATGAATGCCAAAATCCGTATTCGGTTAAAGGCCTATGATCATAAACTGTTGGATCAGTCTGCGACAGATATTTTGGATACTGCCCGCAAGACTGGCGCCAAGGTTGTGGGGCCCATACCGTTGCCCACTAAAATCAACAAATTTTGTGTGCTCCGGTCTCCCCATGTCGACAAGAAATCCCGGGAGCAATTCGAGATGCGGACGCACAAACGGCTTCTCGATATCCTTGAGCCGACCCAGCAAACGGTTGATGCGCTGATGAAGCTCGACCTGTCACCCGGGGTGGATGTTGAGATCAAATTGTAGCGTAGGAAATGATGAGCCATGAGTAAAGGACTGATTGGAAAAAAACTGGGCATGACGAGTGTGTTTACACCGGACGGTCGCTATATTCCGGTGACGGTGATTTTAGCCGGACCCTGCGTGATCACCCAGATCAAAAACCAGGCTAAAGACGGATATAATGCGCTTCAGCTGGGATTTGGTGAAAAGAGGGCTTCGCGAACGACCAAGCCGCTGCAAGGCCACTTTAATAAGAGCGGCGGCAGCTGCTACGCCTATCTGCATGAGGTGGAGGTGGACAATCCGGACGACTTTACTGCCGGGTCCACGATCGGCCTCGACCTGTTCAAGGTGGGCGAGCGCGTAGACGTTGTGGGGACAACCAAGGGGCGCGGATTTGCCGGTGTCATGAAACGCCACGGATTCGGTGGCGGACGAAAAACACACGGCAGCAAATGCCATCGCATTCCCGGTTCCATCGGCTGCAGTGCCTGGCCCTCAAAGGTCATCAAGGGCAAAAAGCTGCCGGGTCACTACGGAGTCGAGCGCAAGACGGTTCGCAATCTTGAAATTGTCGACATCCGACCGGATGAAAATCTGATTTTGATCAAAGGGGCCATCCCGGGTCATCGTCAGGCTATGGTAGAGATTAAAAAGCTGAAATTTGACCGGTCGAACTGAATTTGAGGAAGAACATGGCAACCGTAGACATCATCAATATTAAAGGCGACAAAGTATCCCAAGCCGAATTATCGGACGATATATTCAACGTACCGGTAAAAGCACAAATACTGCACCAGGTGGTCAAAGCGCAACTGGCCGGCAGGCGTTCAGGAACAGCCTCGGTAAAAAATCGTTCCGACATTGTCGGCAGCCAGAAAAAGTTATACCGGCAAAAGGGAACCGGCAGGGCACGCAAAGGCAATATCAAGTCGCCCTTGCTCAGAGGCGGTGGAGTGGTGTTTGGCCCTCATCCGCGCTCCTATGCGCAGAAATTGCCCAAGAAGGTTCGCAAACTGGCGATGAAAATGGCGCTGACCAGCAAGTTGGCGGACCGTCAGCTGCTGGTACTGGACGACTTCGAGATGGCTGAAATTAAAACCAGGGATTTCGTATCGGCTGTTCAGACGCTCAAAGCAGACAATGCCTTGATCGTGACCGTTGACGCCAATCGCAATCTGGAGCTCTCGTCACGCAATGTCCCGGGGGTCAAAGTGCTGCGATGCGAAGGTCTCAACGTCTATGATATTCTAAAATACGATAAGTTGGTGCTTTTAAAGGACGCCATCGAGGGCATAGAAGGGAGATTGCTCTAATGATCGATTACGATATCATCCGGCGGCCGATTATTACAGAAAAGACCAATATTCAAAAGGAACAGTCTAATCAGGTGACTTTTGAGGTCGATCCGCGCGCGAATCGCATTGAAGTGCAGCGTGCCGTTGAGAAGATCTTTAATGTAAAAGTGGCCCAAACAAGGACCATGCATGTTCAAGGCAAAGTCAAGCGCCGGGGGCGTATTCTCGGCAAGCGCCGAAACTGGAAAAAGGCGATAGTCACTCTCATGCCCGGCGAACGTATCGAGTTTTTTGAAGGGGCCTAAACTCAGGAGTTAACAGCAATGGCAGTAAAAAGGGTAAAGCCAACTTCTTCAGGGCGTCGTTTTCAGACCTACTCAACTTTCGAGGAGATCACTAAGAAGCGTCCCGAGAAAAGTCTGGTGAAAATTCTCAAGAAAAGCGGCGGCCGAAACAACAACGGTCGAATTACCGCCAGACACCGCGGCGGCGGGCACAAGCGCTATTATCGCATTGTCGATTTCAAGCGTGATAAAGATGGGATCCCGGCCAAGGTTGCGGCCATCGAATATGATCCCAACCGCAGTACGCGGATTGCTCTGCTGCATTACGCGGACGGTGAAAAGCGTTATATCCTGGCACCTGCGAATTTGAATGTCGGCGATCCCGTTATGTCCGGGCCCGAAGCCGATATCAAACCGGGCAATGCCCTGCCGCTGGCCAACATCCCTCTGGGCACCCATATCCACAATATCGAGTTGAAATTGGGTAAAGGCGGCCAGATCGTTCGCAGTGCCGGCACCTTCGCGCAATTAATGGCCAAAGAAGATCGCTATGCGCTGGTCAAGCTGCCCTCGGGAGAAGTCCGGATGATCCTGCTGCGCTGTAAAGCCACCGTGGGCCAGTTGGGAAATGTCATGCACGAGAACACCTCCGACGGGAAAGCCGGCCGGACACGCTGGCAAGGTCGCAGGCCCAAGGTCAGGGGAGTCGCCATGAACCCGGTGGACCATCCCATGGGCGGTGGTGAAGGTCGCTCATCCGGAGGACGCCATCCGTGTTCACCCTGGGGAATGCCGACCAAGGGGTATCGCACCCGGAACAACAAACAGACGGATCGATATATCGTCAAACGCCGCAAATAAGAAGACGTTGCTTTGGCGCAAAAGCGGGGGCGCATCAATCGTAAACACGGTTCCCCCGATGCACAGGAGAAGTTATGCCACGGTCATTGAAAAAAGGCCCGTTCATCGACGAAAAGTTATTGAGAAAAATTTCGGTCGCTCAAGAAACGCGCAGCAGCCAGGTCATTAAAACCTGGTCCCGCCGGTCCACCATCATACCCGAAATGGTGGGGTTGACACTGGCCGTGCACAACGGGCGCAAATTTATCCCGGTATTTGTGACAGAAAATATGGTGGGGCATAAGTTGGGTGAATTTTCACCGACGCGCACTTATTACGGGCATGCCGCCGATAAAAAATCGAAACGTAAATAGGCCGTAAGGAGTCTGGACAATGGAAGTTAAAGCAGTCGCCCGATATGTGCGAATTTCGCCCATGAAGGTTCGCATGCTGGCGGATGCCATAAAGGGCAGACCGGTTGATAAGGCGTTGGACATACTGAAATTCATGCCCCAGAAGGCAGCGGGCATTGTGGAAAAAGTCCTGCGCAGTGCGGTTGCCAATGCCGACCAGCAGCCCGACATCGATATCGACGATCTGGTTGTGGGTCGCTTAATCGTAGACCACGGTCCGATGTTCAAGCGTTTCCGGGCCAGAGCGCGGGGGCGGGGCACCCGGATACTGAAACGTACCAGCCATGTGACGGTCGTGTTGACCGAAGCGTCGGTTTAAGGTGAACAAGGAGGTATAATCTTGGGCCAGAAAGTCAACCCCATCGGATTAAGGCTGGGGATCATCAAAAGCTGGGAATCGCGTTGGTATTCCGATAAAAAATACGCCGAATACATTCGTGAAGACTACAACCTGCGAAAGTTCATCAAGAAAAAACTTTACCATGCAGGGATCTCGAAAATTGAAATCGAGCGGTCCACCAAGCGCATTCGGCTGCGCATTTTTACGGCCAGACCCGGTATCGTTATCGGAAAGAAGGGCTCGGAGATCGAACGGCTCAAGAAAGAGCTGGAAGGCAAAGTTTCCCAGGAGATCATGATCGACATTCAGGAAGTGCGCAAACCGGAAGTCGATGCCCAACTCGTCGCCGAAAACGTGGCCATGCAGATCGAACGCCGGGTCGCCTTTCGTCGTGCCATGAAACGCGGCGTCACATCGGCCATTCGTTTTGGAGCCCAGGGAATTAAAATTATCTGCGCCGGCCGGTTGGGCGGTGCCGAAATGGCCCGCACCGAATGGTACCGGGAAGGCCGGGTGCCGATGCATACGCTGCGTGCCGATATCGATTATGGATTCATCGAAGCCCGGACGACTTATGGTATTATCGGTGTGAAGGTGTTTATCTTCAAAGGTGAAATTCTCGATAAGGACAAGCCGCAGCTGGAAAGTTAGTTGACGGCCCGATCCGATCGGCGCTGTTGCCCGATATGGATGGCCACCGGACGGTGAATCAGGAGATAGATCGTTATGCTTAGCCCGAAAAAGGTTAAATTCCGCAAACAGCAAAAAGGCAAAATGAGGGGTGTGGCTCGCCGCGGCTCTTCGCTGAATTTCGGTGAATTCGGATTGCAGGCCACGGATTGCGGTTACATCAGCTCAAAGCAGATTGAAGCGGCACGTATTGCCATGACGCGGCATGTTAAAAGGGGGGGAAAGATCTGGATCCGTATCTTCCCTGACAAGCCGATTACCAAAAAGCCTGCAGAAGTCCGCATGGGTAAAGGTAAAGGCGCCCCCGAAGGATGGGTGGCGGTCATCAAACCAGGGCGGGTCTTGTATGAAATGTCCGGTGTGTCCAAAGAGATGGCCAAAGAGGCCCTGCGCCTGGCCATGCATAAACTGCCGGTTAAAACCCGATTTATCGAGAGGAGCGATCTGCTATGAAAGCCAGCGAGATCAGAGCGCTCAGTCGTGATGAAATGCAGCAAAAACTGATCGAATTGAAGCACGAACTGTTCAACTTGAGGTTCCAGCACGAGATCGGACAGCTCGAAAATTCGAGCAAATTGAAGCAAGCCAAGAAGGACATAGCACGCATTCGGACCGTTTTGGGCGAACTGGCGCGCGAACCCGAAACGGTGCAGGGTGAACAGGCAACCGCTTGACAGCGGCATATTCATGCATCCGTTCGTGTGGAAAGCCATGTACGCGATAAGATCACATAATGACTAAGGGCGCATATGAAAACACGTGGAATAAAAAGAGAAGTTAGCGGAACCGTCATCAGCAACAAGATGGACAAAACGGTGGTGGTTCAAGTCGAGCGTTTGGTGAGACACTCCTTGTACAAAAAATATATCCGCCGCCGGAACAATTTCACAGCGCATGACAAAGACAACGCGTGTCAAATTGGAGATCGCGTTACGATCATCGAGACCCGGCCGCTGAGCAAGACCAAACGCTGGCGCGTGAGTAAAATCGTCGAAAAAGCCGTTTAGTTTAGAGGGAAGAGAAAATGATTCAGAGTGAAACCAAATTGACGGTAGCAGACAACTCCGGTGCACGCGTGTTGTATTGCATCAAGGTATTGGGCGGCTCCCGGAGACGATATGCCAGCTTGGGGGATATCATCGTCGTATCGGTCAAGGATGCCATCCCCAACGCCAAGGTAAAAAAGGGCGATGTACTCAAAGCCGTGGTGGTACGGACCGCAAAAGAAGTCCGGCGCCCGGACGGATCTTTTATCCGCTTTGACGACAACTCGGCCGTTTTAATCAACAATCAACGCGAACCGTTGGGCACACGAATTTTTGGTCCGGTCGCGCGCGAACTGCGCGCCAAACGTTTCATGAAGATCGTTTCGCTGGCCCCTGAAGTTCTCTAGTGATGGAGTAATGCAATATGCATCGGTATAAGATCCATATTAAAAAGGATGACAAGGTCAAGGTCATTACCGGCAAAGATCGCGGCAAAGTCGGTAAAGTCCTCAAAGTGGACCGTAAAAAGCAGCGCATATTGGTTGAGAATATCAATCTGGTCAAGCGTCACACCCGCCCGTCGGCCCAGAATAGGCAGGGCGGTATTATCGAGAATCCGGCGCCGCTTGATTGTTCGAATGTGATGCTGCTTTGCAATAAATGCATTAAGCCGACTCGGGTAAAAATGCTGCAGCTTGATGATGGTAAAAAAGTGCGTGTTTGCCGGAAATGTAATGAGCAGATAGACGCCTGATTGCAGGTATTGCAGGCACGTTCTTGCGGAGGAATTCAATGTCAGAGCTTCAAAGCTATTATTCGGAGCAAATCGCTCCCAAGCTAAAAGAAAAATTTGGGTTCAAAAACGTAAATCAGATCCCCAAGCTCAAGAAGATCGTTCTGAATATGGGGCTGGGAGAGGCCATTCAGAACATCAAGATTCTCGATTCGGCCGTTGATGAATTGATGAGCATTGCCGGCCAAAAACCTGTGGTGACAAGGGCCAAAAAGTCTATTGCTGCATTCAAGCTGCGCGAGGGGATGCCCATTGGCGTGATGGTCACGCTGCGACGGCGGCGAATGTACGACTTCTTATACAAGCTGGTGAATATCGCCCTGCCGCGTGTTCGCGATTTTCGCGGTATATCGGCAAAGGCCTTTGACGGGGCCGGAAATTACTCTCTGGGAATAAAAGAGCACATCATATTTCCGGAGATTGACTACGATAAAATAGATAAGATCAAGGGAATGAACATCAGCATCGTGACCTCGGCCGAAACGGATGAACAGGGCCGTGAATTGTTGGCGATGATGGGAATGCCTTTCCGCAAGAAATAGAGATGCTTGAAGGAGGTAGGTTTGGCTAAAACTGCATTACGCACCAAGGCTCAGCGAAAACCCAAGTTTCAGGTTCGGGCATACAATCGTTGCCCGTTGTGCGGTAGACCGCGCGGGTACTTGAGAAAGTTCGGCATTTGCCGCATTTGTTTCCGGACCATGGCATCCCAGGGAAAGTTGCCGGGAGTAATCAAGTCGAGCTGGTAAACGCCGGCTGCGGCGCTGCCGCCGATATGTAGAACAGGTAATGGTAACGAACTAAAACGGAGAATATAATGGCGATCACCGATCCTATTGCCGACATGCTGACCCGCATTCGCAATGCGGGAAAAGCAAAATTCAACAGTGTCGATATTCCGGGTTCAAAACTCAAGGCTGAATTGGCCAGAGTAATGAAAGAGGAAGGATATATCCGCAATCACAAGTTTATTAAAGACGGCAAGCAGGGCATCTTGCGGATCTACCTGAAATATTCGGACGATCAAGCCCATGTGATTCAAGAATTGCAGCGGATCAGCAAGCCCTCCCGGCGCGTCTATGTGGGCGCCGATGATGTCAAATCGGTTTACAATGGCATGGGTGTTGCGGTTTTGTCCACGTCAAGGGGCGTCATGTCGGATAAGCAAGCCCGCAAAGCACGTGTTGGCGGCGAAATCTTGTGCACTATCTTCTGATGTTGCAGGACATGTCCATGGCCAAAACTGCGTGTTGAAGGTTACAGGGACCGCGGAATTATCGCCGGCGGCTCCATTAAAAGGTGAAAAACGATGTCGCGAGTAGGCAAAAAACCAATTGCAATTCCGGATCAGACCAAGGTCACCTTAAAAGAGGGCGTTGTGACGGTGCAGGGGAAAAATGGAACCCTGACGCAGGCCGTTCATCCGGATGTCGAATTGAATATCGAAAACGACCAGATCAGCATTGCCCCGAAAGACAACAGCCGCAAGACGGTTGCATTGCAGGGGATGATGCGCAGCCTGGTCAACAATATGGTTGTCGGTGTCAGCCAAGGCTTCGAGCGTACACTCGAAATCAATGGTATTGGCTATCGTGCCGAATCGAAGGGCAAGAGCATTCTCTTTAACCTGGGTTATTCGCACCCGATCGATTTCCCGCTGCCCGATGGCGTTACGGCAACGGTTGATAAAAACAATGTGGTCAAACTGGCTGGATTCGACAAACAGCTCGTCGGCCAGACAGCGGCCCGTATTCGTCAGCTCAGACCGCCCGAGCCTTATAAAGGCAAAGGCATCAAGTACGCCGAAGAGCACATTATGCGAAAAGCCGGAAAGACCGGAACCAAGTAATATGCACCGATGGGATTGCCTCGGTCGCGTCGCGGTGATCTATCCTGCGACGGTCGCTTAACGAAGCTAATGGGGATCATTATGAGTATGACCAATAGAAGAACGCTGGCCCGCTTAAAGCGTAAAACGCGAATCCGCAAAAAGATTACAGGGACGTCTCAGCGGCCTCGACTCTCTGTTTTTCGCAGCGCAAAACATATGTACGCACAGATTATTGACGATGCTGCCGGGGCAACCCTTGTTACAGCGTCCAGTGTCGAAAAGGGTGTGAAGGGCCAGCCCAAATTCGAAAGCAAGCGGGCTTTGGCAACACATATCGGCAAACTGGTTGCCGAACGCGCTTTGGACAAGGGAATCAAGCAAGTCGTTTTTGACCGCAACGGTTTTCTGTATCATGGACGGGTCAAAGCGCTATCCGACGGCGCCCGGGAAGCGGGACTGATACTGTAGGCGCACCGCTATGGACTTTAAGATTAGGAGGCAGGCTCTTGTATAAGCAGGATATCGATGAAACCCAATTGATTGATAAAGTGGTGCACATCAGTCGTGTGGCCAAAGTGGTCAAAGGCGGCCGTCGTTTCAGCTTCAGCGCCATTGTCGTCGTCGGTGACGGCCAGGGCAGCGTTGGTTTCGGGTTGGGCAAAGCGGGCGAAGTCCCCGAAGCCATCCGTAAGGGCGTTGAAAAGGCCAAGAAAAGCATGGTTGCTGTTCCATTGAAAGAGGGTACGATTCCCTATCAGGTGATCGGAAAATTCGGCGCGGGACGCGTACTGCTCAAACCGGCTTCCGAAGGGACCGGTGTTATTGCCGGCGGCGCTGTTCGTGCCGTACTCGAGGCGGTCGGGATTCAAAATATTTTGACCAAAATCATGGGAACCAACAACCCGCACAACGTTGTCAAGGCAACCATTGCCGGCCTGCAGCAACTGCAGGGCATCGATCAGGTGGCGAATCGACGCGGGATTCGGGTTGAAGATTTACAATAAGGGGCAAAAAAATGGCTGGCAAATTGAATGTCACCTTAGTCAAAAGTATGATCGGCAGACCCGAGAAGCATCGCAAAGTATTGCGAGGCATGGGCCTGACCAGGATGAATAAGACGGTTCAACTGGAAGACTCCCCGGCCATTCGCGGGATGATCCATAAGGTTTCACACCTTGTCAAGGCTGAGGAGGCCGTGTCATGAAACTGCATGAATTGAAACCGGCCAAAGGTTCGGTCAAAGCTCGCAAGCGACTGGGACGCGGCGTCGGTTCCGGAACGGGCAAAACCGCCGGTCGCGGGACAAAAGGGCATAACAGCCGGTCCGGCGGCGGTGTGCGCCCCGGTTACGAAGGCGGCCAGATGCCCCTTCACCGTCGGTTGCCCAAATCGGGGTTCACCAATATCTTCAAGAAACAGATGGCCGTTATCAACATCCGGGATCTGGATCGGTTTGAAGCCGGAGATGTCGTCGATGAGGCGGCACTGGTTAAAACCGGGCTGGTGAAAGGCAGGCGGGACGGTATCAAACTGCTCGGCCAGGGAGAGATCAAAAACGCCCTTACCGTAAAAATCGATGCTATCAGCCGCAGTGCCAAAGAGAAAATTGAAGCGGCAGGAGGCTCCGTAGAGGAGATCTAAATTATGGTTGGCAGTGGATTCGGCAACATATTCAAGATACCGGAACTGAAAAGGCGACTTTTGTTTACCGCCGGACTGTTGGCCGTATACCGTATCGGCGTGCATGTGCCGACACCGGGAATCGACGGAGCAGCACTCAAATCATTTTTCGACAGCATGCAAGGAACCATTTTCGGCGTGGTGAACATGTTCACCGGTGGTGCCCTGGAACAATTGTCCGTTTTTGCGCTCGGTATTATGCCGTACATCAGCGCCTCGATTATCCTGCAGCTGTTAACCGTGGTGATCCCGCATCTTGAGCAGTTGAAAAAAGAGGGACAGCAGGGACAAAAAAAAATAACTCAGTACACTCGCTACGGAACCGTTGTGCTGAGTATCATTCAAGGTTTTATGATTGCGGTAGGGTTGGAGGGCATGCGCTCGCCTACGGGCGAGGCCGTGGTGTTTAATCCCGGCTGGGATTTTCGGTTGATGACGGTTATCACGCTCACCGCCGGAACCGCTTTTATCATGTGGCTGGGAGAGCAGATCACCGAGCGCGGCATCGGCAACGGTATTTCATTGATCATCTTCGCCGGTATCGTGGCGCGTATGCCGGCGGCCATCGGCAACACCCTGCGTCTGGTGCAACAGGATGAGATGAGTGTCTTTACGATTCTTATTCTGCTGGTGTTCATGGTGGCGGTGATCGCGTTCATTATTTATGTCGAGCAGGGACAACGGCGTATTCCGGTGCAATATGCCAAACGGGTCGTCGGACGGCGCATGTATGGAGGACAAAGCACCCACTTGCCGCTGAAAATAAATTCATCCGGCGTGATTCCGCCTATTTTTGCCTCCTCCATCATCATGTTCCCGGCGACCATTGCCCAGTTTACCAACGTTGCATGGCTTCAGGCCGTTGCGGACGCCATGCGCCCCGGTGGCGTTTGGTACAATCTGGTATATGTCGCATTTATCATGTTTTTCTGCTACTTCTACACAGCGGTCACTTTCAATCCGGTGGACGTAGCAGACAATATGAAAAAGAACGGTGGATACATTCCCGGTATCCGGCCTGGCAAACGCACCGCGGACTATATTGACCGTGTATTGACTCGCATTACGTTGGGCGGAGCGATTTATGTGTCGGCGGTTTGTGTGCTTCCGACCATACTGACCAGGCAGTTTAACGTGCCTTTTTATTTCGGCGGGACGGCGCTGCTCATTATTGTCGGAGTGGCCATCGACACCATTGCGCAGATGGAATCCCATATGCTCAGCCGGCATTATGAGGGGTTTTTGAAAAAAGGCGGCATCCGAGGACGACGTTAACGGCCTGTCGATACGCTTACCGGACTGGATACGGTTAGGCCACATTACCCAGGGGGAATTATGGCAAAAGAAGAGCCGATTCGGGTTGAAGGCACGGTATTGGAAACGTTGCCCAACGCGATGTTCAAAGTAGAGCTTGAGAACAAGCACCAGGTTCTGGCCCACATCAGCGGCAAGATGCGCATGCATTTTATTAAAATATTACCCGGTGACAAGGTGACCGTGGAGTTATCGCCATACGATCTTACCCGCGGTCGGATCACCTATCGTTCAAAATAGCCCGGTGGGTCGAGATTCCCATATCCACGACCGTCGAGCCATCCGCTTAGCGGTATTGATACGAAGATCAGAGCGTTTTTAGGGAGTAACGAATATGAAGGTCAGGGCATCGGTAAAAAAGATGTGCGCTAAATGTAAGATTATTAAGCGCAAAGGCGTGGTACGCGTTATTTGCGAGAACAAGCGGCACAAACAACGACAGGGTTAGTATCATACAGGAGGATAAGCTTTGGCACGTATTGCGGGTGTAGACCTACCCAGACGCAAACGGATTGAGATAGGACTGACCTATATCTTTGGTATTGGAAGGTCCACTTCGAATAAAATCTTGGAAAACCTGAAGATCGATCCGAATACGCTGACAGACGAGTTGACCGATGCGGAAATTAACAGTATCCGCAAATTAATCGACAGCCAACACAAGGTTGAGGGCGAGCTGCGCACCGAGGTTTCGATGAACATCAAACGCTTGATGGACTTGGGAAGTTATCGAGGGCTTCGCCATCGCAGGGGACTGCCGGTGCATGGACAGCGCACCAGCACGAACGCTCGCACCCGCAAGGGTCCGAAACGCACGGCCGTCAAGAAAAAAGGTGCTGCTAAAAAATAGCCGCTCTCAGAATTTAAGGAATGTGACAGATGCCACGTAAAACCCGTACGAAGAAAAAAGAGAAGAAAAATATCGCCAGCGGTGTGGTCCATATTCAATCGACGTTCAATAACACGATCGTTACCATCACCGACGTCGGTGGAAACGTGATTTCCTGGTCCAGTGCCGGGGTCATGGGATTTAAAGGATCGCGCAAAAGTACGCCGTTCGCAGCCCAGATGACCGCCGAAGACGCCGCCAAGAAAGCCAAAGAACATGGAATGCGATCGGTTGAAGTATACGTTAAAGGGCCGGGCGCCGGTCGAGAGTCGGCACTACGCGCTCTCCAGGCGACAGGTTTTACCGTTACGTTAATCAAGGACGTGACGCCCATTCCACATAATGGGTGCCGCCCACCCAAGCGACGAAGGGTTTAAGCCAGCTGGCGAATCAGGCTGAAGTGGACCTTCGGCCATCATAAAAAGCATTTACTGCTAAAGGAGACAATATTGGCACGCTACACAGGTTCGGTTTGCAGAATTTGCCGAAGAGAGAATTTAAAACTGTTTCTCAAGGGAGATCGCTGCTTCGGGGATAAATGCGCGTTCGACCGCCGAAGCTATGCTCCAGGTGAGCATGGTCAACGCCGTCGCGGCAAAATATCAGATTACGGAATCCAACTGCGGGAAAAACAGAAGGTCAAACGTATGTATGGGCTTTCTGAGAAACAGTTCCGGCTGGCCTTTAAAAAAGCGGACAGGCAAAAGGGGATTACGGGTACCAATTTGCTCGTCTTGCTCGAACGACGCCTGGACAATGTCGTCTACCGTTTGGGGTTCGTCAATTCCCGCAATCAGGGGCGTCATTTTGTGCGTCACAATCATTTCCTGATCAATGGCAAACGGGTGAATATTCCTTCGTACCTGATCAAGGTCGGTGATGAGGTCAGCATCCGTGAAAAGAGCAAAAAGGTTCAGGCGCTGTCCGATGCCATGGAAACGGTGGCTCGCAGGGGCATCCCTCAATGGCTGGAGTTCGAAAAAGCACAGATGAAAGGCGTTGTAAAAAGCTTTCCTGTTCGTGACGATCTGACCTTGCCGATGCAAGAACAGCTCATTGTTGAGCTCTACTCTAAATAAGCTGCGGATGTTCCCAGATCGGTCTTGGCTTGCATTGCGTATCACATGTTGCTGGGATATTCCAGAAACCGGTACGCCTTGCCTGGCATGACGAAATGTTAACTTTCGGAGACATGCGGTCTCCTCAAGCATCACGGCAACAGAGCTGTGTATCAAGTCTTCCCAAGTTGTTCAGGGAAGGTTGCTTACTAATCCTTAAGGCTGGAGATACGGTATGCCATCAAATGAACTTATGTACATGAACTGGCGAGAGATGATCAAGCCGGAAAGAGTACAACTGTCCGGCACGCAGACATATGGCAAGTTTGTGTGTGAACCGCTGGAGCGAGGTTTCGGGATCACCTTGGGTAATTCGTTGCGGCGTATTTTATTGTCCTCTTTACACGGTGCAGCGATTACGGCGGTCAATATCGATTCGGTTCAGCATGAGTTTAGTGTCGTTCCGGGAGTACTCGAGGATGTGTCTGAAATTATTCTGAACTTGAAACAGGTCCGCTTGAAAACCAAAGATATTGAATCGCGGATGCTGACATGCAATGCCCAAGGAGCAGGCGTTGTGACCGCCGGCGATTTCGTAAGCCCGGATGGAGCGGTCGAAGTCCTCAACCCGGAGCTGCCGATTGCGACGCTGTCTGAGGACGGCAAGCTTTCCATGGAAATGACGGTTAAAGTCGGAAAAGGTTACTCCCTGTCCGAGAACAACAAAGATGAGGATGCTCCGGTCGGAACCATCTCCATCGACGCCGTTTTTTCACCGGTGAACCGGGTGAACTATGTTGTGGGAAATGCGCGTGTCGGGCAGCGGACCGATTATGACAAGCTGACCTTGGAGGTTTGGACCGATGGAAGCGTGGCCCCGGAGAATGCTGTGGCCTACTCTGCTAAAATATTCAAGGACCAAATGTCGATTTTTATCAATTTCGATGAAGAGGCCGAACCGGAAAAAATGCGAAAGGTCAAAGACGAAAGCACACCGCAGTTTAATGAGAACCTTTACCGCAGTGTGGAGGAGCTGGAGCTGTCTGTGCGCAGTGCCAACTGTTTGAAGAATGCAGAGATTAATAAAATATACCAGCTGGTTCAGAAGACCGAGACCGAGATGCTCAAGACCAAGAATTTCGGGCGAAAATCACTCAATGAGATCAAGGAAGTCCTTTCCGAAATGGGATTGTCTCTTGGGATGAAATTGGAGGATTTTGAACCGCCGCCAGAAGATATCGAAGAAGAAGAAGGGGAGTAGTTATATCCATGAGACATAGAAAATCCGGCGTAAAGCTCAATAGGACTTCCAGTCATCGTGATGCCATGTTTCGCAACATGGTAACATCGCTATTCAAGCATGATCGAATCCGCACCACCGATGCCAAGGCAAAGGAACTGCGCCGGTGGGCCGACAGGATAATTACCCTTGCAAAAAAGGGCGACCTGCATGCCCGCCGCCAGGCTATGGCCATCGTCCGCGAAAAAGAGGTTGTGCACAAATTGTTTGAACAGGCACAGGAACGTTTCGGTCAAATCAACGGCGGATATACACGCATCATTAAGATTGGGAGACGTCCCGGTGACGCTGCGTCCGTTTCATTGATCGAGTTGATCAGCGTTGACGAGACCGCCAAAAAGAAAAAGAAAAAGGCCAAATCCGCGGCCAAGAAACAAGCCAAACCGGCGCCCGCCAAAAAGACCGAAGCGCAAAAAGACGTGGCTCCTGCTGAGGTGTCGGAAGCGAAAGAGAAAGAGGCGCCTGCCGAACGGGCACAGGAAGCGGATGCCGTAGCGGATGAAACTGCCGAGGCCGAGGCCGCGCCCGAAGCCGAGGACAAAGGCAGTGGCGATGACAGCGGTGCCGACACCACTTCCGAGGCCGAGGCTGAAGCCGCGGCGGCACCGGCTGAAGAGACGGCACCGGCTGAAGATAAGAAGCCCGCCAAAAAGAAACCCGCCCAAAAAAAGGCGGATAAAAAAGAAGAGTAGCTATCGAACCTTCGTAATAATGTTGGCCCCTGTCGCGTTATCCTGCGGCAGGGGCTTTTTTGTTTTACCAACTTGATAATACGACTATTATTTGCGATAGTTAGGGTTCCATCATCAACGCAACGCCTTATTCGAGCAGGCTGATGTATAACGCTTTTTTCGGATTTCGTGAAAAACCGTTTAAGCTGGTCCCAAATCCGGACTATCTTTACTTGAGCAAGAGCCACGAGGACGCCCTCGCCCATCTGACCTATGCCGTCGATCAAGGGGACGGCTTCGTGGTAATTGTCGGTGAAGTCGGTACCGGAAAGACCACGCTGTGCCGTAACTTTTTGGAACAACTGGATAATCAGACAGAGTCCGCTTACATTTTCAATCCCCGCCTGGACTCCACCCAGTTGATGTCCAGCATTTGCGGTGAGTTTGGCATTAAAACTTCGGGGCAGCGGGACATCAAGGAACTGCTTGACAAGCTCAATACTTACTTGATCGCTCAGCACCGGCTGGATCGGAAAGTGGTCCTGTTGATCGACGAAGCGCAGGGACTCTCAGTGGAGAGCCTTGAGATGGTTCGACTGATCTCCAATCTGGAAACGACCCGCAGCAAACTGCTGCAAATCATCCTGGTCGGTCAACCCGAACTCGAACAAAAGCTCGGATCCCATCAATTGAGACAACTGGCTCAGCGAATATCATTGAACTGCCAGCTGCAGCCCCTGACGGCGTCCGAGACCGACGGGTACATTCGGCACCGCGTTAGTGTTGCAGCCGCCCGCCCAACTGAAATCTTCTCACCCGGAGCCTGCCGCCGGGCGTTTGAGTATTCCGGCGGTGTGCCCCGACTGATCAATATTGTCTGCGATCGGGCGCTGCTGGCGGCCTATAGTCAGAATAAACCCACCATCGACGGTTCATTGATGCAGAGCGTGGTCGCGGAGCTTGACCGTCGAGGCGGACGACAAGTCGAAGCTTCAAAAATGTCGCCGCGCATGATCTTGCTGACTGCGGTGATCGTGGTCGTGCTTGCCGTCCTGTTTTGGGGATACCACAGCGGTATGTTGGCCGATCTGCTATCTTATGCGGCACCGTCGCAACGGGTGCTGGAGGCATCGTCCGGCCCCAAAGCATCCCAGGCGTTCAAAGTGCCGGCATACAAGGCCCCGGAGCCCATGACCGATCAGCCGGGTGAGACGGTTGAGACCGCTCCTGACGGGATCCCAACTGAATCGCCGGTTCCGCAAGCGCCTGAACTGGTGAGTGCCTTTGCCGGCATGACCATGCACGCTTCCCGTCTGAAGGCAATGGCGTTGCTGTCCGGCATGTGGCAGCAGCCTCAACCGGCCGCCAATCAACTGACGGCCGATTTGCCCGACGCAGATTTTTTCAAAACGGCCGCTCGGCGGATCGGCATGCGCATTTTTACCATCGACGATGACGGGTCTTTGATTCAGCGCATCAATCTGCCGGCAATCATCGGTTTCAAACAACCCGAAACAGGCATGAAGATTTTTCTGGTTCTGATGGGCTGGACCGGCCGGCAGATCAGGCTATCGGGTGATGCGCCGGACAAAATAATTGAAATCGACATCGACCAGTTCCATGAATTTCGGCATGGTCCGGCCTATGTGTTGTGGAAAAATATCCTGGGGTATGATGCCATCATCGGTCAGGGCGCTGATCCGACATCTCTTTTGAGGGTGAAAAAACTGCTTTTGCGCTTAGGCTATGACGATGTCGTCCCGACAGCGGTGTATGATGCGTCTTTGCGCAGATCCATCAAGGATTTTCAAACGCGTCATCAGTTGAAGGCCGACGGTCTGGTGGGCCCGCTGACCAAAATATTGCTGATCCGGGAGGCCGGTGATATCGATTTGCCATTATTGAACCAAAGCAAGGGGGGCGGCGCATGAGCACCATCCTCAGAGCCTTGAAAAAATTGGAACAGGACAAGGAGACCATCGGAGCCAGAGGCTTGTCCGGCATGGCGCCGGAGGCAACGGAAAGAGACAAGCGGCCGGCCGGCCGGGCCTGGATGTCGAAACGCGCGCTGCGTGCTGCCGTGATTGGAGCGGTCTTTATCGGGATTTTTTTTATTGCGGTCTATTATTACATTCAATCCGGCCCAAGGTCCACGCAACCTGTGCAGCCGCCTGAAACCGCCCAAAAAACGACACAACCCCGGAGAGTCGATGCAGCACCGCGTACCATGAACCGTTCCGAAAGCCGCGCTCGACATTCCAAACAGCCTCCCCGGCCGGCTGGACCGGTACCTCAGAGGAGACTGCCGACGGAGCGGCCGCCGCAAAGCACTATCGCTGGAACCGGCGCGCCGTCCATACCTGCTCAGCCGGAGCGCATCAAATCCGCTGATCGTCCAGCACCAGGTCAGGATTCGCAGCGCACCTCTCCGCCCGGTGCGGCGATAGCCCCAAAAACGACCGCCGGCGCTGCCAAAAGAGTGACCGGCCCGGCTGCAAGATCTCAACCTGCCAAACCGGTTCCGCCTGCCGGGACCAATTCAGAGCAGGACTCCGAGTACGCTGCCGCTGATCGGCTGACGGATAACCGTCTCAAGATTCAGGCCATCGTCTGGTCATCGATACCCGATGAGCGTATGGCCGTTATCAACACGCACATCGTGCGTGAGGGAGGCAGCGTAGAGGGATTCTCGGTGGTATCGATTCGATCGGATGATGTCATTGTCAGGGAAAACGGACGTTTGTACAGAGTCGTTTTTGGCAAGCCTTGAATGTTTTTGATGAGCCTTCTATTGCTTTTTCCCTTCTGATTCGCTAAGTTGGCGGATACAATATTTCGTCCTTATTTGCGAACGATAGGATCTCGCCATCTCGATGGAAGCGTCGGAAATACTCAAAGACAAGGTGATTCTGGTTGTCGATGACGAACCGGATGTCCTTGATACCGTTGCCGATATCCTGGATTCCAGCCTGATTACCAAAGCCAGTGACTTTGAAACCGCACGCCAATATTTGATGGCCTATACCTATGATATCGTGGTCCTTGACATCATGGGGGTGAACGGTTTTGATTTGCTCAAAATGTCGGTCAAAAGAGGATTCCCCACCGTTATGCTGACAGCCTATGCCCTTACGCCGGAGGCACTGGAAACCTCCATAAAGCTGGGCGCTGTCAGTTTCCTGCCAAAGGAGAAAATGAGCGAGCTGGATCAATTTCTGGCCGACATCGTGCTGGGAGGCAATCAACCGGCATGGGGGGGGCTGTTTACAAAATTAGGCGGCCTGTTCAATCGGCGATTTGGATCCGATTGGATGGAGCGCAATCGCTTTTTCAGGGAGTTCAAAGCCGCTATTGACAGCGGGCGTGACGACAAAGCTTAGCGTCCGGCAACGGGTTTGAGCCAAACGGCTCAGACCGGGAGTGGAGATTGGATACCCTGGTTCACGAACCAATGAAGGAGGATGATAATGAATCGAAACGTGTTAAAAGCGGTGATTATCAGTATGGCTGCGCTGATGTTGTTTGGAGTGACGATGTGCCAGAAAAAGGCGCCCGAAGTCACAGAGTACAAGATCGGCGCTGTTTTTTCGGTGACCGGACGCGCCTCTTTTCTTGGAGACCCTGAAAAAAAGACGGCTGAAATGGTTGTCGAGCAGATCAACCAGGCCGGTGGGATTAACGGCGCTCCTATAAAACTGATCGTTTACGACGATGAGGGCGATGCAACCAAATGCAACCTGCATGTCAAGAAACTGATCGAGCAGGATAAGGTCACCGCCGTCATCGGGCCTTCCATCAGCGGGCTTTCTCTGGCCGTCATTCCGGTGTTCGAGGAAAACAAGACCCCCCTGGTGTCTTGCGCCGCCAGCTATAAAATCGTGCATAATGATAAGACCGGCAAACCCTTTCCATGGGTGTTCAAAGTGCCTCAGTCCGACAGTATGGCTGTCGAGGCCATTTATACCCATTTGCAGGGCAAAGGAGTGAACAAGATCGCCATCATGAGTGTCACGTCCGGCTTTGGCGCCAGCGGACGCCAGGAGCTGATCCGCCTGGCAAAACAATACAACATGGAGATTCTGGCGGATGAGAAGTACGATCCCAAAGATACGGACATGACCGCCCAACTGACGAAAATCAAGGGTCTTGGCCCCCAGGCTATTGTCAACTGGTCCATCGGTCCCACCCAGGTCACCGTCCTGCGCAACTGGCGTGATCTTGGGATGGAAAGCATTCCATTCTATCAGAGCCATGGGTTCGGCAGCCGCAAGAATATCGAGCTGGCTGCCGGTTCCGCCGAAGGGGTTTTCTGTCCCCTGGGCGCATGCAACATTGCAGAGCTGCTGCCGGAGAACCATCCCCAGAAAGCTGTGACCATGCAATA
This sequence comes from Desulfobacteraceae bacterium, assembly GCA_050291625.1. GTDB lineage: Bacteria > Desulfobacterota > Desulfobacteria > Desulfobacterales > Desulfosarcinaceae > JARRKU01. The sequence goes on from JBNKKC010000056.1 coordinate 19,214, forward strand.
TATGAAAGATTACATGGCCAAATACAATGAACCGCTCAGTTCTTTCGGCGGTCACGCCTGGGATGCCATGCAACTGGTAGCCGATGCGCTTAAGGCCGTGGGCGCGGACAAAGCCAAGATCCGGGACTATCTTGAAACCAAGCAGAATTTTGTCGGCCAGCACGGCGTCTTCAACTTTTCTGCAGATGACCATAACGGCTTGACCAAAGAGTCGTTCCAGATGGTTGTCGTAAAAGATGGGGATTGGGCCCTGGCCAACTAACGTCGCACTTTTTTTGCGACATAAACGATGGATACCCACCAGCGAGGGTGGTCTTTATAGACTTTAAGATTATGTTTTTGGCAAGGCTATAGGGAGGAAGCCGTATTAACCATACCGCGACGACCGATAACGCGGTCCAAAAACATTATCTTAAAGTCTATAGCCACCCTCGCTTGTCGTTCTAGCAAGCAGGTTTGATGGAAACAATTACATTTGGCAGCCAATTGCTCCAATACGTCGTCACCGGTATCACGGTCGGCAGCCTTTACGCCATGGTGGCGATCGGGTTCAATATCATTTACAATGTGACCGAAGTCATCAACCTGGCCCAGGGTGAATTCGTCATGCTGGGCGGACTGGTGATGGTTTTTGTCCACGTCACGTTGGGGGTGCCGCTGGTGTTTGCCTTTTGCCTGACAGTTGTGCTGGTCACCGCTGTCGGCATCTTATTGGACCGGCTGGCGGTCCGTCCGGTGCGAAATCCCTCGGTGTTGACCCTGATCATAGCAACCATCGGCGCCTCAATCGTGATCAAAGGGGCCGCCATGCTGATCTGGGGCAAAGATCCGTTTGACCTGCCGGCTTTTTCCGGACGAACGCCGATTCTGTTCGGAGGCGCCTCCATCCAGCCGCAATATTTATGGGTCATCGGGTTCTTGATCGCGGTCACCGTCGGGCTGACATTTTTTTTTAATAAAACCATTGTCGGAAAGGCGATGAATGCCTGTGCCGACAATCCCAATGCCGCGCGGCTGGTGGGGATTAATGTCCAGCATATGGTGCTGCTATCTTTTGCATTGTCAGCCGCGATCGGCGCCGTGGCGGGCATCACCATGACCCCCATCGCTTTGATGGAGTATGACCGGGGCGCTATGCTGGCCGTCAAAGGATTTGGGGCCGCCATACTGGGCGGGCTCGGCAGTTTTGCCGGAGCGATTTGCGGCGGCTTGATTTTGGGGCTGATCGAGTCCCTGGGGGCAGGTTTGCTGTCATCGGGATACAAAGACGCATACGCACTCATCGTACTTCTGGCTGTTCTGTTTCTGCGGCCCAGCGGCATTATGGGCAATCTGGAAGTAAGCAAGTTCAAAAGGTTCTAAAATTCATGCTGCGGATCAAGACCAAGCCCATCCTCATTACATTCGGCTGTGTCGCACTTCTACCCGTTGTTTTTTCCATACTCCCGGGTTTCAGTCACTATACCGGCATCATGGTGTTTGCCGGCATCTATTGTCTGATAACCGTCGGGTTGAGCCTTTTAATGGGATATGCGGGGCAGATTTCGCTGGGGCATGCCGCATTCTATGGAATCGGCGCCTATGTGTCCGGCATCTTGACGACAAAATTCGGCCTCAACCCCTGGATCTGCATGCTGTGCGGTGCTGCAGCCGCGGCAGTAGTGGCCGTTGCAGTGGGAGCGCCTTCGCTCAAACTCAGAGGTCACTACCTGGCCATGGCGACCCTTGCATTCGGCATTATCGTCAATATCGTGTTTCGGGAAGAGGTGGCCCTAACCGGCGGCCCTGACGGCATGGTGAGTATTCCCCGGTTATCTCTGGCAGGGATAGTGTTTTCCTCCACCGAGCACTACTATTATTTCGTTTGGGCGCTGGTGCTGGCCGCCTTCCTGTTCACCTCACGCCTGATTCAGTCGCCTGCCGGACGGGCGCTCAGAGCCATTCATGCCAGCGAGCCGGCAGCCGGTGCCATGGGAATCAATATCGCCCACTACAAGATACTGGTTTTTGTTTATTCCGCTGTTCTGGCTTCCCTGGCCGGCAGTCTGTATGCGCACTACATGAACTTTATCAACCCCTCTTCATTTGATCTGTTCTTCTCAATCAAATTGATCATCATGATTGCCCTGGGCGGTATGCACAGTATTTGGGGTGCTCTGGTGGGAACCGTCATCATCGCCTTTCTGAGCTTGGAGTGGCTGCACTACTTCGAGGATTTTGAAATCATGGTCTACGGCATGGTTCTGCTGTTGGTGACGATCTTTCTGCCCGACGGCGTCGTGGGGCTTCCGGCAATGATACGTGAAAAAATGGGGAGATAGTCCATGGCGGCGATAGAAGAATCCGGAGCCATTCTTGAAATTGAAGAGCTGGTCATGGCGTTTGGCGGCATTACTGCGCTGATGAATATCGATTTGCAGGTTGCACCGGGAAACATCATGGCGGTCATCGGTCCCAACGGGGCCGGAAAAACCACCCTGTTCAATATCATTACCGGGGTGTTTGCACCGACAGAGGGGCAAGTTCGCTTCCAGGGCCGAGTCATCAGCGGTTCAAAGGCCCACCAGATTGCCGGGTTGGGGATTTCGCGGACCTTTCAGACCGTTGAGCTGTTTGACAACATGAGTGTGTTGGAAAACGTAATGGTCGGGCGCCATATGCGCATCCGCAAAGACTTTCTGGGATGCGGCCTCCGCCTGCCGGCCATCGCGCGACAGGAAAACCAGCTGCGCGATCAGGCACAGGAGATCCTGGATTTCATCGGATTGGGCACCAAGGCGAACATCATGGCGGACAATCTGCCGCTGGGCGAACGGAAGCTGCTGGAAATCGGCCGCGCTCTGGCGACAGATCCGCGTTTGATCTGCCTGGACGAGCCGGCAGCCGGCCTGAATGAGACCGAGACCGAAGCCGCCGCCCAGTTGGTACAGGCCATCAAGGCCAGGGGCATCACCGTCCTGCTGGTGGAGCATGATATGAATGTGATCATGAATATATCCGACCGCATTGCGGTGCTCAACTATGGGGAAAAAATTGCCGAGGGCACACCGGCCCAGATACAGGCCGACCCAAAAGTGGTTGCAGCCTATCTGGGGGATACGGATTGATCATGCTTGAAATAAAGAATCTCAACGCCGGGTACGGGAAGATACTGGCAATCAAGGATGTTACGCTGAATGTCGGCAAAGGGCAGGTGGTTGCCATCATCGGCGCCAACGGAGCAGGCAAATCAACCCTGCTCAAGGCGCTGTCGGGTCTCATTCCGAACCGACGCGGCCGGGTGATGTTCAACGGACATAATGTCGTCCACCAGCCGGCGCACCGCATCGTGGCCATGGGGCTTTCCCAGGTTGCCGAAGGCCGCCAGATTTTTTCGCATATGACGGTGGAAGATAACATCCAACTGGGTGCTTACCTCTACCACAAGCGAAGCAATCAATCACAGATTCAGCGTCGGATATCGGAAATGTATGAGATGTTCCCGATTCTCGGAATGCGGGCCCGCCAGATTTCCGGCACCCTTTCCGGCGGTGAGCAGCAAATGCTGGCCATCGCCAGGGCGCTCATGACGCATCCCAAATTACTGGTGCTCGACGAGCCTTCCATGGGACTGGCGCCGCTGATCGTTCAGGAAATCTTCAAAGTCATAGAGCAGTTGAATCAAGACGGAACGACGATTCTGCTGGTAGAGCAAAACGCCCGCGCCGCGCTTAAAATTGCCGATTACGGGTATGTTCTGGAAACCGGGCGCATGGTTCTGGAAGGAGAGGCGTCGGATCTATTGGACAACCCCAAGGTGAAGGCGGCTTACTTAGGGGCATGAATCCGGATGCTGATCGAGAGCCTTTCGAATACTTCCACAGATGGAATCGATATTAAACGGCTTCATGATAATGGCTTTGATTCCGGCGGCCAGAAGTTCTTTTTCATGAACGATGGCGTCTCCGCCGGAACAGATGATGACCGGAATATCCGGTCTCAGTGACATCATTTCCGAGGCAAGGTGATCCCCGGTCATGTGAGGCATGGTCATATCGGTTATCACTAGATCGAATTGTTCCGGATTGGCCTGGAATATCGTAAGTGCTTCCTGGCTGCCCATTGCCGGAGTGACTCGATAGCCTTTGGCCGTCAGCATCTCTTCTCCTATAGTGACGATGGTTTGATCATCATCGACAAAAAGAATATGTTCGGTGCCGATATGGTTGGTCGGAGAAACAATGGGGGGGATGGGCAACTGCTTTTCGGTCACCGGCAGATATACCATGAACGTACTGCCCTTTCCAAGTTCGCTTTCGACGGTTACCGTGCCGTTATGTTTTTTAACGATACCGTGAACGACTGAAAGCCCCCATCCGCTGCCCTTACTCTTATCTTTGGTTGTAAAAAACGGTTCGAAAATTCGTGGCAGAATCTCTGACGGTATTCCCTCACCAGTATCGCTGACGGTTAATTTTACGTAGGGTCCGGGTGTAACATCCTGATGTATGGCAGTAAATTCAGTGTCGAGCGTCACTTCGGTCAGTTCAACCGATAATTCACCGCCATATTTCTGCATGGCGTACCCGGCATTGGTGCACAAATTCATCAGAACCTGGTGAATTTGCGTAGGATCCCCCATGACAACCGAATTGCTTTGAACATTATTGCTGATATGGATCGTTGTAGGCAAAGAGGCGCGCAGCAGCTTCAATGCTTCCCTGACAGTCGTCTTGACTTGAATCGGCCGGAACTCCTGCTCCCCCTGCCGGCTGAAAGCCAGTATCTGGTAAACGAGATTCTTGGCCCGTTCACTGGCGATCAGGATGTTTTGAAGATGTCTGCGCAGCGGGGACCCCTTTTCCAATTGGGTCAAAGCCAATTCCGTGTAGCCGAAAATGGCCAGCAAAATGTTGTTGAAATCATGGGCTATCCCACCGGCCAGCGTTCCGATCGCTTCCATTTTCTGTGCCTGGCGGAGCTGCATTTCCAACATTCTGCGGTTCGTCACGTCATGGTAAATGGAGAGTAAAGCCGCCTTACCATCGAATTCGATGGGTTTGACAGACAGTTCCACCCACCACGAATTGCCTTGAGCATTAACTCCTTTAAGCTCCTTGTTTTTCAAATATCCGCTGCGGTCAACGATATCGACGATTGTGGCGCGATCCGATGGATTGCAAAATTCCGTGGTTTTGCGTGTCTTTAATTCTTCAACCGAGAGGCCGAACAAACTGCCGGCCGCCTCATTGGCGTAGATTATTTCGTCACCGGATTTATCTGTAATTAGAACGGCAACAGGCAGCGTTTCGGTTATCGAGCGAAACTTTTTTTCACTTTCTTTGATGGTATCATCGACTCTTTGGAGTAAATCCGCCTCCAAAATGTCGGAATGTCCTACTGTTGCCTCCAGCAGCATTTTTAAATCGCTGACTTCATTCCGGAGTCGTTGGTTTTCCGCTAGCAGCTCATCTTTTGTCAGTTCAATCATAGCATCGCTTATATTAACCATGTTTAGGGTCTGCCTTCTATACGGATATGGATTCGGTTATTCAAACCTCAATTCAATTCCCGGCATAAGCTTGCTAATACCTTTCATTGATCGTTTCTGCCATGGATACTGATCGGAACAGCAAATTGCCAGTCGGCTGCGGCCTTTGTTCCGCACCTTGATGACAAGACCAGAGCCGATGGCGGTGATGCCTGAACTGTTCAAGAACTCCAATTGCCGGACATCCAGTGTGATGAGCTCGGGTTGAAGATCGACCACCGCATCAAACAAGTCCACAATCGGTTGATACCCTTCCTTGCCCCGCACATCCAATATCCCGGTGCAGGAAATTGTTGCGGTTCCAGCATCAAATCGTACACTATACTTTCTGCCAACGACTTCCATTAACCACTTCCCCATTGTTCAATAAGTAATCCCCAGTAACAGGCAGGCGTACCATTGTCGTTGCTGTTAGCGTATTCGGGTCGTCATTCGCATTGAATTTCCAGGCCAGCTGACAACCATAATCGAGCATAATGGTTAAAAAACCAATACTTGACCGCCAATTGCTGTCAGCTGAATTTTTTTCCATTTGATCGATATAGAGTCTCTCAGGATCGCAAGCAAGCAATCGTTCGACAAATTTCTGATATGCTTCGGCTTTGGCTAATTCGACATCATTAACGGTGAAAAATCTGAATTCAGGTGTACTGAGATTTAAGGTAATTTTAATTAAAATATCGGGTGTGGCACTATATTTCATGGCATTGCCAATGAGCTCGGAAGCGATATAACGCACCGAATCGCGGATATCGGCTCTGGCAAAATGCTTCTGAGGGTGAAAATAGGCTTCCCAGAAATTGGATATGTAGAAAGCGGACAACGACCCGTTTTCCCACAATTGGTCCGGATCAAGGGCGCGTGCTTTAAATCGGACGATCTGGAGCTCACTCCGGCTTGGTGCGTCGGCATAATCCCCATAAATTATTGAATTATCTACCATTATTGGTTCTCGTTTTGGTAATGTTTGCATGGCAAACTGGATGCTAACTAGAAAACCGAACGTTATGGATAAGTGTTTCGAGTTTCATCCTTAGACAGCTGGCAATTCCAAATTATATCCAATTCGTCCGGCTCGTGGCAGGGCTGTGCTGAATGCCTTGTGCATGGGCCGGTTGAAGGATTATTGATGTGCGGTAGTATCAGAACGCATCAATATATCCATAAAATTAGACATTTATTGCACAGTAGCTTGCAATCGATTAGATTGTCAAGTATGATTTTCAGGCAATTACCCATTACCCGAATCACGATTTGCAAGGCATTATGAAAAAAAACAAATTTCCCATTTCCATTGTACTGGCTCTGGTACTGTCCATCACTCTGACGATCATCACCTCCGGTCTAGGACTGTTAAACTATCGCAATACCCGCAACACCTTGGCGGATGAACTGGGCAAGTCGCTTCAGAGGATCGCCACGCGCCTCGATATCAACTTGGCATCACCCTTTTATGATATGGACATGCCTCAGGTTCGGGCCATCATTAAAAGCGAGATGGAGAACCGAAACCTCTACGCCGTGGTGCTGACCGAATTCGATGAAGAGATCTTTTTTTCCGCCGTAAGGGACAAAGAGTGGCAATTTTCCGAACAGCCGGTCGATCCGGGACTCGATCCCGAACACTATTTGACAGCCATCAGGTCACTGGTTCTTAAAGATAATTCGATCAACCAGGTGCGTGTCGTCATGACCGATCGTTTCCTGTTGGAAGAGCTGGGCAGTCTGATGCGCAAAACAGTGATCGGTGTTCTTTTCATTAACCTGATGGTCATTGTCATTCTTTTTATCTGCCTTCGATTCATCATCATCACCCCCATCAGCGAGCTGCGGCGCTACGCCATCGATGTGAGCGCCGGCAATATGGCACCCGACCTGCCTATGGCCTTTTTTTCCGGCGAGTTATCGGATCTCAACGGATCAATCCAGGCCATGGTCAGCAGCCTTCGCGAGTTTATCGAAAAATTGGAAAGACTGGACAAACTAAAGGACGAATTTCTGGCCAACACGTCCCACGAGCTTCGCACCCCTCTGAACGGCATCATCGGTATCGCCGAATCACTGCATGACGGAGCGGCAGGCAGCCCCACCGATGCCATGCGGGCCAACCTGGCCATGATTATTATGTCAGGCAAACGGCTTTCCGGTCTAGTGGATGACATCCTCGATTTTTCCAAACTCAAGACCAGCACCCTGGACCTGCGGATCAAACCCGTCAATTTGCGGGTTATCGTCGATATCGTTCTGACATTGAGCCGACCCTTGACCCGCGGCAAGGACCTCGCTCTGATCAATGCGATTGACAGCGATTTTCCCTTTGTCGATGCCGATGAAAACCGCCTGCAGCAGATTCTGCACAACCTGGTGGGCAATTCCATCAAATTTACCGATTCCGGAACTGTGACCATCTCCGCGGACTCATCGGGCGACATGGCTGACATTTCTGTTTCGGATACCGGTATTGGTATTTCCGCGGATAAACTGGATCGCATTTTCGAGCCATTTGAACAGGCCGATGGATCGATCTCCCGCAAATACGGCGGAACCGGTATCGGTCTTTCAATATCCAAGCAACTGGCAGAACTCCAAGGCGGCACGCTGCACATCAAAACCAAGGAAGCCGAAGGGACCACTCTAACCTTCAGTCTGCCCTTTTCACGCCAAACAGCCGACATTGTCGATGCAGCAACGGAAGTTCCAACCATTTTGGATGCCGAATCGGTGGCCATGGACATGCAGGAGTCGGCACAAGCGGAAGCGGTTTCATTTGACGATCAATCGCGGCCGGGTCGTAATGTTCTTGTCGTGGACGATGAAATCGTCAATCAGCAGGTATTGAAAAACGTGCTGACCTTGGACGATTATGCCGTATTCCAGGCCTTTTCCGGCAAGGAAGCACTGGCGGCCATTGATTCCGGCCGACATTTCGATCTGGTTTTGCTGGATGTCATGATGCCGATGATGTCGGGCTATGAGCTTTGTGAGAAGATTCGCGAGACCCTTCCGTCCCATGAACTGCCCATCATCATGCTCAGCGCCAGGAACCAGATCGAGGACCTGGTGACCGGTCTCAATGCAGGTGCCAACGATTACCTGACCAAACCCATCTCCAGGGAGGAACTGTTGGCACGTATTAGAACGCATCTGAACCTTAAAACCCTGATAGCGGAAAACGCCCGCATGAGCGCCGAACTGGACGTCGCGCGCCGCCTGCAGCAAATGGTGCTGCCTAAACCTTTCGAACTCGATCTTATCGAGCAATTGGACATCGCCTGCCACATGCAGCCTGCTGAAGAAGTCGGCGGCGACTATTACGATATCCTGCCCTATGATGGCGGGATAAAATTCGGTATTGGCGATGTGACCGGCCATGGCCTGGAAAGCGGCGTTCTAATGCTCATGGCCCAAACAGCCATCCGAACTTTGATCACCCACAATGAAACCGATACCAAACGATTCCTCAGTGTCGTGAACCGTACCATCTACGACAATATCCAGCGCATGCAGATTGACCGCATGATGAGCTTATCTCTCGTCGACTATTGCGACGGACGGATACGGGTCAGCGGCCAGCATGAAGATGTACTGCTGGTGCGCCGTAACGGGCAGATACAGCGCCTGGACACCATCGACCTGGGCGCCTTTGTAGGGATTACAGAAGACATCAGCGACTATATCTCCGAAGTGGAAGCCGTTCTCGAACCTGGCGACGGTGCCGTTCTTTATACCGACGGTATCATCGAATCATACCCCGATGGAACCGAGCCTACCGTTGAAAATCTTTATGGTCTGGATCGATTGTGTGAAGTGGTCAGCCGGCACTGGCACCTGTCGGCAGAAGAGATCCGGTGGTCCGTTATCAAAGATGTTACGCGGCATGTGGGAAGAAAAAGTAAGATTGATGATGATTTGACGTTGGTCATCTTTAAACAAAAACAGTAAAAACCTGACATCTTTTTTCTAAAAACTATGAAATCTTTTTCATAATGTTACCATCTTATCTCCTTTCGTCTTTATTCTAACCATATAGATTACATATATATATTAGCAACTTATATTGTTTTCTGCATGTTTGGCATTACTTTTGCTAATGGAGTTCCCGTTAGGCTTTTACGGCAAGATACTGAACAACTACCCGTTGGAGCTGGATTGTTTTTGTAGCAGGAAGTATTGGATCATGCAGATGTTCATGTTCTTTCTGTGCCGGTTATGTTCCTTTTGTTTGCCGTCGTACAGTACACTGGTTTTGCTTTGACTCAATTTTAAGTTGGTCGGAGCATGAGCGCCGGTCCTTTCGAGATCGGCAGCGGTTTGATCCAATAAAAGTTGACTGCATTCTTTTAGAGAATGCAAACGTCTTCGGCAAAGTGGTCTCATTTTGACGCACTATGGTGTCGGTTTTGTCACCTCTCAAAAAAATTTGGGGTGACGCCGCCAGCCTGGCCTGCAAGTTCCTGATAGACAATCCATCATCACCGGGTTTGCCGATCATTTGAGTTGATCGCCTCGAACACGTTTGCCTCAAATGACAACCGGTGATCTCTGTCGTTTCAACTCAAAAGCCTTCCGATCATTTATACTTCCGGGGTGGTAAGCATGAATGGTCGGCCAGCAATGATAAATTACATTTTAAAGGCGAAAACCATGATTGCGTATCTATTCCCAGGTCAGGGCTCCCAGCAAAAAGGTATGGGCGCCAAACTCTTTGACATTTTCCAAGATCTCACCGAAAAGGCGAATGCTATAGTAGGCTACAACATCCAGGAGCTTTGTCTTCGAGATCCGGACAATCGGCTCAACCACACACAGTTCACCCAGCCGGCCTTATATGTGGTCAATGCCTTCAGCTACCTTTACAAGCTGGCGAACAGCGGTGGGTGGCCAGCCTTTCTGGCGGGGCACAGCTTGGGAGAATACAATGCCTTGTTTGCCGCCGGTGTCTTTGATTTCGAAACCGGATTGCGCCTGGTAAAGCGGCGCGCCGAATTGATGGCACAGGCTGAAGGCGGCGGCATGATGGCCGTTATTGGAACCGACCACCGCACAATCGAAAAGACGCTGGCCGACCACCGCCTGACAGGCATTGATATTGCGGGTCTCAATGCGCAGTCCCAGACCGTCATTTCCGGACCGCGCGATGAGCTTGCCGTGTTTGAACGGCACTTTCAATCATTAAAGACCGTATCCTGTATTCCGTTGAGTGTCAGTGCGGCATTCCATTCCAGGTACATGGCGGAAGCCCGCAAGCAATTTGCCGCTTTTTTAGAGACAATTCATTTTTCTGACATCAGAATACCGGTGATTGCCAATGCCACCGCCGCTGCCTATCAAAACGAACGGATTCGGCAACTGCTTTGCGACCAGATTACCCATGCCGTTCGTTGGCAGGACACCATTCATTACATCGGCAGGCAGGGCAACGTCCGCTTTGAAGAGATCGGCCCGGGCCGTGTCCTGACCGGCCTGGTCCGGCAGATTCAACAAGCAGCGCCGGCGGCGGGCCCCAAAAGTTCTTCCCCGCCATCGGCGGTATCGACATCAATGAACCGGCCTGATTCGACAATTCATCCGTCGAAGGATCCGGTTGCCACCGGTCGTACCGATAAAAAAATAGAAACCGAAACAGAGATGACCGGCACCAGTCGAAGCCAAAACCGCATAGCCAGGCAGCGCATGCTGAAACATAGCGGCGGTGGTGCAGATATCGCAATCATCGGCATGGCCTGCCGCTTCCCCGGAGCAGATAACTATCACCAGTTCTGGCATAACCTGGAACAAGGCATCAACTCTATCCGTGAAATCACGCCGGATCGGTGGGATATCAATCAATACTATTCTCCTGATATCAACGAACCCAATAAATCGATCAGTAAATGGTGTGGATTGATCGACGACATCGATAAATTTGACAATACTTTTTTCAACATATCGCCGCGCGAGGCAAAAAACATGGATCCTCAGCAACGATTGCTGCTGGAGGAAACGTGGCATTGTATTGAGGACTCCGGCGTGCCCATCGAACGGCTGCGCCGCAAAAGAACGGCGGTTTACATCGGGGTTATGGCATCGGATTACCGACAGGAGGCCTCCCGACCGGGTGTTTTTACCGACAGCTATGCCGCTTCCGGAAATTATGACGCCATGCTGGCCAACCGGATTTCATATGCTTTTGGCTTCAACGGCGCCAGCGTGTCGGTCGATGCCGCATGTGCCTCCTCCCTCGTAGCCATCGACGGAGCCAAACGCTCCTTGCTGATCGGCGAAAGCGACTATGCCATTGCCGGTGGTGTCAGCTTGAACCTCCATCCATGGAAATATCTGTCATTCTCCAAGGCACGGATGTTAAGCCCGGACGGTCAGTGCAAGACATTCGATGCCGACGCCAACGGTTATGTGCCCGGAGAGGGCATCGGCGTCCTGTTGCTGCAAAGGCTGGAAGACGCACAACGCGCCGGAAATAATATTTACGGTATTATCAAGGGGTGCGCAGTCAATCACGGCGGGCGGACCCAATCGCTGACCGCCCCCCGCGTCGAAGCCCAGCGCGATGTCATATTACTGGCTTATCAGGAGGCAGACATATCTCCGGAAACGGTGAGTTATGTGGAAGCCCACGGTACCGGCACCTCCCTGGGCGATCCCATCGAAATCGAAGCCCTGACGCGCGCTTTCCGCCGATTTACCAATAAAAACGATTTCTGCAAAATCGGGTCCGTCAAATCCAATATCGGTCATCTGGAGGCCGCTGCGGGTGTTGCCGGCGTCATTAAGGTGCTGATGATGATGCAGCGCCTCAAGATTCCACAAAACCTCAATATCAATTCGATCAATCCGATCATTCAGTTCGACAATTCACCATTCGATATCGCCATGGAGGTGAGCGACTGGCGTCCCGAAAGCAGTGATGCCATACCACTGCGGGCCGGTGTCAGCTCGTTCGGCATGGGAGGCGTTAATGCGCATATCGTGTTGGAGCAGGCGCCGGCGACGGTTTCTGCCCAAGATACCCGGTACGGGCAGTTGTTCGTACTGTCGGCCAAAACCCGCAACAGCCTGAACCGCATGTTGACAGAATGGAAGTCGTTTGTCGCTTCCGAACAATTTTCCCGGTTGAACTTTAAAGATATTTGCTGGACCATGCTGACCGGCCGCGATTCGTTTCCTTATCGTTTTGGTGCCTATGCCGAAGATAAAGAGACGTTAAAAGAGCTGATTGCATATGCGGCCCAGAGCGAGAGTGTCGTTGCGGTGCAACCGTCTGAAAAGTTCTACTGCTTGAGAATCGGATCACTCAAAATCGACGGCTATTCGCGAATTCAACCCCTTTTGCGGGATAAGACGGTTTTTTCGACCTGTTTGGAAAACATACGTATCGACTTGCACAAGTTGGCCGAAACGTGCCAATCCTTCAAAGACCTGAACATGCTTCAGGAAATGGCCTCCGGATTTGAAGAAGACAAATGGGCGCCTGCGGCCCGAAGCGTATACGCCTTTATGGTCGATTATGCCTATGCAACCGCTTTAATCAAGATCGGTGCAGCGCCCGGCCTGATAACCGGCGTGAATGAAGGCGCCCTGGCCGGCCTGGCATCCTGCGGCATTATACGACCTATCGATGCACTTGCCTTGTTGACGCAGCAGGTTCAGCCGCAGAACATATCGCTCCGCCGACCGACGCTTCCCTTTCTCGATCCTGTTTCCGGGAAAATCATCGAACCCTTCCGTTTTTCGAGCGAATATATTCGCTTCATCCGAACCGAACTGCGAGTCGATCCGGAACTGCTGGAATACTATATCGAAAAAGGTCAGCTGCTGTTCAAGGGGCAGTTTACATTCAAGCGCTACATGCAGGAGTGGGATAGTGCTCTGACGGACAGGGGAAAAACCGTCGAGAAGATGCTTTTCAATCACGTCGACGATGGGCCGCGCGATGGGGAGCGCAAAAATGAATTGTTGTTGATTCTGGTTATCATTATCAGCTCTTTGCACAAACTGCGTTTGAAATGGGATCTGACGCAACAAAAACCGATTGTGGATCAACTCTTAAGCGAAGTAGTGGATTTGATCGTCGATGGTGTGATGAGCAAGGACATTTTGGTGCAATTGTTCTTGGATGACCAACCGGATGTTCAAGCCATTGCATCGGCTTTAAGCAAGAACTACCATCGAATGGAATTATCGAAACCCTATCACTATATCCGAACCCAGAACCGCGGCTTGAGAGAGATCGGCGATGTCTCGGTGTGGTTGACCCGTCTAACATCTTCAATGGCCCAGCTGCCCCAAATCGAAAACATGGTTTGCGTCGATCTGGGTGAGAGCGACAACGTATCGAAGGCGAACGAGACAGTCACTTTTCAGACAGGCGGCGATCTGGACAGGTCATTTAAGGAGTTTTTACTGCAACTGTGGCTGCACGGTGTGCATATCGAATGGCGCAAGATATTTCCGGATGGCCAATTCAACAAGCTGCCGCTGCCGGGGTATGAATTTGACCGCAAGTCGTTTTGGTTGAATTGCAGTGATAGAGAGCCTACATCAGTAGTGTCCGAAACAAGGGGGGAAGCGGTTGCCGCTTTGCCCGAAGGTGGCGAAAAGAAAAGAATTACTTTAAACCCGCAACCGAATCCCGACACAACCTGCGATAGTTCCTCAATTTCTGATGTGATGGCATCTACTGCTTCCAGCAATGAAAATGCTACAGAAACAGATTCGTACCACACTACTTTTTTTCGCAAAGTTTGGGAGCAGTCCCCAGGAATGCCAGACAGACGACTTCAATCCTGCACCTGTGAAAAACCTATCGGGACCACGCTGCTTTTCGATAGGGACGAGAGCCTTCGCAGTGCCTTGCACTCGGGAAGAGAGGGACTCGGCCGCAATGACCGGACCGTTCTGTTGCTGCCCGGAGATAACTACAAGCGCCGAGACTGGTCCACATACACCATCCGGCCGCATATAAAAAAAGACTATAACAAACTCATTGAAACGCTGAAAAGAGAAAATCTGATTCCTGATCGGATTATTCATAAGTGGTCATACGATATGTCCATACATGATGAATCCGCATTGGCCCAGCAACTACAGCATAGTATCTACTCGTTGATTTATCTGACACAAGAACTGATACGTCAGCATGTTGATGGTAAAATCAAGTTGATCCATGTTTATCGATCGCAGGATGGCGAGGTCCAACCCCAGAATGCATCTATCGCAGGATTTGCAAAAACCCTTCAAATCGAAAACCCTCGTTTTTCCTGCAAAAGCCTTGAAATAGCGGACGACCGACTCACCGCTGCTGAACCGGCGCTAGTAGGAAAACTGTTATCGCAGGAATTTGAAATCGAAGATTCCAATGTCGCGGTAATTCGGTACTTTGAAAATAGACGGTGGATCGAGCGCTACAAAGAGTTCGATCTTAGGAATTATGGTTCAGGCAATCGGGGTGTTCGAGACGGCGGCGTATATCTAATTACCGGAGGGCTTGGAGGTTTGGGGCAGATTTTTGCCCGATATCTTATCACGCAATTCAATGCTAAAATTGTACTGTCGGGTAGATCCGAGCTGACGCCTGACAAGAAAAAAGCTCTTGAATCGTTGGAGCGTTTAGGGTCGGAAGTAATTTATGTTAGTGCAGATGTGTCAAAGCGCAATGAAGCGGATAGACTTGTTGATATAATAAAAAGCCGCTTTAGCGAATTAAACGGCGTTTTCCACGCAGCCGGTCAGCTCCGGGACGCTTATCTGATAAAGAAAACGTTTAAAGACATCGAAGCCGTCATCAGCCCCAAGGTCCATGGCACGCTATACCTGGACCAGGCAACTCGATACGAACAATTAGATTTCTTTGCACTT
>JBNKKC010000057.1:0-1559 GCA_050291625.1 Desulfobacteraceae bacterium
CCCAGGGCGAAGCCGTGACCGGAAAAACCAGCGGCAATGAATAAATTTTCAAAACCAGCGACTCTGTCGAGAATAGGGATCTTATCCGGTGTGGTATGGATGATACCACCCCATGACCTCAGAATTCTGACGTTTCGGAGAAAAGGCAGATAAACTGGCACTCGCCGGCCAAGCTCGACAAAGGAACTGAAATCGACATCCTTTTCAAAATCGGTGACTTCTCGCCAAGCAACGTCACCACCGATATGGAAATTTCCTTCCAGGGCCTGTCGGATATAAAATCTGTCAGACTCGATCCACTGCGTGATCATCATCGGTAACGGCTCCGTTACGATCATATGGTCATTGATGAAGGTGAGTGGAAAATCGAGGCCGATCTGGTTGCAGAGCCCTTTCGACCAGGGCCCGGCAGCATTGACGAAGACTCCCCCTTCGAACACCTTGTCGTCGGCAAGAGCAGCGGTCACGCGTCCATTCTCGGTCATCAGCTTCCGCACCGGCGTAAACTGATGAATACGAACCCCTTTACGGCGGGCTGTCCGACAGATGGCCTTTACCACCAGCAAGGGATTGGCCGTGCCACAGCTGGGGGAGTGCCTGGCTCCATACAGCTCGACCGCTTCCGAAAGAATTGGCGTCAGTTTACGGGTGTCTTCGGGCGACAGCATCTCCGTAGCCATGCCAATCTTGTTTTCACGCGCCACAACCTTACGCAAGTACTCGAGCGTTTCTGCCGTGTGGGCGTAAAATAGATTGCCGCCCCGACGATAACCGACATCGCAATCCAGTTCATCCTTCATGTCGGCCCACAGCTTGATGGCCTCCCTTGCCAGGGGCAGTTCCGCCGGATCGCGGCCCGTTTGACGAACACCCCCGGCGTTGCGCCCGGAGGCTTCCTCGCCAACGCGTCCCTTTTCCAGCACGATAACGGAGTGACCCTTTTCGGCCAGTCGGTAGGCGATAGAACTGCCGGCGATACCGCCTCCGATAACGATAAAATCAGCTGTATACTTCCCCATAACCCTACCTTATTTATGACCGCAGCGAGCTATCTTAAAAAAGGTTGTTACCGATTCGAACAAGATGGAGACATCCTCTTTATTCATGAACGCATCGATCGCGCCAGTTCACCCAGTGCTCACGGTTACGTTGGCATAGTCCTCAAACGATGAGAACGGTATCGGCGAGAGCGGAGACCTCAGGTTCAGATACCCGATCTCTTCGACCGGAACGCCGTTATGCAACATGATCTGTGCCACCACACTCTCGCACATCCGCCCCTGACATAACCCCATTCCTGCGCGGGTTCTTTTGATTTCATTGATATTGCGGTATCCTTTTTCGATGCCGTCAAGCACATCGCCGAGGGTTACCTGCTCGCAACGGCAGACGATGGTGTCCCTATCCATGACGTCCAACGCGCCGAGCGGCAACGCAAACACCTGGTTCAACGCTGTCGCATACCGCTGAATGCGTGCATAGTCTTTGCGCAGCCCGTGTGCCTGCTGTTTCAATCGGGACGTCGAAATTCTATCCAACTTCGAAGCCATGTGGAGTGC
>JBNKKC010000058.1:0-18666 GCA_050291625.1 Desulfobacteraceae bacterium
GGCTGCAGCTCGGCGGCGGCGTGACCATCGACAATGCCCGAAAGTGGCTGGATGCCGGTGCGTCGGCGGTCATTGTGACATCATGGGTGTTCCACGGCGGTCATGTAGATTACCGCCGATTAAAGCAACTGTCGGAAAGCATCGGCGCAGGAAGGCTCGTGCTCGACCTGAGCTGCCGCCGTCGGGGCGAGACCTACTTTATCGTTACCGATCGCTGGCAGAAATTTACCAGGGAGCGCATCACCCCGCGCCTGCTGGACCAGTTGGCCCGTTATTGTGCGGAGTATTTGATACACGCCGTGGATGTGGAGGGCAAATGTCAGGGCATCGAAGCGCCTCTGGTGGAGCTGCTCGGCAAATGGGCCGGATTGTCCACGACCTATGCCGGCGGCATTCACTCCCAGGCGGATATCGACACCATCTTCCGGCTCGGCGCAGGAGCGATCGATTTTACGGTTGGCAGCGCACTGGATATCTTCGGTGGCAAAGGGTTTCTCTACAAAGATCTGGCGCAACGATACGCCGGGACCGATGAGGCCTCCTGACCATCCCGTATCCTGCTTAAAACCCGCTCAAACCTGATTCTTTCGACTATCCATTGGCCCGTATATGAATAAATCTCATTTAGTTACTGACATATATATTTATTTTTTTTGTTGCACACTTGAAATAGTTAGTGTACAAACCAATTAGGGTTTGGCGATTAAGCTGAGGAAGTCCAATTTTCCTGAGATGCTTGTTGGGACGGTATGCCTGCCGTGGTTTGGCTCAACTGATTGGAGGCGTGGTCCGTTGACCGGCGTCCTGATTTAAGAATAATAAATATTCACAGGTGGGTGGGTGCAGAGAGGTTGCTCCGAGCAGGACACCTGCGACACGACAACAAGGGAGGAAAATATGATGAAAAAACTGATTGGTATTCTCGCTGTGGTCGGGCTGCTGCTTGCATCGGTCTCGCCGCTGATGGCGGGCGGGATCATCAACAAGTCCAATTTGAGCGCGGACTACTTCCGCTCGCTGACCCGCAATGCAGCCACCGATGCCGCCGATATCGTGGCCTACAACCCGGCCGGTGTCACCCAGCTGGAAGACGGTCTCTACACCAAACTGGATCTGCTCTGGGTCAACAAGGAATACACCAACACCGTTGAAAACGTTTATCCCTTTCCTGGAGAAGACGGCACCTATACGACTGACGTGCCGTCCACGGTCCCGGGCTTTTTTACCGTTTACAAGAAGGACAAATGGGCGGGCTTCTTTGCGCTGACCGTACCGGGCGGCGGCGGCAAGGTTGAATTTGAAGACGGTAATGCGCGCACCGTTCAGCTGGCAACCCAGGTCATCATGGCCAGCGGCGGGGCTTTCGTCGGCATCGATGACATGTATATTGAAGCTGACAGCCATCAATTCGGTTATACTCTGGGCGGCGCATTCCAGATTTCCAGGATGTTCAGCGTTGCCGGCGGTATCCGCTATATCGATGCCACTCAATCCTTTGCCGGCTATGCGGACCTGACCGTCAACCCCTTGCTACCACCCGGAGCGGTGGCCCAGGACAAGTTCAAGGTCGATCTGGATCGTGATGCCTCAGGTTGGGGTTACTTTCTGGGTTGTGATATTACACCGACCGACAAGATCAACATCGGCCTCTTGTATATGTCAAGGACGGAGCTCGAATTTTCGACCGATGCCTCAAGGGACGACATCGGTGTGCTCGGAGCGCTGGGATGGGATGAAGATGTGCGAGAGGATCTTCCGGGCATTCTCGGCCTGGGGGTGTCCTATCGCGTGATCGATCCGCTGGTGCTTGAATTCAACTACACCCGCTACCTGGAATCCCAGGCGGCGCTGGATGACCAGCGATTCGAGGACTCGGATCCGGGTGACAGCCAGGAATATGGATTCAGCGCCACCTACACCATCAATCCGCAATGGCGCGCCAGCCTGGGGTATCTGTATACCGATATCAAGGGCATGGAAAAAGAGAGCCTTCTGGTCGAGGCTCCCGAGCTGGATGCCAGCACCATCGGCCTCGGCGTCGTGTTCAGCCCCACCGATCGCTTTGACATCTCATTCGGATACACCGATGTCACCTATGATTCGGTGACCACCGATACGCTGTCCTCGCGGGCGCCTGCCGACACCGAACTGGCCAAGGAGGTCTGGGCCGTGTCGCTTGGGCTGCAATACCGCTTCTTCTAAACCGGTCTGACCTTTTTAATGAACAACCCCCGGGGATCGTCCCCGGGGGTTGTTGTTTTTGGACCTTCTTTTTTCACATCCTCTCCTGCAAAACAAGAAATCGTACTTGACTTCATTGTGCCGGGAACCATATTCAGCGAATAGACGATTCAACCAACGTCATTATGACAACCGATCAAAGGGGCGATATCCCCATGTTGGATTTCATCAATACGGTGCCGGCTGTCGTCCGCATCCTCGTTGTATTTTCGCTGATCCTGGCGGCCATCAAACGCAAATGGATGCTGGGCAATGCCTTCATCGCCGGCGCGGCGGCGCTGGGAGTCATCTTCGGCATGGGGCTTGTTGATATCGCCCTGTCCGCCGCAGCGGCCCTGGTACACCCCAAGACGTTGAGCCTCTCCATCGTGGTTTGCTTGATCCTCGTGCTCAGCCACAGTCTGGAACAAAGCGGTCAGATGGAGCGGCTCCTGGTAAATTTCAAAGGCCTGGTTCGGCAGCCCCGCATCAATATCGTTATCTTCCCGGCGCTCATCGGCCTGCTGCCCATGCCCGGCGGTGCGATCTTTTCGGCCCCTATGGTCAAGTCGATCGGCGAAGGGCATCGCTTGTCCGGTTCGCATCTCAGCTACGTCAATTATTGGTTCCGCCATATCTGGGAGTATTGGTGGCCGCTCTATCCTGGGATCCTGCTGGCGACGACGCTGGCTGAGGTGGATTTATGGCAGCTGGTGCTGTTTACGTTTCCGCTATCCGCGGTGGCGGTCGTTGCCGGATACTGGCCGCTGAAGGATATCGCTTTGCAAGGGAAATTGGAGGCCGATGAAGCCGGACCACGGCGACTGGGCCCCTTTCTGCGGGAGTTGCAGCCCATTGGCTTCGCCATCGGGGGAGGGTTGGGTATGGGACTGCTGCTGCCCTATGGACTGGCCCATGGCGCGGCCGCGCCGCTGGCCAAGGAGATCGGTTTGATTCTGGCGCTTATGGGAGCCATCGTCTGGGTTTGGCTGGCCAATGACATGCCGTGGAGCCGTCGATGGGCCATCCTGCGGCAACCGTCGTTGTTTAAAATGTTGTACATGGTCAGTGCGATCCTTATTTTCAAAGGCGTGCTCGAGCAAAGCGGCGCCGTGCTGCAAATCAGCCGGGAAATGCTGCACTGGCAAATACCCCTGTTGACGATCACGATTATCCTGCCGATGCTGGTCGGAGGGATCTCCGGGATTACCATCGCATTTGTGGGGGCGACGTTTCCTATATTGGTCTCTCTGATCCAGTCCATGCAGCAGACCCATCTGATGCTGCCTTATATGATGCTGGCGATGGCAAGCGGTTTCGTGGGGGTCCTTATCTCTCCGCTGCATTTATGCCTTTTGCTGTCCAATGAGTATTTCCAAACATCCCTGCTTCCGGTCTATCAACACCTGCGGGTTCCGCTGGTTGCCTTGCTGGCGGCGGCGGCAGCCTATTTCGGCGGTTTGTATTATTGGCTGGAGTGAGTTAGTGTTTACGGAACTATGACCTCCGGATTATAAGATGCGCGAGGCCGGTTTCCATTAGCCCTGTTTTGAGCTATAGTTCCGTTGTGTTTTTGGAGAGCGAAGACGAAGCCAAAAGGAGATGGTCATGGCATCGAATAAAGTGACGCTGTTCAAACCTTACACCTTTCACACCGGGCAGAAGATACGTATCGAGGGCGGCAAACGCAACGGTGATTGGGAAGTTGTCGCCGTCGGCGACACCAAGGTGACCTTGCGCTGTCCGATCTCCGGCCGCGAATTTGAATGGGCGCGTTTCTGCTATTGGGTCGAGGATCGAGAGGGTGAGCAGTGGCCGCTTGAAGACTAGGGAACTCCGTCATGTTTACAGAAAAAACGCGTGCATCCACAGGACTTCAGGGGCTGGACGAGCGCCTCGACGGACTTTACATCGGAGACAACGTCATTTGGTATGACGAGGCCGGAAGCCTTGCATTCCCTTTCAGCCTCAACTTCATCCAGGAGTCACAGCGACAGCGAAAACCTCTGATTTATGTTCTGTTCGATCGTTCGCCCAAGACACTGGTGGAAGAACTGGGGCCGCTGGCCGATGATGACCGGCTGATCATCCTGGACTGCTTTACTCATGGAAAGGGCGACAGCTCGCTGGTTTTCAGCAGATTTTATGAAAAAGACAGCGTCCGGCGGCCTTATCGTATCATTAAGGTGGAGGAGCCGACAAAACCGGAGAAAGTCTCCGAAGCCATTTACGGCATCCATCAGGACCTGTCCGGTGACGTGCGGTTTGTATTCGAAAGCCTGACCGGTATGCAGGATCTATGGGGGGGAGAAGACAACATATTGAAGTTTTACTCCCATTCCTGCCCCCGCTTGTATGAATTGGAAACAATCGCCTACTGGATCGTTGAAAAAGGTGCGCATTCCAGCCGGCTGAAGGCCCATATCAATCAGATTGCCCAGGTGGCCATTGACCTGGCCATCAAGCGCGGAAAGAGCGCACTGACCATCGTGAAGGCTCATAATCGAAAACCCCGGCATCTGAACAAAGCCGAGCCGTTTTGGGCCGACGGTATGATGGTTCGATTCCACACAGAGCGGTCGCTGCCGGCCAGTATCGACCTGGGGACAAGGCTCAAGCAGCTGCGAACCCGGCAGGCACTTTCTCAAAAGGAGCTGGCCGGCATGGTCGGCGTAACACCCAGTTCGATTTCCCAGATCGAAAGCAATTTGATCTGCCCCTCACTGCCGGCCCTGTTTAAAATGGCCCAGATGTTGG
Organism: Desulfobacteraceae bacterium; assembly: GCA_050291625.1. Lineage (GTDB taxonomy): Bacteria > Desulfobacterota > Desulfobacteria > Desulfobacterales > Desulfosarcinaceae > JARRKU01. The sequence goes on from JBNKKC010000058.1 coordinate 4,978, forward strand.
GCGTTGATGCAGGGTATTTTTTTCAACGGGATATCAGCGGCCAGCGGCCGATTGTGTTCTCCGGCGGAGGAAAAAGAGTCCGCTTCGCCGATCTTCCCAAAGAGAGCATCCGGGGGTATCATTTGCTGCCGGCGGATCAAGCGGCACCTTTCGAACCCTATCTGATCGAAATCCCTGCCGGGAAAAAAATTCCCGGCCATTTTTTTGTCCACAAAGGCGAAGAATTCGGTTACGTGTTGGAGGGTGAACTGAAAGTTACCGTCCAAAACACCTCACAGCGGTTGAGCACCGGAGATGTCGTCTATCTGACGCGGCACATTCCTTCCCAATGGAAAAACAGCAGTAAAAAGACGGCAAAGCTGCTATGGATGAAAATCCTGTAGATCCATAAGCGCTTCTAGAAGTGGTTTAAAACCTCCTTTCAGGTTCAAGGTCAAGGCGGAGCATGCGATTCAAACGGAGGAATACATTGAGTATTTCGAGTATTGAATCGCATGCTCCAACACAGAGATTGGACCTGAAAGGGGGTTTTAAACCACTTCTAGTGATATTGACGTTGAGATTGACATGCAGCTGCTGGTTCGATATAAAAACAAAGAGGAAATCCTTATCTAAACGTTGGAAGTGGCCGTGGTTTAGCCTGTTATTCTTTGAATTCTTGGTCTCATAATATCGGCCGCAGGCAGCGTATAAACGGCCCGCAAGGGTATCCATGAACACCACTGCCATCCACCGCGCACCTGTTGGTTTATTCCGACAGGCCGTGAAGTTGCGTTTCCGGCTTTGCCTGATTTTCGGAAACGTTGCGATCGACCGGTTGTTTTTTTGGGTTTGCGCAATAACGTGACGCTGTTTTTGTGTGAACCCTAAGTTCGGCATGGGAATAAAGCACTTGACATTCTGCCGAAATTTCCATCCCGGCCAATCTGTCTATCTTAATTGAGCCTTAACATCCATTAGCCAGCGAAACAATTCAACCTACCGGACGGAATGACAGCATGGAATGCGCAAAGGACATTACAGGGTTGCACCTGCTGAACGGCTTTACGATTCACCAGGGCATTGACAGGGAAGAGACACGCAAGCGGCAGTTGTACGTTTATCTTTCCATTCCCGGGGCCATATTTCTTTTCTTTTTTGGTTCCTTTAATCTTTTCGCCGACAATATCTACGGTGGCATCATCGACACCATCGCCGGATGCATGCTCTTTTTCGGCATCTTCTATCTGCGGTACGCCAAAAGGGCCATGGCCCTTTACCGGATCAATACGGCGGCTCTCATCGTGGCCATGCTCTTTTGGATTGTCGACGGAGGCAGCGCCGGTGAGAAGAGCATATGGGCCTTCACTCTTCCCTTGATCATGCATTTCATGCTGGGCCCCGTTGAAGGCGTGATTTGGAACACATCGGTCCTCGGGCTGATCTGTATGATCTTTTTCGTCGACATTGATCTGCCGGTCTTTGAATATTCCATGCCCTATAAAATTCGCTATCTATGCGTCTACCTGGTCATCAGTCTGCTGACCCACAGCTATGAAAAGGCACGCAAAGAGTTTTGGAAAAATTACTCCACCTACCAGGAGGAGAAAAAGGCGCTGGAGGAAAAGCTGGCTCGTTCACAGAAGATGGAAGCCCTGGGGCTTCTGGCAGGAGGTGTGGCCCATGATCTGAACAACGTGATGTTCGGCCTGGTGAGCTACCCGGACTACCTGATGTCCAAGGTGTCACCGCAGGACCCCATGTACCGGTCTCTGTCCAACATCTGCGACTCCGGACGCAAGGCTGCCGCCATCGTGGACGAGCTGCTCACCCTTGCGCGCCGCGGTGTGCCCTCCACGCAGGTGCTGGACCTCAATGAAGTGATCAAAGAGGTCCTCAAGTCGGCGCAATTTTACAAACTCAACGGGATCCACGCCGACGTCCGGATCGTTTCAGTGATCAGCGACACCCCGCTGGTGGTCAAAGGCTCGCCCCTGCACTTGAAAAAAATAGCGATGAATCTGGTTTCAAATGCGGCCGAAGCGTTGCCCAAAGGCGGCCGCGTCATTATTTCCACTGCCAAATGTTACGTGGACCAGCCCATTCGGGGTTACAGCGACGTAGTCCAGGGCACATACGCCTTGCTGCGGGTGGAGGACAACGGCATCGGCATCGACGATAATGACATGCCGCATATTTTCGAACCTTTCTATACAAAAAAGATCATGGGCCGCAGCGGAACCGGACTGGGCATGGCGGTGGTATGGGGCGCCGTTCAGGACCATAACGGATTTATCGATGTCCAAAGCACCAAGAATGAGGGCACAGTGATCAAGGTCTATCTGCCCATCAGCGCAGAGCCCCTCTGCCAGCCCGCGCAATCCTTTCACAGGAGCGAGTACCGCGGTCATGGTGAAACCATCCTGATTATCGACGATCAACCCGAACAGCGCGACATCGCAGCGGAGATCTTGACGGACCTCGGCTATTCGGTGCAAACGGTCGCCAGTGGTGAAGCGGCGGTTGACTTTTTCCGGAACCAGACCGTCGAGTTGATCCTGCTGGACATGATTATGGATCCGGGCATGGACGGCCTGGAAACCTATCAGCGCATTTTAGAGCTGCGCCCGGGACAAAAGGCCGTCATCGTCAGCGGGTTTTCCGAAAGCGAACGCGTCAAGAGCGCCCGGGAACTGGGTGCCGGCGCCTATGTGCGCAAGCCTTACATCATGGAGGAGTTGGGCGTTGCGATCCGTTCAGCGCTCGTGCCCGATCTGCAATACGATACGACCCCATAAGCCAGACGAAGCATTGGCGCTTCTTTTCGTGATCCACATCACAGACATCAAATGTGATGGTTTGATATTCAAATGTCAAAGGCCATCCCCCTGTTACGGCATTCGCTGCAAAGCCAAATGTGTTTTTTCAATGAGAGGAGAGACCCATGAGCGCCATCACCCTGGAAGATGTCCGCCTGAGGGACTACACTCTGGACAACCTGCCCCTGCTCGAGCGATTGCGCGGCGATTTGCTTGGAACCAAACCGGCGGTGTGTATCGAACGGGCGCGGCATGTCACTCGCTTTCTCCGGGAGATGTCCCCGGACGACGAACCCATGATCATCCGCTATGCCGGCGCCGTCGCCCATTTTCTGAGCCGCAAACAACCCCTCTTTTTCGATGACAACCTGCTCGCCGGTACGACCTGCGCCAAGCCCTTCGGGGCGCCGGTCTATCCGGAGTGGACCGGACTGACCATCTGGCCCGAACTGGATGTGATCGGCAGCCGGGAGAAAAACCCCCAGCAGTTGGCCCGGGCCGAGGCCGACGAGCTCAATTTCGACATCTATCCCTACTGGATGGAACGCAGCGTCCTGGAAGTCACCCGCAAGCGCCACAACAATCCCGATTGCATGCGGCTGTTCGAGCGCATTGTCTTCTTCATCGCCGGCAAGGCCGGCACCATCTCCCATACGGTGCCCTGTTACAGCCTGGCCTTGGAGCACGGTGTCGAGTACATCATCGCCCTGGCCGCCCAAAAAGAGCAGGCCCTCAAAGCCCAGAAGATGCAGGATGCCGACCGCCTGCACGGCCTGCACTTCTACCAGGCGGTGCAAAAGGCCTTGCGGGGGGTTGTGGCCTATGCCGCCAACCTCGGCGCCGAAGCCGCCAGACTGGCGAAGGCGGAAAACGATCCACGGCGCAAGGCCAATTTCGAGCAGATGGCCGCGGTTTGCGCCCGGGTACCGGCCGGACCGGCACGCACCTTTCGAGAGGCCGTCAATGCTCTGTGGATCATCCAGGTGGCCATCCATGCCGAAAACATCAATATGGCCATGAGTCCCGGCCGTCTCGACCAGATTCTGTACCCCTACTACCGACGTGATACGGACGCCGGCCGGCTGAGCATCCCAGAGGCGCTGGAACTCATCGGCTGCCTGTGGCTCAAGCTCAACGACAACACCAACCTCGTGCCTGAAACCGCCGAAGAGTTGTTTGGCGGTGCCGGAACGGTGCCTGCCGTGACACTGGGCGGCGTGGACCCGCAGGGTCGGGATGCGGTCAACGATCTGACCTACCTGATGCTCAAGGTCACGGAACTGCTGCAAACCCGGGATCCCAGCGTCAATGCCCGCTACCATCCCGGCGTCAACAGCCAGACCTATCGCAACCGGGTGGCCGAAGTCATAGCCAACACCCGCAGCGTTCCGGCGATCCATAACGACATGGTCGATATCCGCACCTTGGAAAACCAGGGTGTTGAGACAGAGCACGCCCGGGACTATGCCATCATCGGCTGCGTGGAACTGGCCGCCGCCGGCCGCAGCTATGACGCCTCCAGCTCCATCATGCTCAACCTGGTCTCCGTTCTGGAGCTGGCCCTGTACAACGGCAAACGGCCGGTGACCGGCGACGAACAGATCGGTCCGGCCAGCGGCGAGCCGGCGGCCTTTACCGATTTCGAGAATTTCTGGAATGCCTTTGTCCGGCAATTCGAGTGGGTCGCCGGTCAGGCCATCCGGCTCAACGAGATGTTCGGGCGGGTCTACCAGGATATTCTGCCGTCCCCCCTGCTTTCGGCCTTTTTTAAGGGCCCTATGGATAAAGGGCGGGATCTGATCTCCGGCGGCGCTCAGTACAATTCATCGGGCGCCACCCATATCGGGTTTGCCGACACCGTGGATTCCCTCAGCGCCGTTGAGCAGGCCGTTTTCAAGGACCGCGAATGTACCTTTGCCGAACTCTTGAGCGCCCTGCAGGCCGATTTCAACGGCTATGAGAAGCTGAACGCCTACCTGGTCAACCGAACTCCCAAATACGGCAGTGCCGATCCGGCGGCCCAGGCCAACGCACAGCGGGTCGTCAAACTGCTCTATGATTTTTACCAGCGACACACCAACTACCGGGGAGGCAAATACCGACCAGCCTTCTGGTCCATGACCAACCATGCCGGCCAGGGAAAGCTGTCCGGCGCGCTGCCCAACGGCCGCAAGGCCTTCAAGGTCTTTGCCAGCGGCATCACACCGGTCTCCCAGGCCGCCGTTGATCTGGCCGCCTGCCTGCAGTCCGTGGGCGGGTTGGATCCCATCTGCATTCCAGGCGGCGAGGCGTTCAATCTTAAATATCCGGTGCTGCAGGGAGACGAAGACATCGAAACGTTCGGCGCCGGCATCGAAACCTATTTCGAATACGGCGGCCTGCACATCCAGTGCAATATCATGTCCTATGAAATGCTGCTGGACGCCAAAGAAAACCCCGATAAATATCCCGAACTGCTGGTGCGGGTCTCGGGCTATTCGGCCTATTTCAAGGACCTCAACGATGCCATGAAGGAAGAGATCATCACCCGCACGGCTTACGATCTGCGCAGCGGAAACGCCGTGCCGTTTCCGCAGAGAAACAGCGGGATGCCGGGCACAATGTAATGCCGTGACGCTCGATGCTCGACGAATGGATCGATCCATATGCGTCACATTCATCCGGCCTTGAACGTGAACGAAAAAGGAGGAACCGATGTGGGAGAAATTACTGAATATCATTCTGATGCGTTATTACCGCGTCCGCAAGGCCGCTGATAAGTTTATGCAGGCGCTGGAGTCCGAAGGGGCCGAAGAGTTTCTGGAAGTACTGCTTAAGCTCATGGGACTGGTGTTTCGTCTGGACAGGGATTTCCGGCGCAACATCAGACATTTCAACGGGCGTTATCTTTTTCGCAGTCAGGACCGCCGGATCACCGTGGCGGCCGTCTTTAAGGACGACTGCCTGAAAGTCTCTGAAACAGAGATCGACGACACCCATATGACCGTTGTTTTCCGCAATGCAGGGGCATTGATGGGTTTTCTGCTCAGTCCCAAGCCGGACATCCTGGGATCGATGCTGCGCCAGGACGTCACCATCGACGGCAACCTGAACTATCTATACAAGTTCGCCTATATGGCCAAAAGCCTGCAGCTCAGATTCACCGGAGCATTGTAACGCCATGCAACCGGATCAACGACGGCCGCTGATTTTCGATATCCATCGCTACGCCTTGGACGACGGTCCGGGAATCCGCACCACTGTCTTCTTCAAAGGCTGCCCCCTGGCCTGTGTCTGGTGCCATAACCCCGAAGGGATCTCGGACGGCCCCGAACTGTTCCACCAGGCCCGACGCTGTATCGGATGCGCCGATTGCGCCGGGGTCTGCCCCACAGGGGCGATCGCTTTGAAGGACGGTATTCAAATCGATCGGCGGCACTGCAACGCCTGCGGCCGTTGCGCCGAAGCCTGCCCCACCCGGGCCATGACCATCAAAGGGCGCTATTATGGCCCTGCCGAACTTGTTGAATACCTGCTCCAGGATAAACGGTTTTTCGACCACTCCGGCGGCGGGGTCACTTTCAGTGGAGGTGAGCCCACCCGTCACCCCGCTTATGTGGGAGGCGTGGCCCGAGGGCTAAAGCGCCACGGCATCCATGTGGCGCTGCAAACCTGCGGCCATTTTCAATGGGACCCGGTGAAAGCGCAACTGCTTCCATGGGTTGATCTGATCTACTTCGACCTGAAATACCCGGATGCCCGCCGCCACCGGCAGTGGACCGGGCGATCCAACCGGACTATTCTGCACAATCTTTCCAAAATCGTCGAAACGGCACGGGACCGGCTGGTCTGTACCATGCCCCTGATCAGCGGCAGGACGGCGGAACAGATGCCCCTGCAGGCCATGGCCGAAATCATCGGCGCGATAAAACACCTCTCATACCGGCTGAGGCCCTATCATCCAGGCGGCCTTGCCAAGATCACAGCCCTTGGCAGAACGGCGCCTTCGAATCTGCCCATCCATGCCATGGCACCGGATGAATACCGGCAGGTTGCTGCGGCCTTTGACACCATGGTCCGACGGCGCCGTGACAGGTTGGTCTGACCATCTCAGTTTTTGAGTATAACGATGAACGATGCAGAATACCCCTCAAGCAGCCTATCATGCCGAAGCGTCCTCTGATGTATCCTTTATATTCAATCTTCTTCTTCCGGGTAATGCTCTTGAAGGCATTTGTCGCAAATGCTGTGGCTAAATTCGGCATCGGAATATGATTCAATATATTCTTCAAGTTTTGTCCAATACCCTTGGTCGTTTCTGATCCCCTTGCAGTGCATGCAAATTGGAATAATACCGCGAAGTTTTTTTACTTCATCCTGAACATGTTTTAATGTCGTTATATCGACAATGCAGCCGCACCAGGTAACGGTTCCATCTTCCGTTCTCGAAACAGGCTTTGAAGAGAACTGAATCCACCTCACTTCTCCGGTTGGCAGGACAATCCGGGCCTCGGTTGCAAAATAATGATCGTCAATTGTGGCTTCATCTTCAGCAATCAACTTCTCCCGGTCATCAGGGTGAATGATGTCCCAAAAATGGTTTATATCCTCCATGAAATATGAGCCTGGATGCCCAAGTATCTCTTTTGAAGCTGGGCTGATATACAATACTTTGTTGTTTCCGTCTTTATTTTGAGCATATTCATAGAGAACCGCCGGCATCATGTTAAGGAAATTATGTAGCGTTTGAACAGTTGGTTCCATCATGGCCCTTTCTTGTTAGTAATAAAATTTTTTGATGCCCCCCAAGAAACACGGCCTTTTCCGGTTTCAGCAAATTGGCATTTGTTTTCATGCTCCATTCTGTTCAGCCACAAAGCTGGTATTCCGGATATGCAGTTCTTTCATCCTCCGGGAAATAGTAAATAAGATTAAATAATGGCGCTATATCAAATGGTTTATTAATTTGGAATTGTCGCACGTCGATATACTCTATCGTGACGCGACTATCTATCCGCCAAATTAAGCAATTATAGCATCTCAACAATCCTACGACCATCATTGGCCTGATTCAGAGTCTCGATAATCACGGCTCTTGCGCCGAACCCCAAGCATGAGATGCTGGAAAAAGTGGCGCAACCGAAGGGCGCGCCGCTTTGCCCAGTCCCTCTCAATGCTATAGGTCACCTCTTTTTCGGATATTTCTTTAAATCTCTGTAATAATTCTGATGGAGGCCAATCATTATCAGCTCGAGTTGTTCTTCAGTGAAACGGTAAGCTAAAAGATACTGAATAGTCTTAATCTTAAATTTATGCACATATATTTCGCTTAGGTTCCCCTTTTTTTCGTCACCGATATCCGGCCGAGTATTATTTTTATCTGCTCATTCAGCGATATTGACCAAATAAGAAGATTTCAGTCTGACTACAGGTATTTATGCAGGATCTCTATTTGGTCAAGTTGAACCCCTCATCAAGCCAGCCGGTTGCACCGCCGATCATCTTCTTCACAGGCCGTTCAAGTCTCGCCAGGCGAATAGCAGCTTTATCAGCGCCATTGCAATGCGGACCTGCGCAATAAACCACAAACAGTGTATCCGGCGGATAGTCTTTGACGGAATCTTCATTTATGCGGGCATGCGGCAGACTGACCGCGCCTTTTATATGGCCTTTTGCAAAAAATTCCTCGCCACGGACATCAAGCAAAACAAAATCCATTCGATTGTTGGTAATCGCGTGATGTACATCCCAACAATCGGTTTCGAATTCAAGCAAACTTTCAAAATGCTTTAACGATCTTACAGAATCTGCAGCTGGGGGTCTAATGACTGCTGAACTCATAATGCCTCCTTATCTGATTCTGTGAGTATACGCCGTGCATCACTAAGCGCAAAAAAGAAACACGGCCTGTGTACCAGTAAGTTTAATGATAGAACTGTTATAACCACAGTCGCCGGTCTTTTGCGTTCAATGTGAATGCACAGGTTGGGATCTCTCTCATTCTTTTATTAGGCTCGTCAGTTCAGCCGAGAACATTGGTCCATCCCAGGGCATGAGGAAAAGCTCATTTACTGGGTTTCCGACAATGTCAAACTGTTGACCGGGTCCGATTGGTCCTGATGCGACGGTGCCAACATGGGCGTGAATGCGGACAGTGCAGTCTGTTCCGAATTCGGACCAGACAGTTTGAACTTTATTCTGCAATTCATGCAGGCAGCTAGCTGCCTGCTTAGCCTTTTGCTCAGGAAACACCATGAGAATAGCATCACCCATGGCTTTGACGAGCTTGCCGCCAGAAGGGGCTATGGCATCTGCGGTGGCGTGATAGAATCTATCGAGCATGACGAACATGTCAACGTCAAATTTGGCGCGACAAGCTTTGGCAAAACCGGTGATGTCTGCCACCGCGAGCACGAATGTGGATGTGGTTGGTTCTTTCATATATCTTGCTCCCAACGATCGGCTTCGGCGGCGACGGAACCGAGTCCGTTCTAAAAGCCATTGTTATACTTTTTTATCCGTCATACCAGTAATAGAGATACCGGAAACCGTCTGTTTTCCTATAAACATAGCAACATTCGATTCCATTGATTTGATATCGGCGATGGCCCAACAGCTTGGACAGAACGGTTATTCTTTCTATAAGACTACTGGACCATCAAAAAAACATAGCGGTCCATAGCTTGTGTACATTCCGTTCGAACTGAAATTGGATACCCTAATTTCTTAACTGTAGAGTATACATCTACTGCCATTCCCTCAGGTGCTGGCCTAGCCCGTTCAGGTTGATTGCACAGTGTTCTTTCAATTTTGCATTCCTTACATAAGGGACAACCGCCGAACAATAGAAAGAACACCCTTTCAAAACCAGCCAAGAAAACTTTTCGTTCAAGCTTGATCAGCTTCAAAGTCATTTTTTTATACCATGCGAAACGGTCAGGAGGATTATCGAATTGAACTTTTAGATGAAATACAACGGCATCATTATATTCTTTAAAAAAGCGCTCGCAATCAGACACGGATGGAGTCTGAGGGGGGCATGCTGCTTTACGTCCATAATTGGGACATCCAAACATGCATTTCATTCGAACCCACTCGGCGACCACAATTTGCTTAGGATCAATCCATTTGAAATCTATAAGACCTTGATCTTTAAATATTGTCTCAAGAGCAGTATGCTGGCTTTTATCTAAATTCGAAGTCACCTTTTGCCTCCGCTTATGACTGCAACTTTTACTGCATATGTGTGACGATGAACATTTCTTATTTAGCACGAGCATGAGAGGCACGACGGAAGGAGCGTCCTACTCAACGCTCATGATGGCCAATGTTTTTCTTTGGAAAGAATTTAACTCGTTTCAAATTTTCGAAGTCAGAATCCTGAGTCCATATAATACACTTGTAAACTTTGGCAGTTGCTAAAATAATGCTATCAGCCGTTGGTAGATTGTGCAGTAAGCTTAGCTTTGAAGCAGTCATAGCAATACCTGTATTTAGGTCAACAACCGATCCTTTTTGCATGGCTGCAATCGATTGAAGCGCTTCATTTTCGCCGGATTCTCGCAATACGACTTTGAAGACCTCATATATTGTTATGGTGGGAACGATTAAACTGGAAGGTTCTTGAAGCGGTGGCAAGAATCGGTCTGCGTTTGGTCCGTCAGAAAAATATTCAAGCCAACCAGAAGAATCAACAATATTCATAACCTGTCATCCTCGCGGATAAACTCTGTATTAATTCCTTTTAGAAATCCTTTGAGTTCAGAAATATCTCGGTCAGGAATCAATTCGATTCGCCCTTCATACTCAATGACCTTTAATTTTTGCCCAGGGCGAAGCCTCATCGCCTCTCTAATGCTCTTTGGTATAACCACTTGATATTTTGGAGAAACCGTAACTGTCTGCATGACGCAACCTCGAACGATATTATTTTCGTATTACAATATCACCATCGATGGCAAGTTGTCAATTATTGAGGGCCAACGCCAAGCTCACCTGACCATAGGCCGCTAGGCCCTTGGGTCAGGTGGAGCTAAAGGTCGGGACAAACCCGCTAGCGCTCAAACAGTGCGGGACGCTGATCCTCCGCTGCCCCAAGCCCCACTAAAACCGCATGGCGAACGTCCACCCCACATGACCGCGACTACCTCAAACGTTTGCTACGGACAAAAAACGCCAACTTGAGCTTCCATGAGAAGGCTAGTCAACAGGTAATCCGTTCACGGATTGCTTACTAACTGCCAACGAGTCTCAACCGCCACGCTTCCATCCGCACTCTTTGATGGGACTGCCATTGGTCCCGGTGCATGTTAATATCCGTTGGCAGGGGCTGCAATCTTTCTGTCGCAATCATTATTGTCAGCGGCAACTGACTGTTGCGGCTCAAGTAACGCAGTCCCCTGGATGAGACGTTAAAACTCTTTGTATTAATTGCCCAACACAACTTTGCTGTTAACCTAATTTACGCGGCCTTTTGCTGATTTGCACCATATAACGGTTCATAAGTTTGCTCACTTACCCATAGCCGGTGCAACAACACAGATAACTTGCGAGCTACGGCAACAGCTGCTCTTTTTTTAGCATTTTTACCGCCGCGAGCGCATATGGCCATGCCGTGGCTGCGTAAATGGCTGTCTGGCCCAAATGGACCTAAGATGTAGTGCGCGCTGCCCACCAATAGCTGGCGCAGATATTTATTGCCTGCTTTGCTGATGCGTAGCTGTTTGTCTGTTTTACCCGATTGGTCGCGACGCGGTGTCAGACCCAAAAAAGGGCCAAGTTGCCGACTCTTTGAGAACCTGGCCGGATCTTCAACTGTTAGCACGTAGGCTAATGCCGTTACCGGACCAACCCCTGAAACTTGTAGTAAATGCTGTGTCTCCGGATATTGCTGCTGACACATTTGATTGATCTTAGCATCCAGATCGCGGATCTGAACGCCCAATTGGGCGATGGTATCAAATATCGGTTCAAGCGCCGGCCAAAGATCGGCAGGCACATGGGCTGCACAGCGCCTGGCAAAAGCGTCTGTGCTGCAACTGGGCAAACGCTCTCCGTTGGCTTTGACCACACCGCGAGCGTGGTTGATCAATTTGGCAATGTCCAACTCGTGTCCATCGGCATCAAATACAACGGCAATGTGATACTTGTCTCCCAAATCCATTCCAATTGTGATAGTGTCTTTCAAGGCTGGTCTCCTTTTTTTGCAGCACCTTTAGGTGACTGCGTTAATTGTGTGAGCATGATTGTATCATAGCTCGTTGGAGACCAGCCTTCTCATTTTATCTTTATGGATAAGCGCTTTTTGAAAAATAGTTTTGATTCATACTATCAATTTAAAAGAATTCAAAATGCTTAAAAGTTCTTCGCTTGTTTGAACCGAAAGTTGTTCCTCAGATGGCAAATTCGAGGCTGTCACAACAAAAGCCAATCCGTTCCTAATAACCATTCTGGCAAATTGGAAAACCCTGCCAAAGGGACCGTTATTCAAATATACTAATAGGCCTGAATGAGTTTTTTCATCTATCTTTGATAAATAAATATTCCATCCAAGCTCTTTCATTTTTTGAGTTGAAAGATGCATGTACTGATCAATAGTCATAATTGCACAATCCTCAACAGTAATATTAATATTCGGTAAAAATTCCCCTATTTTTTCTTTTTTGGTTATTAAAATTGGGATGTTGATTGATGGAGGAAGGTTAAGCCGGCTCAAAGTAGTCTGATCTAAATCAATGTCCGCAATCCACCCAGCAGGCCAACTAATCTTGAATTTGTACTGAGCACTCGTATAAGAGCACAAGATACCCTCGCGAATATCTTGTGTTACTTTTTTTTCTATTACAGAAACGTCTGTTTCGCCAATTGGTGTTTTTGCCGTTTTTAAAGAGAGTTTAAATTTGCTGAATTCTATATTTGCTTCTGTTATTCGGTTGTTTAAATCACAAATCAATTTTATGATTAGCTTACGAAATATCAATAAAATTACCAAAAAAATAGTTGGCCAGGATATGATCACCTCAAAGAGCTTAAGAAAAACATCAGCATATTCTTTGATATTCATTTTTTACCTCTATGAGTCTGTTTCAATTAATATAAAGCGCAGAAAAATGCTATGATCAAACTATCAATGCCCCAACGCCCGCCACCACCGGCGAGCAGGATCCACGGACTTCGCAGATGAGAATTCAACACCAAACTATGCCAAAGCCAAGGCGGCCCGCCCCTGCGAGTCTGTGTGAGTGGCGATGTAAGCAGCCTTTTTAAAATAGATAGTATTAATCTACGTCGCCGACGTCCCAGGATTCTACATCACCGCCACCATCGACTGTCATTCTACCACTGACTTTGGTGGCGCCTTTTTTCCTAAACCAGGTAATGATATCTTGCTCCTTAGTACCCGAAGGTGAGCCTGAGAAAGCAATATTTATAACGTTGTCTAAACGCTCTATCTTTTCAATAACCCACCAAGAGTCAAAAGATATGCCCATATTCTGATTCTTCTGATTCAGAAATTCATGTAAATATATCTCATCCGAATTTTTGAAAGCCGATAATATTGTTTCTTTCGCTTCTGTTAATAAATTTTCGAGACTTGTTGAACTATCTACATCATTAAAAACAACAGAAAGCTCTATGCTACTTTCAGACATATCAAAACTCCTTTCACAGCTGGCTAACATATATTAGGGAGCGCGCTCCCTAAAAAGGGGATTCTGTTATTTGCAATGGATGATTTCCTGCGATATTTGTCCAAAAAACGCATCATTGATGCCAAAAAGCGCACGTTTTATGCGCTATGGGTTCGTAATTTTTATCATTTTCTTCACAGAAGGCCTGGCCGGCCTTTGGCGGATGATGAAATAAAGCGTTTCCTTATCGCTCCAAGCGACACGCATGAAGACTGGCAAGT
>JBNKKC010000059.1:0-18163 GCA_050291625.1 Desulfobacteraceae bacterium
AATCGGAGCCTTTCCCCAGAGGGGGAGAGGAAATATGAGCGAATCGGAGCCTTTCCCCAGAGGGGGAGAGGAAATATGAGCGAATCGGAGCCTTTCCCCCAGAGGGGGAGAGGAAATATGAGCGAATCGGAGCCTTTCCCCCTGAGGGGGGAGAAAAATATAAGTGCGTGGCAAATCTCTCCTATTTTCCAGCAGGCCAGACAGTGCGAGCAGTCGATCCTCCGCTGCATCTAAGCAGCACTAACAACCATGGCTAAAGCAATGGGAATCCCGCCTCGACGATCCACCTCATATCCCGTCATATGACTCTATTTTGTTGGCTGTTCAAGGAGCTGCTACATTCAAGAACTGTCTTCTATTCTCCAGAAAAGGTTATGGTGTGTGGAAACGAATGAATCTGCAAATGAATATCCAAGCTGGTTGTTTGAGTTCTTCTTGGTTCAAATCTTTTTGCTATTTCTGTTATTAATAAACAACTGTCAATTGAATCCAACTAAGAAATAATGACTAAATCGGTTTCTGCGCCAAGCCTCGGGTCCAAGATCAAGGCGGGGCGGGGTCTTTAACCACCCCGCCATAAACCGGCGGGATAAACATCCATACCCCAGGTATTTCGAGGATTAAAGACCACGACCCAACGCAGAGATTGGGCCTGAGACGCAGCCTTGAAACCACTTTTAGGGGCTGGTCCACAGCTTGATGGACAGATACGGCACCACTTCATATTCATCCGGGTCGCGGTCATCGCGTTGCGGGACGTAAACCACTCCGATTCCGGGGGCAAATGAGACGAAGCGCAGCAGCGTCAGGCCGAAATTGGCTTCCAGACCGGCTGAATTGAGCCAGCCGATATCATCGCCGATGCCTTCGTCGTCATACGTGCGACCGCCTTCGTAGAATATTTCAAGGAACAGGTCTCTGCTGTATAACGGAAAGCCGCTCTCCAATCCCTTGAAGATATTCCATAGAGGCAGCCGGTATGCGGCCGCCGTGCGAATCACTTCCTGGCCGGTCTGAAAATTGGAATCGTAGCCGCGCAGACCCAATGTCCGCTCAATGCCGGGTTTCAGCGCCGCGGGCAGCGGGTCGAAACCGCCGAGACCGAACTGGCCCTGGGCGAAATGATCCCCCCAGCCGGCGCCGTATGTCCCGGAAATCTTGAGCACGTGGTTTCGAAGGTAGGGCATGGTGATGTACTGGTTGAAGTCCACCAGTACGCGGCTGGTGTCGATGTCGCCTCCCAGGGAGGGATTGCTGTACTCTGCACCAGCGGAAATCAGAAAGCCGTCTTCGAGGGAAATGCTTCGGCCGTGCATGGTGCCGCTGAAGTAGTCGATGCGTCCCCAGGCGGATCCCTGATCCTCGTCGGTCGGCCGGACATTGAGGGTGTAGGCGTCGTAGTCGTCTTCCAGCTCTTCGATTACATCGCGCCGTAAAAATTCATAGCCCACGGTCAGGCTCACTTGGCGCCGGATCCGCGTCCACAGCGGAAAGGTAACGGCCGCGCCGAAGAATTGGGTCTCTTCGGCGTAATCAAAGCGATCGATCCTGCCGGGTGATTCCAGCAGGTCGGGGTAGGCCGCCTGGCCGAGGCCGCCGTAGAGGGTGAGGTCCGGTTTGAGTCCTTGATAGGTATAGCTTATCTGGACCAGGGGCGACTGGTATTCTGATTCCATCCCTCCCACCACCTGCAACTGTTGATGGTTGGCGGGATCGCTGAAGGAAGCCGCAAGCCCTCCCTGTGCGCCGAAGGTGCTGGCTGTGGCCCAGGGGGTCCAGAAATCGGGCCGGATGGCGGTCAGCGAGTTGTAGTTTTTTGTTTCGGCTTTGCGTGCGGCCGCTATAAATGACTCACGCCTGGCCTGGGCTTCGGCAATGAAGCCGTCGACCTTGCCGCCCTGCCAGCGGGGGGTGATGACGGGCAGGGATATCCCTGCAAGGGCCTGAGGGATGTAGGGGGTCGTGGCCAGATGCGGGCCGAATCCGTCATAGCTGACGGCGGCCAGAGTGCGGCCGTCGCTCGAAAAGCTGGGGAAAAACATACCGCCGGATACGTGGGTTACAGGCGTCGGTGCGGCGGCTCCGGCCATGGGCAGACGATACAGGTTGTATACCCCGTTGGCGTCGTGGCCAAATACGATCTGCTCCCCGTCGGGATGCCAGGTCGGTGCGATGATCTGGAACTCGCTGCGATACAAAACCCGGTTCCTGCCCGCGCTGTGATCGTAAACTTTCAGGTAAAACCAATTCCCATCCGCCTCGACATAGGCGATGTGGCGGCCGTCGGGCGAGTAGCGCGGCGCGGCCAGGTCCGCTTCCAAGCCTGCCGTGGTGATGATCTTTTCCCGTTGAGTATCTCCCGCCGCGGCAACCGGTACCTCCATCAGGTAGGTGATGCCGTACCGCTGGCTGATCACCGACAATTGATCGCCCCTGGGGGAGACGTCCACATAACGGTAGCGTCCATTGCGGGTCAGGCACTTGTCGCCGCCGGTCAAGGTGTCGTAGCGACGCACTTCATACCAGATGTTTTCCGTGCTTTGAATTTCCAGGCTGGTGTAGTAGAGATAGCGGCCGTCCGCAGTCGCGCTCAGACTTCCGATGGGTACCGGCGTGTGGGCATTGCGAATCTTTGTGAGCGTTCCGGATGCCGGATCATAACGGTAAAGCGTATTGCGTTTTTCTTCGGTTGCCGCCATGAGAAAAATCTTGTCGCCCGCAAACCGAACGTTGCTCACGGCGATGGGCCTGGCGGTCAGGCGTTTCACCGGCGTATGGGGAACCTGTTCCAGCATGTGAAGATGACGCGTCTGAAGATCGCGCTCCTGCTGCAGCATGTCGCGGGCCATTTGCTTCCAATGCTTCTCGGAAACCTTGCGGATACCGCCGCCGGCGTTGAACAGAAACGATTTGGAGACGGACTGGATCGTATCGCCCACCGGGTTTGGCCGGTCGCTGGTTTCTGACAGGTGCTGAATCAGCCGCATGCCGTACCAATAAGCGGCCGAGCCATACGGCCATCGCGGTGTGGTCAGATACCACTCGGAATAGGGAAGCAGGTTGTCGTCTTTGACCGCGGTGCGAAAGAGCATGTCTCCCAGGGTGGAACGTCCGCGGCCCGGACCTGCGAATTCGGTTTCGGCATACATGGACAGCCCTTCCAGATACCAGTTGGGGGCCAGCATGTTGGGAGAGGCGGTGGACAGGAACAGCAAATAGGAGAGCACGTCGCCGCCGAGAACGGTAGGGTCGATCTGTCCAAATATCTTTTCCAGGGCTTTGTTGTATCCGGCGCGCAGGTCCATGCACAACACGTGCATCAGTTCATGGTAAACGGTGCGGCGCAGGTAGTTGCCGGGCTGGTAAATTTCAGATCCTTGCGCGGATCCGGCCAGATAGATCGCCACGGTGTTCTTCGGCACCACGGTGGCCCATCCGTTGTGGGTGTCGAAGGTATCCTCCAGGTAAACGCGGATCTTGTGCCGCGGCTGCATCTCCAGCAGGCGGGTCAGAACATGGTAGGCCTCTTCGCAATAACCGGCCAGTATCGGCGCCGCCATGGCCAGCGGGGCCTGATATAAAATAGTGAAATGATCCGTTTCCAGCGACTTGATCTTTTCGGTGGTGGGCATCATCAAGGTATCGATGGCATGCACGGCCGGAGCCGTGGCGGCGAAAATGGTCAGAAGGAGTGAAGCGATCCAGGCTTTTTTCATTGTCATGTCGGCTCCATCAATCAATTTTATGGTGGTTGCAGACAAGTCCGGTCCGTTGAAGAAACAAATGCTGCCAATCTGCTATGATCGTGTTGTGGGGTATTTAACGCGAATGATTCTTTTTGGGCAACCCCAAAATAGGGATGCATCCGTCTGTCGTTTTTAAGATCATTCATCCGGACAGCGATATCGATCGGCGCCATATGACAATGCCGCTTCCTTTTTCAATCCCTGACGAATGAATGATCTTAACGCCTGTATGCGTTATCGAAGCTGACGGATAAAACTGCCGACGGCGTCGATGCCTTGTTCGTCAACGATGCGAAGGGTCTGGGTACCGATGACCGCGATGTCCGCCTTGCCGGTGAGAAAGTCGATATCGGCTTTGTCCTTGACGCCGAATCCCAGGGCCAGGGGCAGATCGGTTGCCCGGCGGCAGCGGGCCAGATAGTCGTCCAGTTGCCGGGAAAATTCAGTCTGCTGGCCGGTGACGCCTTTGCGGGCTACACAATAAACAAACCCGCGGGCGTGGCCGGCGATCATCTGCATGCGCTGGTCGCTGGAGGTTGGTGCGAAGATGAAAATCGGGGCCAGTTTGTGCGCTTCCATGGCGGCCAGATACTCACCGCCCTCCTCGGGGGGCAGGTCGGGCACGATGGCGCCCTTGAGTCCTTTGGCGGCGGTTGTCTCGGCAAAGCGCGCGACACCGTATTTAAACAGGATATTGTAGTAGGTC
Organism: Desulfobacteraceae bacterium; assembly: GCA_050291625.1. GTDB lineage: Bacteria > Desulfobacterota > Desulfobacteria > Desulfobacterales > Desulfosarcinaceae > JARRKU01. Next base: position 4,453 of record JBNKKC010000059.1, read on the forward strand.
ATATACAGGAAAGGGATGTCGAACTGATGCGCCACGCGTTCGCCAAAGTCCAGGCATTGCTGAACCGTGATGCCCTGGACCAGTGCCTGCTGGTTGGCCTTGAGGATCACCGGACCGTCGGCGATGGGCTCCGAGAAAGGGATCTGAAGCTCCATCAGATCCACGCCGGCCTCCACCATGGCCTGAACGATCTCAAAGGAAGCCTCCAAAGAGGGATAGCCGATGACGATATGGGTCATCAGCAGGATCTCTTTTTCTTTGCGCAGTTGCCGCAAGTAGTTATCAAGCATGATGAATCCTTCGGATAGTTTAAAGTTCAATGTTCAAGGTTCAATGTACGAGGATCGGCCCATTCGTACCGGGCCATGATTTTCCTCGTGGTTTTCTATTTGTACGCCTCGGCCTTGTCTTTGATGAACTGTCGCCAGTCCGGGTCCTCGAACGCATCGGCCACGGTGAAGATGTCTTTGTCGCCCCGGCCCGATTGGTTGATGATGATGCAGTCGTCCGGGTTCAGGCCAGGCGCTTCTTTGAAAGCCCGGGCAAAAGCATGGGCCGACTCCAGGGCCGGGATCAGTCCCTCTTTGCGCATGGTCAGCGAGACGGCTTCGACAACCTCTTTGTCGGTGGCTGCTTCGAATCGCGCCTTGCCCTGCGCCTTGAACTGGGACAGGATAGGGGAGACGCCCACGTAATCCAGACCGGCGGCAATGGAATGGGTTTCGCGCATCTGGCCGTCACCGGTTTGCAGAAAGTAGGTTTTGTAGCCCTGGGCCACACCGATACTGGCATCATCGGCACACAGGCGCGAGGCATGCTGGTCGGTGTCGATGCCTTTTCCGCCAGCTTCGACACCCACCAGTTCCACCGGGTCATCCAGAAAACCGGAAAAAAGCCCCATCGCATTGGAGCCGCCGCCGACGCAGGCATAGACGCGTTTCGGCAGCCGCCCTTCAACATCGAGGATCTGCTTGCGGGCCTCCCGGCCGATAATGGACTGAAACCAGGTGACCATTTCGGGAAAAGGATGGGGGCCGCAGGCCGTGCCCAGGACGTAGTGGGTGGAGTCCATGTTGGAAACCCAATCGCGAAACGCTTCGTTGATGGCGTCTTTCAAGATGCGGGTGCCGTCGGTCACCGGAACAACCGTGGCGCCCAGGCGCTGCATCCAGAAGACATTGGGCCGCTGTCGCAGAACATCGACCTGGCCCATGTAGATGGTGCAGTCGAATCCAAAGCGTGCCGCCATGGTGGCGGTCGCCACTCCATGTTGCCCGGCTCCGGTCTCGGCGATCACCCGCGTTTTCCCCATGCGCTGCACCAGCAAACCCTGCCCCATGACATTGTTGGCTTTATGGGCGCCGGTATGGTTCAGGTCCTCGCGCTTGACATAGATTCTGGCGCCGCCGAAGTGACGGGTCAGGTTCTCGGCGAATGTCAACGGGGTCGGCCGGCAGGAATAGGTTTCCATGACCCGGCGGTATTGACGCCAGAAATCGGGATCGGCTTTGGCTGTCTCGTATGCCGTTTCCAGCTGGTCGAAGGTGGCGGTGAGGATCTCCGGCAGGAAAGCTCCGCCGAAGTCTGCGTAATAGCCTCGGTTATGCATTGTTGGCTCCTCCGATGTTTTGCGTGAACACAAATTGATCCGTGCGGCACCACAGATGGGCAAACACGCCGTTGGGTTTTTGGGGGAAATGAAGGTGGCGTTTGACCACCAGAACCGGCGTGCGCGTCCCCACCTGCATCCGTTTCGCGTTTTGGCCTTTCAGATAGCCGATGTCAAAGCTTTGGCGGCCGCCGATGGGCTGCAAATAAAATTGGTCTTCGGCCACGGCGGACAGGGAGCGTCCCTGCAGATCGATTGTCTCGATGCCGGCAAACAGGTCCGCCTGCAGAAAGAGATCTTCAATCAGCACCGGTGTGTTGTCCGCCAGGGTCAGGCGGGACAGGAAATAGGCGCGCTCCCCGTTGAAGGGGTTGGCCTGGTCCTGAATCCTCTGCAGGCGGATTGGGACGATGATCCTGGTTTCCACGGCCACGCCCTTTTTCCGAAACGAGGCGCTGGTGCCGTCCAGCGAAAACAGATCCACCTCCGGCTGTCCGTCTTGGACAAAAGTACCGGCGCCACGTCTGCGCATCAGCATTCCCTTGCGGACCAGCAGCTCGACGGCCTGTCGCACCGTGGGCCGTCCGATGCCGTGCTCGGCGGCCAGTTGGTGCTCCGAAGGGATTCGAGTGCCTGGCATCAAATCGCCGGCGCGGATCTGTTCCTGCAGCAGGTCCGCCAGTTGGCGGTATAAGGGGATCGGGCTTTGAGGATTCAGCATATCATTTCATCGCCTTTGAAACCACTTGTTCGAATGTTGTCAGCGCAGAATCGCTTAAATTGGTAAAGTTGTCAAGACAAATTTAAACGCTTTTTACCGATGATTATCGGTTTTTTTCTCAAACATTCGGGCACGCCTTGACGAATTCCATTGCTGCAGATATTTTAAAAGGACGTAAACGACCCTTCCCCCTGTACGTAAACTCACGCGACGTTACCGCCCAAAATGATGATCTGAAGTGGTATTCAACCTTTTCGGATTCATCTCAACCTTTAGTGAAGGGAGGCCCCTATGTCCGAAAGTGTTTACAAGGTGATTAGTTTGGTTGGAACCAGCACATCTTCCTGGGAAAGCGCGGCCCAGACCGCTATCAATGCTGCGAGTCAGAGTTTGCGGGACCTGCGCATCGCAGAGGTCGAAAAACTGGACATGAAAGTTGAAGAAGGCAAAGTCGTCGCCTATCGAGCTCGTGTCAAAGTATCCTTTAAATATCAGACCGAATAAATCTGCTTGGGGGCTCGCGGGTTCGCGCATTAATGACGTCGTATGACTGTGCGAATCCAAAGGTGACGTCATTTCCATTGCCGGAGCCCCCAAATGCACGCTGCCTGTGCACGGTTGGGGCAACCATCGCACAGGGCGGCTGTCTTCACCATTTTAGTCGACAGCGCCGCATTATCGTACCCATTGACGCCGCTCGCGCGGTCCAATGCGTTTGTGCGATCGATCTTCGTGCGTCGTCGTATAGGTATCCGTTATGATCGGCGCTATCGCCGGCGATATCGTCGGATCGCGATTCGAGGCGCGGCCTATAAAGCGATCCGATTTCGACTTTTTCCATCCGCATTGCCGCTTTACCGATGACACGGTACTGACCGTGGCTGTGGCGGATGCCATCCTGCACGGCCGCAGATATGCCGACAGTCTGCAAACCTGGGCCCGCAAATATCCCAACGCCGGTTACGGCGGTACATTCTACCGCTGGATCTGGCAAGATGACCCCCGTCCCTATAACAGCTGGGGAAACGGTTCAGCCATGCGCGTCAGTGCGGTCGGCTTTGCCTATGACTCACTGGAGAAGGTGCTGGAACAGGCCGAGCGCTCGGCGGCCGTAAGCCACAACCATCCCGAAGGCATCAAGGGGGCCCAGGCCGTTGCGATGGCGATATTCCTGGCCCGCAGCGGCCGTTCCAAGGTTCAGATTCGCAACGAGATCGAAAAGCGGTTCGGCTATGACCTGAACCGTTATCTGGCGCAAATTCGTCCGCACTACACCTTTGACGTCTCCTGTCAGGGATCGGTGCCCGAGGCCATCATCGCCTTCCTGGAGTCGACCGATCTGTTGTCGGCCATCGGCAACGCCGTTTCACTGGGCGGCGACAGCGATACCCAGGCCTGCATCGCCGGTTCGATCGCGGAAGCCTTCTACGGCGGGTGGCCCGATGCGCTGCAGACCTTTGTGCGGGAGATGATGCCGGACGATTTGTGGCGGGTGGTCACCGACTTTTACCACCGCTACTTGCCCCGGGCCGGTCTTTAATGGTAAGGAGCTGTCAGGCGCAATGGTTTTACAGACGGCGGCGAACGCTGGCGCAACCAGGACCATTCACCATGAATCGGCTGCAAGCCCGCCGTCGATAATTTATGGGCGGGCGACACCAATCGGGAACGTACTGACATCAAGGAGGGCTTTGAATGAGCACGAAAAGCGTAATTTTAGCCGCAAATGAGATTCCCCGGCAATGGTACAACATTTTAGCGGATATCAAATTGAATCCGCCGCTTGGACCGGACGGCAATCCGGTGGGGCCGGACGATCTGGCGCCGGTATTCCCCATGAATCTCATCGAACAGGAGGTCAGCGATCAGCGCTGGATCGATATCCCGGAAGCCGTTCTGGATGTGCTGGCCATCTGGCGTCCTTCCCCCCTGATTCGTGCCGATCGTCTGGAAAAGGCCCTGGGAACGCCGGCGCGCATCTACTTCAAAAATGAAGGCGTGAGCCCCCCGGGCAGCCACAAGCCCAACACAGCCGTGCCGCAAGCCTATTACAACAAGGTATTCGGCATCGAAAATATGACCACCGAGACCGGCGCCGGGCAGTGGGGCAGCGCCCTGTCGTTTGCCTGCGCCCAATTCGGTTTGAACTGCAAAGTTTACATGGTGCGTGTCAGTTTCGACCAGAAGCCCTACCGCAAAGCCATGATGGAGGCCTGGGGCGGCAAGTGCATCGCCAGCCCCAGCAACGAGACCAAAGCCGGTCAGGAGGCCCTGGCAAAAGATCCTGATACGCCGGGCAGCCTGGGCATCGCCATCAGCGAAGCCATCGAAGCGGCCGTCAGCGACCAGAGCGGCAAGACCCGCTATTCGCTGGGCAGCGTCCTCAATCACGTGATGCTGCACCAGACCATCATTGGGCTGGAAGCCCAAAAGCAGATGGCCATAATCGAAGAGACGCCCGACATCATCATCGGATGCGCCGGCGGCGGCAGCAACTTCGCCGGCCTGGCGTTTCCCTTTGTGCAGGACAAAATCAACGGCAAGCAGATCGACATCTACCCGGTGGAGCCCAAAGCCTGCCCTACGATGACGCGCGCACCCTTCAGTTACGACCATGGCGACACGGCGCGCTACACGCCGCTGCTGCCCATGCACAGCCTCGGACACGCCTTCGTGCCGGCGCCTATTCACGCCGGCGGCCTGCGCTACCACGGCATGGCGCCGACGGTCAGCCAGCTTGTCAATGAAGGTCTGATCACCCCGCAGTCGGTGTCGCAGCTCGATTCCTTCAAGGCAGGCGTGCTGTGGGCCCGCACCGAGGGCGTGATTCCCGCTCCGGAAACCACCAATGCCCTTGCGCAGGTGATTATCGAGGCGGAAAAGGCCAAGCAGGAGGGCAAAGAGAAAGTGATCCTGTTCAACTTTTCCGGTCACGGCCTGCTGGATCTGGCCGGCTACGAGAAGTACTTCGCCGGTGAGCTGACGGACTTCGAGTTGAGCGATGCACAAATGCAGGAATCCATGAAGGTGTTTGCCGATTTTCCGAAACCGCAGAACTTGAAGAGCACCGATTAACCACGTTGCGCTTTTTTCGAAAACGGTGCAATATTGAAACAGGCACGAAGCAGCAAAGGGCCGGCCTCGGACTGCCCTTTGCTGCGCTTTTGATCGAGATGAGTCTTCCCAAATCCCCATTTGACGATCGGCAGCGCCGCTGTCCGCGGTTAGGGCACACAGTACGCTTTGATTACTGCCGAATTGGCGGTGAGAGCGAGCGCCCCTGTTTCAAAGTCTTTGATTGCTGGTGGGAGCAATTCGATGTTGTCGGCTATTTTAAACAGCAGCTTTCGGCAGAAGCGTTCGAGTCTTTGGCCAGTGCGCCCCCGCCCGATAAAACAGCCAGCCTGGTGGATCTGATCCGCAAAGCCAAACAAAGGGTCGAGACGGAGAAATAGGGCCCGGCCAATATCGGTCAACGGCATTATGTTTTTTATGGCTAGTGACGGCATCGGCGGAGTGACCCGCCAATCTTGGCGGAACAAACCGTATTGCCACTTTTCTCCCATATCTCGACCGGCACGGATACGATCCTGTCGAATTTATCTCTGAATTTTTTAAGCAATCGGACTAATCTGCGACTGCTATTATAAAGGTCTCCTATGATCGGAAGTTCGACAGTGATGGTGTCATCTTTCAATTCGAGCCACTGTTGAATTTCCTCATCTACTCTTTCATTTTCATCGGCTGCTGTGGGATTCGATTCTCTTAACTCCGCCAAAATATCTTTAAGCAGCTGCTTCTCTTCTTCATCTTCTGTTTTATTTCTCAGTGCAATTTTATCATCATAAAATAGTTTTTGATAAACATGGACTACCGCGCCAGATTCCTGATCGATATGAATGATAAGCTCCCCCATTTTAATCTCCTTTCTTTAATTGAAATAATTCTGCTCTTATCAACCCTCTAAACGAATAAAAAATACTAAAACCATTTCCTCCTCTCTGTATTGGGTTAAAGGCTGCCGATAGCACTTCCAAAACGTATTAAAATGAGAAAGTCACTTTTGCGTAAATGATACGCTCAGGAAAGATTGTCTGGTTTGCCAGATCCATATCCTGAAAATTGAAATCACTGTCGAACAAATTTCGGACGCCGACACTGATGAGCCCCACCCTGTTCGGCAATCGATATCGTGCACCAACATCGAAGAGCCAAAAATCATCCTCTCCCTCACGAAAATCAGCGGGCTCGGTACCGAATATGCCTTCCTGGATGATATAGGTGCATTTGAGGCTTGCAGACAGACCATTTGGGTGAAAATAGTTGACGCCCAGTGGGAAACGCTGCGTTTTCAGCTCTTTTACCGCCTCAATACCGGTATCATAGTCGTCCCTGTTAAATTCTTCAAAAAGGTATTCCGCGCTCGCTGCAAACAGGGCATTGGGGGTCCAATAGAGATAAGCCCGGGTCAGACTTTCATTCCAGTCGCTATCCACTATCTCGAACGTTATGATGTCAAAAGAAGGAGAATCGATATCTCTTGTGGAATATTCTATGCCGCCATGGAACTGGGGAGAAAATGTTTGATCGACGGCAAGGCCGTAGCGCCAGGATGATGCACCATTAATATCATCGTAAAACTGATTAAAACCCGCCACCTGAGTGGGCTCGATGGTCTGTTGTCCGGCCAGCGACCTTTTCACTGTTCTGAAGGCCGCCGCGCGTATCGAGGTGCCGCCAAAAGGGGTTATCAGCAGCCCGAATTTGGGGTTGAACTGGTCACGATCCGTTGTTGCGTCGTCCTTGAAAATATCCACACTGCCGCCAACGGTCCAGGTAAATTTATCAGGGTAGGAAAGATAAGAATAAACATAATAGTTGGTGTGGGTTAATTCCAGTTTTGTCGTTTCCTCCCCGAAATATATGGTGGTATCTTCCCTGTCCCTCTCAAAGTATCCAAGGCCTCCGGCGAAACGAAAGCGGCTCCCACTCCATAGATATTGGCCTTCAGCCATGTAACCGGTGTCATCCAAAATAAACTCGACACGATCCGCCCCCCATACGTCTTGGTAGTTTTCGTCCCCGCTGACATAAGTAAAATGAGATATGATTTGAGACCTTGGTGAAAAGGCCTGTTTTATCCCTAACCGGATCGATTTGTCATCTCTGTCTTGTCTAAGATTCGATGAGAAATTATCCTGGCCGTCTATCGGGAAGCGCAGGGGCAAATCGCCCTGTTCGCTTTCCGTATAACGTCCTTCTGTCATTATGCTCGTTTTATTGGTGAGGCTTGCTTGAAGAAAAACATTATAGGTGTCCCGGTTCATGTCGTTGTTTTTCCGGAACCCATCTGTTTCATAATGAGACTGACCAACCCCGTATGATACGTTTTGCCATAGCCCTGTAAAGACCAGCTCGTCGCCGCGAATGCCATTTTCGCCGATAACCCCGCTTGCCAAAAGAGAATTTCGGTTGCGATGAAAAAGAGGATTGAACTCGTTTAATGATGGTTCAGCCGGTCCTGAACCCTCAAGTATGAAAAAAGTACTTTCGGATAGCTGGGGTTGAACAGGTGTCATATTTAAAGGCTGCAACAGTTGAGATTGAAGCAGTTCACTGATGCGGGCAACTTCATGGCGAGGCAAAACAGCATATGAATCGGAAAGAAACCTGTGGGCTGAATGATTGGACGGATCATAGTTCACCGATTTCCAACCTTCGATCAGGGCCAGTTGTTGAAATCCAAGTTCATTGTAGATGCGTCCCAAGCTTGCACTTCTCGCCCCTAAATCATCATCAAGCATAAAGCGCGAACGGTAAACGGCACGACTATCATTGAGAGCAATGGTCCGATGGAGATCCTGCAAGGCTTCCACCGGACGATTGAGGGCCTGTTTTCGAATGGCGTCGTAAAACCAGGGGGTTGGATCATTGGGGTCAAGGGTCTTGGCGATCTCCAACTGCGTGGCGTCCAGGGGTTCCCTTTTTTCATCGAAGTAGGCTTTGCCCAGATAGCTGCGGATCATGGCGTTTAGAGGATCCAGCCCGGCAGCGATCTCTATCTCGGCCCGCCCCTGTTTAAGATCGCCGTCCCGGATTTTGGCCAGTCCCAGTCCCAGACGCGGCAGGGGGGCGGCTGAATCTAGGGCAATGGCTTTATCAAAGGCATCCCGCGCCACATCTGTCCTGAATTGGGTCAGATAGGCAAAGCCTAAAATGGTATGGGCGTGGGCGGCATGGGGATTGAGTTCGGCCGCTTTCCGGGCGGCCTGAATGCCTCGATCCAGCGCTCCGCTGGACAGGTACAGTTCAGCCAGACGAGCCCATGCGGTACCGTTTTCAGGGGCGCGGGCAGTGGCGGTCCGGGCGGCCTCGAGGGCTTCAGGCAGATGGAACAGGGACTGTTGAACATATGACAGGGCCAGATGGGAGGCGGCCGATGACGGTGTCCGCGACGCCGCTTTTTGTGCGGCCGAAAGAGCCTCTTCTTTACGGTTTTGTACGACGGAGATGACGGCCGTGAGGGCCAGGGCCTCGCTGTTGTCGGGATCCAGTACCATGGCTTGTTGGAGATCGTCACGGGCTTGAAATACGCGCCCCTGGTGAAGCAGCAGGGCAGCCCGATAGGAATGGAACCTCGCATCCCGGTTCGCTTCTTTAACCTGATTCAAGAAGTCGATGGCCTCTATGGTGCGGCCTTGGTTAAAGGCTCTCAGTGACTTTTGGAGCGGTTCCGGCACTTCATCAGGCCCCAGGACCAGAGTGGGTGGATAATAGAGCGCCCATTGCACGCTGTCCCGGGGCTGGACCAGAATCCGGCGTTGGGGGGCGCTGCCGGCGGTGGCCAGGGCGCCCTGGCCTTTGGCCAGCAGGAGATCGCCGTATTGATTTTCCGTCCGAATGCGGCCTTCGAACAGGTCGATACGGGTTTGCTTGTTATCCACCCGGACCAGAAATTCAGTGCCTTTGACGACGCCGTTGACAAAAGGCGTGGAGACTTTGAGATGCCGTGCTTTGCGGCTGAAAAAATGGGCGGCGCCTTCCAACAGGTTTAATAAAAAGGTCTTTTTGGCCTCTACGCCTTGAAATACAATGGTGGTGCGTTGATCCAGGCGCATCACTGCTTCATTGACAAGCACAATCGCCGCACGGCTGTTTGCCCCCACGCGAATACGATCACCCGGACAGAATGTGTCGTCCAGGTGAGTCGGCTGCCAGCGGGTGCCGCCGTTTCGATTGACCTCTACAATTCCCTGTATGGACACGATTTTGCTGATCCAGGAGTTACAGGTTGCGGATCCGGGCGACGTGCTTTGCGCGAGTGTGCGTCCGGGACAGAGCAGGCAAACCAAGATCAGGAATAAGATGATCCGTTGCATTTTTGGCTCTCCTGTTTGAGTTGAGGCTCGGTGCTATTTCTGTGTCAAATTGACAGTCCCGTCCCAACCTGCGTCCGGTGGTTTTTGCCGATAGGTGGCGCACAGATTGGTATAGAACGTCGAAGGACCGTCCGGTCCGATGATCTCGGCAACCTGGGCAAAGGCGTCGGCGGCGGCGGCCCATGAGCGATTGCCAAACGCTTTCAGCCCCTCGGCAAACCGGCGAAAGGCCTTGAGTTGACTGGTGTCGGCACACTCTTTCAGGCCGATCAGTTCGTAAACCGTATTGGGATTGGATTTTCCAATAAAGACAAAACGACCGATGCATCGCGTCAAGAGCCCGTCTACACCGTCCAGGACCTCCTTTGACACAAGGATCTGGGTCCCGATGTGTTTGTTCAGTCCTTCCAGACGCGAAGCTGTATTGACGATATCACCGACAGGCCGATACTCGAAGTGATCCATCGCGCCGATGTTCCCCAGCAGGATAAGACCGGCATGCAGTCCGATGCGCGTCGGGAGTTGATTCTCGCCTGCCTGGGCGTTGAATCGCGAAACCGATTCGACGATGCCCAGGGCGGCCTCACACGCTTGCATCTTCTGTTGGCTGTCCGGTCGAGGGGAGGTCCAGATGGACAGCACCGAATCTCCGATCACCTGAAGAATAATGCCTCCCCTGGCTTTGATGGGCTTAAAAACAGCCTCATAATAGGCGTTCATTAAATCCCGGAGGGATTCAGGGGCCATGGTTTCGGAAACATGGGTGTACCTGGCCGCATCGGTAATAAGGCAGGTGCTGAAAAGGGTTTGGCCTCCATCATGCAGTGTGCTTGCATTTCGCATCAATTGATCGACGACGGCATTGGGTAGATAGTAACCAAATGCATCGCGGATATTCTGACGTTCTTTGCTCACTTTAAGATGATTGACGACGAGGGCGCTGAAATACGCCAGCGGCGACTGTATAAAAACGGGCACAACGACGGGCAGCCAAAGCCCGCTGGCACTGAATCTCATGTGGGCCGTATAAAGGTAAAGGCAGCTGGCTGCCGCAATCACGACTGCCGAGACAATCGTGGACATTCGTACGCATATCAAGGCGACAAACGCCCCCCATATCATTAGAAGGAGCAGCCGCATGTTATGATCCAGGGGCGTTACCAACTTCCGTTCAAGCAGATTGGCAAACGCCGTCGCCGCAATTTCGACACCGCTGAGATCGACCCCGCTGGGTTGTGAAAACACAGTATACAAGCCGTCTTTGGCCTGGGGCCAGTAACTGTCGGTCAACCCGATGAATACGATCGCGCCGTTGATGGCCCACTGCTTCAGCGTATCGCCATCCGCGTTCAGTAGACGATGGTAGGGAATGGTTCGAATCGTGCCCGGCGGCCCGTAAAAGTTGAGGTACCGACTTGGCGTCGTGCGGCATTGGTGGATAATCGATTTGATCAGCTCTCTTTTGCGTTTGGACAACAGCGCCGTATCGATGGTATCCAGACGATCCAGCATCCGGCCGGCCAGGCCGGGGCTCCTTTCGAAGAAGGAGCGCAGTGTCTCCATGGATTGCAATACCTGATCAAGCGTGTATTCCCGGCTTTCGAGAAACGGCACATCCGGCAGTTCCTTCGGCTGCAGCGCCACCAGAATCTTGATAAAGTCAGCATACGCTTCGCGGGCGTGCGCAAAAAACGCCACGACCGGCAATGTGGGGATATCCCCGGCGCTGGGTTTATAAATCCAGAATTGGTGCAGCGCGATGGGAATCTTCGGGAGCGGGAACGGTGCCTGGGCTATTGATGATTCGGCCAATCTGGTGATCGGCGCCAGGACTTTTTCGATGTTCAATACGTGTTTTTGATCGCTCTGGTCGTGCGTGATCGTCATATTTTCTTTTATGATCGCTTGCGCCAGGATAACGTTTTGCGCTTTTTGGATGGCCTCGGCAAACATCCGGTCGTCAGTTTCGCTTTGCGGCTCATTGAAAAGCAAGTCAAAGACGATTGCCCGAGCACCGGCTTGACGGAGTCGGTCCACTATGCGGGCATGCATTCGACGCGGCCATTTGTTGATTTCTCCGGGAAGGTTCAGTTGCCTGGTGGTTTCCCGACCCAACGAGACCAGCAGCAAATCGGCAGGCGGCGTGGACGAACCACGCAACACGAACAGCATGTTCAATCCAACACTTTCTTCCAGTCTTGATACTACCGGAAAAAGGCCGGCAAGAGCGCCCACACACCCGATCGTGAGCATGAACAATACAGCTTTTACATAGACCGACATCGTTTTGAAGCCTAACCGTCGGTTAAGAGCATGGAACAAATTGCTATGACAATGTGTTGATTGCGATAAGAGAAAGATGGAACGGTGGATCTGGATAATTAAAGTATGTCAAACCGGCGCTTGGGTGTCAATATCTCCTCAATTGGTCAATGACGTCAACCGCCCGGCGGCGTGATGTAAACCCTTGAAACGCGTTGAGTGAGCGCTGTCACCACTTCATAGTTTATGGTGCCGAGCAAATCCGCAACCTCGTCGGCGGCGATGAACGCATCGCCCTGGCGTCCGATCAAAACCACCTCGTCGCCAACAGCCGCATCGTCCACCTGTCCCACATCCACCATGCTCAGATCCATGCACACCCGACCCACAAGAGGGACGCGCCGGCCGTGAACCAGCGCCGGGACGCAGTTTGACAGCCGACGGCTGTAGCCGTCGCCGTAACCGGCCGGGATGGTGGCGATGGTGGTGGGGCCGCCGGTCTCATAAGTGCAGCCGTAGCTGATTTTGGTGCCGGCCGGTACGTGCTTCAGATGGATGATGGTTGATTTCAGTTCAAGCGCGGGCCTCAGGTCGATCCGATCCCGGTCCACTTCCCGGGAGGGATAGAGACCGTATACCGAAATACCGGCCCGTACCAGGTCGAGATGGGTGTGCGGCAAATCGATTATGGCGGCGCTGTTTGCGGCGTGCAGCAGGGGCAGGGCCATACCGTGGCTTTTCAGAGCGGCGACCAGAGCCAGAAAACTGTCAAACTGCTGATCGGCATAGGTCTTGTCTGCATGATCGGCCGTGGCAAAGTGCGTATACAGCCCTTCGATCGAAATCCCCGGCAGCCGGTCTATTTCAAGAATTTCCTGGATGGCGCCGTTGTCGCCGGGCGCACGCAGCTCATCGCATGGGATTCCCAGGCGCCCCATACCGGTATCTATTTTGATGTGGATGGGTATTGTTGCCTTTTTCGAAACCGCCGCGGCCGAAAGATCGCGGGCGTTTTGCGGGAAAAAAATGGTGGGAACCAGCCGCTGGGCCACCAGGGTGTCAGTCCAATGGGCCGCCGTGTACCCCAAAATCAGAATGGGAGCGTCAATACCGGCTTGGCGCAGTTGCAGCCCCTCTTCTACACGGGCCACCGCCAGGCTGTCGGCGCCGCTCTGAATGACCGTTTGTGCGATCCGCACCGCACCATGACCATAACCATCGGCCTTGACGGCGATCATCAATTGGGCGCTGCTGCTGGTAATGCGCCGCAGTTCCCGAACATTATGGGCGATGGCCCCCAGGTCGATCTCGGCCCGTATGAGTGGTGTCGGCATGTTGCAAACCTCGACGATCTATTGGGTGATAATCATCATGATGAAACGGCTGTGCATGGGCCGGATACTGAAACAGGCTACCGTTTTTAAGAAGGGAAATCAAGTTGATCGGTCGTTAGAAACCGCTTCTGGTGTTGTGTCCCGGAAGTTGGGTTTAAAATATTTATTCAATTCGAATGTCTATTTTCTTTGAGTCATTCCGGCGCAACAGACTGTGTCATAATTTAGAAAACGCACGTTTTTACTCTGTCATGCCGGACTCGATCCGGCATCCAGAAATGTAAGTAATTGGAATATCTGGATTCCGGCTTTCGCCGGAATGACGTCAACTCCAAATGTCTTCGTTTGGGTCAATTACGACACAGTCTCGAAAGCCGGAATGACGATATAAAAATTTTTTACGGTA
>JBNKKC010000060.1:0-10293 GCA_050291625.1 Desulfobacteraceae bacterium
TGATATAGAAAAGCGCGGCATAGGAAGCGAAGGCGGGAATGGCGGCCGCTTTGATCACCGCCACGTAAGGTACGTTTACATATTCGGCGATAATAAACGCCGCGGCGCCCATGATGGGCGGGGCCAGCTGACCGTCTGTGCTGGCAGCCACTTCAACCGCCGCCGCCTTCTTGGCCGGATATCCGACCTTCTTCATCAAAGGAATGGTAAAGGTGCCGGTGGTCACGATATTGGCAATACTCGACCCGGACACCAGGCCGGTCAACCCGCTGCCCATGATGGCCGCTTTGGCGGGGCCTCCCTTGAAGCCGCCCAGCAGGCTCAAGGCCAGCTTGATAAAATACTGGCCGGCGCCGGCTTTATCCAGCATGGCGCCAAACAGCACAAACAGATAAACGATGGTGGCCGACACATCCAGCGGAATCCCGTAGATGCCTTCGGTGGACATGGACATCTGGCCCATGAAGCGGTTGAGCGACACCCCTTTAAAGGCGATAAACTCCGGCATGTAAGGACCCAAAAAGGCATACAGCACAAACAGCGTGGCAATGGCCGGCAATGCCGGGCCGATGACCCGACGGGCGGCTTCCAGCAGGAGCACAACGAGAATACCGCCGATAATCAGATCGCGGACGATGGGATCGCCGTAACGTGTAACGAGTCCGTCGTAGTCGATGGCGATGTAAACGGCGGCAAAGGCCGCAATGATGCTGATAGCGTAATCGAAGATCGGGATCTTGTCCGTGGCCGAAAGAAATTTGAGCCCGAAGTGCGTCTTTTTTAAAAAGGGATAGTTAAGAAACACGATCAACAGGGCAAAACCCAGATGGATCGCGCGCGTGAAAGTGGAATCGAGAACCCACCAACTGGCTATGGACAGCTGGAACAAGCTCCACACGACTGCGACGGTCGGGATAATGTACTTTGAATAACCGGTGGGGCGGCGTCCGACGCCCTCTTCCTCCTCTGCCATACGCTTGGCAACTTCAAGACCGTCGTCGATTTGGTTGGGATTAGAGTCAGTCACGGGCATCCTCTAAAATAGGCTTTAAGATAATTAATTTGGACTGCGTTATCGGTCGTCGCAGTATCGAAATACAGCTTCCTCCCTCTAGCCTTGCCAAATTAATTATCTTAAAGCCTATTTAAAGGATAATTAATTTGGACTGCGTTATCGGTCGTCGCGGTATCGAAATACAGCTTCCTCCCTCTATCCTTGCCAAATTAATTATCTTAAAGCCTATAGAATAGGAAAAAGCTGTGATGGACCTGACCGGGAAGTTTCCCAGAATCCACTTCCGGCCTTGACCTCCCCTCAACGCGCCGGCAACAGGCAATCCCGGCAGCCGATCAGGTCCGCCGTGCATAAAAGCGGCTTGGCGCCCGGCCTGCGTATCGATACGGCCGGGCGCATGGCGTTGGCAATGGTCTTATTTCAAGCCGGCTTCTTTGTAGTATTTCATGGCGCCGGGATGAATCGGAGCCGACAAGCCTTCCAGCATGCCTTCTTTTGTGAGCACGGCATACGCAGGATGAAGCTTTTTGAAGTCTTCGAAGTTTTCGAACACTTCCTTAGTAATGGCATAGACCACATTATCGGGAACCTTGGCCGAAGTGACGAAGGTGGCCTTGACGCCGAATGTTTCGACATCCGAATCATTTGCGGTGCCGGGATAGAGATCCACCGGGACGAATGACTTCGCGTAATAGGGAAACTTGGTCATCAATGAATCAACACCGGTAATGGGCACGAAACGCACTTTGCGCGCACCGGCCGTCGCTTCCTTGATGGCCCCGCTGGGATGCCCCACGGTGTAGAAAAAGGCATCGATACGGCCGTCCTGGAGCAGACCGGGAGCTTCAGCGGCTTTTACGCCTTCGGCGTTGAGATCCGTTTCATAGTTCAGCCCGGCTGCTTCCAAGGCATCGATGGAATTCTGACGCTGCCCGGATCCCGGATTTCCAATATTGACGCGCTTGCCCTTCAGGTCGCGGATGTCCATAATGTTGGAATCTTCCGCCGCGACCAGTGTCACCGATTCCGGATGGATGCTGAACACGGCCCGCAAATCAGCCTGGGGCCCTTTGGACTCCCATTCGGCCATCCCTTTCATGGCTTGATACTGACGGTCGGACTGCACCACGCCGAATTCAAGATCGCCCGCCATAACGGCATTGACGTTGAATACCGACCCACCCGTCGACTCGACGGTGCAGCGGATATTGTAAACATCCCGTTTCTGGTTGACGATCTTTGCAATGGCGCCGCCGGTCGGATAGTAGACACCGGTGATTCCGCCGGTGCCGATGGTCACATATTGTGTTTTGGCCGGTGCCTGGGCGGTTTGGGTAGTGCTTTCCTGCTGAGCCTTTTCTTCCCCTCCACAGGCCATAAACGTTAAAGCGGCGATGAAAATAAAAATACAGATGACTGCCTTTTTCATAAGATCCTCCTGTCATTCAATACGTTTGCCATATCAGGCATATCTTAACATTACGACGCCGGAAACATATGGCGTCAACTTGAGTTTGAAATAGTCCGCTCACAGACGTTGACGTCTGTCGCCAATGCAGGTTCAATGCCTCGGCCGGCCGTTGGCCGCAACTGGCCAACTAAATTGAATTGATAATTGCTTAGCCCAACTTTTTTTAAACCATGCACCAAACGCCGGCAGATGCACAGGCCCGGCCTGTTATCTGCGGTTTTGATGGCAACCAGTCAAGCAACCAAACTGAAATTCAGCAGCAGAAAACACCGAAGTCGAATGAAATATGGGGATTTGCAAAACGATTCGCAAGTCGGCAACCTATATGCGTTAGATAGTGCGATGGCGTCCAAGGTCTCGGCATGAAATAATGACACCACCTTGCCAGTCTTTTGACTCGCAAACAAAAAATCGCGTTGTTTTGCGCAATCCGGTGCAATTATTTCATGCCGTGATCCTTCAACTATGCTATGAATTGAGATATTTAATTGCAACAATCAATTCAAAGCTGCGAAGATGGTTCGAATTATTGCCGATGATGGGTGAAAAGTCAACCGCCGATACAACCGGAGCCGCCCCGAAAAGCGCTCCCGCTTCTGAAATTGTTTCCGTTGTCCTACCCACCTACAATCGATGCCGGCTTGTAGGCCGGGCCATAGACTCAGTTCTGGATCAAAGTTATCTTGCATATGAGCTGATCGTGGTCGACGACGGCTCGACCGATGCCACTGGCGACCGGCTGACAAGCTATGGCGATCGTGTCACCGTTATTAAACAGGCCAACAGGGGCGTCAGCGCCGCCCGCAATGCAGGCATTCAAGCAGCAACCGGCGAGTTTATCGCCCTGCTCGACTCCGATGATGTGTGGCTGCCCCAAAAGCTCGAGCGACAGATGGCCTTTTTCAGATCCTGCCCCCAGGCCATGATCTGCCAGACAGAGGAGATCTGGATTCGCAACGGAGAGCGGGTCAATCCCGGCAAACGGCACAAAAAGCACTCAGGCATGATTTTCGAAAAAACGCTGCCGTTGTGCCTGGTCAGCCCTTCTGCGGTCATGATGCGCAAATCACTCTTCGATGAGGTTGGTTTATTTGACGAAAGCCTTCCCGCCTGCGAAGATTATGATCTTTGGCTGCGAATCAGCTGGAAGTATCCGGTTTATCTGATCGACACGCCGCTGATCATCAAGCACGGCGGCCACGCAGACCAGCTCTCCCGGATGCCCGAGCTGGACAAGTACCGCATACGCGCCCTTGAAAAGATCCTGAAAACGGGTTGCCTGTCACAACAGCAGCGTTCTGCCGCCCTGGAGACACTCAAAGAAAAGTGCCGCATCTATGCCGCCGGATGCCGCAAGCGCGGCCGGATCGACGACGCACATTACTACGCCGGGCTGCCCGATCGCATCCGGAAACACCAAGATTGATGAAAACGGTTATCCCGGATGCTCGGTTGGATGGAGGCCATCGGCCTTAAAAATCTCACGCAAAGGCGCTAAGACACAAAGAAGGTCTTTGAGGAATTCCGGAGAGCGGAATTGGATGTTGGGAAGACATCGCGGCTCCACGGTTTTAATTTTAATTTAATCTAATTCTAAATTCTTTGCGACTCGGAGTCTTTGCGTGAGATAATCAGCTATTCGGCTCTTCATTGTCCATTGCTTCTTGGCATGAGATTATGCTTTTCGGCAACGTCGAAATTTGCGATTGAATCAACCTTCTCGATGTGCTAAACACGTCGACAATCTTAGTCGGCCGCGTCTCATACTCCGGCAAATCGTATTCAGAAGTCTCATTTCTGAAAGCCTGATCCAGCACCACAGTACGACGACAACTTACTCACATGACATGCGATGGGGCACATGGTATATCCCTGCAACGCTGGGCTTGATCAATGTTGCCGCGGCTCCGCCGGAGACGAAAGTGAGAACGTTGTTTGAGGAGGGGTTTGGAGTTGTGGGGGGTGCTGTCGGCACTAAGTTAGGAGTGGCAACAGGATTAGGTATCGTAGCAATATTGGGTTTAGGCCCATTCGGATTATTTGTGGCCGTATTCATTTGTGCTTCGGTTGGGGGAATTGCTGGGATGGGGCTATTTAAAGAATTAGGTGGCGAACTCTATGACTATTATGAACCTAATTTTACCAGAGGCCGAATCTACAACTCACCGGATCAGCTATTTTTAGAGGCTGCTAAATGACGCTGGAAGATCATCTTGTTGGAATTCTAAGTACGAGTGCATGCTTTTGGCTAATAGTTTGCCTCTATGTATCACTCCGCATAGAACGATTTATCGTTAAACGCTACGAACAAGAGACCGAGTTACTAGACACTGTCTTTTTCAAAGAACATGCAACCTTTACCAAGCATATACCAAGTTTTTTTTCTTCGGCCATGTATACCTCACATCTTCTAATGTGTGTTTGGGGATGGCGGATATATAAAAATCGAAAGATGTACCGGGATATCGAAAATCCGAAGACGATCACTAGACATTTTTCAAAAAATGAAATTCGCAAGGCAAAATGGTTCGCAATCAGCGGGCTGATCATTGTTGCCCACGGCATTGCTTATTATACCTTTCGTTTCATCTGGCCCGAAATGTTTGATTGATGGCTGACATCAATGGCTAAATGAATAATTATCAAAACCCCACGCATAGACGCTAAGGAGGGCTTTGGCAAAAGACAAAGCTTGGAAGAGCGGTGGCTGGAAGATCAGGAGAACTGGTGAGGTCAGGCACAGGAATCATATGCTCACGCAAAGACGCAAAGTCGCCAAGATATTAATTTAATTTGAATTCTTTGCGACTTTGCGTCTTTGCGTGAGATAATCAGCTATTCGGCTCTCCGTCTCCACCGATCCGGCCCGGATGCAGGGCTTAAAATTTGCTTCCCATCCCGACGCCGTGAACCCGGACACGGCAATCGGGGCAGTGGCCGTCCACGATGCGGTTGCGGAGGATGGAAAAGACGGTGCGCTCGATCAGAAGCTGACCGCATTGGTGGCAGTGGGTGTTGGTTCCCTCGGATCCGGGAACGTTTCCCAGGTAGACGTAGTAAAGTCCTGCCCGCTTGCCGATTTCATAGGCCGAGGTCAGAGTGTCCAGAGGTGTGGGCGGGCGATCGGTCATGCGATAGGTGGGATGGAACCGACTGATGTGCCAGGGGGTCTCAGGCCCGAGCTGCTCGACGATAAATCCGGCCAGGTCCTGCAACTCTCCCGGATCGTCGTTCAGCCCCGGCACCACTAAAGTGGTCACTTCAACCCAGATCCCCAAAGCCTTCATGTGGCGCAGGGTATCGAGCACCGGCTCCAGCCGTGCGCCGCAATAGGTTTTGTAATAATCGTCTTTGAATGCCTTGAGATCCACATTGGCGGCATCGAGATAGGGAGCGATCATCTCCAGCGCCTGTCCGCTCATATAGCCGTTGGTGACAAAGACATTGCGCAGGCCTTTTTCCTGGGCGATCTGCGCCGTGTCATAGGCGAACTCGAAGTAGATGGTGGGTTCTGTATACGTATAAGCGATGCTTTGACAGCCGCGACGCTGCGCATCGGCGACAACGCTATCGGGCCGGATCGAGCTGCCTATGACTGCACCGCCGCGGTCTCTCGGCATCTGGGCAATGTCGGCATTCTGGCAGAAGCGGCACTTGAAATTGCAGCCGACGGTGGCAATCGAATAGCTGCCGCTTCCGGGCAGGAAATGATAGAGCGGTTTTTTTTCAATGGGATCGACGTTCTGAGCAACCAGCCGCCCGTAAACACGCGAAATGAGCTGCAGTCCGTCGTTTGATCGGACCCCGCAGATCCCGCTGCGTCGGGGTTTAATGACACATGCATGGTGGCACAGCTGGCATTTGACTTCGCCATCGCCAAGTTTCTTATAGAGGTAGGCTTCCATAATCAATCTATATCATATGGATCCGAAGCATAGTAGTCCAATTAGTGTCCGTCCAGAAATGGTAGATTGGGGTCCAGATCAAGGCCGCAGCGAGGTTGACACCGCAGGCGTAGCAGCCGCTACGTCGAGGATGTCAACCGAGCGAGAACACTGAGCTGGGCCGCAAGATGCCATTTATGGATGGACACGAACTATCCGCTAAGAGCCGTGGTCGTCTTTTTGGCGCTATAGCGCATGGCCAGCGGTCGGGTGCGGAATCTTGGCACCAGGGTGACCACCATTCCGGCAAATGCGCCAAACGGACTGCGCTGCACAAACCCGGACTGTTCGATCGTTTGAACGAGCTTGGCCGAGGCGTTGGGCAGCTGCAGAACCGTGCGCCAATCCACCGGCACGGGACCCACCAGGCCGCGGACCATGGCCTTTAACTCCCACACCGAAAAAAAGCGCGCCCGATTATAGATAGACCGCGAAAAAACACCCTGCAGTCGGCGCTGAACCCCTTTGAGTGCGAACCGGTTCAGAAATCCGATAAACACTTTATCTTTGGCCACGCGGCAGGCCTCCTCCATCGCCTTGCCCGGATCTTCGACAAATTCAAGGGTGGTCAGGAAACAGGCATGATTGAATGAGTTGTCGCCAAAGGGCAGATCTTCGGCAAAACCACGGTAAAGATCAGCGGATTGACCCAGATTCTCCCATGCAATATCAAGCATGTACGGTGAAGGATCAATGCCGGTGACATCCAGACCCGCCTTGATCAGCGATGCCATGCTGATGCCGGTGCCGCAGCCGATGTCAAGAACGGATTCCCCTTTTTCCGGCTTCAGCAAATTAAACATCAACTGGCTTTCAAGCTCAGCCGCGCATCGATTCCGGGCCGAACACAGCCATTGCGCGTAACTGCGGGCATCTTGAAAATCGAATACATACCCCATGGTCGTACCTTGAGCCGGTTCATGAAGTGGATCGAAATGCGCAAAGGTTGCAAGGGGCACGGCATTAAATAATGACGCCGCCGTGCTTGTCTTATTGCCCGTGAGCCAAAAAGTGGCTCCATCCAATATTGACCACCTGTGGCTGGGTTGTCAAACGAAGTTTTTAGCGTTATCACGGTCATAATGAATTGTGCCGGGTTGCCAGGAACCGATGGAAAGAGAGTCATTGATGTCCGATCCTCTCAATAGCAAACCAACCACTCTGACAGGTGAAGTGGTCCGCATCGTTTACGACGACCCGGACAGCGGATTTGCCATTGCCAAGCTGCAGATTCCCGGCCATGTCGAACCGGTTACCATAACCGGCCCCCTGATGTCGCCGGCCCCCGGCCAGACCGTTTCTCTCAAGGGGCATTGGGTTCACCATCCCAGATTCGGACAGCAATTCAAGGCCGAACATATTGAAATGCGCATACCAACCTCCAAGAAGGGTATCGAGGCCTATCTGGGGTCAGGACAGATCAAAGGGATCGGCAGCCAGATGGCTAAGCGGATTGTTGCGCGGTTCGGTGAAAATGCCATCGATATTATCGATCATGACCCGGAAAAGCTTAAAGAGGTATCCGGTATCGGTCCCAAACGCGTGGCTCGGATTACCAAAGCATGGGAGGACCAACGGCACATTCGCAATGTGATGCTATTTATGCAGAGCTATGGTGTGAGCGCGGCCTATGCCGTGCGAATTTTCAAACAATACGGCCAGGATTCGATCTCCGTCGTCCAGCAGAATCCCTATCGCCTGGCCGATGATATTTTCGGAATCGGTTTCAAGACCGCCGATGAGATCGGAGCGAAACTGGGTCTGGCCAAAGATTCCCCACTGCGGTTGCAGGCCGGTGTTGTTTACACCCTCACCCGGCTCTCGGATGAGGGGCATCTGTTTTTTCCATACGAAGCGTTGATCGGCAAGGCACAAGAGCTTCTCCTAAGCGAGCGCCACCCAATTGAAGCGGCGATTTCAGCACTTGTCGGCCAAAAAAAAATCATCATCGAAGCGCTGGCGCCCGATTCTGAGACGGGCTCCCCCCCACCCAGGGCGGTCTTCCTGGCCGGGTTGCACCGCTGTGAAACGTTTGTTTCGAAACACCTGCTTGAGATGCTGGCTGCGGGCGGCATCAAGAAACGCCCGGATGTCCATAAGGCGGTTGAATGGGTTCAGCAGCTTTTCAAGGTAACGCTGGGGCGCGACCAGAAGCGCGCCATCGGGGCGGCGCTGGGCAATAATATTTTAGTGATCACCGGCGGACCGGGGACTGGGAAAACCACCATCGTTCGAGCCATCGTTCGTATATACGAGCATTTAAACGCCGAAGTTCTGCTGGCCGCCCCCACCGGCCGGGCCGCCAAACGGCTGTCCGAAACGTCAGGCCGCCCCGCCAAGACCATTCACAGGCTGTTGGCCTACAATCCCAGCAAGGCAGCGTTCGGCAAAAATGAAAACGAGCCGCTGGACGCGGACCTGCTGATCGTCGATGAAGCGTCGATGGTGGATATGGGTTTGATGTATTGTCTACTCAAGGCCGTTCGTCTATGCACGATCTTGATCCTGGTCGGCGATGTCAATCAACTCCCATCTGTCGGCCCCGGCCAGGTTTTGAAAGATATCCTGGCATCCAAGGCGATTCCACGGGTCATTTTGCACAAGATTTTTCGCCAGGCACGCCATAGCGAAATCGTTCTGAATGCGCATCGCATCAACGCCGGTCAGATGCCGCATGACAACCGCGCCGACAAGAAGGAGCTCAGCGACTTTTACTTTATCGAACAGCAGGAGCCGGAACGCATACTGGAGACCATTCTGACCCTGGTCAGCCGGCGGATTCCGGACAGATTCAAACTGGACCCCGTCGATGACATCCAGGTGCTCACACCGATGCATCGCGGTATACTGGGATCGGAAAAGCTGAATCAAACGCTCCAGCAGCGGTTGAATCCGCAGGATGCGTATGTTGCCCGAGGGGATGTCCGTTTCAGCATGCATGACAAGGTAATGCAGATCCGCAACAACTACGACAAAGAGGTGTTTAACGGTGATCTGGGTCGCATCACGCATATCGATGATCATAGCAAAAAGGTTGTCATCCAGTTTGACAGTGGGATCGTTGACTACGATTTCAATGAGATGGAAGAACTGGTGTTGGCCTATGCCATCTCCGTTCACAAATCACAGGGATCGGAATACCCGGCCGTGGTCATCCCGGTAACCACGGCGCACTATGTCCTGTTGCAGCGAAATTTGATTTATACGGCGCTGACGCGCGCCAAACAGCTGGTGGTCATGGTCGGCACAAAGCGGGCATTGGCAATGGCCGTCAAAAACGACCAGCCTCAGAAACGCCACACCCTGCTGGCGCAGCGGCTGGACGGTGTCCAATAGGATGCAAGCGGCATGAGATCGATTGGAGTTTGATAACGGCCGTTGGGGCAAAAAAATCTCACGCAAAGACGCCAAGAATCTAATATAATTTGAAATTATTTGCGCCTTCGCGTCTTTGCGTGAGCAGGTATCATTCCAGATAAGGCCGGCGCAGATGACGGCCGAAAGGCAGGGGCGGAGCCCTGCCCTTCTTTGCGACTTTGCGCCTTTGCGTGAGACAATTAAAAATTCAGCTCTTCAGCTCTTCAGCTCATCCGGACTTCGACGCTTCGGCTCATCGATCCCACGGCTCTTCGGCTCAAGTTGTTCAATAGCCGATACGGTCCACCTTGCCGTTTTCATCAAAGTGGATCTCCAACTGGAGGTGCCGGTTCTGCCAATACGTCCATGTATCCGAATCCAGACTCGGAGTCCTGTGGGCCGCGGGATGACCAAGGGCAATCCGAACACCGTCTTTGCTCATACCGACGTAAGCTTTTCCGGCACGGATGCCTTTGCGGTCAATCTCACTCAGGTCATCCAGCGGC
>JBNKKC010000061.1:0-3586 GCA_050291625.1 Desulfobacteraceae bacterium
ATGACCCGGAACTGGAGGTCTCGCGGCGCCCCACCGATCTAGCCGTCTTTCATATCTGCCATATACCGGCTCAAGGCTTGAACATAGGATTTGGCCGAGGCACTTATGGTATCCTCGTCCACTGCCCTGCCGACCCAAACCGGTTCAGAAAGGTTATAGTCGATATCTTTGCCATTTCCGCTCAAAACGACCAATGCTTCAGCTTCGGAGGAATGGGTCCTTCCACGGTTGCTCGGCTCATATACAACAAGTTTGGGTTTTTTCTCTCCAAGCCCGATGACATCATCGATTGCACTAAATACTGCGTTGATCGGACCGTTCTTGCCCATGAACGATTCCCCAGTAAGTTTTCGACCGTCAACAATCAGTTCAACCTGAGCCTGTCGGACACTGGAATTGGCAAACTTATTAAACGCATAATCGACGAAAATGATATATTCCTCGCCTGTATACCTGAAATCATCTCCGATCATTCGAAGTTCTTTGTCGCCATAAGTGATATCTCTTGATTTGATTACAGGCATGATATGTTTTTTGACAAATTCTTTCTCAAATCCAAATCCAAGTTCGCTGAACCTTTCAGTGACACCGGCGACCCCTGTCAGTTTCGTAATCTGATGGGTATTCCCCGTCCATCCGAGATCCTCAGGTGTACACGGCAGGTAAATATTCTCTCCAATCACCTTTCCTTTTTTGTCACCGTCGGAATGAACCCCTGACCCGTGGCGAAGCGCATTCGGGCCGATGCCCGGTGCGTTATAGGGTATAGGAACACCGCTTTCTTTTTCAACCAGCCTTGCCACGGTATTGGTTTTGCCCAGGTCAAAACGTGTAAAAAAACGGCGTTTGTAGACCGGCTTTAATGAAAGGTTCATGATGACCTGCTCAAGCGGAGTATTGCCCGCTCTCTCACCAAGGGAATACCAAGTGCCTTCAACCTGTCGAATACCTTGCTCTATCGCTTCAAGCGTGTCGGCGACACTGACGCCGAAATCGTTATGCGCATGGAAACTGAGCATTACATCATCCGTCCCCTCCACAAGCATCTTAAAATACCTGACCGCTTCCCCGATCTTGATCTCTATCCCTTTGGCGACCGTATGGGGAATATTGATCACATCAGCCCCCTCCTTAATGGCACCGCCGTATATTCCTGCGATATAATCCTGCAAAAACAGGTGCTCAGAATTCAATGACTGGGATAGGGCAAGGATCGTATTTTGTGCTGAAAACTCGACACGTCCTTTGCCGCCCATCAATTCCTTGGCATAAGAAACCGCCTCGGATGCTTTTTTTATCTGCTCTTGAGGGTCGGCATTGTATGCCCTGATCGAGGCCTCATCAATATTGAGCGTAAAAACATGGATGGTCGGATTGGGATTGTTTTTCAATGCATCCCAAGTCTTATTGATTTTTGTTAAATCCATGGTTGTAAGCCCGCAGATATAAGGCCCTTCAACGGAATCGGCAATTTCTTTTACCGTATCAAACTCAATGGGATTGGAACTGGGAAAACCGACTTCAATCGTACTGATCCCTGTCGTGGCAAGATACCCGGCCATTTTCTGCTTTGAGTTTCCCTTAAATGTGAGGCCGCCCTGTTCACCGTCACGCAGGGTCGTATCAAAGATCTCGATCTCTTGCTTTACCGCGACCTCAGTTTCGTTCTTGTCCGATGTCCAGATACCTTGCTTGTTTTTAACAATCGTCATTTTTTCACCTTTTAAAGTTTGCCCAAAAATGAAAAAGCCGCTATCTGCCCGGTTGGGGCTGATAACGGCTTTTTGAATTTATTTTTTAGGATTACGCCACTATGAGCCCCGTCGCCTGGAGGTGCCAAGAAGCACCTCTGCGCTAAGAAGGAGTAGTAGTTTGTTAAAAAGGTTGAAATCCATAGTGCCCTCTTTATTATGGACAGCCAAAATCGTCAAGAAAAAAAATCAGCCCGGAGGGCAGAATCGGTTTCATAAGCTCTTGGTTTTTCAGAATTGTTTCTAAATGTTTCATATCCTGAATTTGAAACATTTCTATTTCGTGCGGGTCGCTCAACAGCGGATTTGCAGACTTTTTTATTGTTCTAATTCCTATTTTTAGATGAGCTCCAGAGCGTCTCTTTGCGTTCCGGTGGACCATTAAAAATACCCCAATCGATGATCTTCATTTCAAAATATAACGCTCGGCTTCACGCGCGGCGGCTTTTTGCCGTCGCCGTGAAAGCCGTTGTGTACGCCCGGCATGGGCGTGAACTCATGGGGTGAAAGTCCCCTATGTGTGAACCCGCTGTGCCCCTGATGGTCGTCCTGTAATATCTTTCAAAGAGCTATGATCGATCATTCAATATCCCGGCTACGGCCCGGATGGCTCTGGGAACCGCCCAGTGCGGACCCGCTCGCTCGGGTGGTGTGGGGGCCGGGGGAGAAAAACCCCCGGCTACCCGATTGGCAGCTTTTTATTCAATAATGATAACGGGCTTGTACAAAATCGATTCTGTCATGAGCAACAGCATAAACAAGACGATGTTCCTGTGTTATTCGACGAGACCAAACACCAGATCCAAGAAATTTTAAAGGTTCAGGCTTGCCAATACCCTGAAAAGGATCACGCATTATCGATTCAATCAATTGAAAAATACGAAGTGCTGTTTTTCGATCAGTTTCAACCCAATACTTGAGGTCCTCTCTAAATTCCGGCTGGAATACAGATTCTCTTTTTGTCTCAGTACTGGACCGTTTTTTGGTCTTTTTACTCAATACCGACCTCGTTGCGAAGGTCATCAATTGTTTGTGAAGCACCAGAGCCTTTTTTAACCCTATTAAGTGCCGTTAAAAGTCGTTTTGCATTTTTAGGTGAGCGAAGAAGATGAGCAGTTTCAAGCACACCGGCAAGTTCATCGGCGGTTATCATTGCGACATCTTCGCGGCCACGTCGCTGAATAATAACGACTTCTCGGTTTTTAGTGACCTCATCCATTAAAGAGGCTAAGCTTGCGCGAGCTTGAGTATATGTAGTTTGTATTGCCATGTTTCCCTCCTGTGCTTATGTACAGATATACAGTACATGTTTTAGGAGGAATTGTCAATATTATTAAATTATTTTCGAATTCAAGTGGTTGCCAACGTGCGCTTCAGACGCGCGAGGTACGAGCGTCGGCTGGAAGCGATTGTGTACGCCCGGCATGGGCGTGAACTAATGGGGTGCAAGTCCCCTATGTGTGAACCCGGTTACGATCATTAGATCCTACCCAAACATTAGCCGACGACAAGGGCGGCACCGCGAGGCCCCGTCTGAAGGAAGTCCGAGTGCAAAGCTGTGAGCCGACGAACAGAAACGTCCTATAAGGCCGAGTCTCCGGGCTCTTTTCAGTACCCCCTTGAGGGGTGTAAGTCAGCACCTCATGACAAAGCCCCGGGTTCAGGAGATAGGGTAAATGGCGCGGTTGTGCAGCGACAGTTCACACACCTTATCCGGGGAGATCTGCCTGCCAAGGCGGCCAGGCGGCGATACCCAAAAGCTTCATCCGGTGAACTCACCGGCTGGGACAACCGGTATAAAAAGTCCCGGCATCTGTGGGAAAGCACACGCCCAC
>JBNKKC010000062.1:0-17287 GCA_050291625.1 Desulfobacteraceae bacterium
ATGAATTCTGATATTTTGGGCGGAATGAAAAATGTGACGTACGTCACATTTTTGAAATTGGGCAAAATCACACTGTTTTGAAATTAAAACCAATTTGGCATAAAGTACAATTTTGAAAAATTCTACAGTTTGGCAAATGCTTGACATACGAAAGACCAAAAGATAAGCGTTGAATAATATCCAAGGTGTGTATCAACCATCCTATCCTACCTTCAGGCGATGGTAGCGCAAGTGGATGATAATTTGTTGAAGCTGAGACTGTACGTAAATAACGCCTGCTTCCGAGCAGCAAAGACTGAGAGATTCAATTAAGAAAGCTATCATCAATTGATGCTCCAATTTTAATTTGTTCTTTTTTGGCTTCAAGGCCAATATGGTTGATGATAAAGCTATTGTTATCTTCAAAAGTCTAACTTATCGATTAAAATCATTGACTAATAGCATCAGCACCGCTGCTGGTTGTGGTTTGTTCTTGCCACGATGATGCCCTTTTACAACTTGTCGACCATTATCTGAAGGCGAAAAGGAGCACGAGGATGACCATGGATAGAAAGATTATTGCCGCTGCCGCAGTAGTTCTTTTAACGATCTCTATTCTTGCTATAAACGCCTTCGCAGCTGTCGAAACCATTGGCTATACCTATGATGAACAAGGTCGTGTTCAGACGGTAAATTATGGCAATGGGATTGAAGATGAGTATGTCTATGATGTCATGGGAAACCGTTCATCGCAGACGATATCATCCAATGGCAGCGCCCAAAATCAAGCGCCTTATGCACCCAATAGCCCATCGCCAGGCGATGGGGCTGCCTCCGTCCAGCCATCGGTTCTGCTGCAATGGGCCGGCGGAGATCCCAATACGGGGAATTCGGTTACTTACGAAGTTTATCTCGACACTGCAACGAATCCACAACTGTATAAGGACGGTATCTCCACTTGCGAGTTGAATAGCGGTGCACTTAAACCGAATACAACCTATTACTGGAAGGTGATCGCCAGAGACAATTTTAACGCCACCTCCGAGAGTTCCGTCTGGTCCTTTACTACCGGCAATCAGGCACCTGGGACACCGACAAACCCGACACCGTTGGATAGCGGCACTATTGTCAACCAAAATGTCTATCTTGCATGGAGCGCTTCCGACCCGGATGTCATGGACAGTCTTGAATTTGATGTTTACTTTGGCTCTTCCTCATCTCCTCCGCTCGTGGCCCAAAATCTTACAAGCCCGAATTGTGACATTGATGACCTGTTAGCCGCGGGGACCTATTTCTGGAAGGTGGTGGCCAGAGATCTGAGCGGCGCAACGGTTGAAGGTCCTGTGTGGTCGTTCCAGGCAGTTGATCAAGAACCGGTGGTCTATACATCGGGCACTATCGATACGGACACGACATTGACCAAACAGAGCGGCCCTTATGAAATTGAAGGATACCTGACAGTATCCCCGGGAGCGACACTGACCATCGAACCCGGCACCATCATTAAAATGGGTCCCGATGCAGCATTGAATGTATACGGCGACCTCATCGCCCAAGGAACCGAATCTGAGAAAATTGTATTTACCTCCTATCGAGATGACAGCTTCAGTGGTGACACGAACGGCGATTGGAATGGTACGTCGCCGGATAAGGGCGATTGGAAATATATTAAATTTAATACCGCTGGTGTAACTAGCATTCTTTCTCATGTGATTGTCCGCTACGCAGGCGGTATGGACAACTATGCTGCCATTTATAGCTATTCTAATCTTGAATTGGCTCATATCTCCATCGAAGATTCGGCTGATCATGGTCTTTATCTGCAGGATGGTTCGTCTACAATAATCGAGTCTCTATTTGCCCGCTGTGATCGTCGCGGTGTAGTCATAATGAGTGGCGAAGCGGATATTTCAGCATCTTCTTTCGAAGACAACCAGGATTATGACATATATACAGCTGGGGATGCCAGCATACAGGGTAATACAATCAAGCGCGGCATCTATGTGAACTCTGCTTCGCAGCAGGTGACTATTTCGAGCAATACGATTTCTTATGATAATCTGTTTCCGATGCAGCTGCCCGCAGATGTGGTTGGGGCGGTTCTGGCCGAGAACTCGATTAGCAATACAGACGATGAAAGCGCTTTGATCGTTCTGGGTCAAACCATCTCCAAGGATGCCCTCTGGCCGGAAACCTTTATTTATCAAATCGAATCGAGCATTACCATTCAAGGTACGGATGGTGATGATCAACTCACCACATTAACCCTTTCCGCCGGTGCTGAACTGCTTTTTGGATTTAATTCGTATTTGCAGGTGGGGGCGGGAGGCGGCAGCCCCGGGGCACTGGTCGCTAACGGCTCACTGCAACATCCTATTCGATTTGGCTCGTCAAGAAAGAGCGCGAGTTCCGATTATTGGACAGGAATTCGAATTTACGACACGGCGGATGACGCTACGACGATGCTGCAGCATTGCATCATTGAGCATGTCGGGAACTCAACGAGCGCTAAAACAATTGACATTCAGAATGCGTCTCCGTCAATTATCCAGTGCTCAATTGAGAACAGTCCGGGAACGGGGATATATGTTTTATCGGGTTCCCCACGGATTTCAGGTTCCTCCGTTTCCGACTGCGGCCAATACGGTATACAAGTCTCAAATGGAGCCCCCCAGATTGACGGCAATCATCTGAATGACAACGGCAACTACGATTTGTATTTCAGTAATGGCAATGGAGCCATCGTCGATAACAACACACTGCATTCCGGATTGTATTTGGCTGTCGGTCAATTGGCTTCACTCGACAGCAATACGATTCATTACAATCGTGATTTTCCGGTGCGGTTGAATGCAGATGATATCGGCATTCTGATGGCCGACAATACCGTGACCGATGTTACACCCGAATGCCATCTGGAGGTGACAAGCGGCACCATCATCCATGATGCCCTCTGGCCGGCCACCATGGCCTACCATGTCCTTGGCAATATTACCGTTAAGGGCAGCGACGGGACGGACGGGATTACCTCCTTGACCGTAGTTGCCGGGGCAGAGCTGAGATTTGCGATCAATACCGGCATAACTGTGGGTGCCGGTTCAGGAGATCCCGGGGCATTGATGGCCGAGGGTACGGCCGCCGATCCGATCGTGTTTACATCAAACCAGGCTTCACCGGCTGCCGGCGATTGGTCTGGCTTGACGTTTTCCAACACCGCCGATGATGCCACCACGCGGTTGGTGCATTGCGTTATCGAATATGCCGGCATCGGGACCAGCGGGCGGGCGATTTTGATTCAAGACGCTTCGCCAACGATTACAGCTTGTACGATCCGTTACAGCCAGGGCGATGGCATCTATGTGAGCAACGGTGAACCGTTGATCAATGCAAATACCATCAGCGATTGCGGGCGATACGGTGTTTATGTCTCCTCCGGGGCCGCCACGATCAGCGGGAATGATTTTGCTGCCATCAGCGAATACGATCTGTATCTGTCCAGTGGAAGCGGTGTCACAGTCACCGGCAATAGCCTGAGCAGCGGCATATATGTCTACGGCGGATCGCTGGCCCAGGTGTCCGGCAATAGCCTGGCCTATGACAACAGCCATCCCTTACGGCTGAGTGCCGACGACATCGGTCCATTTTTTAGCGACAACACTCTTACCAATGTCGATGGGGCCAGTTTTGTGGAAGTCATATCCGGCACCGTCAGCCGTGATGCCCTCTGGCCGGCCACCATGGCCTACCATGTCCTTGGCAATATTACCGTCAAGGGCAGCGACGGGACGGACGGGATTACCACCTTGACCGTGGCTGCCGGGGCTGAGCTGAGATTTGCGATCAATACCGGCATAACTGTGGGTGCCGGTTCAGGAGATCCCGGGGCATTGGTGGCCGAGGGTACGGCCGCCGATCCGATCGTGCTTAGATCAAACCAGGCTTCACCGGCCGCCGGCGATTGGTCTGGCTTGACGTTTTACAACACCGCAGATGATGCCACCACGCGGTTGGTGCATTGCGTCATCGAATATGCCGGGCGTAATACCAGCGGACGTGCGGTTTATATTTATATGGCCTCTCCAACGACAACATCCTGTACGATCCGCTACAGCCAGGGTGATGGCATCTATGTGAGTAACGGTGAACCTCTGATCAGTGCAAATACCATCAGCGATTGCGGGCGATACGGAATCAATGTGTCGACCGGCGCTGCCACGATCAGTGGGAATACTTTCACCGCGATCAGCAATTATGATCTGTATTTGTCCGGCGTCAGTGGCGTTTCTGTGACCGACAACATTATGAGCAGAGGCCTGTATGTTGCCAGCGGGTTATTGGCTCAGCTATCGGGCAACAGTTTGGCCTATGATGACAGTCACCCGGTGCGGCTGAATGCCGATGATATAGGCGCATTCTTCAACGGTAACACCATCACCAATGTCGGCGCTGATAGCTATATTGATATGAACGGCGGCACCATCAGCCATGATGCGCTCTGGCCGGCAAGCATGCCTTACCATATTCAAGGCAATATTACCGTCAAGGGCAGCGACGGGGCGGACGGCATCACTACGCTGACCGTGGCCCCTGGCGTCGAGCTACGATTCAATCTTTATACCAGGTTATATATTGGCGCGAGCAGTGGAGATCCCGGGGCTTTGGCGGCAGAGGGTACGGCCGAAAACCCAATCCTGTTTACATCCAATCGGGCCATACCGGCCGACGGCGATTGGTACGGTTTGGAATTTCAGAACACAGCCGATGATGCCACCACCCGTTTGGCGCATTGCGTCATCGAATATGCCGGCAGAGGGACCAGCGGACGGGCGGTTTATGTGAACTATGCCTCGCCGACAATCACGTCGTGTACGATCCGCTACAGCCAGGGTGACGGCATTTATGTGTATGGCGGAAATCCCCTGATTAGCGAGAATACCATCAGCGATTGTGGGCGATACGGTGTTTATGTATCCTCCGGAGCCGCCACGATCAGCGGGAATGATTTTACCGCCATCAGCAATTACGATCTATATCTGTCCAACGCCAGCGGTGTCACGGTCACCGACAATAGCCTGAGCAGCGGCATTTACGTCTCCAGCGGCTCATTGGCCCAAGTGTCCGGCAACAGCCTGACTTATGATAATAGTCATCCGTTGCGGCTGAGTCCCGACGATGTCGACACGTTTCTAAACAACAACACCCTGTCCAATATCGATGCGGACAGTTACATGGAGGTCACCTACGGCACCGTCAGCCGGGATGCCCTCTGGCCGGCCACCATGCCTTACCATATTCAAGGCAATATTACCGTCAAGGGCAGCGACGGGGCGGACGGCATCACAACGCTGACAGTAGCTGCCGGGGCCGAACTGCGGTTTAAGCTCTATTCCAATTTCTACATTGGAGCGGGCGGAGGAGATCCCGGGGCATTGGTGGCCGAGGGCACGGCCGAAAGTCCCATCGTGTTTACCTCCAATCAGGCCACGCCGGTTGCCGGCGATTGGTACGGGCTGACCTTTTACAACACTACTGATGATGCCACCACGCGGTTGGTGCATTGCGTCATCGAATATGCCGGCAGAGGGACCAGCGGACGAGCGGTTTATGCCAACTATGCCTCACCGGTATTAGACTATTGCACGCTTCGCTATAGTCAGGGCTTTGGCGTCCAGGTTTATTCCGCTTCGCCTGAGATCACTCATTGCACGATCAGCGATACGCTGAAGGGGATTTATGTGCAAAGCGGAGAACCGGTGATTTACGGCAACCAGCTGGCCGGCAATTCGTCCTACGGTCTGCACAATAATACGGCAGCCACCTTATTGGCCCAGGATAATTGGTGGGGCCACTTGTCCGGTCCCTACCATGCCACCACCAATCCCGACGGGCAGGGCGATACCGTCAGTGATTATGTCGACTATGATCCCTGGGTCGTCGACAGCAGCGATATGGATGGGGACGGTATTCCCGATCAATGGGAGATCGACTACTTCGACAATGTCGATAGCATCGATGAGACGACTGACTATGATACCGACGGTTTGAGCGACAGCGACGAGTATACCTACGATACGGATCCGACCGATACGGATACGGACGACGACGGCGCCAGCGACGGAGACGAAGTGGCCGCCGGAACCGATCCTCTGGATCCGATGTCGAATTAGCGCTTTGAAGAGGCCGCCGAAAGATAGGGTAGGGCGGCGGCAAATGAAAGGACCATGGTACGCTAAGATGAAACCCATCACCTGCCTACTACTGCTGATCGGTTTCTGGTGCACGGGCGCAGTCGCCGGTGAGAGCCGGCATCTTTACAGTACCGGAAAAATCATGGAAGTCGATCGCGTGGCGTCTGCCTGGTTGATCAAGCGCTATGTTGATCCTGAAGCGGAATTTATCTTTTTTGAGGATGGTCAGCTGATCACCCGGGGTACGGCTTTTGATACACCCGATGCGCGTTTCAGCCGGACCCACAATCGGTCGACGTTCGAGGTGCTGATGCGTCATTTCAGAATTAATGACCCCAAGGTGACGGCCCTTTCGGCCGCCATCCATCAAATCGAAATCAATTATTGGGCCGGCGCCGACACTGCGCCGGCCGCAGATCTGGCCAGTCAAATCAAAGCCGTCATCAAGGCCAATCCGGACCCGGGCGGGTGTTTGGCAAAGTGCTTTGATCTGCTTGACCAAATCGTAGAACGGATACCTACTAAGTAAGGAGTATTGTTTTCATGTACAACCGTCATTTGTTAAAATCTGTACTTATCGGCTGCTTTTGCTTGCTCTTTTTCTGTATTCTTTGCCAACCGGTTTTGGCCGGACCGCGGGTTGTGGTCTACACGGCTTTGGATCAGGTCTTTTCCGAACCCATCCTTAAAGATTTTGAAAAACAGACCGGCATCCAGGTCAAAGCCGTTTACGATATCGAAGCCGCCAAGACCACCGGCCTGGTCAACCGCCTGATCGCCGAAAAGGCCAATCCGCAATGCGATGTGTTCTGGAATAACGAAGTGATCAAATCCATTCTTTTGAAGAATAAGGGTGTTCTGGCGCCTTATGTGTCGCCCTCGGCCAAAGAGATTCCCAGTATTTTCAAGGATAAGGACGGCTATTGGACCGGTTTTGCCGCGCGCGCGCGGGTGCTGGTGGCCAATACGAAGCAGTTGGACGCAGGCTCCCACCCGCTGAGCATTCTCGATTTGACCCAACCGGCATACAAGGGAAAGGCCGCCATCGCAAATCCCTTGTTCGGAACCACCGCCACCCATGTGGCCGCGCTGTTCTCGGTGTGGGGCGAAGAAAAGGCTAAACGGTTTTTTCTGGACCTGAAGCGCAACCAGGTCCGCATCCTGGACGGCAACTCCGTGGTCAAGGATCGTGTGGGCGCAGGGGCTGTTGTTGCGGGTTTTACCGATACGGATGACGTTAACGTGGGGGTGCAGGCGGGTTTGCCCATCCAGGCCATCTACCCGGACAAATCGGGCATGGGAACCTTGCTGATACCCAATACGGTGGGGTTGATCGCCAAAGGGCCCAATGGCCGGGAGGGGCGCATGCTCATCGATTACCTGCTCAGCAAGGAGGTGGAGCGCACGCTGGCCTTTTGCCCGTCGGTTCAGATGCCGCTGCGACCGGATGTGCCGACGCCGTCCGGTTTTGTGACCATCGATCAGATCAAGGCCATGGGCGTGGATTATGAGAAGGTCGCCGCCGTCATGGAGGCATCGGCCCGCTTTATCCAGAAAGAGTTTTTGAATTAGTGCGTTGCTGGAACCTGTGCTGCTGAAACGAAACGCTCAAGGAGAATTTGCCATTCAGCCCCGAGTCCTCAATACCTTCGCCATTGCGCTGTTTGCCGTCATCGCAGTCGCGCCGGCCGCTCAGATGATCACTCGATCCCTGGTCCCTGACGGTCAGCTGTCGCTGCAGCACTACAGCGCGCTTTTGGGCGAGTGGCGCTACGTTTCGCTTCTGCTGCAAAGCTGCGGCATTGCCGCCGGGGCGACGCTTCTGGCGGCGGTCATCGGCGTATTGCAGGCCTTTGTGCTGGAGCGCACCCGGGTTGCGTTGGGAAGGCTTTGGCGTCGGATTTATCTTCTGCCGCTATGCATCCCGCCCCACATCCATGCCATCGCCTGGATCGGTCTTTGCGGCGAAACCGGGCCGCTGAATAAGTGGTTGATCGCGCTGTCCGGGGCCGAGGCCCCAGTGTTCAACCTTTATACGCCGCTTTGGGCCGCCGTGATTCTGGGGATCGCCTATCATCCGTTGATCACCCTGTTGGTGGCCGGCGGCATCCGTTCCATGGACCGGCGCATGGAAGAGGCCGCCCTGCAGTACATGCCATTGCAGCGGGTGCTGTGCCGGGTGACCCTTCCGCTGCTTTTGCCGCATATCTTATCGGGGAGCGTCTTTGTCTTCATCTTCGCCTTTTTCAATTATGGCGTTGCCTCTCTGTTGCGGGTGCACACCTATCCGGTGGAGATTTTTGCCCAATTCAGCGCCTTTTACAACGAGGCTGCGGCCACCGCCCTGAGTGTGCCGGTGATTGGGCTCGCGCTGGGCATGCTCGCGATCCAGCGTTTCTGGATGCGCGGTCGAAGCTATGTGGTTATGGATACCGGCCGGTCTCGTCCGGATACGATCGAGTTGGGCCAATTGCACGGGCCGGTGTTAGCGAGCATGTGTATTGTGGCGGGCGTCTCCATCATGCTGCCTCTTGTGGTGTTGGCCATTCAGACCAAGGCGGTCGCCATATTTGGCGTGGTGTGGAAGAGCGCGGCCCGGGAGGTCCTTGACACCACGCTGCTCTCCATCGTTTCGGCCACAGCGATTGCGGTGCTGGCCTACCTGCTCGGCGGGACGCTGGCAAACCATAAAGGGAAATGGAACGCCGGGCTTGATTTGTTTT
This sequence comes from Desulfobacteraceae bacterium, assembly GCA_050291625.1. Classification (GTDB taxonomy): domain Bacteria; phylum Desulfobacterota; class Desulfobacteria; order Desulfobacterales; family Desulfosarcinaceae; genus JARRKU01. Next base: position 8,891 of record JBNKKC010000062.1, read on the forward strand.
GCTTCGCGCCCCTGGCCTTGCCGGCGACGGTCATGGGGATCGGCATGATCTATGTGTGGAACCGGCCGGCCACTCAACTGGTTTATACCAGCGCTGCTATTTTGGTGCTGGTGTATGCGGCCCGGTTTGTTCCCTTTTCGTTGCGGGCGGTCATGGCCGGTATGCAGCAAATCGGGCCGGCCATGCGCGATGCGGCCGTGCTCTATCAGCGGCGATGGTTCGATCGCATGCTCAAAATCGAAATGCCGTTGAGCATGCCCGGCATCATCGCCGGGTGGTGTCTGGCCTTTATTCTTTGTATGGGTGAGCTGGGCGCCACGTTGATGGTCGTGCCGGCGGGCATGGGCACCATTTCTCTGAAAATCTATACCCTGATGCATTACGGCGCCAACCAGATGGTGGCCGCCCTGTCCATACTGTTGGTGGTGCTCAACTTGCTGGTTGCCGCCGCCGGCGCATGGCTGCTGGCGCGATTTGATCCGGCCATGCGACGACGCGGCTGCTGATGCGATGAACCGAATGCGATGATTGAAGAGAGCTTATGATTCAGATTCGACAACTACACAAACAGATCGCTTCGGGGTTTGCCCTGCAGGATGTATCCTTTGAGATCGCCCGTGGCGAATGCCTGGCCCTGTTCGGCCCCTCAGGATGCGGAAAGACGACCACCTTGAGGCTGATCGCCGGCTTTGAACAGCCCGATCGAGGAGCCATTGTCATCAATGGACGGCAGGTGAGCACGCCCAGGAGACAATTGCCCCCGCATGCGCGCAACCTGAGCATGGTGTTTCAGGATTTGGCCTTATGGCCGCATATGAATGCGGCGCAGCACCTCCGATTCGTGCTGAAGGGGCGCGTTAAGGGCAAGGCTGTGATCCAGGAGAAGGTGGAGCGCATGCTGGAAACGATGCGGCTGGAGCACCGGGCCGAATCGTTTCCGCACCAGCTGTCCGGCGGCCAGCGTCAGCGGCTGGCCCTGGCCCGGGCTTTGGTGGTGGATCCGGATATTTTGCTGTTGGATGAGCCGTTGTCCAGCTTGGATTCTCATCTGCGATCATTGCTGCTGCGCGATATAAGCCGATTGATCCGAACAAATGACATGAGTACCGTATTTGTCACGCACGACCTGCAGGAGGCAGTGTACCTGGCCGACCGCATCGCCTATATGCGGTCGGGGCGGATCGAGAAGATCATTGCTTCTGATGCGACCTCCGGGAATGAATTGCAATCGGCTGAGTTGGATGCAACCCAACCACTTTCCGATGAAACACAAGCCCGTCGCAGGGCTTAAACCGACCAAAGGATGACGGCATGAGAAGACACGCTATTTGGAAATCGCTGACCATGGTCGCCGTGTTTGTCGCGGCCTTTTGCTGTGAGGCCTTGGGATATCAGAACCAGTACCTCACCCACGTCAAGGTGGAAAGCGCCTTTGTGGATCTTTCGGGCAACCAGAGCGCTGCGGTCTCCTGGCGGATTCTATCCGGCGGCACGGTCGATTTGATGATCTGTCACATGGATGGTTTTGTCGTGCGGCATCTGCTCAACCAGGAGGCCAAGGGCATTGGGACCCACACGGCATCCTGGGACGGTCTTGATGATGAGGGACGGCCGGTGCCCAACGGCGCCTACTTTCCCATGATCCGACTCAACAGCCGGAGCAAGGGCGTGGAGTTTTACGATCCCTCGGCCGTGCGCTGGGGCGGCCGGATGACGGTGCAGGATCTCGAATACGATGCCGATGCCCGGCGGATCACGTACCGTCTGGACAGGGCGGCCCTGTGCCTGGTGCGGGTCGGCGAGCGTGAGGGGGGGCCGTCATACGGCACCTTGCTTCTTTGGGAGCCGCGCAGTGCCGGCGCGCACGCCGAACCATGGGACGGTATGGACCTGCAAGGAGTGGCCAAAGTGCATGACCGGGAAAAGTTCACGATTATCTTCGATACCATCGCTTTGCCGCCCAATACCTTTCTGGTGAGCGGTTCATCGGCCACGACTTATGAGGCTTTGCCGAACCAGGCGTATGCGGCCGTGCATCCGCCCACGGGCAACGATGTGTACATTCACTCGTTGCATCCCCGTCATATCTGCCGGGATCCCGAGATCTCTGTCGAGCTTCTCAGCGGCGTCTCCGGTTCTGAAAAGGGGATGGATGTTTTTGGGGGAATCGTCCGTGTGTCTGTCACTACGGTCGATGCCGAACGGGCCGGCATTTTGGAAAGCATGTTCAGCGAGGTCTACCTGTTTGTGGATGGTGTGTTTCAAGGTGAGACCAAGGCGCATAAATTGCCGGGCGTGGTTCAGTTGAGCACCAAGGGGCTCTCACCCGGGCGTCATACGCTGACGGTCAATTTACGGGATTTTGAGGATCATGTGGGGGCCATGAGCCTGCCGTTTATCAAAAAGTAGTTGCCGATGATTCGGCTGTACACCACACGGTAGCTCTTAGCTGAGACCGAAAAGGGAAAAATAAGAATGAAGCCTTTAATCCTACGGATGAACGCACACTCGCCATGTACGAGGTACTCGATGGCCGCAACACATACGATAACCCTGAAAAAACCGATAAACGATGGGGGGAGCATGGCCCGAATCAAATCATTTTTCCAGCTGGCAATCCTGGTTGTTTTCGTCTTCATGCTAGCCGTCGTGCCTGTATGGGGTTCGGATCAGAATACCGGCGCCGCTTCCGGTGAAGGCGAAAACGGTAATCAACAAAATGCCATGGTTCCGCCGATGACGTGTCCGCCGCAGGGCGCCCCGCGATGGTCGGTCAACATGATCAATACAAATCTGTATGTGACCGATACCCCGCTATGGTACGAACCGGCCGTGGGGCCGGCAGTGAACATCCGGCTGCATTACAACTCTCAAGAGAATCCCTATTGGATCGGACTGTTCGGCCGGATGTGGCACTTTAATTATGGCTTTGCTTCGCGATTTGCGGTTGAAAATCAAGAAAGAGAACCAATATTTCCACCGCCGGAACCTGTGGCAATGTTTAATGACAGCCCATTATTTGAATCGATACAACGAGCGCTAGCTGCCAGTGCATTTCTCTTCCGCGTGGCCGAGGCTAATGCCGATGGCGTGTATATTCCGATTCCGTTGGATTGGGCTAAGATTTATCTTCCAGATAGCCGGGTGGTTGAATTTTATAACGCTGAATACACTGCGGGTCCAGTCGACATCCCCATTAAGGATACCTTTAGCCAGTTTTACGGGAGACTCCATAAAATAGACGATATGCATTACCAGCTAAGTATGACTGATGGTGATGTTGTCGATTATGAGAGGGTAAACATCGGCCATGTTGTTTTCAACGACCAAACGTTATGGCGAACTAATTTTTCTCGGATCGCCAAAATCACAGACCGCCATGGCAACCAGCTGACATTTGAGCACGATGGCATGCGTCCCACACGCATCATCGATGCCCAAGGGCGCGAGACCACGTTCACATATAATAGCGACGGCCTGATCGAGCGGATCGATGACCCGTTCGGGCGATTTGCCACCTTCGAGTATAACGAAGACCTTTGCCTGACCAAGATCACCGACATGAACGGGTATTGGACGGAATTCGATTATGATAATTTGTTCAGCCTATTTGGTAATCCCATGCAGGAAATCAAGCTTTCGGCCATTCGCAACAGCCGGGGCGAGACCAAGTTTGATATAGAGCTGGGCCGACGCTCATTTGATAGCATTCCACCGGGACTTATCAAGGCCTATCCGGCTCCAGGCGGGGAGATGAGAACCAATTACCGTACGACGGTCACCCACCCGGACGGCGCCAAAGAGGAGTTTTACTACTGCGGCAAGTACGGTTACGGATGGCATGTGGCTCCCGAACACTACATGGAGTACATTGACGAACACCGCAACAACTATGCCAGCGAGGTGCCGAAAACCCTGTACTACTATTGCACCACTGCCAAGGGGTATCGAGAGCAGGTCAGCCAAATTGTGAGCCCGGAGGGTCATACTGCGGCTACCTACTATTACGATTCCGCCACTCAGAACGTTGTCAGGGTGATAAATGGCTCCAGCAACACTTTTCAATTTGCATACAACGATAAGGGCCGGATCGCTACGGTGACCGATCCGAAGAACCGGGTGACGACTTATACCTATGCCGCCAACGATCTGGATGTCGCGTCCATTTCCAACGACCTGGGTAATATCGAGTTTGAATATAACACCAATCGTGATTTGACGACGATTCGCGATGTGCGGGAGCAGACGGCCGTTACCGGTGATGATCCCACCGGACTGGGGGTCAAAGAGACTGTTTTGGCATACAACGGCAACGGTCAGCTGACGTCCATCACCGATCCGGACCAAATCCTGACCAGTTTGAATTATAATTCGGACAGTCGGCTTCACACCATCATCCGCGACGGTCAGCAAGTGGCTGCATTTACCTATGATAATGTCGGCCGGGTGAGCACCCATGCAGACGCCACAGGTCATGTGACCGGGTATGCCTATGACAATCTGAACCGGCCCACGCGCATTACCTTTGCCGATGACAAGTTTATTGAATACGCTTACTCGGGCTGCTGTCCCTGGTTGACCGACAGCATCACCGACCGCTCCGGGCGCACGACCTATTATGATTTCGACTCGCGAAGGCGGCTGGTGAAGATCACCAAACCGGGCCAGGAGGTGCTCTCATTCGATTATGATATCAACGGCAACTTGATTGCATTGACCGACGCCAAGAACAACACGACGCGTTTTGCATACGATCTTGCCGGCCGAATGGTGCGCAAGATCTTCGCCGACGACCGCGAGGTCACCTACGAGTACGACAATGCCGACCGGGTGCGTCGACGGGTCAACGCCCGTCGCATTGCCACCGACTACGGCTACGACCCAATGGGCGACCTGGTGTCGGTGGATTATTCGGACAGCACGCCGGATGTTGCGATTGCCTATGATGCGTACAGCCGAATCGATACGATTACCGATGGCGTGGGCATCCACGATTTTGCCTACTATCTGAATTCGAGTCTTAAGTCGCTGGACGGGCCATGGCAGGATGACACGATTACATACACCTACGACCGCCTGGACCGCGTTGCGAGTGTCAGCGCCCAGGGTGCTCCGGCCACCAGTTATGTGTACGATACCCTGAATCGGCTGACCACCATCACCAGCGGGGATCAGACCCATACGTACGGCTACACCGGGGTCAACCCTCTAGTGCAGTCGCTCACCCGTCCCAACGGCAGTACCACCAGTTACAGCTACAATAGCATTAACCAGCTGAACGAGATTGCCAACCGCACGGGAGGCGGAGCCGTCATCGACCGCTACGCCTATACCCATGATTCGCGGGATATGATCGCCAATGAAACCGTTGAAACGGCTCAGGCCTTGACCGCCTTGGCCGAAAGCCTTCAGACATACAACTATAACCAGGTCAATCAGCTGCTGGATAAGACCAATCCTGCGAAGAGTCTGGTCTACGATGCCGACGGCAACCTGGTCCAGGGCTATACGCCAAGTGGGGAGTCCTTTACAGCCGACTATGACGCCGAAAACCGGTTAAAGAGCATCGAATACACTGACAGTCAAAGCAGTGAGCTCCGTCGGTTGGTGTTCAGCTATTACTACAACGACTTTTTGGCCCGGGTGCAGACTTATGTGAATCAGGTCAAAACGGCGGATTTGCGTATTGTCCGAAGTGGTTATCTGCCGTTGCAGGATCGCGATGGATCCAATACGGTACAGCGGGCCTATACCTGGGGACTGAACATGGGCGGCGGTATTGGGGGTTTGCTGGCTGTGGCTGAGGGAGGCCAGCATTATCAATATCTCTATGATGGTAAGGGTAATGTGTCTGCGGTGCTTGACGCCGCGGCTCAGCCTGTGGCATCCTACCGTTATGATGCATTTGGCAAGCTACTTGCCAAGGCCGGCAGCTATGAGCAGCCGTTTATGTTCTCTACCAAGCGGTATTTTGAAGGGACGGGGCTATCCTATTATGGGTATCGGTCTTATCAGCCTGTGACGGGGCGGTGGTTGACGCGGGACCCGTTGCAGGAAGCTGGTGGGATCAATCTTTATGGGTTTGTCCAAAATAATCCGGTGAATTGGATTGATCCTTACGGATTGCAGGGCTTTACGCCTTCTGTTCCTAAAGTTCCAGGGTTCCCGCCAATACTACCGCCGGTGTTTTATCCCGGTACTCCTGAGAACGATGCATTTGTAAGAGACGTAAATAGAATCCTTGATTTTTTAGTAGAGCAAATCAGGAAACCTTTCTTAAAGTCGGAGAAAGAAGAGCCTTGTGATGGTGGCACCATCTATGTTGACCCGCAAGGAAATGCGATACCTACTCCACCTGGCGGGGGAATTACGGGTTCTCCAGATGGTGAATATATTCAGGGAAGAGATGCTAATGGTGCTCCTACGGGAGTCCGAAAAGATGGTGGACACAATCCTGCTGGTCATCCTGACCCAAGAGCACAGCAACCACATGGTCATGTGCCAGGGGTAACAAATCCAGATGGAACACCATGGTTACCAGTACACTAGTAGAATAAGGCATATAAAAAATGAAAGAGACTGTTCTAAAAACAATTTTATTTGAAGGTACTCAACTTGTTAAAAAAGTTGCTTTAGGAGAAATCAGCATTGAAGATTTTTTGCAGCAATATAATAATTTCTATTACTATAACGCTTTGGATGGACACGAAGCAAATGATCTGACAATTATGCTTTTTAATAAATATTCGAATATTATTAGCCTGCACAAAGATATCCAAACAACTGTGGCTGATCTTGTCTACTTGAGCGATAAAACTAATTCATCAAATGTTTTAAATGCAGGACGAATCTCCGTTGATGATGCACTGGAAAGGATAAGTAGTATCTTGAAGACATACGATATCGACGTTTTGTTAGGGACATTAGAGGAAGAAGAATAAAGAGGATGGGGACAAACCTTGAATAGTTAATTTGGTCTGTAAAGTCATAACGGACGGCGGTTTAAGAAGATTGAATTCTTCATGAATCGCCGTTTTTTTTGTTGGAGTGTTGAACTGAGGGTGGAGCAGATGAGGAGGGGGAAAGGGTTTTTTCGATGTAGAAAGGAAAAGGATCTATTGTATGTTCCTACCTCGAAAAAACTCAAAAAATCGTTCGCTTAAAAGGATGGATGGGCCTGATTATAGGCTCACGAATTTTTTGACTTTTTTGCCCGAGCCCAAAAAAGCCTCTCCCCATCGTTGCGGCCGCCCATGGGCTATGGGGTACGGATGCGGTCGGCAGCGGCTTTTTACCCGGCCGTCACATCCCGTGCAGGACAGGTGGAACGGGCACGGCCTGCGCCGGCCTCTGCCGTGGGTGTGTTCGACCGCATCACTTGTTTATCCGCCCCCCGCAACGAGAAGGAGCGCACCCATATGCGCATCATCTACCTCCCGCCCCCCAACCAACTCCCCGCCACCTTTGTTTGCACATCTTTTGCAATTTTGGTGAACCCGTTTATAGCTTACGTTCGGCCGTTGCCGGTGCGCAGGCTTTTTTATTTTTAGCGGCCGTTTGCAAAAGCTGCGCAAACAAAGGCGTTGCCAAAGAGACATCCCCCCTGATGCCTGCGCATTGAACAACCGCCACAGATGATCCCCTTGCCGTTAAAAGAAAAAAAGGAATCCTACCCGATTGGATAGGAACATCCGGGCCGCGGCAGCGGCCCGGATACCAAAACAGGTCCGATCCTTAAAGGGTGGATGGGCGGGCATAAAATAAAGACGCCGCCGCCGACCACGGCCGCCGGACAGCACCAGCGCCCGGACAAAGCGCCGAAGGTGGCGGGCCTGGCGTGGCCCTTGCCCTGCTGATGACATAATCCGACTTATCGGATGGTGCCACCTTTAAGGGCTAAAAATAGAAGCACTGTCCGATAAGTGAGGTTGGATTATGTCAGAAGATGTCAAGGGCCATGACAGGCCCTTTACTCTGAAGGCCTTGAGCGGCGGCCACCGCTTATTGTTTACTTCTCGACCACTTGTTGGGCCTTGTTCTTCTCTGCAATCACATCCACGTATTGCAAAACGGCCTTTCTGTCTTTGTCTGAAAAGGTCTCCAGCACCTTGAGCCTGCGCCACAGGGCGGCAAGCCTGGGGTCAAGGGGTGCTTTGTTGTCTTTGATGCCTAACAACTCGTCGGCAGACATGTTCAGCGCCTTAGACAGCGGCGCTATCAAATGTGCCGGAGGATATTTGGTCTCGCCTTCGTAATAAGCGATGACTCGTTGAGACACGCCAACCAGCCCACCAAGCTGCGCTTGAGTCAAGCCGTTTGCCTTCCTATACTTGGCCAGTCTTTTACCGAAATTTTTTATAATAGGCTCCTTCTTCATAACCGTTTTTTATCACGGGT